>NZ_JBVHWT010000001.1:584861-989710 GCF_055564055.1 Streptomyces sp. NPDC029159
CCCCTCCCCACAACTTTCTTCCTGCAGGGGGGGGTTTCCCTCCCCCCCCCCCCCCCCCCCCCCACCAAAGGGGGGTGGTGCCTTTTTCCCAGGAAACCCCCCCCCCACCCCTCGGGGTTCATCACCGGCCGGCGCCTCGCAGGGAGGCACTGCCGCTCCGCGTCAGGCGGCGAGCGCCTCGCGCCATGCGGACTCGGCAGCCTCGGTCGCCGCCGTGGCGTCGGCCGTCACGCCATGGGCCTCCAGCCCGGCGGCCAGCGCCGCCAGCGAGGACTGCACCACGGAGAGATCAGCGGCCCGGCCGTAGTGGTTCACCCGGATCATCTCCGTGGCGAGCGCCCCCGCCGCAGCCTGGACCGGGACAGTGCCGTCGGCCGTCAGCGCAGCCTCTACCACCTCGCGGGCGTCCAGCCCGTCCGGCGTCCGGAGGGTGGTCGCCGCCGGGGCCGCGTCCTCGTCGCGGGTCACGTACGGGGTGAGCCCGCCCAGCGCCCGGATGCCCGCCCGGGTGGCGGCCGACGCCGCGCGGTGCCGGGCGATGGCCGTGTCCAGCGTCTCGGCGTCGACGCGGTCGACGGCCTGCTCCAGGGCGAGCATCTCCAGCTGGGCCGGGGCGTGCGGGAGTGCGGTACGGCCACCGTCGATCCAGCGGTGCTTCCAGTCCAGCAGCGAAAGGTACGAGCGCCGGGGCGCCTGCGGATTGGCCTCGATCTGCCCCCAGGCGCGGGCGCTGACCGACACCGCGGAGACGCCCGCCGGGCCCGCCAGCGCCTTCTGCCCGCCGATCACGCAGAGGTCCACGCCCCACTCGTCGGTGAGCAGCGGCTCGGCGCCCACCGAGGCCACCGCGTCCAGCATCAGCAGCGCGCCGTGCTCCCGCACCACGGCGCCGATCTCCGCCACCGGGTTGGTGTTGCCGGTCGCCGCCTCCGCATGCACCAGGCTGACGAAAGTGATCTCCGGGTGCTCCCGCAGCGCCTCCGCGACCTGCTCCGGGGTGACCGCTCCGGTGAACGGTGCGCTCACTGTCACCACCTCGGCGCCGCAGGACCGCAGCCAGCCGCCGAAGGTCTCGCCGTACGGGCCGGTGATGATGTTGAGCGCCGTGCTCCCGGGCCGTACCGCCGAGCGGATGCACGCCTCCAGCGGCAGCAGCGCCTCCCCCTGCGTCGCCACGACATCGCAGCGGGTCCGCATCAGCGCGGCGACCTTGTCCTCGATCCGCGCGAAGCGGGCCGCGTCGAGCGGCGGCAGATCCAGCAGAACCGGGGCTTCGGCATTCGCAGTCACGGCAGTCACAGTGGCCTTCCAGCGGTAGCGAGCCGCACGGTGGCGCGGCTCCTGACGTCTCGCTCGACTGTACGTCCGGGCCTGCCACCCCCGCCGTACGGGCCCGAGACACCTGATGGTGGCCCGCACAGGCGACCTGTGCGGGTCCCACAACCGGCAGGAGTCAGACCCGCCAGCCCTCCGGATCCACACCGCCCGGCACCGGTGCCTGCGGTGCGTACGGGCCCCGGGTGAGGACGAATGTTCCCAGGTCGAGATGGCTGACGGACCCGTCGGCGTCGCGCACCACGCGGAGCGTCTCGCCCGCGTAGTAGCCATCGAGGCCGGTCCAGGTGCCGTCCGGTTTCACGTGAAACCGTGAGGCGCGGCCGGTGCCGGAGAGAGGTGACAGCTCCAGCCACCGCGCCTCGCGCAGCCGCAGTGCGAACGGGTTCGCGCCCCAGTACCAGGGGCCGGTGAGCGCCAGCAGCTCCTCGTCCAGCGGTCCCGACAGTGGCCGCCACGGCTCCGGGATGCGCGGTTCGCGGTCGGCCACGGTCTCCAGCAGACCGGTGGCGATCCCGGAGATGGAGGGCCCGTGTGTGCAGTTGGCCAGCGCGATGGCGGCGAGGTCCTGGTCAGGGTCGCACCACAGCGAGGCGAGGAAGCCGGGCATCGACCCGTTGTGCCCGGCCGACAGCCGCCCGCCCGGCGCCTGCGCCGTCCCGTCCGGCGCCGTACGAGGGCTCGTCCGCGCCAGTTGCAGGCCCAGGCCGTACCCCGCGTCCCAGCCGTCGCCCTCCGGCGGCACCGCGGGGACCCGCATCTCCGCGAGGCTCGCCGCGGACAGCACCCGTTCGTCACCGCGCAGCAGGAACGCCGCCCACCGGCACAGATCCTCCACCGTGGACCACAGCTGACCTGCCGGGCCCATCAGCCCCGTGTCGTGCGCCGGTTCCGGCAGCAGCGCGTCGGCCCACGGGTGCACCGCCCAACCCCGCGCGTGCGGCTCCCGGGGCCGCGTCGTCGTCTCCTTCATGCCGAGCGGCTCCAGCACCTCCGCGCGCAGCACGTCGTCCCAGGAGCGGCCGTCCCGGTGCCGTTCGACGAGCGCGCCCAGCAGCGCGTAGCCGAGGTTCGAGTAGTGGTGGCGGACACCGGCCGGCAGGCGCTGCGGACGGTCGCCGAAGAGGTCCGCGGGCTCCGGACGCAGCGTGCCCGCGGTCCGTTCCCACCAGGGGCCGCGCGGCTCGGCGGCGAGCCCGGACCGGTGCGCCAGCAGCTGCCCGATCGTCGCGTCGGGCGCCTCGGTCCCGTCGAGATGACGCCCCAACGGATCGTCCAGCCGGAGTACGCCCTCGTCGCGCAGCCGCAGCACCAGCACCGCGACGAAGGTCTTCGTGAGCGAGCCGATGCGGTACTGCACGGTGCCGTACGACGCGGGCGGATCCGCCGCCCGCACCCCGCTCCACACCATGCGGCCACCCCGCACCACCGCCCCGACCACGGACGGCGCCCGCCCCTCCCGCTGCCCGACCGCGAGCCGGTACGCCAACTCCCGCCGGGTCTCCGGCAACAGCCCGGCGAATTCCTCGTCCCCGGGAAGGGCCGCTACGGCCCCGCCTCCCGACACACGGACGGACTCAGGACCCGAACCCTCGGACGGCACGGTGGACATGCTCCTCCTCGACAGCGGCCAACCGGCGGACCCGGCCCGGCCCGCCGCCGCGTCCACTCTTCCTCACCGGGGCGCACCGGGACACCCGGTCCGCGTCGTCCACGGCGCTTCGGTCGGCCATGGCCTGGCGGAGAAGGGCGGTGAGCACCTCATGCGCAGCGGGAGTCCCGGTGACCGGGTGTCAGTCTCCGGCGGTGCCGGATGCCGGTGGGACGGTGGCCGGGGCGCGGTGACGTGCTCGGACGCGAACGGCCAGCACCGTCATACAGAGGAGAGCGACCGCGGCGGCAAAGTACTGCACCGCGGCAAGAAGTCCGGCGACGGTGGCGAGGAAACCGACTCCGATGACGGGCAGGCCGACCCCGAGGTAGATGATCACGTAGAAGCTGGACAGCACCTCGGCCTGACGGTGGGGCGGAGCTGCCTGGCTGACGGCGGTGAGGCCGCCGAGGAACGCCCACCCCTGGCCGACACCGGCGACCACCGTCGCGGTGATCAGCAGCGCCGACGAGGCCAGGGCGCCCGCGAGAGCGAGCAGCACCAGGCCGGTGGCCAGCAGCGGAAGGCCGAGCAGCTCCAGGGTCCGGGCCGGCCGGCCGTAGCCGACGAGTTGGGCGAGGGCGGAGCAGATCAGCATCAGGGCCACGGCCGCGCCGCCCCACAGGAGGTTGCTGCTGCCCGACAGGGTGGTCACGTAGGTGGGGATGAGGGTCAGGAACAGCCCGATCACGGCGAACGCGAGGAAGCCGGCGGTCCCGCTGGTGGCGAAGGTGGCCCGCATCGCGGCGGGGATCCCGGGGCGGCGGGGCCGCCGGCGGGCCGTGGAACGGGTCACCGGCAGCGCGATGATCACTGCTGCCGCCGGTACCAACAGCACGACCTCCACCGCGAACGGCAGCACATACGGCGCCGGGGCGTACTGGGCGAGGAGACCGGCGAGCACCGGACCCAGGCCGAGGCCGGCCACGGAGGCGAGGGTGGACACCAGCGCCGCCTTGCGCCGGTTGCCGCCCGGTTCCAGTTCCGTCAGCGCTGCGGTCAACGACCCCGAGGCCGCACCGAGCGCTACACCCTGCAGAATGCGCGCCGCGAAAAGCCACCCCGTATCCGCCGCGAAGGCGAAGACCACCGACCCCAGGGCGGCCAGGGCCACCGCCGGCAGCAGCACCTTCCGGCGTCCGATCGCATCCGACAGCGGGCCTGCCACCAGCAGGGAAGGGATCAGTGTGACGACGTACGCCGCGAAGATCAGCGTGACGACGAGCGGTGAGAAGCCGAACCGCGCCGCATAGCCCCGGTACAGCGGGGTGGGCAGGGTCGCGCCGGCGAGCAGGATCAACAGTGCATAGGCCGCACCCCAGAACCGCCACCTGCCCATCGGCCCGGGACCCGTGTCCTGCTCTGTACGCGGTAACCCCGAGGGCTCGGCCCTGCGGTCGCGGCGCGGTGGCCGGCAGCGGTGCTCGGCGGAAAGTCGATCGAGCGGCATGCGTTCCTCCACAACCTCATGTTCGAGTAGCGCGAACATAACAGATGTTCGCCACCCCCGAACATGTTTGGTTATGCTGCGGACATGGCCAGCCGTACCGCGACGAAGCTCGTGCACCCCGACCGCGCCCACCTGCGGTTCACCACCGTCCTGGCAGCGCTGAGCGACCCGGTCCGGCTGGCGATCGTCGCCCGGCTCGCGGATGCCGGGCCCAACGGCGAACTGGCCTGCACGACGTTCGCGCTACCGGTCAGCAAGTCCACCCAGAGCGGCCACTTCAAGGCGCTTCGCGAAGCGGGCGTGATCCACCAACGGGACGAGGGGACCCGACGGCTGAACCGGCTGCGCCGGGACGATCTCGACGCTCGCTTCCCCGGCCTGCTCGATCTCGCCATCCCCCAAGGGCGGGCCGTGATCTCCGGTTGGTGACTACGCCGCTCAACGGTCCGCCGAGCCCTCAATGCCGACGGGGCCGCCGCAGTGGATGCGACGGCCCCGCCCGGTGACGGCTGATGGCAACGACTACGTCTGCGCCATATCCACAAACCGCGAGTAGTGCCCCTGGAACGCCACCGTGATCGTGGCCGTCGGGCCGTTACGGTGCTTGGCGACGATCAGGTCCGCCTCGCCGGCGCGGGGGGACTCCTTCTCGTAGGCGTCCTCGCGGTGCAGCAGGATGACCATGTCCGCGTCCTGCTCGATGGAGCCGGATTCACGCAGGTCGGAGACCATCGGCTTCTTGTCGGTGCGCTGCTCGGGGCCACGGTTCAGCTGCGAGAGGGCGATGACCGGGAGCTCCAGCTCCTTGGCGAGCAGCTTCAGGTTTCGGGACATGTCCGAGACCTCCTGCTGGCGGCTCTCGGCGCGCTTGGAGCCGCCCGACTGCATCAGCTGGAGGTAGTCGATGACCACCAGCTTCAGTTCGTTGCGCTGCTTGAGGCGGCGGCACTTCGCGCGGATCTCCATCATGGAGAGGTTCGGCGAGTCGTCGATGTAGAGCGGCGCGGCGGACACGTCCGGCATCCGGCGGGCCAGCCGCGTCCAGTCCTCGTCGGTCATCGAACCGGACCGCATGTGGTGCAGCGCCACCCGCGCCTCGGCGGAGAGCAGACGCATCGCGATCTCGTTGCGCCCCATTTCCAGGGAGAAGATCACGCTCGGCAGATTGCTCTTGATCGAGCAGGCGCGGGCGAAGTCCAGCGCGAGGGTCGACTTACCCATGGCGGGACGCGCGGCGATGACGATCATCTGGCCCGGGTGCAGGCCGTTGGTGAGCGCATCGAGGTCGGTGAAGCCGGTGGGGACGCCGGTCATCTGGCCCTGGCGGGAGCCGATCGCCTCGATCTCGTCGAGCGCGCCCTCCATGATGTCGCCGAGCGGGAGGTAGTCCTCGCTGGTCCGCTGCTCGGTGACGGCGTAGATCTCCGCCTGGGCGCTGTTGACGATCTCGTCGACGTCGCCGTCCGCCGCGTATCCCATCTGCGTGATGCGGGTGCCGGCCTCGACCAGGCGGCGCAGCACCGCTCGCTCGTGGACGATCTCGGCGTAGTACTCCGCGTTGGCCGCCGTCGGGACGGACTGCACCAGGGTGTGCAGATAGGAGGCGCCGCCGACGCGGGCGATCTCGCCGCGCTTGGTCAGCTCCGCCGCGATGGTGATCGGGTCGGCCGGTTCGCCCTTGGCGTAGAGGTCGAGGATGGCCTGGTAGACCAGCTCATGGGCGGGGCGGTAGAAGTCCTCGCCCTTGAGGACCTCGACGACGTCGGCGATGGCGTCCTTGGACAGCAGCATGCCGCCGAGGACGGACTGCTCGGCGTCCAGGTCCTGCGGCGGGACGCGCTCGAAGCCGCCGGACCAGGAGCCGCCCTCCTCGTCGCGCTCGGAGCGGTCACCGCGGCCGCGGCCCTTGCTCTCGCCCCGGCGGAAGCGGCCGGCCGGCAGCCGGTCCCCCGGACCGGAGTCCGCCCAGGGGTCGTCCATGGGCTCTGCCACGCTCACCCCGGCACCTCCTCCCGTCCGCGGCGCGGACCTCGCCGTGCCTCTTCCTTCTTACGGCACGGCTCCGACAATTGAGACGCCCGACTCCGGTTACGGCGCGTCGAGTTCACTGGACACTCGGGCCGAAAACAGGTGGCGGGCGCCGGTCAACGGTAGGCCCGTACGCACCGTCCGCCAATCTGGTTATCCACAGGCGGTGTGGATGAGTGGCCCTCAGCTGTGGAGAACTCCCCCGTTCCTGTGCACGGCCTGGGGGAAACCACTGTGGACAAGCACACAATCAACCCGATCGCACCCCTGTGACCTGCGGATTCACCATCCATAGGCTGTGGGGGAGAAAAACTTCGACAACCTGTTCATGATCGACGCCTCAGACGCGCATCCCCTCACCCCGTCCAGCGAAAAGTAAGGATCACAATCGTCTTGCGTCTATTACCTGTGGAAGATTAGATTGTGCGCATGACACAGGCTCCCGCGACGCCACGGCGCTCCGCCCGCCGCCACGACCGCGAGATCATCGCACTCGCCCTGCCTGCCTTCGGCTCCCTCGTCGCGGAACCCCTGTTCGTGATGGTCGACAGCGCCGTCATCGGCCACCTCGGCACCCCGCAGCTCGCCGGTCTCGGCGTCGCCGCCGCGCTGCTGACCACCGCCGTCTCCGTCTTCGTCTTCCTCGCCTACGCCACCACCGCCGCGGTCGCCCGCCGGGTCGGCGCCGGCGACCTGCCCGCCGCCATACGGCAGGGCATGGACGGCATCTGGCTCGCCCTCCTCCTCGGCGCCGCCGTCATCGCCGCCGTCCTGCCGACCGCCCCCGCACTCGTCGAGCTGTTCGGCGCCTCCGGCACCGCCGCCCCGTACGCCACCACCTACCTGCGGATCAGCGCCCTCGGCATCCCCGCGATGCTCGTCGTGCTGGCCGCCACCGGCGTCCTCCGCGGCCTCCAGGACACCCGCACCCCGCTCTACGTCGCCATCGGCGGTTTCACGGCCAACGCCGCCCTCAACATCGGCCTGGTCTACGGCGCCGGGCTCGGCATCGCCGGCTCCGCCTGGGGCACGGTCATCGCCCAGTGCGCCATGGCCGCCGTCTACCTCGTCGTGGTGGTCCGCGGCGCCCGCCGGCACGGCGCCTCGCTGCGCCCCGACGCCGCCGGGATCCGGGCCAGTGCCCAGGCGGGCGTGCCCCTTCTCGTCCGCACCCTCTCGCTCCGCGCCGTACTCATGATCGCCACCGCGGTCGCCGCCCGGCTGGGCGACGCCGAGGTCGCCGCCCACCAGATCGTCCTCACCCTCTGGTCGCTGCTGGCCTTCGCCCTGGACGCCATCGCCATCGCCGGACAGGCCATCATCGGCCGCTACCTCGGCTCGGGCGACGAGGACGGCGCCAGGGCGGCCTGCCGCCGCATGGTGCAGTGGGGCATCGCCTCCGGCGTCGTCCTCGGCATCCTCGTCGTGGCCGCCCGGCCACTGTTCATCCCCCTCTTCACCAGCGATCCCGCGGTGCGCGGACCGCTGCTCACCACTCTTCTGGTCGTCGCTCTCACCCAGCCCGTCTCCGGCATCGTCTTCATCCTCGACGGCGTGCTGATGGGCGCCGGGGACGGGCCGTATCTGGCCTGGGCGATGCTGGTGACGCTCGCGCTGTTCGCCCCCGCGGCGCTGGCCGTCCCGGCGCTCGGCGGCGGGCTCACGGCACTGTGGTGGGCGATGGCCCTGATGATGACCGTCCGGATGCTCACCCTCTGGCTCCGGGCACGCTCCGGCCGGTGGATTGTGACCGGCGCCTTCCGCTGAACCACTACCGATCTTCGGAGCGTTGCCGATAATGACGGAGTGCGCCCGCTTGCCTGGAAATCGCTGCTCCCCCTGACGCTCGTGGTCATCGGGGCGGGCGTCCTCACGGGTTATGCGACCGAGGAGCCGCCATCGCCCCTCGCCGCGCCGAACGGCTTCGGGAAATCCGGCACCGGTGACGAGCCGCCCCAGGACCAGGACCCCGCGGCGACCGCCCCCGCATCGGACGGCAGCGCCTACACCCCGCGCCGTACGGAGGAGAACGCCCGGATCGGCGCGGTCTTCGAGAAGGACGACAGCGGCAACCACTTCTGCACCGCCAGCGTGGTGCAGAGCCCCGGGCGGAACATGCTGGTCACCGCCGCGCACTGCGCCTTCGACCCGGAGACCGGAAAGCCGGTCGACGATCTCGTCTTCGCCCCGGACTACCGCGACGGCGACGAACCCACCGGCCTGTGGAAGGTCCGGAAGATCTTCGTCGACCACCGCTGGTCCTCCTCCGACGACGAGGACCTCGACGTCGCCTTCCTCACCCTCGACGGCAAGGGCGGCAAGCAGATCCAGGACGTCCTCGGCGGCAACACCCTCGGCATAGACCGCGGCTTCGAGAACGAGGTCAAGGTCACCGGCTACCCCAGCAGCCGGGACACCCCGATCTCCTGCCAGAACCGCACCACGAAGTACAGCAGCACGCAGATGCGCATCCACTGCGACGACTTCGCGGGCGGCACCAGCGGCAGCCCCTGGCTCGCCGACTACGACCCCAAGAGCCAGACCGGCACGGTCATCGGCGTCCTCGGCGGCCACCTCGGCGGCGGGGACGAGGACGACGTCTCGTACGCCGCCTACTTCGACGAGGACATCGCCGCCCTCTACCGGCGCGCCCAGGCGGGCGACTGAGCCGCCCCGGACACGGCGAAGGGCCGCACCCCGTTCCCGGGATGCGGCCCTTCGGCATTTACTGCCCAGCTCAGGCGGCGACGACCTCAACGCCGACCTTCGCGGAGACCTCGGCGTGCAGACGCACGGAGATCTGGTGCGCGCCCAGGGTCTTGATCGGCGAACCGATCTCGACGCGGCGCTTGTCGATGTCCGGACCACCGGCAGCCTTGACCGCCGAGGCGATGTCGGCCGGGGTGACGGAACCGAACAGACGGCCGGCCTCGCCGGCGCGGACCGCGAGCTTCACCTTGACGCCCTCGAGCTGGCCCTTGACCTCGTTGGCCTGCTCGATCGTGGCGATCTCGCGGATCTTGCGACCGCGGCGGATCTGCTCGACGTCCTTCTCGCCGCCCTTGGTCCAGCGGATCGCGAAACCGCGCGGGACCAGGTAGTTGCGGGCGTACCCGTCCTTGACGTCAACGACGTCGCCGGCGGTGCCGAGGCCGGAGACCTCGTGGGTGAGGATGATCTTCATATCTCGGTCACCCTTCCCTTATCGCGCGGTGGACGTGTAGGGCAGCAGCGCCATCTCACGGCTGTTCTTCACGGCCGTGGCGACGTCGCGCTGGTGCTGGGTGCAGTTGCCGGTGACTCGGCGGGCACGGATCTTGCCGCGGTCGGAAATGAACTTCCGCAGCAGGTTCGTGTCCTTGTAGTCGACGTAGGAGATCTTCTCCTTGCAGAACACGCAAACCTTCTTCTTAGGCTTGCGAGCAGGCGGCTTCGCCATTGTCTCTCTCCAGTGAGTTCAAGAAGTTTGTGCTGACGCCCTGAGGCCGCGGGCCGGAATTCCGAGCCGTTTCACGTGAAACGTCGCGGACGGCCGCACGGACCTAGAAGGGCGGCTCGTCCGAGTAGCCGCCGCCGGAGCCACCGCCCCAGCCACCGCCGCCGCCACCCTGCTGGCCGCCGCCGGAGGGGCCGCCGGTCGCCCACGGGTCGTCGGCGGGAGCCCCGCCGCCGCCCTGCTGCTGGCCGCCGCCGGGGCCGCCGCCCCAGCCGCCGCCACCCTGGCCACCGCCCTGCGGACCGCCGCCGAAGCCGCCCCCGCCCTGGCCACCGCGGCCGCTGGTCTTGGTGACCTTGGCCGTGGCGTTGCGCAGGCTCGCGCCGACCTCGTCGACATCGAGCTCGTAGACCGTGCGCTTCACGCCCTCGCGGTCCTCGTACGACCGCTGCTTGAGACGGCCCTGCACGATCACGCGGGTGCCCCGCGTGAGGGACTCGGCGACGTTCTCCGCCGCCTGACGCCACACCGAGCAGGTCAGGAACAGGCTCTCGCCGTCCTTCCACTCATTGGTCTGACGGTCGAAGGTGCGGGGAGTGGACGCGACGCGGAACTTCGCGACCGCCGCACCGGACGGGGTGAAGCGCAGCTCGGGGTCGTCGACAAGATTGCCGACGACCGTGATGACGGTCTCGCCTGCCATTAGGGGAACCTCTCGGCGGGTGTGCTGCTGGCTGCTGGTGTTGCTGCTACTCGGACCCGGTTACCGCTGACGCCGAAGCGTTCAGTGGGTCTCGGGACGGAGGACCTTGGTCCGGAGGACCGACTCGTTCAGGTTCATCTGACGGTCGAGCTCCTTGACGACCGCAGGCTCGGCCTGCAGGTCGATGACCGAGTAGATGCCCTCGGGCTTCTTGTTGATCTCGTACGAGAGACGACGACGGCCCCAGGTGTCGACCTTCTCGACCTTTCCGTTGCCCTCACGGACGACGGAAAGGAAGTTCTCGATCAGGGGAGAGACAGCGCGCTCCTCCAGATCGGGGTCGAGGATGACCATCACCTCGTAGTGACGCATGTGGAACCCACCTCCTTTGGACTCAGCGGCCACGGTCGTTCCGTGGCAGGAGGGTCGTGATGCGTTCCGCGCCGGCCCTGCCGGGATATCCGGACAGAGATGGGCGCAGACCGTACAGCGTACCCGCTGCCACGCTTCCGGTTGAAATCCGACCGCGAAGCCCCGCAATCTGGAACACATCGGGTGTGAGCGGCGCGACACCGCGCCGCCTCTCATGGGAGGTGCCGCATGGCACAGGCAGTAAGGACCCAGCGCAACCGGCTCGCGTTCCTCAACAGCGACGGCAGGTCACATCCCGTCGAGAACACGCTGGCCACCGTCACCCTGGTGCTCGGCGCCATCGCCGTGTTCACCACCCTCGCGCCCGGCCTGCACCTGGTCAGCTCCTGGGTCGGCATCGTCGGCATCGCCACGGGGCTCTGGAGCCAGTTCGTCTCGTCCACGACCGGTGAGCGCTTCATGACGATCATCGGCCTCGGCGCCTCGGCCGTCGGCCTCTACATCGGCATCGCACACGGCGGCCCCTTCGGCGGCCTCTTCTGACCCCTCCGGACCGCTCCGCACCCGAGGCGGCGCCCACCGCGGGCGCCGCCTCCACCGTGGCCCGCGGCCCCCTCGCCGCCCGGCGGGGCGGGCGCGGACGCGGCTCCCGTACGCCTGAACGGGATGCTCCCCAGTAGGCTTCGGCGCGAGAGCCGGAGCCCCGACCCTGGGGACACACCTGCCGAGGAGCGCCCCGCATGAGCCTGACCCTGAGGACCATCAGCCGAGAGCAGCATCTGGCGTACATCCAGAATCTGCCCGCGGCGAGCCACATGCAGGTCCCGGCCTGGGCAGACGTCAAGTCCGAGTGGCGTTCGGAGAACCTCGGCTGGTTCGACACCAGCGGTGAGCTGGTCGGCGTGGGCCTGGTCCTCTACCGCCAGCTCCCCAAGATCAAGCGGTACCTCGCCTACCTGCCCGAGGGCCCGGTCATCAACTGGTACGCCCCGAACCTGGAGGACTGGCTCCAGCCCATGCTGGCGCACCTCAAGCAGCAGGGCGCGTTCACCGTGAAGATGGGCCCGCCGGTGATCATCCGTCGCTGGGACGCCCCCGCGATCAAGGCCGGTATCCAGGACCCGGACGTCAAGCGGCTGCGCGACGTCGAGGCGACACACATCGAGCCGCGCGCCTTCGAGGTCGCCGACCGGCTGCGCAAGATGGGCTGGCAGCAGGGCGAGGACGGCGGCGCCGGATTCGGTGACGTCCAGCCCCGCTACGTCTACCAGGTGCCGCTCGCCAACCGTTCGCTGGAAGAGGTCCACAAGGGCTTCAACCAGCTCTGGCGCCGCAACATCAAGAAGGCCGAGAAGGCCGGCGTCGAGGTCGTCCAGGGCGGCTACGAGGACCTGGCCGAGTGGCAGCGGCTCTACGAGATCACCGCGGAGCGCGACAAGTTCCGTCCGCGCCCGCTCGGCTACTTCCAGCGCATGTGGACGGCCCTCAACTCCGAGGACCCCAACCGCATGCGGCTCTACTTCGCCCGCCACAACGGCGTGAACCTCTCGGCCGCGACGATGCTGGTCGTCGGCGGACACGTCTGGTACTCCTACGGCGCCTCCGACAACATCGGCCGCGAGGTGCGCCCGTCCAACGCCATGCAGTGGCGGATGCTGCGGGACGCCTACGCGCTCGGCGCGACCGTGTACGACCTGCGCGGCATCAGCGACTCGCTGGACGAGAACGACCACCTCTTCGGTCTGATCCAGTTCAAGGTCGGCACCGGCGGTCAGGCGGCGGAGTACCTCGGCGAGTGGGACTTCCCGCTCAACAAGCTGCTCCACAAGGCGCTCGACATGTATATGTCGCGCCGCTGACCACCCTTGCGTACGTCCTTCCGACACCAAGCCACGAGAAAGGTCCCGGGCCCGGCCATGGCGCTCACCCTCTACGTCGACACCGCGCGCTGGCGGGCGCATCACCAGAGCGTTCTCCAGCAGTTCCCCGGGCTCGTCCCGGTCTGCAAGGGCAACGGCTACGGCTTCGGCCACGAACGCCTGGCGGACGAGGCCGCCCGCCTCGGGGCCGACATCCTCGCCGTGGGGACGACCTACGAAGCGGCCCGGATCAAGGACTTCTTCAGTGGTGACCTCCTCGTTCTGACACCGTTCCGCCACGGCGAGGAGCCGGTGCCGCTGCCCGACCGCGCGATCCGTTCGGTCTCCTCGGTCGAGGGGGTGGGCGGCCTGGTGGGCGCCCGCGTCGTCATCGAGGTCATGAGCAGCATGAAGCGGCACGGTGTCACGCCGGAGGACCTGCCCAAGCTGGCCGCCGCGATCGAGGACGTCCGGCTGGAGGGCTTCGCCATCCACCTGCCGCTGGACCGCACCGACGGCTCCGACGCCGTCGAGGAGGTCATCGGCTGGATGGACCGGCTGCGGGCCGCCCGCCTCCCGCTGCACACCATGTTCGTCAGCCATCTCAAGGCGGAGGAGCTGGCCCGTCTGCAGCAGCAGTTCCCGCAGACCCGCTTCCGCGCGCGCATCGGCACCCGGCTCTGGCTCGGCGACCACGAGGCCACCGAGTACCGCGGTTCGGTGCTCGACGTCACCCGCGTCGCCAAGGGCGAGCGTTTCGGCTACCGCCAGCAGAAGGCCGCGTCCGACGGCTATCTGGTGGTCGTGGCCGGCGGTACCTCGCACGGCGTCGGCCTGGAGTCGCCCAAGGCGCTGCACGGTGTGATGCCGCGGGCCAAGGGTGTGGCACGGGCCGGTCTGGCGACGGTCAACCGCAACCTCGCCCCGTACGTCTGGTCCGGCAAGCAGCGCTGGTTCGCGGAGCCGCCGCACATGCAGGTGTCGATCCTCTTCGTCCCGAGCGACGCGCCCGCGCCGCAGGTCGGCGAGGAGCTGGTGGCGCATCTGCGGCACACCACGACGCAGTTCGACCGGATCGTCGACCGCTGACCTGGGCCCACGGCCCGTACGACGAAGGCCCGGCACCGCGGCACTCCCGCGGCGCCGGGCCTTCGCCCGTCCCGGACGGTCACTCCCGTACGGCGCCCCAGCGCACCCGTGGGGCGGCCTCGAAGTGCACGGCGGGGCGGGGGAGCGGGGGCCGGCCCAGGACGAAGACGTCGGACGCCCGGTCGAGGACGCCGCCGGACGGGTCGTCCTCGCCGTCCCGGCGGACCACGTCACGCTCCGGCAGCAGCACATCGCGGACGACGACGGCGCAGAGGTAGAGCGTGCCCAGCAGATGCACCAGGATCGCCAACTGGTAGCCCTCCGGCGGCAGGCCCTGGTGCTTGTCGCCGCTGCCCGTGTAGGCGAGGTACATCCAGATCCCCAGGTAGTAGAGGACCTCGCACCCCTGCCAGATCAGGAAGTCCCGCCACCGCGGCCGGGCCAGCGCCGCCAGCGGGATCAGCCACAGCACGTACTGCGGGGAGTACACCTTGTTTGTCAGGATGAAGAGCGCGACGACGAGGAAGGCGAGCTGGGCGAAGCGCGGCCGGCGCGGCGCGTAGAGGGTGAGCAGGGCCAGGCCGCCGCAGCCGAGGAGCATCAGCAGCGTGGCGTAGAGGTTGGCGTTCTCCAGCGGGTTGCCGGTGCGCTGGGAGATCAGCAGCCATACGGAGCCGAAGTCGATCGGCCGCTCCTGGCTGAAGGTGTAGAACTTCGCCCACCCCTCGCGGAGGTGGAAGCCGCTGGCGTCGTACGCGAACATCACCGGGAGGTTCACCACGAGCCAGGAGGCCGCGGCGCCGGTCAGACACCGCCCGTAGGCGCGCCAGGTACCGGCCCGCCAGCAGAGCATCAGCAGGGGGCCCAGGAGGAGGACGGGGTAGAGCTTGGCGGCGGTCGCCAGCCCGATGAGCACTCCGGCGCGGAGCGGGTGGCTGCGGGACCACAGGAGCATGCCCGCGGCGGTGAGCGCGACGGCGAGCAGGTCCCAGTTGATCGTGGCGGTCAGCGCCAGCGCGGGCGCCAGCGCGACGAGCAGCCCGTCCCAGGGGCGGTTGCGGTGCGTACGGGCCACGCAGACGACGAGGACGGCGGCGCAGACCATCAGCATCCCGGCGTTGACCAGCCAGTAGATCTGCTCGCGCTGGACGATGTCGCCGCCGTTCGGGGTCATCCAGGAGGCGACCTCCATGAACAGTCCGGTCAGGACGGGGTACTCCAGGTACTCCATGTCGCCGGGCAGGCGGTCGAAGTAGGGGATGAGCCCGTCGGCGAAGCCGCGCCCGGAGAAGAGGTGGGGGATGTCGGAGTAGCAGGCGTGGACGTACTGCGTGGTGGCGCCGAAGAACCAGCCGCCGTTGTAGCAGGGGAGCTTCTGCACCATCCCGAGCGCGAACATGCCGAGGGCGACGAGCACGATCACCCGGACGGGGGTGAGCCGGCTGGTACCGGGCAGCGCCCGGCGGCCGAGCGGGCCACCGAGCAGCTCGCTGCCGGCTGCCGCGACCTCGTCCCGCTGTGTGGGCCGTACGGACTCGTCCCCGCGCACGCTCGTCATGGCCCCATCCTGCCGCACGCCCCTGTGCGGAACGCGGCGAAGCCCCCGCCCGGTCGAGCCGGGGCGGGGGCTTCGTGAGGCGCTGTTTCACGTGAAACAGCCGTGGGTTCGGCTGCCGAGGCGGCGCGCCGTTTCACGTGAAACGGAGGTGGATCAGGGCTTCCCCCCGCTGGGTCCTCCGAGCCAGCCGCCGGGGCCGCCGCCGCCCGTCGGATCCGGCGACTGGGTGTCGCCACCGGTGTCGCCGCCCGGGCCACCGCCAGGACCGCCACCGGGGCCACCGCCGGGACCGCCGCCAGGACCGCCACCGGCACCGCCGTCGTTCTGGCAACCGATGTCCCAGTCGGCACACGTCTCCGTGGCCGTGGGCGTCGGCGAGTGGGTCGGCGTCTCGGAGTGCGAAGGCTTCTCCGAGGGCGTCTCGGACGGCTTCTCCGAGGGCGTGATGGTCGGCGTCGGAGACGGCATGCCCGCCTCGTCGAAACGCTGGCCGATGGGCGTGGCCGCCGGGAAGTCCTCCACCGGCGTGCCCTCCAGCGCCTGGATCATGTACTGCGTCCAGACCTCTGTGGGCAGCGCGCCACCGTGGATCGAGTCGAAGCCACCGACGCCCTTCATGGAGAGCTGGCGGGGGTTCTTCGGGTCCTCACGAAACATCGAGATCGCGGTCGACAGCTGCGGGGTGTACCCCACGAACCATGCCGACTTGTTCTCGTCGGTGGTACCGGTCTTGCCCGCCGCGGGACGGCCCAGCTTCGTCGCCTCCGCCTTGGCCGTACCGTTCGTGATGACGTTCTCCAGCACCTTGGTGACGTTGTTGGCGATGTCCGGGTCGATCGTCGACTCCTTCGTGGGTGCCTCGATACCGTCCACCGCCTCTCCGTGGTGCTTCACCTCGGTGACCGAGTACGGCTCCACCTTGGTGCCCGACTTCGCGAACGTCGCATAGGCGTTGGCCATGCGGATCGCGCTCGGCGTAGAGGTGCCGAGGGCGAACGAGGGGTTGAGGTACTTGTCGAAGCTCGCGTCCGCGATGCCCGCGGCCCGCGCCATGTCCCGCACCTTGCTCATCCCGACGTCCATGCCGAGCTGCACGAACGGGGTGTTGACCGACTGCTCCATCGCCTTGTTGAGGCTGATGTAGCCCCAGGGATGGTTGCTCTCGTTTACCTGGTAGAAGGGCGAGTTGTCCTTCGACAGGTAGTCGGTGCCGTCGGCGTTCTTCACCTTGAGGTGGTCGTTGCCGTTGTAGCGGCTCTCCGGTGACAGCGGTTGGCCGTTGCTGTGCTGTGTCCCGTACTTCATCGCCGCCGCGAGGACGAACGGCTTCCAGGTCGAGCCGACCGGCACACCGAAGGTGTCGGCGTTGTTGCTGAAGTGGCCCTTGTCGTAGCCCTCACCGCCGTATATCGCGACGATCTTGCCGGTCCCCGGCTCCACCGAGGCGCCACCGAACTGGACGTACTTGTCCTTCTCCCGCTTCTCCGGGTTGATGTAGCGCTTGTCGACCTTCTTGACCGAGTTGGCCAGCGCGGTGACCTTCTTCCTGTCGAAGGTCGTGTAGATCTGGTAGCCGCCCTTGTCGAACGCCGCCTGGCTGAGGTGGGTGTTCTTGAGGACGTACTTCTTGGCCGTGTCCATCAGGTAGCCGATCTGGCCGTTCTGGCTGGCCGACGACTTCTGCTGCTTCGGCATGGGGAACTTCGTGTACTTGGCCCGCTCGCTCTTGGACATCAGGCCCACCTGGACCTCACGGTCGAGCACCCACGACCAGCGCTCCTTGGCCCGCCTGGTGTTCTCCTGGGGGCTGGCGTGCGGAACCGAACCGCCCGCGGGGTCGTAGAGCTCGGGACCCTTGAGCACCGACACCAGCAGGGCGGCCTCGTCCGGCTTCAGCTCGCGGGCGTCCTTGCCGTAGTACGACTGGGCAGCCGCCTGGATGCCGTAGGAACTGCGTCCGAAGTAACTGGTGTTGAAGTACCCCTGGAGGATCTGGGGCTTCCCCACCTTCCAGCCGACCTTGATGGAGATGAACAGCTCTTTGAACTTACGGGTGAGCGTCTGGTCCTGGCTCAGCATGGCGTTCTTGACGTACTGCTGAGTGATCGTCGAACCGCTCTGGGTCTCCTCGCCCTTGGCCATCTTGACCAGGGCGCGGACGATGCCCATGGGGGCGACGCCGGAGTCGTCCCGGAACGACGCGTTCTCCGCGGCGATCGCCGCGTTCTGCATCGACATCGGGATGTCGCTGATCGGCACGATCTGCCGGTTGGTCTCGCCGTCGCGGGCCATGACGTCGCCGTTGGCCCAGTAGTAGATGTTGTTCTCCTGGCGGGCCGCGACGCTCTCCTTGGGCACCTCCACCAGCCACAGAGCGATGCCGGCGATCCCGACTATGACGCCGACGAAGGCGACACACAGCGTCGTGACCAACCGCCACGAGGGAACGAAGCGGCGCCACCCCTCGCGTCCGGCCCGCGGGTAGTCGATGAAGCGCTTCTTGGCAGGACCATTTCCACCACGGCCACGGCCGCCGCCCGCACCACCCGCGCCGCCCGCACCACCACCGCGACGACCCCTGCCACCGCCTCGTCCGCCACCGGCTCCCGCCGCGTCGTCCGCCCGCCGGCGACCGCCGCGTTGAGCTGCACGGCGCGCTTCCGCCCGCCCGCCCGGAGGCCGCTCCTGACCGTGCGCGGCGGAATGGGATGTGGAGCCGGAAGCAGCACCACGGGGCGCCGCGCGACGCCCCGTTGATTGCTGCGCGGCACGTCGGGCCGCGGCGCGACCGCCACCTTGCGGCTGTGGCGGTTTGCGACGGTGCTCGCTCATGGAACGGATACTCCTCGGGCAGGCGCGCTATCTCGTCGCCTGAAGGCGGTGGTTGTCTTCAGGTCCCCCCGATGCACGGCCCGTTCCTGACGCGCGGGCCGCACTACACCGAGCACGGGGACGCCAGTTATCGGCCCACGGTTCCCGGCAGTCTGCATGCCGCACAGACTACGCACGGCCAAAACCTGCCCACCGTCTAAATTCACTCCAAATCAGGCAGGTTGGACCCTATGAATCGGTGATGTGACGCCGTTCACCGCCCCCTTGCTTGTCCCGTCCCACATGGCGTTCTATCGTCTGGATGTATCGAGTCGATACATCAGCACGGCATAAAGAGCGCGCGAGGTCGAGGAGGCGGAGGATGAGCAGACGCTCCGGCGTCCTCGAATTCGCCGTTCTGGGCCTGCTGCGCGAGTCCCCGATGCACGGCTACGAGTTGCGCAAGCGGCTCAACACTTCACTCGGGGTTTTCCGTGCGTTCAGCTACGGCACCCTCTATCCCTGCCTCAAGGCGCTGGTCGCGAACGGCTGGCTCATGGAGGAGCCGGGCGGACCGCCCGCGGGCGCGCCCCCCACGGCTCTGACCGGACGCCGGGCGAAGATCGTCTACCGCTTGACCGGGGAGGGGAAGGAGCACTTCGAGGAGCTGCTCTCGCACTCCGGCCCGGACGCGTGGGAGGACGAACACTTCGGCGTCCGTTTCGCGTTCTTCGGCCAGACGTCGCGGGACGTCCGCATGCGCGTCCTGGAAGGACGCCGCAGCCGACTGGAGGAACGTCTCGAAAGGATGCGTACCTCCCTGGCCCGCAGCCGTGAACGGCTGGACGACTACACCCTCGAACTCCAGCGCCACGGCATGGAATCCGTGGAGCGCGAGGTCCGCTGGCTGAACGGACTCATCGAGAGCGAGCGCACCGGGCGCGATCGGCATACGCCCGGGACCGCTGAGCGGGACAAGCAGGATCGGTCAGGAGAGACGGACGGCCTGCCCCGGCACCGGGGTGGTTCCCGGCCGGATCCGTCCGATGACACCACCACATGAGGTCCTGTCCGGCAGGACCTCAGCGAGAACACAGGGAGCAACCGGAATGGGTTCGGTTCGCGTAGCCATCGTCGGCGTGGGCAACTGCGCCGCCTCGCTGGTACAGGGCGTCGAGTTCTACAAGGACGCCGATCCGGAGAGCCGTGTGCCCGGCCTCATGCATGTGCAGTTCGGCGACTACCACGTCCGGGACATCGAGTTCGTGGCCGCCTTCGACGTCGACGCCAAGAAGGTCGGCCTGGATCTCGCGGACGCCATCGGCGCCAGCGAGAACAACACCATCAAGATCTGCGACGTGCCGAACGCCGGTGTGACGGTCCAGCGCGGCCACACCCTCGACGGCCTGGGCAAGTACTACCGCATGACGATCGAGGAGTCGGAGCAGGCTCCGGTCGACATCGTCCAGGTCCTGAAGGACAAGCAGGTCGACGTCCTGGTCTGCTACCTCCCTGTCGGTTCCGAGGAGGCGGCGAAGTACTACGCGCAGTGCGCCATCGACGCCAAGGTCGCCTTCGTCAACGCCCTCCCGGTCTTCATCGCCGGTACCAAGGAGTGGGCGGACAAGTTCACCGAGGCCGGTGTCCCGATCGTCGGTGACGACATCAAGTCGCAGGTCGGTGCCACCATCACGCACCGTGTGATGGCCAAGCTCTTCGAGGACCGGGGCGTCATCCTGGACCGCACGATGCAGCTGAACGTCGGCGGCAACATGGACTTCAAGAACATGCTGGAGCGGGAGCGGCTGGAGTCCAAGAAGATCTCCAAGACGCAGGCCGTCACCTCGCAGATCAGGGACCGTGAGCTGGGCGAGGACAACGTCCACATCGGCCCCTCGGACTTCGTGGCCTGGCTCGACGACCGCAAGTGGGCATACGTCCGCCTCGAAGGCCGTGCGTTCGGCGACGTCCCGCTGAACCTCGAGTACAAGCTGGAGGTCTGGGACTCTCCGAACTCCGCTGGCGTCATCATCGACGCGCTCCGCGCCGCCAAGATCGCCAAGGACCGCGGCATCGGCGGTCCGGTGCTCTCCGCCTCCTCGTACTTCATGAAGTCGCCGCCCGTGCAGTACTTCGACGACGAGGCGCACGCGAACGTCGAGAAGTTCATCAAGGGCGAGGTCGAGCGCTGACGCTCCCCTCATCGCCACGCTCCGCGGGCCTCCGGGTATCTCTCCCGGGGGCCCGCGGGCTGTGTGAGGCTGTGCCTCATGTCTGCTGTGCGCGACCTCGCCGCCCTGCTCCGCCTGCGTGACTTCCGGTCCCTGCTCTCCGCACGGTTGCTCTCGCAGGCCGCCGACGGCGTCTTCCAGGTGGCGCTCGCGGCGTTCGTCGTCTTCTCCCCGGAGAAGCAGGCCACCCCCGCCGCCATCGCCGGTGCGATGGCCGTCCTGCTGCTGCCCTACTCGCTGCTGGGCCCGTTCACCGGCGTACTGCTGGACCGCTGGCGCCGGCGGCAGGTGCTGCTCCACGGAAATCTGCTGCGCGCGGCGCTCGCCACTCTCACCGCGGCGCTGGTGCTCCTGCCGACGATGCCTATCTGGCTCTTCTACGTCGCGGCGCTGTCCGTCACCGCGGTGAACCGCTTCGTCCTGGCCGGTCTCTCGGCCGCACTGCCCCGAGTCGTCGATGACGGACGGCAGTTGGTCGTCGCAAACTCCCTCACGCCCACGGCCGGGACGCTCGCCGCGACGGCCGGCGGCGGACTGGCGTTCGCGGTCCGGCTCCTCGGCCCCCACGCGGACGTCCTCACCATCCTCCTCAGCGCGGTCCTGTATCTGACGGCGTCACTCACCGCACTGCGGATGACGCCGGATCTGCTCGGCCCGGATGTCGTTCAGCGTCAACTGCGCGTGAAAGACGCTGTGTTGACGACCGCACGCGGCCTCATGGACGGGCTGCGCCACCTCGCCCGGCGGCGGGCTCCGGCGCACGCCCTGGCGGCGATGACCGCGGTCCGGTTCTGTTACGGCGCGCTGACCGTCATGGTGCTGATGCTCTGCCGCTACGCCTGGTCCTCCACACCGGCCGACGGCCTGGCCCTGCTGGGGCTGACGGTTGCCGTTTCGGGGGCGGGCTTCTTCGCCGCGGCGCTCATCACGCCATGGGCCATCTCCCGCGTCACCCTCTTCGGGTGGATCGCCTGCTGCGCCGCCCTCGGAGCCGTACTGGTACCGGCGCTGGGCCTGACGTTCACCCTGCGGCCGATGCTCGTCGCCGCGCTGGTGCTCGGGCTGAGTACCCAGGGAACGAAGATCGCGACGGACACGGTGGTGCAGGCGACGGTCGACGACGCCTATCGCGGCCGGGTGTTCGCCGTCTACGACGTGCTGTTCAACGTCGCGTTCGTCGGCGCCGCGGCGGTCGCCGCGCTCATACTGCCGCCGGACGGGCGCTCGGTCCCGCTCGTGATCGTGATCGCCTGCCTCTACGCGGCGACCGTCCTCGTGATGGCCCGCTCCGGACTACTGCGAATCCGCCCGTCCCTGTGAGTCTCCCCGGCAGCCGTACAGGCGGCCGTACGGATCCGCGCTCCAGCAAGCACACCGGCCGATGTTTCACGGGAAACATTCCTTCGGATGGGGTGCCATGTTTCCCGTGAAACGGTCCGTCGGGCCCGATGTTTCACGGGAAACCGAGACACCCCCGCCCGTGTTTCACGTGAAACGCGGCACGCCTGCCCCCGGTTTCACGTGAAACCACGCGGTCGCCCACCCGGTTTCACGTGAAACACCGCGGCCTCAGCCCTGCTGGCCGGCCCACCATTCCTTGAGCGCGGCAATCGCGTCCTCGCGCTCCATCGGACCGTTCTCCAGCCGGATCTCCAGCATCTGCTTGTACGCCTTGCCGACGGCCGGTCCCGGGGCGATGTCCAGGATCTGCATGATCTCGTTGCCGTCCAGGTCGGGCCGGATCGCATCCAGCTCCTCCTGCTCCTGCAGGCGCGCGATGCGCTCCTCCAGACCGTCGTACGCACGCGACAAGGCATTGGCCTTCCGCTTGTTACGCGTCGTGCAGTCCGAGCGGGTGAGCTTGTGCAGCCGGGTCAGCTGCGGGCCCGCGTCGCGGACGTAGCGGCGGACCGCCGAGTCCGTCCATTCGCCGGTCCCGTAACCGTGGAAGCGCAGATGCAGCTCCACCAGCCGCGAAACGTCCTTCACCAGGTCGTTCGAGTACTTCAGCGCGATCATGCGCTTCTTGGTCATCTTGGCGCCGACCACCTCGTGGTGGTGGAACGAGACCCGGCCGTCGCTCTCGAACCGGCGGGTCTTCGGCTTCCCGATGTCGTGCAGCAGCGCCGCCAGCCGCAGCACCAGGTCCGGCCCGTCCTCTTCGAGGTCGATCGCCTGCTCCAGGACCGTGAGCGTGTGCTCGTAGACGTCCTTGTGGCGGTGATGCTCGTCACGCTCCAGCCGGAGCGCGGGCAGCTCGGGCAGCACCCGCTCGGCGATCCCCGAGTCGACCAGCAGCTTGAGGCCCTTGCGCGGGTGGGGCGCCAGGATCAGCTTGTTCAGCTCGTCCCGGACGCGCTCCGCGGACACGATCTCGATCCGCCCCGCCATCGCCTTCATCGCCGCCACGACGTCGGGGTCGACCTCGAAGTCCAGCTGGGCGGCGAACCGGGCCGCACGCATCATCCGCAGCGGGTCGTCCGAGAAGGAGTCCTGCGGGGTGCCGGGCGTCCGCAGCACCCGGGCCGCCAGGTCCTCCAGGCCGCCGTGCGGGTCGATGAACTCCTTCTGCGGGAGGAAGACGGCCATCGCATTCACCGTGAAGTCACGGCGGACCAGATCTTCCTCGATGGAGTCGCCGTAGGACACCTCCGGCTTGCGCGAGGTGCGGTCGTACGCCTCCGAGCGGTAGGTCGTCACCTCGATGTCGAAGGAGCTCTTCTTGCAGCCGACCGTGCCGAACGCGATGCCGACCTCCCACACCGCGTCGGCCCACGGACGGACGATCTTCAGAACGTCCTCGGGGCGCGCATCCGTGGTGAAGTCCAGGTCGTTGCCGAGCCGGCCCAGGAGCGCATCCCGCACCGAACCACCGACCAGGGCAAGTGTGAACCCGGCCTCCTGGAATCGGCGGGCCAGGTCGTCCGCCACGGGGGAGACCCGCAGCAGCTCGCTCACGGCACGGCGCTGCACCTGGCTCAGCGCATTCGTCGACTGCGCAGACCGCTCGGACTGCGGGGCGGGGATGTCATTGTTGGCGTTCGGCACAACTGAAAAGGGTACGTGCCCGTGCCACGCCCGGTGTCCCGCCGTCGAGGGCGCCGCCGTGACCGGCCGGCCCGTGATCTTGTGGCGTGCACCATGGCACGACGCCACTGCGCACCTCGTTACCATGCGGGGACGCACATTCCGACGACCACTGACGACGACGAGGGACGGGCGAGCGCGTGGCCGATGCGGCAAGGTTCCGGTGGACTGAACGGCCGCGCGGGCGCCGGCTACGACGCTGCGCCGCGCTGTTCACCGGGGTGCCCCTGCTCATGGGCCTGGTGCAGCTCCCGCAGGCCCCGGCGGCGCACGCCGCCACCGGACCGCGCACCGTCGACGTCAGCATCGACTCGCTGACCCCGCAGGCCCCCGGCAAGGGCGACACCGTCACCGTCTCCGGCACCGTGACCAACGAGAGCCGGACCACGGTCACCGACGCCCATGTCGCCGTCCGGCGCGGTCCGGCGCTCAACGGGCGCAGCGCGCTCGACGCCGCCGCCCGGCGCACCGGGTTCTCCCCGGCCGAGGACGGCCCCGAGGTCAAGGGGCGCAGCGCCGACATCGACCCGCTCCGGCCCGGCATCAGCCGCTCCTTCTCGCTCCGCGTCCCGGTCAAGGACCTCGACCTCGGCGACGGCGGCGTGTACCAGCTCGGCGTCTCCCTCTCGGGCCGCTCGCAGGGCCAGTACGAGCAGGTGCTCGGCATGGAGCGGACCTTCCTCCCCTGGCAGGAAGGCGATGCGGGGAAGAAGACGCAGCTCACCTACATGTGGCCGCTGATCTCCTCCACCCATCTCACGGCCCAGACCGACGCCGATGCACAGCAGACGCCGGTCTTCCGTGACGACGATCTCGCCTCGGAGATCAAGCCCGGTGGCCGGCTCCAGCAGATGGTCGCGCTCGGCAAGGACCTCCCGGTGACATTCGTCATCGACCCGGACCTCCTCGCGACGGTCGACGCGATGACCAAGCCGTACCGGGTGCACGGCCCCGACGGCCCCGCGGGCAAGAACCAGGCCGTCGCCAAGCAGTGGCTGAACGACCTCACGGAGGCGGTGAAGACCCACGAGGTCGTCGCGCTCCCGTTCGCCGACCCGGACCTCGCCTCCCTCGCCCACCAGGGCAAGAACGTGCCCAGCGCGCTCGGACACCTCGGCCCGGCCACGGAGCTGGCGTCCACGACCGTCGACACGACCCTGGGGGTGAAGCCGCGCACGGACTTCGCCTGGCCCGTCGACGGCGCGATCGACTCCTCGATCGTGGACGTCGCCACCTCCGCCGGTGCCCACAACGTCATCACCCGCAGCGACAGCCTGCGCGAGTCCGACCAGCTGACCTACACGCCCACCGCGGCCCGGCCGATCGGCGGCGGCAACACCGCCGTCGTCGCGGACGCGGGGCTGTCCACCGCCTTCGAGGGGGACCTGACGCAGAGCGGCCGGGCCACCCGCGCGGTCCAGTCGTTCCTCGCCCAGACCCGGCTGATCGGCCTGCAGGACCCCGGCCGGCAGCGCAGCGTCGTCGTCGCGCCGCAGCGGATGCCGTCCACCAGCCAGGCGCAGGCCATGGCCGCGGCGCTGCGGACGCTGGAGGCCGCCGACTGGACGCAGCCGCTGGATCTCGGCGACGCCGCCAACGCCGAGCCCGACGAGTCGGCCACCCGGCACGTCCCGAGCCGCGCCGCGTACCCGTCGTCGCTGCGCCGCCAGGAGATGCCCACCGAGGCGTTCCGCCAGATCCAGGAGACCCAGACGGCGCTGGACGAGTTCCGGGTGAATCTGGACCGCCCCGAGCGCGTGGTGACGCCGTTCGGGAACGCGATCATGCGGGGCATGTCGACGCAGTGGCGCGGCAACCGCGCCGGCGCCGCCGCGTTCCGCGGCTCGGTGCGGGACTACCTCACCGAGCTGACGCGGAAGGTCCACCTGATCCAGAAGTCGAACGCCACGCTCTCCGGGCGCAGCGCGACGATCCCGGTGACGGTGCAGAACAACCTCCTCCAGGGCGTCGAGGGGATGACGCTGAAGCTGACGTCCTCGCAGCCGAACCGGCTGAGCGCGGGCGAGCCGCAGCGCATCAAGGTGGACGGCGGCCACAGCCAGTCCTTCAAGTTCGACACCACGGCGAACGCCAACGGTCCGGTCCGGGTGAACGCCCAGCTCTACACCGCGGACGGAAAGCCGTACGGTCAGCCGATGACGTTCGTCGTGAACGTCACGGAGATCACCGCGACGGTCATGCTCGTCATCGCGGGCGGTGTGCTGCTGCTGGTCCTGGCCGGTGTGCGGATCTACCTCCAGCGCAAGCGGG
Organism: Streptomyces sp. NPDC029159; assembly: GCF_055564055.1. Classification (NCBI taxonomy): domain Bacteria; kingdom Bacillati; phylum Actinomycetota; class Actinomycetes; order Kitasatosporales; family Streptomycetaceae; genus Streptomyces; species Streptomyces sp. NPDC029159. The sequence continues at coordinate 610,743 of NZ_JBVHWT010000001.1, forward strand.
CGGCCGCCCGGAAGACGGGCGAGGGCCCGCAGGGCGAAGCGGGTCCGGACGGAACCGACGGGCCCGAGGGCCCGTCCGATCCGAACGACCGCGACGACCGCGACGACCGCGACGGCACGGACGCGACCGACGACACGAGCGGCGAGAACGCCGGGCAGCCGAGTGACCCCGCACCGGACTCCGGTTCGGGAAACTCGGGTCCGTCCGGCTCAGGTGAGAAAGTGGACCGTTGATATTTGGCGGGGCCGGAGGGCCGGCGACGGATGAGGTGGGGCAGCGATGAACGCGCCGTTTGACGGTGACCGCGGCCGGGGCGCCGAGGGCGACCCCGCGGGGCCGGTCCCACCGACCCCGCAGGAGCCGTACGGCCTGAACGGCCGGAGCCCCTACGCGCCGGACGGCCCCCGCCACGAGGCGCACCAGGGGCATGCCCCGGGATACCCGGGCGGCGCGGTACAGCCGCCGTCGGGCGCACCTGCCGAACCGTTCCCGCCGCGCCCCGCGGCCCCGTACGCCCCCGAGCAGCAGGGCTGGGGTGCTCCCGCGCCGACCGGTCCTGCGGGCCCGCCCGCCGCCGCGCCGTACCCCGACGCGGCCGAGACCGTGCAGTTCCCCGGGCTGGGCGACGCCTTCGGACAGGAGGCGGAGCAGCAGCCGGAGCCCGATGCGTTCGCGCATCTCTTCCGCGATCAGCAGCCGCACGAGCCTCGCCGTCCGGTGGCGGCGGAGCCCGGCCCGGCGGCCGTGGTGCCCGAGGCGGCCCCCGCTCCGGAGCCGCCGGCGCCCGAGCCGGAGCCGGTCGCGGCCGCCGGGAAGCCGTCCGGGGGCCGCGCCTCCGGTCTGCTCAAGTCCAGCGCCGTGATGGCCGCCGGCACGATGGTCTCCCGCCTCACCGGCTTCGTCCGCTCCGCGCTGATCGTCGCCGCACTCGGCGGCGCGGTGCTGGGCGACTCCTGGCAGGTGGCGTACCAGCTGCCGACGATGATCTTCATCCTGACCATCGGCGGCGGTCTGAACTCCGTCTTCGTCCCGCAGTTGGTGCGCGCGATGAAGGAGGACGACGACGGTGGCGAGGCATACGCCAACCGGCTGCTGACGCTGGTCATCGTCATCCTGGGCGCGCTCACGGTCCTGGCGGTCGTCGCGGCGCCGTTGCTCGTGAAACTCGTCTCGTTCGACATCTCACGCGATCCGGCGGCCAACGAGGTCGCCGTCGCGTTCACCCGCTACTGCGTGCCCACGATCTTCTTCATGGGGCTGCACGTCGTGATGGGGCAGATCCTCAACGCGCGCGGCCGCTTCGGCGCGATGATGTGGACCCCGGTCCTCAACAACATCGTCATGATCGCCACGTTCGGGCTGTTCATCTGGGTGTACGGCACCGCCAAGACCTCCGGCATCGGCGTCACCACCATCCCCGACGAGGGCATCCGGCTGCTGGGTATCGGCACCCTGCTCGGTCTCGTGGTGCAGGCGCTGGCGATGATCCCGTACCTGCGGGACGCCGACTTCACGTTCCGGCTGCGGTTCGACTGGCGCGGGCACGGGCTCGGCAAGGCCGCCAAGCTCGCGAAGTGGACCGTCCTGTTCGTCCTCGCCAATCAGGCGGGCGTCCTGGTCGTCACCCAGCTCTCCACCTGGGCCGGCAACACCGCGGACGGCCAGGGCCACCCCGGCACCGGCTTCATCTCGTACGCCAGCGCCCAGCTGATCTGGAACATGCCGCAGGCGATCATCACCGTCTCCGTGATGGCGGCGCTGCTGCCGCGGCTGGCCCGGTCGGCGGCGGACGGCGACACCGGCGCGGTCCGGGACGACATGTCCCAGGGCCTGCGGACCTCGGCCGTCGCCATCGTCCCGATCTCGTTCGGCTTCCTGGCGCTCGGCGTCCCGCTGTGCACGCTGGTCTACGGCTCGTCCGGCGCGGGCGTCCCGATGGGCTACATGCTGATGGCCTTCGGTATCGGTCTCATCCCGTTCTCGGTGCAGTACGTGATCCTGCGGGCCTTCTACGCCTACGAGGACACCCGGACGCCCTTCTACAACACCGTGATCGTCGCGGCGGTCAACGCCGCCGCCTCGGCCGCCTGCTTCCTGATCCTGCCCGCGCGCTGGGCGGTGATCGGCATGGCCGCCGCGTACGGCATCGCCTACATGATCGGTGTCGTGGTCGCCTGGCGCCGGCTGAGCCGGCGGATGAACGGTGACCTGGACAGCGCCCGTATCGTGCGCACATACGCCCGTCTGGCGGGCGCAAGCATTCCCGCAACCGTCATCGCCGGTGCGGCGGTGTACGGCATCATGCAGGGACTGGGCACCGGGTTCCTCGGGTCGCTGGCCGCGCTGATCGTGGGTGCGGTCGCCCTTCTGGGGGTCTTCTACGTGGCCGCGCGGAAGATGCGCATCGAGGAGATGACGGCGCTGGTCGGCATGGTCCGGGCCAAGCTGGGGCGCTGAGGCACAACCATCGACCGCCACCGCGTGTCGTGCATAGTGGCGGACTGTGGGCACAATTGTCGTGGCTCATTGAGCCTGCAACGGATGGGGAGGCAGGAACGACGGTGGCGGAACGGAGCACGGCTGCCGTCGACGTGGCCGACACGAGCGGTGACCAACCGCTGACCGCCAAGGCGGAGAAGGCCACGGACGACGGTGCGAAGCCCGACAAGGCGTCCGACGCGGAGAAGGAAGCCGTCGGCACCGATGACGCGGCCGCAGCAGCCGACGCGCAACCCTCCGAGCTGCACAGCGGCCACAAGCTCGCCAAGCGCTACCGCTTGGAGGAGTGCGTCACCCGGCTGGAGGGGTTCAGCAGCTGGCGTGCGGTCGACGAGAAGCTGCGCCGCGCCGTCGGGGTGCACATCCTGCCCGCCGACCACCCACGGGCCCGCCCGGTGCTGTCGGCGGCCCGCTCCGCGGCGCTCCTCGGCGACCCGCGCTTCGTGCAAATCCTCGACGCCGTCGAGGAGAACGACCTCGTCTACGTCGTCCACGAGTGGCTGCCCGACGCCACCGATCTGGCCACCGTGCTCGCCGCGGGCCCCCTGGAGCCGCACGACGCCTATCAGCTCGTCAGCCAGGTCTCCCAGGCGATGGCCGCCGCCCACCGCGAGGGCCTGTCGCATCTGCGGATCAACCCCGGGTCGGTGCTCCGCACGGAATCCGGGCAGTACCGCATCCGCGGCCTCGCGATCATGGCGGCGCTGCGCGGGCTCACCTGCGACGAGCCGCAGCGCTCGGACACCGAGGCGATCGGCGCGCTGCTCTACGCCGCGCTGACCCAGCGCTGGCCGTACGAGAACGACGCCTACGGCATGTCCGGTCTGCCCAAGGGCGTCGGGCTGATCGCCCCCGACCAGGTGCGGGCGGGCGTCCACCGCGGTCTGTCCGAGCTGGCCATGCGCGCGCTGGTCAACGACGGTGCCACCGCCTCCCGCCAGGAACAGCCGTGCACCACCCCGGACGAGCTGGCCAAGGCGGTGGCGGCGATGCCCCGCATCCGGCCCCCGGAGACGGCGTTCACCACCCCGCCGCCGTACCAGCGGACCCAGTACCAGCAGGGCAGCTACGGCCAGGCGGCGCGCAACCATCCGATGAGCCGCGCCACCCAGCCCGTGCCCACGCCGCCGCCTCCGCTGCAGAGCCGCACCGGCAAGGCGCTGAAGTGGTGTGTCTCCGCGCTGCTGATCGCCGCGCTGGGTCTGGGCAGCTGGCAGTTGGCGGACACCCTGCTCAAGCAGGAGAACGACACCTCCGGCAGCGGGACCCCGCAGACCAACGCGCACCACGACACCAAGCCGAACGGCAAGCCGCTCAAGATCGAGAGCGCCGCCGAGTACTACCCGGACGGGCGCCCGCAACATCCCGATCAGGTGCGCTACACCTACGACAAGGACTCCAGCACCTACTGGCGGAGCATGAGCTACCGCGACGGCCCCGACATGAACCCGCACTTCAAGCAGGGTGTCGGCATCGTCTACGACCTCGGCTCGGAGCAGCGGGTCGGAGGCGCGTCGATAGATCTGCACTACGCGGGCCAGCACACCAAGGTCACGCTCTACGCGGCGCCGTCCCTGTCACCCTCCACTCCGCTCAGCTCCATGAAGCGCATCGGCGGTGCGGACACCTCGGAGACCGTCGCGAAGGTCCGCCTCGACTCCCCGGCAAAGGCGCGCTACGTCCTGGTCTGGATGACGGCGATGCCCTACGCACCGAGCGACGACTTCAGCAGCGCGGGCTACAAGCAGGCCATCCGGGAGATCTCCTTCACCGGCTGAGCACGGCTCTCAGGACATCCCGCAGGCATCGCAGGGGCCCGGTCGATCCATCGACCGGGCCCCTGCACTCTCCGCTTCCACCGGACGGATCGACCGGTACCGCCGGTTCTCCCCCGCGTTCCGGAACAGGCCCGGTTTTCCCCGTGCACGAACACCGCATTTCTCCCCCTTTACCGCAGGCCACCGCAGCACGGGCCCGTTTCCGCTGGTCAGTGGCCTTCTTGTGAGGCCGTGCACCCGCCGTTTCATTTACTTTCGCCAGGCGGCGGGATTCAATGGGGCGGGGGGAAAGAGCACCTGTGGGAGGGCCGTGCGCGCCGAAGATGACGAAGCGACCACGTCGAGCGACGCCGAGCTTCTTGCGCTGCACGTCAAAGGTGATCCCGATGCCTTCGGGGAGCTCGTCCGACGCCACCGCGACCGGCTCTGGGCCGTCGCGATCCGTACCCTCGGCGACCGCGAAGAGGCCGCCGATGCCGTGCAGGACGCACTGGTCTCCGCCTATCGGGCCGCCCATACCTTCCGCGGCCAGTCGGCCGTCACCACCTGGCTGCACCGCATCACGGTGAACGCCTGCCTGGACCGGGCCCGCAAGGCGGCCTCCCGGCGGACGTCGCCCGTCGCCGAGACCGACCAGCTGGACCAGCTCCTGGAGCCGCAGGAGTCGGCCGCGGTACCGGCGGAGCGCCAGGACCTCCACCGCGAGCTGCTCGGCGCGCTGCGTACGCTTCCGGAGGAACAACGCGCCGCGCTCGTCCTCGTCGACATGCAGGGCTACCCGGTCGCGGAGGCGGCGACCGTCCTCGATGTGCCCACAGGCACGGTGAAGAGCCGCTGCGCACGCGGTCGGGCCCGTCTGCTGCCGCTGGTCCGGCATCTCAGGGCCGACGACGGAAGCGGAACGGCAGGAGCGGCAAGGAACCAGGAGCCGGGGGGATCCGTCCCACCGACACCAGGACCGAACGACACAGGTGCCGTGAAGGGCGGAGGTGGGCGAGCGTGACGTCGACAACCGGCACGGATGAGCACCCGGAGGTCGCGGAGATCTCGGACCTGACGGAGGGCCTGCTGTCTCCGGCCCGTACCACCGAGGTCCGCGCCCACCTCGCGTCGTGCGCACTCTGCGAGGACGTCTTCGCCTCCCTGGAGGAGATCCGGGACGTGCTCGGTACGCTTCCCGGCCCGGTGTCCATGCCCGCCGAGGTCGCCGGGCGCATCGACGCCGCTCTCGCGGCCGAGGCGCTGCTGAACGCCGCGCCTGAGCCCTCGGTTTCACGTGAAACACCCGACGAGCCGGCCACGGATCCCACTGCCGGCGCTGTTCCCGAGCCCCGTGAAAGTCCTGACCCGGTCGGCCCTGTTTCACGTGAAACAGCCGTGGACACCGCCGATGTTTCACGTGAAACCGAGGCCGCGCCACCGCCCCCGGGCGCCGATCGGCCGGCCGGGCGTCCCCGCGGCGCCACCGGCCCCGGGCGGCGCACCCCGGGCAGCCGCGCACCCCGGTCCCGTCGCTGGCCCCGTGTCCTGCTGGGCACGGCCGCGGCCGCCGCCCTGATCGGGGTGGGCGGAATCGTCGTACAGAGCTCCTCGAACGGGACCGGCGACGACGGCGGGCCGGAGCGGCAGACCACTGCGGCGAACAAGGGCACCGCCACGCCCGGGGAACTGTCCTCCGCGACGCTCGCCACTCAGGTCCACAAGCTCCTCGCCACCAAGGGCGCGCAGAAGGCCCCGGAGATCGGTACCCGCAGCGAACCGGAGACCCCGATGCGCGGCGGGGACGCCACCGTGCCGTCCTGCGTCAGCAGGGGCATCGGCCGCCCCGAGGCCCCGCTCGCCGCCCGGCAGGACACCTACCAGGGCAAGAACGTCTATCTTGTCGTCCTCTCGATGCCCGCCGACTCGAAGCGCGTCACCGCCTATGTGGTCGACGCCTCCTGCATCTCCGCCACGCCGCCGGCGCCCGGGGACGTGCTTCTGAGCCGCTCCTACCCCCGGGACTGATCGGCCACTGTGCGCTGCGGCACGCCGGGAATGCTCGGCCCGTAGGATCCGTTGGGTGGGGTGAGAGTTCCCAGAGCCCCAGCAAGCAGTCGGCAGAGACAAGGAAGACACCCGTGAGCGACGTCCGCAACGTGATCATCATCGGCTCCGGGCCCGCGGGATACACCGCTGCGCTCTACACCGCCCGTGCTTCCCTGAAGCCGTTGGTGTTCGAAGGTGCCGTCACCGCCGGCGGTGCGCTGATGAACACCACCGACGTGGAGAACTTCCCCGGTTTCCGGGACGGCATCATGGGTCCCGACCTCATGGACAACATGCGGGCCCAGGCCGAGCGTTTCGGCGCCGAGTTGGTGCCGGACGACATCGTCGCCGTCGATCTCTCCGGGGAGATCAAGACCGTGACCGACACCGCCGGCACCGTGCACCGTGCGAAGGCCGTCATCGTCACGACCGGCTCGCAGCACCGCAAGCTCGGTCTGCCCCGTGAGGACGAGCTCTCCGGCCGCGGCGTTTCGTGGTGCGCCACCTGCGACGGGTTCTTCTTCAAGGACCAGGACATCGCCGTGATCGGCGGCGGCGACACCGCGATGGAGGAGGCCACCTTCCTCTCCCGGTTCGCCAAGTCCGTGACGATCGTGCACCGCCGCGACACCCTGCGGGCGAGCAAGGCGATGCAGGAGCGCGCCTTCGCCGACCCGAAGATCAAGTTCGTGTGGGACAGCGAGGTCGCCGAGATCCAGGGCGAGAACAAGCTCTCCGGCCTGGCCCTGCGCAACCTCAAGACCGGCGAGACCTCCGAGCTTCCGGTCACCGGCCTGTTCATCGCGATCGGCCACGACCCCCGCACAGAACTGTTCAAGGAGCAGCTGAAGCTCGACGACGAGGGCTACCTCAAGGTCGACGCGCCCAGCACCCGCACCAACCTGCAGGGCGTCTTCGCCGCCGGCGACGTGGTGGACCACACCTACCGCCAGGCGATCACCGCCGCCGGCACCGGCTGCTCCGCCGCACTCGACGCCGAGCGTTTCCTCGCGGCGCTCTCCGACGGCGACGCCACCCCCGAGCCCGAGAAGACCGCGGCCGTCTGAGCCCGCGGTTCCCCGCTTTCCACCACCCCTGAAGCAAAAGGAGACTGCCATGGCCGGCGCCACGGTTACCGTTACGGACGCCAACTTCGAAGAGGTCGTCCTCAAGAGCGACAAGCCCGTTCTCGTCGACTTCTGGGCCACCTGGTGCGGCCCGTGCCGTCAGATTGCCCCGTCGCTGGAGGCCATCGCCGCCGAGCACGACGAGATCGTCATCGCCAAGCTGAACACCGACGAGAACCCGGCCACCACCGCCAAGTACGGCGTCATGTCGATCCCGACCATGAACGTCTACCGGGACGGCGAGGTTGTGAAGACCATCGTCGGCGCCAAGCCCAAGGCCGCCATCGAGCGCGATCTGTCGGACTACCTCGCCTGAGCGAGACGCCCCGATGTTTCACGGGAAACGGGCCTGCCCCTGCGGGGGCGGGCCCGTTTCTCATGCCGTCGCTCACAGCGGCCGTAGCGCGGGCTCCTTCTGCACCGCCCCCAACAGCCGGTCGAGCGCCAGCTCCACATCTTCCTTCCACGACAGTGTCGACCTCAGCTCCAACCGCAGCCGCGGGTACCGGGAGTGCGGTCGTACGGTCTTGAAGCCGACGGCCAGGAGATGGTCGGCGGGCAGTACACACGCCGATTCGGACCACTGGGCGTCACCGAAAGCCTCGATGGCTTTGACGCCCCGCCGGATCAGATCCTTCGCCACGGTCTGCACCATCACCCGGCCCAGCCCCTGACGCTGGAAACCGGGAAGCAACCGGGCCGTCAGCAGCTGTACCGCGTCAGCGGAGACCGGGCTCGTGGGGAACGCCATCGCGCGCGGTACGTACGCGGGCGGCGCGTAGAGGACGAAGCCGGCCGGTACGTCGTCCACGTAGACCACTCGCCCGCAGGACCCCCAGTCCAACAGGACGCCGGAGAGCCAGGCTTCCTTCTCCGGACCGGCACGGCCCGCCGCCACCGCGGCGTCCCCGCTGACAGGGTCCAGCTCCCAGAACACACAGGAGCGACAGGGCTTGGGGATGTCCGACAGGTTGTCCAGGGTGAGCGGTACGAGCCGACGGCCCATGGCGCCAGAACCTCACTTCTCTCGCCCGCCGCACGCGGCCGCCCTCCGCACCGTCGGCACCCGGCGAACCGCGGTGCCTCCTCCGGCAGCCGAGCCGGGCCGACGGCGAGCGGTTCCGTGCGGCTCACCGATCGCATGGCCATTCACCGATGTGAGAGCACAGGGTGTGTGAGCCACTCCGCCCGCATCGTATCCAGCCTTCCGTGACGGGAGTACCGCGAGAACGCAAAGGGCGGGCCGTGTCCCGGCATCCCTCCGGTACACGGCCCGCCTTTTCCCCAGCGGTCAGCTCACTTCTTGCCGTCGTTCTCCTGGGGCGCGCCGAGCACGGGGCCTTCGCCCGGGGCGAGGGTGCCCAGGATGCGCTCCAGATCGTCCATGGAGGCGAACTCCACGACGATCTTCCCCTTCTTCTGGCCGAGGTCGACCTTCACCCGGGTCTCGAAACGGTCCGACAGCCGGGAGGCAAGGCCGGTGAGCGCGGGGGAGACGCGGGCACCGGCCCGGGGCCCCTTCGCCTTCGTCTTGGCAGCCGGTTCCGACCCCTGGAGCGCCACGATCTCCTCGGTGGCACGGACCGACAGCCCCTCCGCGACGATCCGCCGGGCAAGCTCGTCCTGCACCTCGGGGTCGTCGACCGAGAGCAGCGCGCGGGCGTGCCCCGCGGAGAGCACCCCCGCCGCGACCCGTCGCTGCACGGACGGGGAGAGCTTGAGAAGGCGCAGCGTGTTGGTGACCTGCGGGCGGGAGCGCCCGATCCGGTCCGCCAGCTGGTCATGCGTGCAGGCGAAGTCCTTCAGCAGCTGGTCGTAGGCCGCGGCCTCTTCCAGCGGGTTGAGCTGTGCCCGGTGGAGGTTCTCCAGGAGCGCGTCGAGCAGCAGCTTCTCGTCGTCCGTGGCCCGGACGATGGCGGGGATCTTCGCCAGCCCCGCCTCGCGGCACGCCCGCCACCGGCGCTCACCCATGATGAGCTCATACCGGCCGGGCGACGCCTGCCGCACCACGACCGGCTGCAGCAGCCCCACCTCGCGGATGGAGGTGACCAGCTCCGCCAGCGCGTCCTCGTCGAACACCTCACGCGGCTGGCGGGGGTTCGGCGTGATCGCATCCAGCTCCAGCTCGGCGAAGTGCGCACCCGCGACCTCCGCGCCCGCCGCCGGACCACCCGTGGACGGCTCGGATGTTTCACGTGAAACAGGGGCCGTCGGCAGTGAGGCCACCTTGGCTGCCGCCACTCCCCGTTCCGGCGCCAGCACCGGAACCGCCGACGGTGACGTCGCGCCGCGACCCACCGCCGGACCACCCTGCTCGGCGCTCTGCGGCGCTGCGGGAATCAGCGCACCGAGCCCACGGCCCAGTCCCCTACGTCGTTCGCTCACTGCGTCCCCTCCGGCGTACCGTGCTGCGGTTCATAATTCACACTCAGTTCCTGTGCCGCGGTACCACCCGCGCCGCGCAGGGCAATCTCTCTGGCCGCCTCCAGATAGGAGAGCGAGCCGCTGGATCCCGGGGCGTAGGTGAGCACCGTCTGGCCGTAGCTGGGCGCTTCGGAGATACGCACCGATCGCGGGATGCTGGTGCGGAGCACTTCTTTCCCGAAGTGGCTGCGCACCTCCTCGGCGACCTGGGAGGCGAGCCGCGTACGGCCGTCGTACATCGTGAGCAGGATGGTCGAGACATGGAGCTTGGGGTTGAGATGACCCCGCACCAACTCGACGTTGCGCAGCAGCTGCCCCAGGCCCTCCAGCGCGTAGTACTCGCACTGGATCGGGATCAGTACCTCGGCGCCGGCCACCAGCGCGTTCACGGTGAGCAGGCCGAGTGAGGGCGGACAGTCGATGAGGACGTAGTCCAGCGGCTGTTCGTACGCCTGGATCGCGCGGAGCAACCGGCTCTCCCGCGCCACGAGGGAGACCAGCTCGATCTCGGCACCGGCCAGATCGATGGTCGCCGGCGCACAGAACAGGCCCTCGACGTCGGGCACCGGCTGCACCACGTCCGACAGCGGCTTGCTGTCCACCAGGACGTCGTAGATGGACGGCACCTCGGCATGGTGGTCGATCCCGAGCGCGGTGGAGGCGTTGCCCTGCGGGTCGAGGTCGACGACCAGGACGCGCGCTCCGTGCAGCGCCAGCGATGCGGCCAGATTCACGGTCGTGGTGGTCTTGCCCACGCCGCCCTTCTGGTTGGCGACCACCATGACGCGTGTCTGCTCCGGGCGGGGCAGTGCCTCGCCCGAGCGGCCGACTGCCTGCACCGCCAGCTGAGCTGCACGACCGATCGGGGTGTCGTCCATCGGGGACGGCGTTTCACGTGAAACGTCCTCCCCGAGCGACTCGCTGCGGGGACCGGGGACCGGATCGGTCATCGGTCCCGCGATATTGGCGTCGGACCGCAAGGATTCACTCTCCTCGACATCAGGCTCACAGTCCTCTGAGCCTGCCATGCTTTCGGTACCACGAACCAGTGAGGTCCGCTCTCCTGTGGATGAACCCACGTCTGTGGACACTTCGGTGCCCCGTGTGGGTTTTCGGTCCCGCGCCTCGGCTGAGGCTTGACCACGCACGAAAATCCCTTGCAGCAGAGAACGACGTTTCACGTGAAACACGATGCCAGCGCCACGCCCGATTGGGACGCGACACTCCGCCTTGCCTCATTTGCCTGGACCACGAGGTGGGCGCCCCTCAACGATCGAGGATGCGCCCACCGGTGCAAAATGACGGCTCCGCCGCGGTCGGGTCAGCGGCGGCGCCCCCGCGACGCACGGCTGGGCCGGGCCGCCTTGGCACGCTTCGCGGCGAACCGCACACCGCCGGGGCTCTCCCCGACCTCGACCCGGACCACGGTCGACAGCGGATCCACCACGCCTTCGCCGACGTGCACCACCGAGGTCTCCACCACGCCCAGCTTGCTCAGGGCGGCCCGGGCGCTCTTCAGCTCCTCCTCCGCGGTGTCTCCCTTGAGCGCCAGCATCTGACCGTACGGACGCAGCAGGGGCACGCCCCAGCCCGCCAGCCGGTCCAGCGGCGCCACCGCACGCGCGGTCACCACGTGGACCTGCGGCAGCTTGCCCATGACCTCTTCGGCCCGCCCACGCACGACCGTCACATGGTCCAGGCCCAGCAGCTCGACGACCTCCTGGAGGAAGTTGGTCCGCCGCAGCAGCGGCTCCAGCAGGGTGATCTTGAGGTCCGGCCGGACCAGGGCCAGCGGGATGCCGGGCAGGCCCGCGCCCGAGCCGACGTCGCAGACCGAGACGCCCTCGGGGACGACCTCGGAGAGCACCGCACAGTTCAGCAGGTGCCGCTCCCACAGCCGCGGCACCTCTCGGGGGCCGATCAGGCCCCGGGTCACACCGGCGTCGGCGAGCAGTTCGCCGTACCGCACGGCCTCCGCAAAGCGCTCACCGAATACCTCCCGCGCCTCTTTCGGCGCGGGAGGGAGCTCCGCTGCTTCCTCCGTCACGGGAACCGCCCTTCCTCTGGACTGCTGCTGGTGCTGCCGGAACCGGGATTTCCCCCGGGATAACACAGAAGGCTGACAAGATTTGGCCCCGCCTGGCGTGCAGACGGGGCCAACGACACGGAGTGGGGAGAGTCAGGCCGGAAGGACGACCACGCGTCGCTGCGGCTCCTCGCCCTCGGACTCGCTGCGCAGCCCCGCCGCCGCCACGGCGTCGTGGACGACCTTGCGCTCGAACGGCGTCATCGGGTCCAGCTTCACCGGCTGACCGGTCTCCTTCGCCTCCTCCGCCGCCTTGGCGCCCAGCTCGGCCAGCTCCTCGCGCTTCCGCGCCCGGAATCCGCCGATGTCGAGCATCAGACGGCTGCGGTCACCGGTCTCCCGGTGCACGGCGAGGCGGGTCAGCTCCTGGAGCGCCTCCAGCACCTCGCCGTCGCGGCCCACCAGCTTCTGCAGATCGCGGCTGGTCGAGTCGCTGATGATCGACACGGCGGCGCGGTCGGCCTCGACGTCCATGTCGATGTCGCCGTCGAGGTCGGCGATGTCCAGCAGACCCTCGAGGTAGTCGGCCGCGATCTCGCCTTCCTGCTCCAGGCGGGTCAGGGTGTCGGTGCCCTTGGCGGCAGGGGTCGTGTCCGTCACGAAAGGACTCCTCTTACTTCTTGGACGGGTGCTTGGGGCGCTGCTGGCCCTTGCGCTGTCCGGACTTGGTGGTACGGGATCCGGAGGAGCTGCCCTTCTCGGCAGTGCCGCCCTTCCCCTTGCCGCTCTCGGTGGACGTGCTGCCCTGCGGGGACTGCTTCTCCTCGTCGCTCTCCGCACCGGACTGCGAGCTGGCCCGGGTGCGGGCGCCGGCGGGACGCGCGGCGGCAGGACCGGCGGGCGCCTGACGCTTGGACTTCGGCTGACGCTTGGGCTGCTGGCGGTTCTGGCGCGCCTCCTCGGCGGCCTTCTTCGCCTCGACCTCGGCCGGGTCCTCGACGATCTTGCCCTTGGCCCGCAGCCGCTCCTGACGCTCCTGGAACGCCTTGCTGCCGGGGGTGGGGTTCCGGCGGATGACGAACATCTGCTGGCCCATGGTCCACACGTTGGTGGTCAGCCAGTAGACGAGGACACCGACGGGGAAGTTGATACCGAAGACGGCGAACATGATCGGGAAGACGTACATCAGCATCTTCTGCTGCTGCATGAACGGCGTCTTCACCGTCAGGTCGACGTTCTTCGTCATCAGCTGGCGCTGCGTGTAGAACTGCGACGCCGACATCAGGACGATCATGATGACGGTGACGACGCGGACGTCCGTCAGGGAGGCGCCGAGCGCCTCGACCTTCTGCGCGGAGTCCATGAACTTCACGGACAGCGGGGCACCGAAGATGTGCGCCTGCTGGGCGCTCTCCAGCAGCGGCCGGTCGATGACGCCGACGACCTTGTTCTGCGCGATGTGGTTCAGAACCTGGTACAGCGAGATGAAGAACGGCGACTGGGCCAGAATCGGGAGACAGCTCGAGAGCGGGTTGGTGCCCGACTCCTTGTAGAGCTTCATCATCTCTTCGGACTGGCGCTGCTTGTCGCTCTTGTAACGCTCCTGGATCGCCTTCATCTTCGGCTGGAGCACCTGCATGTTCCGCGTCGCCTTGATCTGCTTCACGAAGAGCGGGATCAGGCAGATACGGATCAGTACCACCAGCGAGACGATGGACAGACCCCACGCCGCGCCACTGTTCTTGTCGAAGATCAGGCTGTAGAACGAGTGGAACTGGACGATGATCCAGGAAACGGCGTAATAGAGGGGATTCAGGATCGTGTCCACGAATCAGGCTCCTTGGGCATTGGGCTGAGTCTCGGGCTGGGCGACGACGGGCTCAGAGGCGGTGGGCCCGCCCAGGCGGCTCCTCAGCCGCTGATGCCACACCGGACGCTTCCGGGGAGGTACGTGGTCGACACCACCGAGCGACCACGGGTTGCAACGCAGAATGCGCCAGGCGGTCAGCGCAGTCCCTTTCACCGCGCCATGCCGGTCGATGGCGGTGAAGCCATAGTGCGAACACGACGGGTAGTACTTGCAGACCGGGCCCAGCAAGGGGCTGATGGTCCACTGATACAGCTTGATCAACAGCAGCAGCGGGTACTTCACTGTGCGCTCCCTCCCGGTCCCCTGTCGGGGATCCGAGGGTCGCCCCCCTTGGGATGGCAGCCGCGCGGCGCCTCGCCCAGCAGCCGCTTCAGGGCGGCGTCCAGGTCGCGGGCCAGCTGTTCGTGGTCCGACTCACCCGCACCGGGCAGTGCCCGTACGACAACCAGGCTACCGGCGGGCAGTGCGGACAGCCGATCACGTAGGAGATGACGGAGTCGGCGCTTGACCTTGTTGCGGACGACGGCAACGCCAACGGCCTTGCTGACGACGAAACCCGCACGCGCGGGGGAAGCGTGTTCCCCCGCTGCGTGCGGGTCCGTTGCACCGCTACGTAGATGAACGACAAGGAGCGGGCGCCCGGCCCTGCGTCCCCGGCGTACCGCGGTCGCGAAGTCCTCGCGCCGCCTCAGCCGATGTTCGGTAGGCAGCACGTCATGGACCTAGGGTCTGGCTGCTCAGGCCGACAGGCGGGCGCGACCCTTGCCACGGCGGGAGGCCAGGATGGCGCGACCGGCGCGGGTCCGCATGCGCAGACGGAAGCCGTGGGTCTTCGCGCGACGGCGGTTGTTCGGCTGGAAGGTGCGCTTGCTCACTCGGGGGCTCCAGGAATGCTTGTTGCCTCATGCGAGACAAATGTGGGGCGTCGACTGGCTGTCACCGTGCGCCCACGAGTAGCTCGCAACGCCTAAGTGCACCGCTTCTTGACCGCTTGAGCGATCTTTGCCCGTCGGAGGCAGGCGGCAGCAGCCATCGACAACTCGACCTGGTCACGGTACGCGCGACTACGCCATCCGGTCAAACCACCAGCCGATCACCCCGGACCGGCGCCGACCGGGACACACTATGCACAGCCTGTGGACAACAACTTGAATCCCCAGGCCCGGCCTGACTACCGTGGCTGAACTCCGATTACTTCCCGCCCGTCCTGAGAATCACACATTCGTGGGACTGCTGAGAGAGCGTGTTCCGTGGCTGATGTACCTGCCGATCTTGCCGCAGTGTGGCCGCGTGTACTCGACCACCTCCTACGGGCGGACGCCGACGGCCTCAAGCCCAAGGACCAGGACTGGCTCAAGCGCACGCAGCCGCTGGCGCTGGTCGCCGACACCGCGCTGCTCGCCGTCCCCAACGAATTCGCCAAGGGCGTGCTCGAAGGCCGGCTGGCACCGCTGATCGGCGAGGCCCTCAGCCATGAGTGCGGCCGCCCGATCCGGATCGCGATCACCGTCGACGACTCCTCCGAGGAGCCCGCGGCGCCCGCGCCCGCCCCGCAGCCGCAGGCCCCTCAGCATCCGCAGCAGGGCCAGCACCCGCAGCACCAGCAGCACCAGCAGCCGCACGAGTCGTACGAGGGGTACGACGGACGGCAGAGCTACCCGCGGCAGGGCGACGACCTGCACATCCGGCCCGCCTACCCCGACTACCCGCAGCACCAGCAGCCCCGGCACGAGCCCGGCTCCTGGCCGCAGCACTCCTCCGCGCTGCCGCCCGCGCCCGGTCCGCGCGAGGACTACGGCTGGCAGCAGCAGCGCCTCGGCTTCCCCGAGCGTGATCCGTACGGCACGCCGCCGCCCGCCCACGTCCAGCAGCAGGGCGACTACCGCGGGCAGGCACCCGAGCACCCCCGGGCGCAGCGCTCCGAGGGGCGTGACCCCTATGACCCGCAGGCGCAGCGGCGGGACGCCGCCGAGCACCAGTCCGGGCGCCACGCCGGCCCCGGCTCGTCGCTGCCCGCGCCCAGCGGTGCGCCCGGTCCGCTCGCGGCACAGCCCGCGCCCGCGACCGGCCCCGGGGAGCCGACCGCCCGGCTGAATCCGAAGTACCTCTTCGACACCTTCGTCATCGGGGCGTCGAACCGCTTCGCGCACGCCGCGGCGGTCGCCGTCGCGGAGGCGCCGGCCAAGGCGTACAACCCGCTGTTCATCTACGGCGAGTCCGGGCTCGGCAAGACGCATCTGCTGCACGCGATCGGGCACTACGCGCGGAGCCTGTACCCGGGAACCCGGGTGCGGTACGTGAGCTCGGAGGAGTTCACCAACGAGTTCATCAACTCCATCCGCGACGGCAAGGCGGACGCGTTCCGCAAGCGCTACCGCGACATGGACATCCTGCTCGTCGACGACATCCAGTTCCTGGCGAGCAAGGAGTCGACGCAGGAGGAGTTCTTCCACACCTTCAACACGCTGCACAACGCCAACAAGCAGATCGTGCTCTCCTCGGACCGGCCGCCCAAGCAGCTGGTCACCCTGGAGGACCGGCTGCGCAACCGCTTCGAGTGGGGTCTGATCACGGACGTCCAGCCGCCCGAGCTGGAGACCCGGATCGCGATCCTGCGGAAGAAGGCGGTGCAGGAGCAGCTGAACGCGCCGCCCGAGGTGCTGGAGTTCATCGCGTCCCGGATCTCGCGCAACATCCGCGAGCTGGAGGGCGCGCTGATCCGGGTGACGGCGTTCGCGTCGCTCAACCGGCAGCCGGTCGACCTCGGGCTCACCGAGATCGTGTTGAAGGACCTGATCCCCGGCGGCGAGGACGCGGCGCCGGAGATCACCGCGACGGCGATCATGGCGTCGACGGCCGACTACTTCGGGCTGACCGTCGACGACCTGTGCGGCTCCTCGCGCAGCCGGGTGCTGGTGACGGCCCGGCAGATCGCGATGTACCTCTGCCGGGAGCTGACGGATCTGTCGCTGCCGAAGATCGGCGCACAGTTCGGCGGGCGGGACCATACGACGGTGATGCACGCCGACCGCAAGATCCGGGCGCTGATGGCGGAGCGCCGGTCCATCTACAACCAGGTCACCGAGTTGACCAACCGCATCAAGAACGGCTGACGCGCCACCGGTGGTGGTGCGCCCAGGGCGCTCCGGGAGATCCCGGGGCGCCCTCCGTGCTTCCGGGCCCGCCGCACCGGCCCAGGCGCCGCTGCGGCCTCTTCCGTACCTCTTCCGTCTCCGTTCCCCGTCCGCGTCCAGGTGGCGCCGCGGGGCGGTGCGGCTTCGCTGTGCGGCGTTCTGCGGTGGCGGTGCGGTCGTCCCCAGGTGGGGTGGAGAGGTGTCGAGAGGGGGTCGGGAAGGGGTTTCGAGCCCGTCGGCGGGGGTTCCAAACCTGTGGATGGCGCCCGGCTCTGTTCGATTCCGGGGGAGGTCACGGCCTCTCTCCACAGATTGGGGGAAAATCTTCCGTCCACACCCTGGGGACTGGAAAGTTATCCCTGTGCTGTCCACAGGCCGGGCTTCTGACGGATCATCGGGCGAGGTCAGGCGGGTGTGGATTTGTGGCAAACCGTAATCCACAGGCTGTGGACAGAGCATCCGTCCACAGGGGGCCGTTCGGGTTGTCCACCGGCTGCCCACAGGCTGGGGGCGGTTGTCCCCAGCTTCTCCACACCCCTGTCCACTGTTCGGCAACGCGACACCGGCTCTCACCGTCCCGAGTGAAAGCGGTCACATCAACACCGGGGGTTGGGCTGTGGGGAACCGGGGTAAAACTGGGGACGGCGCTGGGGAGAAGTCGCCTTCCCCTGTGCATGGGGTGTGCAGAACTTTCGGCGGTCCACAGATCCGCCCGGTTATCCACGACCGCCACCCACAGGCCCGGTGGATAAAAAATCCGCGTTGACCTGCGAAAAAGCAGTTGTCCACGGTTTCCACAGGCCCTACTACTACGACCACGGATATCTACCGGGGAACTCGTTCGGAAACGGGGCCTGTGCACAACTCGCGCTCGGAGCGCCGACCGCCCGCCGAGCCGACTTGACCCCGAGCAGCAACGGCTGTCGGTGGCGTGCGTCAGACTGGAATCCGGCAACTCAGCCGACGACGAAAGCCAGCAGGGCGAGAGCCAGCAACAGCAGGAGGCGGTTTCCGGTGAAGATCCGGGTGGAGCGCGATGTACTCGCGGAGGCAGTGGCCTGGGCGGCCAAGAGCCTCCCGGCCCGTCCGCCGGTGCCCGTCCTCGCGGGCCTGCTGCTGAAGTCGGAGGACGGCAAGCTGTCGCTCTCCGGCTTCGACTACGAGGTCTCGGCGCGGGTCTCGGTCGAGGCGGAGATCGAGGAGGAGGGCACCGTCCTCGTCTCCGGCCGGCTGCTCGCCGACATCTGCCGGGCGCTCCCCAACCGCCCGGTGGAGATCTCCACCGACGGCGTCCGCGTCACCGTCGTCTGCGGCTCGTCCCGCTTCACCCTCCACACCCTGCCGGTGGAGGAGTACCCGGCCCTGCCGACGATGCCCACCGCCACCGGCACCGTCCCCGGTGAGGTCTTCGCCGCCGCCGCCGCGCAGGTGGCCATCGCCGCCGGCCGTGACGACACCCTGCCGGTGCTCACCGGTGTGCGGATCGAGATCGAGGGCGACACCGTCACGCTGGCCTCCACCGACCGGTACCGCTTCGCCGTCCGCGAGTTCCTGTGGAAGCCGGAGAACCCGGACGCCTCCGCCGTCGCGCTGGTCCCCGCCAAGACGCTCCAGGACACCGCCAAGTCGCTGAGCAGCGGCGACACCGTCACGCTGGCGCTGTCCGGCTCGGGTGCGGGCGAGGGCCTGATCGGCTTCGAGGGCGCCGGCCGCCGGACGACGACGCGGCTGCTGGAAGGCGATCTGCCGAAGTACCGCACGCTCTTCCCGACCGAGTTCAACTCCGTCGCCGTGATCGAGACCGCGCCGTTCGTCGAGGCGGTCAAGCGGGTGGCGCTGGTGGCCGAGCGGAACACCCCGGTGCGGCTCAGCTTCGAGCAGGGCGTGCTGATCCTGGAGGCCGGCTCCAGCGACGATGCACAGGCTGTGGAGCGCGTCGACGCGGACCTGGAGGGCGACGACATCTCGATCGCCTTCAACCCCGGCTTCCTGCTGGAGGGCCTGTCGGCGATCGACTCCCCGGTCGCGCAGCTGTCCTTCACGACGTCGACCAAGCCCGCGCTGCTCAGCGGCCGTCCCGCCAAGGACGCCGAGGCGGACGAGACGTACAAGTACCTGATCATGCCGGTGCGGCTCTCCGGCTGACGTCCGCGCGTCACGGGCCGGCCGGGGCTCCCGGCCGGCCCTCCGCGTCCCCGGACGGGCGGAGCCGATGAGCGCTCGGGCCCACAGGTGTGCACGCACCACCCGGCGTAGGCTCGGACTCGGGTACGAACAGCAACGACTACGTGCAAATGAGGGTCTCTGATGGAGCTCGGTCTCGTCGGTCTCGGCAAGATGGGCGGCAACATGCGCGAGCGCATCCGCCGCGCCGGCCACACCGTCGTCGGATACGACCGCAACCCCGATCTCGCGGATGTCCACAGCCTGGAAGAGCTTGTGGGCAAGCTCAAGGGTCCGCGGGTCGTGTGGGTCATGGTCCCGGCCGGTGACGCCACCCAGGCGACCATCGACGCGCTCGGTGAGCTGCTGTCCGAGGGCGACATCGTCGTCGACGGCGGCAACTCCCGCTGGACCGACGACGAGAAGCACGCCGCGGAGCTGGCGGCCAAGGGCATCGGCTTCGTCGACTGCGGCGTCTCCGGCGGTGTCTGGGGCCTGGAGAACGGCTACGCGCTGATGTACGGCGGCGCCGCCGCCGACGTCGCCAAGGTGCAGCCGATCTTCGACGCGCTCAAGCCCGAGGGCGAGTTCGGCTCCGTGCACGCCGGCAAGGTCGGCGCCGGCCACTTCGCGAAGATGGTCCACAACGGCATCGAGTACGCGATGATGCAGGCGTACGCCGAGGGCTGGGAGCTGCTGGAGAAGGTCGACTCCGTCACCGATGTGCGCGAGGTCTTCCGCTCCTGGCAGGAGGGCACGGTCATCCGTTCCTGGCTGCTCGACCTCGCGGTCAACGCCCTCGACGACGACGAGCACCTGGACAAGCTGCGGGGCTACGCCGCCGACTCCGGTGAGGGCCGCTGGACGGTCGAGGCGGCGATCGACAACGCCGTGCCGCTGCCCGCGATCACCGCGTCGCTGTTCGCCCGGTTCGCCTCCCGTCAGGAGGACTCACCGCAGATGAAGATGATCGCGGCGCTGCGTAACCAGTTCGGCGGCCACGCCGTCGAGAACAAGAAGTAACCAGCAGGTCCGCAGCCGCGGGAGGTCGGCGCAGCTCCATGCACGTCACGCATCTGTCGCTCGCCGACTTCCGCTCGTACGCCCGGGTCGAGGTCCCGCTCGAACCGGGCGTCACGGCCTTCGTCGGCCCCAACGGCCAGGGCAAGACCAACCTCGTCGAGGCGGTCGGCTATCTGGCGACGCTCGGCAGCCACCGGGTCTCCTCGGACGCGCCGCTGGTGCGGATGGGCGCCGAGCGGGCGATCGTCCGCGCCGCCGTCGCCCAGGGCGACCGGCAGCAGCTGATCGAGCTGGAGCTGAACCCGGGCCGCGCCAACCGCGCCCGGATCAACCGCTCCTCCCAGGTGAAGCCGCGCGATGTGCTCGGCATCGTCCGTACGGTGCTCTTCGCGCCGGAGGACCTCGCGCTGATCAAGGGCGATCCCGGGGAGCGGCGGCGGTTCCTGGACGAGCTGATCACCGCGCGGGCGCCGCGGATGGCCGGGGTACGCGGCGACTACGACCGCGTCCTCAAGCAGCGCAACACCCTGCTGAAGTCCGCCGCCCTCGCCCGGCGCCACGGCGGCCGGAAGATGGACCTCTCGACGCTGGACATCTGGGACCAGCACCTGGCGCGCGCCGGTGCCGAGCTGCTGGCGCAGCGCCTCGACCTGATCGCCGCACTGCGCCCGCTGACCGACAAGGCGTACGGACAACTGGCGCCCGGCGGCGGTCCGGTCGGTCTGGAGTACCGCGGTTCGGCGGGCGAGGCGATGGCCCGTGCGACCAACCGCGAGGAGCTGTACGGCGCGCTGCTGGAGGCGCTGGGCGAGGCGCGGAAGAACGAGATCGAGCGCGGGGTGACGCTGGTCGGCCCGCACCGCGACGATCTGCTGCTGAAGCTGGGCGACCTGCCCGCGAAGGGGTACGCCAGCCACGGTGAGTCCTGGTCGTACGCGCTGGCGCTGCGGCTGGCCTCGTACGACCTGCTGCGGTCGGAGGGCGAGCCGCTCCGGATGCCGGAGGGCGAAGGGCGGCGCAGCGGCGAGCCGGTGCTCGTCCTGGACGACGTCTTCGCCGAGCTGGACGCGCGGCGCCGGGAGCGGCTGGCGGAGCTGGTGGCGCCGGGCGAGCAGGTGCTGGTCACGGCGGCGGTCGAGGACGACGTGCCCGGGGCGCTGGCCGGGCGGCGGTTCGCGGTGTCCGGCGGCACGGTCCGCGCGGAGACGCCGTGAGCGACGGGCCCGCGAAGGAGCCGAAGCCGCCGGAGCTGTCGGGCATCGATCTGGCCCGGCAGGCGCTGGTGGCGGCGAAGGAGCAGGCGCGGGCGCGGGGCGCCGCCGCGCAGCAGAAGAAGCAGGCGCGCCGCGGCGGGCTGCGCTCCGGCGCGCGCGCCGACGGCCGCGATCCGCTGCCGCTGGGCGCGGCGATCAACCGTCTGATCACCGAGCGCGGCTGGGAGACCCCGGCGGCGGTCGGCGGGGTGATGGGGCGCTGGCCGCAGCTGGTCGGCCCCGAGGTGGCGCAGCACTGCGAGCCGCAGCGGTACGACGAGGACGCCCGGGTGCTGACGGTGCAGTGCGACTCGACGGCGTGGGCGACGCAGCTGCGGCTGCTGGCGCCGCAGCTGGTGCGGCGGCTCAACCAGGACCTGGGCCAGGGCACCGTGAAGCTGATCAAGGTGCTGGGTCCGGGGGGTCCGGCGCGGCGGTACGGACCGCTGCGCGCGCCCGGCAGCACGGGCCCCGGGGACACGTACGGCTGAGGCGGTTCGTGCTGCCTGGGACGGTTGTGCACAGGGGTTGTGGATGAGACTCCGCTCACGGTTGCGACCGGTTGACAGTCCGAAGCGCTGAGTGCCGGTTTGAACGTCCTCAGGCCCCGTTCCAGATATGGGGAGTCGGTGGACGTGAGTTCAGGGCGGCACATGCGGACTCAGGTACCCGCAAAGCCCCATGAGTGTCGGCGCCACCGGTACACTGGTACGCAATCCCGCCGGCTCGCGGGACACGTCGATCAAGACAGAACGACGCAGCCGCTCCCCTTCGACTCCGTGGGGTGTCCCCCACAGGCTGGGGAGGGCTCGTGCTGTGCCAGAAAGGGCGCTTCGTGGCCGACTCCGGCGACCTCAACGAGAACAACACGGCTTCCACCGACGAGGGGGTCCCGGCAGGCGCCGTGGACGACACCTCGGGTGAGAAGTCGTACGACGCCAGCGCGATCACCGTCCTGGAGGGTCTGGACGCGGTCCGCAAGCGACCCGGCATGTACATCGGCTCGACCGGCGAGCGTGGCCTGCACCACCTGGTGCAGGAGGTCGTCGACAACTCCGTCGACGAGGCGATGGCCGGGCACGCCGACACCATCGACGTCACGATCCTCGCCGACGGCGGGGTGCGCGTCGTCGACAACGGCCGTGGCATCCCGGTCGGCATCGTGCCGTCGGAGAACAAGCCGGCCGTCGAGGTCGTGATGACCGTGCTGCACGCCGGCGGCAAGTTCGGCGGCGGCGGGTACGCGGTCTCCGGTGGTCTGCACGGCGTGGGCGTCTCCGTCGTGAACGCGCTGTCCACGCGGGTGGCGGTCGAGGTCCGCACGGACGGCTACCGCTGGACCCAGGAGTACAAGCTCGGCGTGCCGACCGCCCCGCTGGCGCGGAACGAGGCGACCGAGGAGACGGGCACCTCCGTCACCTTCTGGGCCGACGGCGACATCTTCGAGACCACGGTCTACAGCTTCGAGACGCTCTCGCGCCGCTTCCAGGAGATGGCGTTCCTCAACAAGGGCCTCTCGATCGCGCTGACCGACGAGCGCCCCGACCACGTGGACGAGGAGGGCAAGCCGCTCTCCGTCCGCTACCACTACGAGGGCGGCATCGTCGACTTCGTGAAGTACCTGAACTCCCGCAAGGGGGAGCTGGTGCATCCGACGGTCATCGACGTCGAGGCCGAGGACAAGGAGCGGCTCCTCTCGGCGGAGATCGCGATGCAGTGGAACACCCAGTACAGCGAGGGTGTCTACAGCTTCGCCAACACCATCCACACCCACGAGGGCGGCACCCACGAAGAGGGCTTCCGCGCGGCGCTGACGGGTCTGATCAACCGTTACGCCCGCGACAAGAAGCTGCTGCGCGAGAAGGACGACAACCTCACGGGTGAGGACATCCGCGAGGGTCTGACCGCGATCATCTCCGTCAAGCTCGGCGAGCCGCAGTTCGAGGGCCAGACGAAGACGAAGCTCGGCAACACCGAGGCGAAGACCTTCGTCCAGAAGGTCGTCCACGAGCACCTGACGGACTGGCTGGACCGCAACCCCAACGAGGCCGCGGACATCATCCGCAAGGGCATCCAGGCCGCCACCGCCCGCGTCGCGGCCCGTAAGGCGCGCGATCTGACCCGCCGTAAGGGGCTGCTGGAGACGGCGTCGCTGCCGGGCAAGCTGAGCGACTGCCAGTCCAACGACCCGACCAAGTGCGAGATCTTCATCGTCGAGGGTGACTCCGCCGGCGGCTCGGCCAAGTCCGGCCGTAACCCGGAGTACCAGGCGATCCTCCCGATCCGCGGCAAGATCCTCAACGTCGAGAAGGCCCGGGTCGACAAGATCCTCCAGAACAACGAGGTCCAGGCGCTGATCTCGGCGTTCGGCACCGGTGTGCACGAGGACTTCGACATCGAGAAGCTCCGCTACCACAAGATCATCTTGATGGCGGACGCCGACGTCGACGGTCAGCACATCAACACCCTGCTGCTGACCTTCCTCTTCCGCTTCATGCGGCCGCTGGTCGAGGCGGGGCACGTCTACCTCTCCCGTCCGCCGCTGTACAAGATCAAGTGGGGCCGGGACGACTTCGAGTACGCCTACTCCGACCCCGAGCGCGATGTGCTGATCGAGGCCGGCAAGCGGGCCGGCAAGCGCATCAAGGACGACTCCGTCCAGCGCTTCAAGGGTCTGGGCGAGATGAACGCCGAGGAGCTGCGCGTCACCACCATGGACACCGACCACCGCGTGCTCGGGCAGGTCTCCCTGGACGACGCCGCCCGCGCCGACGACCTGTTCTCGGTGCTGATGGGCGAGGACGTCGAGGCGCGTCGCTCGTTCATCCAGCGCAACGCCAAGGACGTCCGCTTCCTCGACATCTGAGTCTGTCGGCCCCTCAACAGCCGCAGCGCGAAAGGACTTTGATCAACCATGGCCGACGAGACTCCCCCCGTCACCCCGGACGGCACCACCGCCGAGGGCGCACCCGCCGCCATCGAGGGCGTGGGTATGCGCGTAGAGCCGGTCGGGCTCGAAACGGAGATGCAGCGCTCCTACCTCGACTACGCGATGTCCGTCATCGTCTCGCGTGCGCTGCCCGACGTCCGCGACGGTCTCAAGCCGGTGCACCGCCGCGTGCTCTACGCGATGTACGACGGCGGGTACCGCCCCGAGAAGGGCTTCTACAAGTGCGCCCGCGTCGTCGGTGACGTCATGGGTACGTACCACCCGCACGGCGACTCCTCGATCTACGACGCGCTGGTCCGCCTGGCGCAGCCGTGGTCGATGCGGATGCCGCTGGTCGACTCCAACGGCAACTTCGGCTCCCCGGGCAACGACCCGGCGGCGGCCATGCGGTACACCGAGTGCAAGATGAAGCAGCTCTCCATGGAGATGCTGCGGGACATCGACGAGGAGACCGTCGATTTCCAGGACAACTACGACGGCCGGAACCAGGAGCCGACGGTCCTGCCGGCGCGTTTCCCGAACCTGCTGATCAACGGCTCGGCCGGTATCGCCGTCGGTATGGCCACCAACATCCCGCCGCACAACCTCCGCGAGGTCGCCGCCGGTGCCCAGTGGGCGCTGGAGAACCCCGAGGCGACGTCGGAGGAGCTGCTGGAGGCGCTCATCGAGCGCATCAAGGGCCCCGACTTCCCGACCGGCGCGCTGGTGGTGGGCCGCAAGGGCATCGAGGAGGCGTACCGCACCGGCCGCGGCTCGATCACGATGCGCGCGGTGGTGGCGGTCGAGGAGATCCAGAACCGCCAGTGCCTGGTCGTCACCGAGCTGCCCTACCAGGTCAACCCGGACAACCTCGCGCAGAAGATCGCCGACCTCGTCAAGGACGGCAAGATCGGCGGCATCGCGGACGTCCGTGACGAGACGTCGTCCCGTACGGGGCAGCGCCTGGTCATCGTCCTCAAGCGGGACGCGGTCGCCAAGGTCGTCCTCAACAACCTCTACAAGCACACCGACCTCCAGACCAACTTCGGCGCCAACATGCTGGCGCTGGTCGACGGCGTGCCGCGCACCCTCTCGCTGGACGCGTTCATCCGCCACTGGGTGACCCACCAGGTCGAGGTCATCGTCCGGCGGACCCGCTTCCGGCTGCGCAAGGCCGAGGAGCGCGCCCACATCCTGCGCGGTCTGCTCAAGGCGCTGGACGCGATCGACGAGGTCATCGCGCTGATCCGGCGCAGCGACACGGTCGACGTGGCGCGCGAGGGTCTGATGGGCCTGCTGTCCATCGACGAGATCCAGGCCAACGCGATCCTGGAGATGCAGCTGCGCCGGCTGGCCGCCCTGGAGCGCCAGAAGATCACCGCCGAGCACGACGAGCTGCAGCAGAAGATCAACGAGTACAAGGCGATCCTCGCCTCGCCGGAGAAGCAGCGGCAGATCATCAGCGAGGAACTGGCCGCGCTGGTCGAGAAGTTCGGCGACGACCGCCGCTCCAAGCTGGTGCCCTTCGAGGGCGACATGTCCATCGAGGACCTGATCGCCGAAGAGGACATCGTCGTCACCATCACGCGCGGCGGCTACGTCAAGCGCACCAAGACCGACGACTACCGCTCCCAGAAGCGCGGCGGCAAGGGCGTGCGCGGCACGAAGCTGAAGGAAGACGACATCGTCGACCACTTCTTCGTCTCGACCACCCACCACTGGCTGCTGTTCTTCACCAACAAGGGCCGCGTCTACCGCGCCAAGGCGTACGAACTCCCCGACGCCGGACGGGACGCGCGCGGCCAGCACGTCGCCAACCTCCTGGCCTTCCAGCCGGACGAGCAGATCGCCCGCATCCTGGCGATCCGCGACTACGAGGCCGCGCCGTACCTGGTCCTCGCCACCCAGGCGGGCCTGGTGAAGAAGACCCCGCTGAAGGACTACGACTCGCCGCGCTCCGGCGGTGTCATCGCGATCAACCTCCGTGAGCAGGAGGACGGCAGCGACGACGAGCTGATCGGCGCCGAGCTGGTCTCCGGCGAGGACGACCTGCTGCTGATCAGCAAGAAGGCGCAGTCGATCCGCTTCACCGCCACGGACGAGGCGCTGCGCCCGATGGGCCGCGCCACCTCCGGTGTGAAGGGCATGAGCTTCCGCGAGGGCGACGAGCTGCTGTCGATGAACGTGGTGCGCGCGGGGACGTTCGTCTTCACCGCGACGGACGGCGGCTACGCCAAGCGCACCCCGGTCGACGAGTACCGCGTCCAGGGCCGCGGCGGCCTCGGCATCAAGGCGGCGAAGATCGTGGAGGACCGCGGTTCGCTGGTCGGTGCGCTGGTCGTCGAGGAGAGTGACGAGATTCTTGCGATCACCCTCGGCGGAGGCGTCATTCGTACGCGGGTCAACGAGGTCCGGGAGACCGGTCGTGACACGATGGGCGTCCAACTGATCAACCTGGGCAAGCGTGATGCCGTCGTGGGCATCGCACGGAACGCCGAGGCCGGGCGCGAAGCCGAAGAGGTCGACGGGGCCGAGGGGCCCGAGGAGACCGCCGAGGCGGCAGGTACCGAGCCGGCCGAGGGCGGGCAGCCCGCGGCGGAATAAGCACAAGGAGTAGGTCGTGAGTGGAGCCACGGGCGCTGCGGCGGGCGGACAGGGAGCCGGAAAGGTCACCTCGTCAGGGCCCGCAACCGTGACGGAGGACAGCGCCCGTGGCTCCGGTATGTCCGGCAGCCCGCACCAGGGGGGAAGCATGACCGACACCCGTCAGCCGTATCCGCAGCACCAGCAGCCGCAGCCCGAGGCGCAGCCGCCGCACAAGCCGTACGAGCCGCCGCGGGCGTACCCGGCGGAGGGCGGCACCGGTTCGGTCCGGCTGCCGCGTACCGACGCCCGTACGGCGCCGCGCACCCGTAAGGCGCGGCTGCGGGTGGCGCGCACCGATCCGTGGTCGGTGATGAAGGTGAGCTTCCTGCTCTCCCTCGCGCTGGGCGTCTGCACCATCGTGGCGGTCTCCGTGCTGTGGATGGTGATGGACGCGATGGGCGTCTTCTCCACGGTCGGCACGGCGATCAGCGAGGCGAGCGGCTCCGCGGACGGCAAGGGCTTCGATCTCCAGTCGTTCCTGTCGCTGCCGCGGGTGCTGCTGTTCACCACCGTCATCGCGGTGATCGACGTGGTGCTGGCGACGGCGCTGGCAACTCTCGGTTCGTTCATCTACAACCTGTCGGCGGGCTTCGTCGGCGGCGTCGAGCTGACGCTCGCGGAGGACGAATGACCCTGGGGGCCTGTCGCCCAACTCCCGCCTGCCTTGCGACGCCCGGCACGCACCCTCGCCGCGTTGTCGGATCGCCCCGATACGCCCAGTATCGGGGCGACCCTCCGCCTTGCGAGGGCACGCACCGGACGCCGCAAGGCCGCCCTTCGGGCAACGACGGGAGTTGGGCGACAGGCCCCCGGGGAGCGGGCCGTGAAGGCGGCCCGCTCCCCGATTTTGGGAACGCCTCTGAAGTGCGCTAATCTTCTGGTGCAGCGAACGAGCGGCTATAGCTCAGACGGTTAGAGCGCTTCCCTGATAAGGAAGAGGTCCCAGGTTCAAGTCCTGGTAGCCGCACCGCCCATCGGCCCGGCCGGAGATTTTCTCCGGCCGGGCCGATGTCGTTGTGCGGGTGCGTCAGTTGGTGTGGCGCGGGCGGCGGTGGACCGGTCGTCGCCCGGTGCGGAGGAGATAACCGATCGGTATCGGCCGGTGTGTATCATCGGCCCACATAGGTCCCCTACGTCAACGAAAGACGAGGTCGCGCGGTGAAGAAGCTTCTCCTGGTCGCACTGGCCGCCATCGGCGGGCTCCTCGTGTACCGCCAGATCCAGGCGGATCGCGCCGAGCAGGATCTGTGGACGGAGGCGACCGACTCCGTGCCCGCAGGTTCGGGTGTGTGAGACCAAACGCCCAGCACAGTTTGTACGGACCCCGGTTGCCGCTGGCTTCCGGGGTTTCGTGCGTCGGGAGGCGGGTGTGCACGGCCCCGGGCGTGGATGCCGCGGTGCGGACGTGACTCCTCTCCCTTCTGTTTGCCATAGCACATGATTGAGTTGCACTAGCAAAGTTACGTGGTGGGGCACCCGTACGGCGCGAGGGGGACGAGAGCATGGCACGACGGCTCGGACGGTGGCGGGCGGCGCTGACCTGCGGACTGCTGCTGGCGGCGGCCGCGGGACCGGCACCGGCACAGGCCGCCCGTACCGCCGCCCCGGCCGACGGCGGCGGCATGGTGATGGTCCTCGACTCCTCCGGTTCGATGGCGAAGGACGCCGGCTCCGGCACCACCCGGATCGCCGCCGCCCGCAAGGCCGTCGGTGCCGTCGCCGACGCCCTGCCGGACGGCTACCCCACCGGGCTGCGGGTCTACGGCGCCGACAAGACCCGGGGCTGCGACGACACCCGGCTCGTACGGCCGGTCGCCCCGCTGGACCGCACCGGCCTCAAGAAGGCGGTCGCCAGCGTCGAGCCCAAGGGGGACACCCCCATCGGCACATCGCTCCAGGCCGCCGCGGCCGATCTGCGGGCGCACGGCGGGGGTTCCGGTGGCGGCCGGACGATCCTGCTGGTCTCGGACGGTGAGGACAGCTGCCGTACGCCCTCGCCCTGCGCGGTCGCCGCGCAGCTCGGCCGGTCCGCCGGGGATCTGCGGATCGACACCGTCGGCTTCCAGGTCACCGAGCCCGCCCGGCAGCAGCTGGAGTGTGTCGCCAAGGCCGGTAACGGGCGGTACTACGACGCCCCGGACGCCGGTTCGCTCGTCCGTCAGCTCCAGCGGGCCGGACAACTCTCCGCCGACGGCTACCGCCTGAAGGGCGAGCAGGTGCGCGGCGAGCCCGCCCGGGACACCGCGCCGCGGATCACGCCCGGTCAGTACACCGACACCATCGGCCCGAACGAGAAGCGGTACTACGCCGTCGATCTGGACGGCTCCGCCACCGCCGACTTCTCGGCGACCGTGGCTCCGAAGCCCGGCGCCGCCGTCGACACCTCCGATGCGCTGCACACCGAGATCGCGTACGGCGCCGACGGCGTCTGCGATTCCGCCACGGAGCGGTTCGGCCAGCGGGAGGGCGCCACCCCGCTCGCCTCCGGGCTCAGCCGGGTGCCGTCGGAGAGCGGCTACCGCAGCTGCGACAAGGCCGGGCGGTACTGGTTCGCGGTCGAACGCAAGGCGGCGCCGGGCTCGGACGCCGCGCGGTGGCCGCTGGAGCTGACGTTTCACGTGGAACATCCGCTGAAGAAGGGCGTCACGCCCGCGCAGTCGGCACCGGAGTACGGCGCCGGCGGCAAGGACGCGACGCTGCCCACGAGCGCCCCGCAGGACGTCCGCGGCGGCACCGGCTTCAACGACGCCCGGACGCTGAAGCCGGGCGTCTGGCGCGACCGGCTGCTGCCCGCACAGACCCTCTGGTACAAGGTGCCGGTCGGCTGGGGCCAGCAGCTCCGCTACGACGTGCAGTTCGCCAACGAGCCGACGGTCAACGACCGCGGCGTCCACTACTCCTACGCCGCCACCCAGGTCTACACACCGGACCGGGTGCCGGTGGGCAGCGGCACCGGCGAGTTCACCCCGCGCAAGCTGTACGCCGGGAAGCCGACGTCGCTGCAGATGGGGACGGTGCCGGTGGCCTGGAGCAACCGCTACGAGTCCGGCACCCATGTCGTCCCGGTGCACCGCGCGGGCAATTTCTACCTCGCGGTGACCCTGGGCGCCGGGGCGGCCGAGATCGCCCGGAACCCGGAGATCGGGGTGGTGCTGCGGGTCGCCGTACCGGGCACCGCGAAGTCCGGCCCGGGGGCGGGCGCGGGCCGCGCCACCCACACCGCGTCCGGCGACTCCGTGCCCGCGGACGGCAACGCCGGTGCATCCGGTGGCGGGTGGAAGCCGGGCCCGGTGGTGGCCGGATGCTCCCTCGGCGTGGGCGTCCTGCTGCTGGCCTGGCTCGCGGCGGCCTACCTCCGCGCGCGCCGCCCCGTGGCGGGCGGCGCCGGGCCGGTGGACCCGCGGACCTCGGGGCAGCCGTTGCCGCCGGCGGTTCCGGGGCAGGAGCAGCAGGCGCAGGAACACCAGGGGAACGCGGTGCAGGGGGAGCCATGGTGACGGGGTGTGCGGTACGGAGGGTGCTGCGCGACAGCACGGTGGCGTTGGCGGCGCTCTCGGCGGTGGCCTGGGCGCCGGGCGCGGTGGGCACGGCGTCCGCCGCCGACGGCACCGCGGACCTCACGAAGGTGCCCCGCTACACCACGGCGCCGGACGCCACCCCGGTCAAGGGCCGGGCCAGTGCGGCCGACGCCCCGGAGATCGGCAAGGGGACGTACACCGACTCCATCGAGCGGGGGGAGCAGAAGTACTACACCGTCCCCCTCGACGCCCGGTCCACCGCGTACTTCTCCGTGGTCGCCGCCCCGCCGCCGGGCACCAAGGTCGAGGACCACACCGACCGGCTCAAGATCAGCGTCCAGGACGTCGACGGCACCATCTGCGACCGCGAGGCCGATCCGGCGTTCCGCGGGGACGGCATGGCCTACCCCATCGCCGACTACGCGACCCGCGGCGTCGACGGCGACAGCGCGCAGTGCAAGAACGCCGGGGCGTACTACCTCGTCGTCACCCGGGAGGGCTCGGCGACCTCCGGGCCGCAGGCGTGGCCCATCGAGATCACCCACCTCTCCGAGCCGGGCCTCAAGAGCGCCGCCCCGACCACGCCCGCCGAGAGCAGCCGCCCGTCCGCCACGCCCCCGCCGCCCGCCTCCGGCGCCAAACGCACGGTCCGTGGCGGCTCCGGTTTCCACAGCGCGGGCACCGTGGGCGCGGGCCTGTGGAAGGACCGCATCCGGCCCGGCGAGTCCCGTTTCTACCGGGTGCCGGTCGACTGGGGCCAGCGCCTCAACCTCAGCGCGGAGCTGCCCAACGCGGCCACCGGCACCGCCGAGGGCATCTCCAAGGCGCTCGGAGTCACCGCGTACAACCCGGCGCGCGGCGTGATCGACGACGACACCTTCGTCTTCTACGACGGACGGCCCGCCGCCTCCAAGCTCTTCACCGCTCCCGTGGCGTACGGCAACCGCTTCGCCGTCTCCGACGACATCCGCGCGATGCGGGTGGCCGGCTGGTACTACCTGGAGGTCACCCTCCACCCCGACGCCGCACGGTACTTCCCGCAGGGCGCGGACCTCACGCTGCGGGTGGACGTCCGCGGCGCGGCACGGCCCGGGCCGGGGTACGCCGGGCCCGCCGGGGACTTCTCGGTGACGCCCGGCGACGAGGGGACGGCCGGGGAGCAGACGGGCGGCGGGAACCTGCGGACGCTGGGCTACGCCGGGATCGCCACCGGCGCGGTGCTGCTGGCGGTCCTCGGGGGCTGGACGCTGCTGGCCCGCCGGACGGCCACCGCCACTGCTGCCGTCGGCCCCGCGCTGTCGCCGCAGGCGCACGCCGCGGAGCCCACCCGCTCCGGCCCGCGCGCCCCGGGCACCCCGCCCGGCCGGCCGGAGCGCCGCTAGCGGGGCGTTTCCCGGCGCCCCCTGACGGTCAGGAGGTGGTGAGCGCCCAGATGCCGAAGGCGATGCAGAGCAGCGCGACGACGAACACCGGGACCGCCACCTTCGCCGGCGGCCCGGCGCGCCGCGCCGCCGCGGGCGCGGTCCGCTCCGGGACGCCGGACGGCACCGGCGGCGCCGCGGCGGGCGGCTGCGGCGAGGTGTAGGGTCGGGTCGCCGGCGGCTGCTGCCAGGAGCCCGCGGTCGGCCGGTACGTGCCCGAGGGCGGCGTGCCCGGCGGTACCGCGGGGGCCGGGACGTGCGGGGCGGCCGACGGGACCGGCGGGGTGGCGGGCGGCTGCGGGAGCGGCTGGGGCAGCGACTGTCCGGGCGGGGCGAGGACGAAGCTTCCGGTGTCGGACGGGGAGAGCGGTGCGCCGCCGCCCGGCGCCCCGGCCGCGCCGCCGTCGCGCGGTGCGGTGAGTGGCCCGTCCGGCCCGAACCCCTCGGGCAGCGGACCTATGTGGTCGAAGACCTCGACCGCCTCGTCGTCGAGCCCCGCCTCGGGCAGCAGCTCCACGGCGGCCAGCAGCGCCTTCCGGGCGCCGGTGGCGGTACGGAACCGGGAGTCCGGGTCGGGGTGCAGCAGCGTCGCCAGCACCTGCCACAGCGGCTCCGGGACGCCCTCGGGCGCGTGCGGGACGCCGTGGTCGGTGAAGTGCCGCACCAGGGCCTCGGCGTCCGGTTTGGTGCCGGTGATCAGATACAGCGCGACCAGGCCGACGGCGAACAGGTCGGCGGGGAAGTCCGGTTCGGCGCCGAGCATCTGCTCGGGCGCGAAGTACCCGGGCGTGCCCACCACGTAGTTGGTCTCGGTGAGCCGCGGCTCACCCTTGCGCATGGCGATGCCGAAGTCGGAGAGGCGCAGATGCGGACGGCCGGTGCCGGTCGCCTCCAGCAGGATGTTCGCCGGTTTGATGTCGCGGTGCACCACGCCCTCGTCGTGCACCGCGGTCAGCCCGGCGAGCAGTTGGTCGAGCAGGGTGCAGACGTACCGCGGGGGCAGCGGGCCGTAGTCGCCGATGAGGTGGGCGAGCGAGCCGCCGTGCACCAGATCCATGGTGAACAGGACCTTGGCGTCGTCGGCGGCCCAGCTCGCCGGGGCGAGGACGTGCGGATGGTCGATCCGCAGCGCCTGTTCGCGGACGAACCGCAGCAGGGTGTGCGCATCGCTCTGCTGGAGCACCTTGGCGGCGACATAGCGGCGCCGCCGGTGGTCCCAGGCGCGCCAGACGGCGCCCACACCCCCGCGCCCGACCGGGTCGACCAGCTCGTACCGCCCGGCGAAGATCTCACCCATGGTGCCCCGTCGCTTTCTGACCTGTGCGTACCCCGCGGTGACCGGCCCGCTGTACGGCTAGCTCTGGTGCGCCTCGTAGTGCGCGACCGCGTCCCCGGTGCGGCCGGCACCGTAGACCCGGAGGAACTCTGCCAGCTCCGGGTGGGTGGCGGCGAGGGCGTTCGCCGCCTCGATGATCTCTCCCGCGTCCGAAACCGACCGGAGCAGCGACTGGATCTCGCGCACCACGCGCCGCACGGTGGTCGAACCGGTCGACGAGACGGTCTGCGCGGTGTTGCTCAGCACCGAACCCCCCGCGGTCTTCTTGATCTCGTCCATCCGGTCGGTGGCCTCGGCGGCGCTGACGCTGCCGTCGGCGACCTGACCGGCCAACTCCTGGAGCGCCTGGACCCGCTGGACCACGGCGGGGTTGCCTATCTTCGCCCGCTGACCACTCATCAGCTGCGACAACATCGGCGCCGACAGACCGAGCACCCCCGCGAGGCGGGCCTGGTTGAGCCCGAGATCGTCGATGAGGCGGCGGAAGAGGGCACCGAGCGGTTCCCCGTACCAATTCCGCTGCAGCTCCCGGGCCCGCGCGGTGGCTTCCTGCTGTGCTGCGTCCATGCCGTCTCCCCATCTCCCCGGTCGCGCTTCGCTGCCGCGAATCTTGCGAAGCATCCTACGGAGAGCGACGGTCCCGGGCGATACCCGGTCGGGAAAGCGCCCCCGCACCAGGTACCCTGGTCGGCGACGGGGCCTTAGCTCAGTTGGTAGAGCGCTGTCTTTGCATGGCAGATGTCAGGGGTTCGACTCCCCTAGGCTCCACATAGGAAACGCCCTCTGACCTGCGGAAACGCGGGGTCGGGGGGCGTTTTTGTGTGCGTGCGGTGGGCGCGGGGGCGGCGATGGCCGGGAGGCGGCCGAGCGCAGAGACCCGAGTCGATGACCCGGGCCTCTTGCCGGAGCGGGCAGCGGCGGTCAGGGCGTAGCCGTCAGGGCGCACGGGATCTGGAGGCTTGCGGCCACCTGGACCTGGAGGCGGCTCTCCGTCGCGAGGGAGCGGACGGCGTCACCAGGCCGCGGTGCAGCGGTGCTCAACAAGCGGTGCTCGACAGCGGCCGTGCACCGCATCCCGCCGTCTGATCCCCACCATTCCCCATGGTTTCTGTACTTTGGTCCACGCCTTATGGCCGCCTCTTCCATGGGCGGCGACCTTCTCGAACCCTTCACAGGAGGAACCGAGTTGAGCGAGCAGGCAGTGACGGAAGTACGTGAGAGCTTCGATGCCGGGGCCGAGTTCGACCGGCAGCTGGCGAATCTGATCGCACAGGGGTACCCGGAGCTGGCCGGGCAGGACGTGGACGGGTTCCGGGCGCTGGTGGCGTCGTTGAGGGAGAGCGCCGTGGCCGTGGCGCCCGAGGGGCGTGGGCCGGAGGGCGGCCGGGTGCCGTTCGTGCTGGTCGTACCGCGTGCGCTGGTGCCCGTCGAGGAGGCGATGGCCCGCACCGCGCTGCTCGGCGGCCGCGAACCCGGCTTCGTCGACGGCTCCTTCGAGCCCGGTGCGCTGGAGCGGTTCGTCTCGATCGGGCGGACCGGCGCCCCCGAGTCGGCCGTCTATCTGTTGTGCGACGTCGAGCGGGGCGAGGAGTTCTGCGGTGCCGTGCCCCGCGACGCCCTGGGGACCATCGAGGGGCGCGGCCGTACGCCGCTCACCGTCGAGGAGGGCGTCGCGCTCCTGACCCAGTACCCGCAGGTGCTGGTCAAGAACAAGTGCTTCTCCCTCGGCGGCTCGCGCTCCGGTGACCGCCGGGTGCCCGCGCTGTGGATCAGCCGACGGGCGCCGAAGCTGGGTTGGTGCTGGGAGGGCAACCCGCACACCTGGCTCGGCATGGCCTCCGCGGGCGCCCGCCGCACGGCCGGGTGACCGCGGAGGCGGCCGGTGGACGCGCCCGTCCCGGGCCGCCCCGCCGCTGCTCGGCCCTCTGCCTCCTCCGGCCTGCTCGGTGCCCGTACGAGAGGGCTGTGGCGGTGGGGCTGTTTCACGTGAAACCGGCGCGGTCGGGCTGGGACGGTGGTCGTTTCACGTGAAACGTCGGCGGTCTTGAGGGGTGAGGGCGCGTTGTTTCCCGTGAAACAACGCGGTGCCCTGGGCGTGCGCGTACCGCCTGTACGCATCGGTGCCCGCCACCTACCGGGGTGGCGGGCACCGATGGGTGTGCGGGGCCGGGGCGGCCGACCCGAGGCGTCGGGCCGGGTACGGCTCCTGGCGGAGAAGCCGAGCCGTCGCGTCAGGCCGACGCCCCGCGCAGGCCGGGTTCCGCGTCAGGCCGACGCTCCGCCCGGGCCGTCGCCGTGCTCCTTGTCCTCGTCCTGGCCGTCGGTCCGCGCCGTGGACCCGCTGCCGTCGACGGAGCTGAGCCGGCCGCGTTCGTTCACCTCGGTGGGGGCGGGCGGCTCCACCAGCCAGTCCGGGTTGGCCTGCTTGTCCCACCACTTCCAGGCGGCGACGGCGCCCCCGGCCAGCAGCCCCACCACCAGCAGCCGCTTGGCGGCCTTCCCGGCCCGGGCCCGGCAGCGGTTCTTCCGCGCCAGCTTCTCGATCTCGGCGGCGGTCACCTCGCCGCGCAGTGCCGCGAGCGCCGCGGTGCCACGGGCGAACGCCTCGTCGCGGACGGGTTCGGCGGCCGCGCGGGCGGAGTGCACGGCGCTCTCCACCCGGGGTGCGGCGTAGTCCGCGGCCTGCCGTGCCGCACAGCGGGTGCGATGGGCGGCACGGCACGCCGCCGCGTCCACCTTCGGCGGCAGCGCGCCACGGGCGTGCTCGATACGCGGCACCAGATGGGTGTCGTAGCGGGCGCGGGCCTGCTGCGCGGCATCCGACACCATGGGGGCCACCCGGGTGCGGGCCTGCTGCGCGGCCTCCGCCATCATCGGCGCCACACGCGTCCGCGCCTCCTGGGCGAACTGCACCGCGGTGTCCCTGGCCGTACCGGCGTACGGAGCCACCACCTCAGCGGCGTGCCGCACGCTGTCCCTGGCCGAACCGGTCGCGGCGCGCACGCTGTCCTTGCGGGTCACTGGATCCTCCTCCTCGGTGGCGTGTCCGGGTCCGTGGGGGCTGCTCCCCCAGCTCTGCTGTCTCGCCTGTCCACCCAGTTGACGATCATGCCTGCTCGTCCGCCGCACGGCATGTACGCGCGGGCATCCGGGTCATGGCGGGTGCGTCGGCGACGAGGCCGGGTGCGTGCCCGCCGTCGGGGCCGTCCGCGCCGGGGCGGGGCGCGGCACGGGCCGCGCCTCGCGGCGGTCCGTGCGAGGATCGGAGCCCGATCAGCGAAGACTCATGGAAGGCAGATCCGTGGCTGAGCAGCTCTACGCCACCCTGAAGACCAACCAGGGCGACATCACCCTTCGGCTGCTGCCGAACCACGCCCCCAAGACGGTGAAGAACTTCGTCCAGCTCGCCGCGGGCGAGCGGGAGTGGACCAACCCGGCGACCGGCCAGAAGTCCACGGACAAGCTCTACGACGGCACCGTCTTCCACCGCGTGATCAGCGGCTTCATGATCCAGGGCGGCGACCCGCTCGGCAACGGCACCGGCGGCCCGGGGTACGAGTTCGCCGACGAGTTCCACCCCGACCTGGCCTTCACCAAGCCGTACCTGCTCGCCATGGCCAACGCCGGTCCGGGCACCAACGGCTCGCAGTTCTTCATCACCGTCGCGCCGACCGCCTGGCTGACCGGCAAGCACACCATCTTCGGTGAGGTCGCCGACGAGGCGGGCAAGAAGGTCGTGGACGCGATCGCCGCCACCCAGACCAACCCGCGCACCGACCGCCCGGTGCAGGACATCGTCATCGAGTCGGTCGTCATCGAGAACCGCGAGAGCTGACCCGGGCGCCGTCGCGCCCGCCGTCCCCGGGAACCTTGCGCCCCGTCCGGTCGTAGACCAGGCGGGGCGCCCCACGTGCTGGCCCGGTGGTGGGCGGGTGTGTTGTGATGACGCGTCCAGCCGCAGAGAGGACGACCGAGCGATGGACCAGGTGCCAGGCACCCCGCAGGAGCCGCAGGGCGCGGGCGGCGCGAGCGGCCTGCCGGGCTGCTACCGCCATCCCGACCGTGCGACGGGCGTCACCTGCACCCGCTGCGAGCGGCCGATCTGCCCCGAGTGCATGGTCAGCGCCTCGGTCGGCTTCCAGTGCCCGGAGTGCGTACGCACCGGCAGCGGCACGGGCCACTCGGCGCACGCCACCACCCCGCGCACCCTCGCGGGCGGCGCCGTCGCCTCCGACCCCAAGCTGGTCACCAAGATCCTGCTGGGCCTCAACGTCGCCGTCTTCATCGCGGTCTACGCCTCCAGCGGTCTCGTCGGACGCCTCGACCTGATCGGCCTGGCCTTCGACCCGCAGCACTACCAGCTCGTCGGGGTCGCCGAGGGCCAGTGGTACCGCTTGATCACCGCGGTCTTCCTGCACCAGGAGATCCCGCACATCGCGTTCAACATGCTGTCCCTGTGGTGGCTGGGCCCGCCCCTGGAAGCCGCGCTCGGCCGGCTGCGCTACACCGCGCTCTATCTGCTCGCCGGGCTGGGCGGCAGCGCGCTGTCGTATCTGCTCGCCGCGCAGAACCAGCCCTCGCTCGGCGCCTCCGGCGCGATCTTCGGTCTGCTGGGCGCCACCGCGGTGCTGCTGCGGCGGCTGAACTACGACATGAAGCCCGTGCTGATCCTGCTGGGCCTCAACCTCGTCTTCACCTTCCTGTGGCCGAATATCGCCTGGCAGGCGCATGTCGGCGGCCTGGTGGTGGGCGCGGCGGTGGCGTACGGCATGGTCCATGCGCCGCGTGAGCGCCGGACACTGGTGCACACCCTGACGTGTGTCGCCGCGCTGTTGGTGATCATCGCCGTGGTCGTGCTGCGGACGTTCCAGCTGACCGGCTGAGGGCCGACGCGGGCCTGGGGGTAACGGCTCTCCGCGGGCCCGTTCCACGGTGTTGTCCACAGTGCGTGGCGGATCTTGTGCACGCTGTGGGGAACGCCCGTCCCGGATCGTACGAACCTGCGTTTCCCCAGTACGTAAGGGGGAAGCAGCTCACCGGGACGGGCGTGGCCGGTCACACCGGCGTCAATGTCCCGAGAGGTTATCCACAGATCTTCTGAAGTTTTCCCCGGCTGTGGATAACTGTGTGGATGGCCTTGGGCAGGGCTTGCGTCACTTCCACTGCGTGGAGACGCCGAAGCCCACCGCGATGAAGCCGAATCCGCACACGATGTTCCAGTCGCCCATCGCCTTGACCGGCAGATCGGCCTCGGAGACGTAGTACAGCACGATCCAGGCGAGCCCGATCAGGAACATCGCCAGCATCACCGGGGCGACCCAGCCACGGCCGGAATTCATCTTCAGGCTGGTGGTCTTCGCCGGCGGCGGCGTGAAGTCGTCCTTCTTGCGGATCCGTGACTTCGGCACGAGGAACTCTCCTGTCGATGCGCTGCTCTTCCGCTCTCGACTCCTCTTGAGCGGGAGGTGCCCCCGTCCGCGCGGGCGTACGGGCGGGAGCCGGACGGATGCGCCGGGGAGCGGTTCGACGCCCCGGGGCGTCCGTTAGCGTAGTGCTTCCGCGGCGTCGTAAGGAGCAAGGGTACGTTGAGCACTTCAGCTGACTCCTCCGGCCGCCCGGCCCGCTCGCGGCTGCGACCCGTACGCCTGCTCACACTCGCCGTCTTCGCGCTCGCGGGCCTGATGTTCTGGCTCAGCTTCGACACCGCGCGCGGCACCGATCTGCGCTCCGACGACTCCATGCTCCGCCTTTCCGACCTCATCCAGCAACGGAGCCAGAAGAACGGCGCCCACGACGAACGCAACGCGACGCTCCGCGCGGACGTCGAGGCCCTCGCCCGGCGCGACAACGGCACCTCCCGCGCGGAGGAGACCAAGCTCAGGGCGCTGGAGGAGCGGGCGGGCACGGAGAAGCTGAAGGGCGAGGGCCTCTCGGTCACCCTCACCGACGCCCCGCCGAACGCCACCGCCAAGATCCCCGGCGTCCCCGAACCGCAGCCCAACGACCTCGTCATCCACCAGCAGGACCTCCAGGCCGTGGTGAACGCGCTGTGGCGGGGCGGCGCCAAGGGCATCGAGGTCATGGACCAGCGGCTGATCTCCACCAGCGCGGTGCGCTGCGTCGGCAACACCCTCATCCTCCAGGGCCGCGTCTACTCCCCGCCCTACAAGATCACCGCCGTCGGTGACCGGGACGCCCTCAACCGCGCGCTGACCGAGGCACCCGCGATCCAGAACTACCTCCAGTACGTCAACGCCTACGGGCTCGGCTGGAAAGTCGACCCGCGCGAGGCGGTGACTCTCCCCGGCTACTCCGGCACAGTGGAGCTCCACTACGCACAGCCGGTGCAGCCGTAGGGGTGTCCCCCGCCCGCGCGCCGGTGACGGCGACGGGAAGGGGCGCGGCCGGTGACGGTGCGGTGGATCGTCCGGACTCTCAGCGAGCTGTGCGTCACGACCGGCACGCTCATCGTGCTCTTCGTCTGCTACCTCCTCTTCTGGACCGGCGTGCGCGCCGACAACGCCATGGACCAGGAGATCGGCCGCCTCCAGGAACGCTGGTCGGCCGCCGCGCCAGCGGCAGGCGCGGCGCGCCCCGGTCCGTCCACCGCCCCGGCGCCGTCCGGCAGCCCCCGCCCGTACGGGAGCGGCGCGGCGTTCGCCGTCATGTACATCCCCCGCCTCGGCGCCGACTGGTCCAAGCCGGTCC
The DNA here is from genome assembly GCF_055564055.1 of Streptomyces sp. NPDC029159. Lineage (NCBI taxonomy): Bacteria > Bacillati > Actinomycetota > Actinomycetes > Kitasatosporales > Streptomycetaceae > Streptomyces > Streptomyces sp. NPDC029159. The sequence continues at coordinate 650,626 of NZ_JBVHWT010000001.1, forward strand.
TCGAAGGCACCGGCACCGGCGTGCTGCGGCGCGGCCTCGGGCACTACGCGGCCACCGCGCACCTCGGTGCGGTGGGCAACTTCGCCGTCGCGGGGCACCGGCGCACGTACGGCGATCCGTTCAAGGACTTCCCGCTGCTGCGGCCCGGCGACGCGGTGGTGGTCTCCGACGGCACCACCTGGTTCACCTACCGCATCGACCGGCGGCCCTACCGGACGCTGCCCGACGACATCGGCGTGATCGACCCCGTGCCCCGCGCCTCCGGCTACCGCGGACCCGGCCGCTATCTGACCCTGACCACCTGCGAGCCGGAGTGGGGACACAGTCACCGGCTCATCACCTGGGCACATCTGGACGCGACGCAGCCGGTGGCGGCCGGAAGGCCCCCGGCTTTGTCCGGCTGACCCACCCGGGCCCCTCCTCGCCCCGTAGTCTGGTGGGGCAATCGACACCGTCATCGGCGAGTAGGGACAGCATGTACGGCTGGATCTGGCGGCATTTGCCGGGCAACACATGGGTGAAGGCGCTGATTTCCCTGGTGCTGGTGCTGGCGGTCGTCTTCGTGCTTTTCCAGTACGTCTTTCCGTGGGCGGAGCCGCTGCTCCCCTTCAATGACGTCACGGTCGATCAAGGGATGGCAGCCGTCCGATGAGTGCCCGCATTCTCGTCGTCGACAACTACGACAGCTTCGTCTTCAACCTCGTGCAGTACCTCTACCAACTCGGTGCCGAGTGCGAGGTGCTGCGCAACGACGAGGTCACCCCCGCCCATGCGCAGGACGGCTTCGACGGGGTGCTGCTGTCACCCGGCCCGGGCGCGCCGGAAGAGGCCGGGGTCTGCATCGACATGGTCCGGCACTGCGCGGAGACCGGCGTCCCGGTCTTCGGCGTCTGCCTGGGCATGCAGTCCATGGCGGTCGCCTACGGCGGCGTGGTCGGCCGCGCCCCCGAGCTGCTGCACGGCAAGACCTCGCTGGTCTCGCACGCGGGCGACGGCGTCTTCAGCGGTCTGCCCTCGCCGTTCACGGCCACCCGCTACCACTCGCTCGCCGTCCAGGAGGGCACGGTGCCGGACGAGTTGACCGTCACCGCCTGGACCGACAACGGCATCGCGATGGGGCTGCGCCACCGTGAACTGCCCGTGGAGGGCGTCCAGTTCCACCCCGAGTCGGTGCTCACCGAGTGGGGCCACCGGATGCTCGCCAACTGGCTCGTCGCCTGCGGTGACGCGGGAGCGGTGGAGCGCTCGACGGGGCTCGCCCCGGTGGTCGGCAAGGCCGGCGCGTGACCGCCACACGCCCCGAGCGTGACGGCACCCCCCACGATCCGTACGGCGGGGACGCGGCGTTCGAGGCGGCGGTGGGACAGCTCAACGACCCGTTGATGGACCCGCTGCCGAGCCCGGGCGGCGGTGCGGACACCGCACCCGGCGAGGAGCCGGGGCCCACCGGCCCGGCAGCCACCGGCGCCCCCACGCCCGGCAGCCCCGGCACCCGGCTCACCGGCTCACCGGCGCCCGGCCACGCCTCCCCGTGGTTCCGCCCCCGCCCGGCGGCGGAGGAGACACCGGCGGAGGCCGTACCACCCGCCCCCGCCACCGGATTCGGGCCCGAGACGCCCGTGGGCCGCCACACCGCCGAGGGCCCGGACCAGGTCCCGGCGTTCGGCCCCGCGGTCGCCCGCCCCCAGACCCGGAGACCGCCCGCTCCCGCCGTACCGTCCCCCAACGCCGGACCGGTGGCCGACGACGAGACCATGGCGCTGCGCCAGGCGGAACGGGCGGGGGCTCCGGGCGGCGGCACCTTCGACGGTGACGCCGTTTCACGTGAAACAGCGTCGGACACGGCCTCGGTTTCACGTGAAACCGAGGGGGACTCCCCCGAGGACGTTTCACGTGAAACAGCGGACGCCCCGGCCCCCGGCGGACGCGCCGCCCGCCGAAAGGCGGCCCAGCAGGCGGCGAAGCGCGGCGGTCGTCGCGGCAGGCGCGGCGGCGCGGCCACCGGCGCCCCGCCGACGCCGCCGCCCGCACCCACCTCCCGGCTGGAGGCCCGCCGCGCCGCCCGCGCCGCGAAGGAGAGCCTGAGCCTCATCGCCAGCCGCGCCATCGGCGAAGTGTTCATCACGCTCGGCGTGGTCATGCTGCTGTTCGTCACCTACCAGCTGTGGTGGACCAACGTCCTCGCCCAGCAGGAGGCGGGCGGCGCCGCCAACACCCTCCAGCACCAGTGGCAGGAGGGCGGCGGCGAGAAGAAGTCGCTGGTCCCGGGCGAGCGCTTCGCCATCATGTACATCCCGAAGCTGGACGTGAAGGCGCCGATCGCCGAGGGCATCGACAAGCACTCGGTGCTGGACCGGGGCATGGTCGGGCACTACGACAAGAGCAGCGGGATCAACACGGCGATGCCCTGGGACAAGAAGGGCAACTTCGCGGTGGCCGCCCACCGCAACACCCACGGCGAGCCGTTCCGCTACATCAACAAGCTCAACCCGGGCGACAAGATCGTCGTGGAGACGCAGAGTACGTACTACACGTACGAGATGGAGAGCATCCTCCCGCAGACCAGCCCGCAAAATGTCAGCGTCATCCAGCCGGTGCCACAGGGGTCCGGTTTCAAGACGCCGGGCCGCTACCTCACCCTCACGACCTGCACCCCGGAATTCACCAGTACCTACCGGATGATCGTCTGGGGCAAGATGGTCGCGGCGCAGCCGCGGAGCAAGGGCGAACCGGATGCGCTCACCGGCTGACCGAAGGTAAGAGGGGTACTACGCGGTGACTGCCACGGGCCATGACGAGGACATCGAACGGTCCGCGCCGCCGAACCGACCACGCCGGATGCGCCGCTCCATCGCCGCCGTGATCAGCGTGATCGGCGAACTGCTGATCACCGCCGGGCTGATCCTCGGCCTGTTCGTCGTGTACTCGCTGTGGTGGACGAACGTTCTCGCCGACCGCGCCGCCGACAAACAGGGCGACGAGGTGCGCCGCCACTGGGCCGCCCCCTCGCCGAAGGGGCCGGGGAAGCTGGACACCAAGGACGGCATCGGCTTCCTGCACGTTCCGGCGATGAAGAACGGCGAGGTGCTGGTCAAGAAGGGCACCGGCTCCGAGATCCTCAACGAGGGCGTGGCCGGCTACTACACCAAGCCGATCGCGTCCGGGCTGCCGCAGGACAAGAAGGGCAACTTCACCCTCGCCGCCCACCGGGACGGCCACGGTGCGAAGTTCCACAACATCGACAAGCTCCACGAGGGCGACCCGATTGTCTTCGAGACCAAGGACACCTGGTACGTCTACAAGGTCTACGCGGTGCTCGACCAGACCTCGAAGTACAACGTCGACGTCCTCGACCGGATCCCCAAGGAGTCCGGGAAGGACAAGGCCGGCCGCTACATCACGCTGACGACCTGCACCCCGGTCTACACCTCGAACTACCGCTACATCGTCTGGGGCGAGCTGGAGCGCACCGAGAAGGTCGACGCGGACCGCACCCCGCCGGAGGAACTGCGCTGACCGCGCGGCCCCCGCAAGCCGGCGGACGGCCCCACCGCACATGACATGAGCCCCGGCCCCTTCACAAGGGGCCGGGGCTCATGTGTGCCGCTGGTGGGATCAGCCGAACGGCCAGCCGCCGCCGTCCCCGTGGTCACCGCCGCCACCGCCGATGGTGGTCAGCGTCACCGTCGTGGAGGCGGGGTCGGACGGGGTGTCGCCCGTGGGGTCCTGCTGCATGACGTGGGCGTTGTCGTCCTGGTTGCTGCCGTCCGCGAACTGGATGTTGGTGAACCCGGCGTCCTGGAGCGCCTTCTTCGCGTCCTTCACCTTCTGGCCGACGACATTGGGCACCGGCTTCTGCGCCGCCGCCTTGCCGACGGTCAGCGTGACCGTGGTGTTGACGTCGACCTCGCTCTGGCCCGCCGGATCCATGGCGGTGACCTTGCCGACCTGCGCCGGGTCGGACACCTCCTGCTCCTGCTTGGTGACCTGGAGCTGGAGGTCCTTCAGCTGCTTCTCCGCCGAGGCGAAGTCGTTGCCGAGGACGTCGGGGACCTTCACCTTCGGGTTGGCCTTGGCGACCGTCAGCGTGATCGTGGCGCTCTTCGGCTTGCTGGCGCCCGGCTTCGGGTCCTGGTCGAGGACGGTGCCCGGGTCCTGGTCGGCGACCTTCTGCGTGACCTCGACGTTCTCGAAGCCCTTGGCCTTCAGCTCGGACCGGGCCTCGCTCTCGCTGAAGCCGCGGACGTTGGGGACCTGCACCTGCTTGGGGCCGGTGCACATCGTGACGTTGATCGTGCCGCCCTCGTCGATGGCGGCGCCTTCCGCCGGTTCCTGCTTGGTGATCTGGCCCTTGTCGACGTTCTCGCAGGCCTCGCTGCCGCTCTTGGAGATCTTCAGATCGCCGTTGTTCCGGGCGGAATCCTTCGCCTGCGCCAGCGTTTCGCCGACGACGTTGGGCGCCGTCACCCCGTTGCCGGTCTTGCCGCCGCTGAACATCGCCTTACCGATGAAGATCGCACCGACCAGGACGAGGACACCGGCGACTGCCAGCAGGATCGTCGAGGTGTGGCTCTTCTTCGGCGGACCGGAGGCACCGGCGCGACGGCCCGAGGGCCGCTCGTCGTAGCCGTAGCCACCGTCGTCGGGGTTCATCGGCGGCAGCATCGCGGTCTGCGCGCCCGGGTCCTGCGGCCGCAGCATCGTCGTGGGCTGGTCCTGGTCGAAACCGCCCGCACCCATCGCCGAGGCCGCCGCGACCGGCTGGCCGTCCAGCGCCGCCTCGATGTCGGCGCGCATCTCGTCGGCCGACTGATAGCGGTAGTCCGGATCCTTGGTCAGCGCCTTGAGGACGATGGCGTCCATCTCCGGCGTGATCTCGGGATCGAAGGTGCTGGGCTTCTGCGGCTCTTCGCGCACATGCTGGTACGCCACGGCGACCGGCGAGTCACCGATGAACGGCGGCCGGACGGTGAGCAGCTCGTAGAGCAGACAGCCGGTGGAGTAGAGGTCGGAGCGGGCGTCGACCTGCTCGCCCTTGGCCTGCTCGGGGGAGAGGTACTGCGCCGTGCCGATGACCGCGGCGGTCTGCGTCATGGTCATCCCGGCGTCGCCCATCGCACGGGCGATGCCGAAGTCCATGACCTTGACCTGGCCGGTGCGGTTGAGCATGACGTTGGCGGGCTTGATGTCACGGTGGACGATGCCGGCGCGGTGCGAGTACTCCAGCGCCTGGAGCACCCCGATGGTCATCTCCAGGGACCGCTCGGGCAGCAGCTTCCGCCCGGAGTGCAGCAGCTCCCGCAGCGTGGAACCGTCGACGTACTCCATGACGATGTACGGGATCGAGACGCCGTCGACGTAGTCCTCGCCGGTGTCGTAGACCGCGACGATGGACGGGTGGTTCAGCGAGGCGGCCGACTGGGCCTCACGGCGGAACCGGGCCTGGAAGGACGGGTCACGGGCGAGGTCCACCCGCAGCGTCTTCACCGCCACGGTGCGGCCCAGGCGGCTGTCGTGGGCGAGGTACACCTCGGCCATGCCACCGCGACCGAGCACCGAGCCCAGCTCGTACCGGCCGCCGAGGCGACGCGGCTCATCCATAAGCTTCTCCAGCCCTCTCCGTCAGTCCCGACCGCACCCGTGTGTGGTCCGGCGGTGTGCTGTCCGGGCATACGGTACCCGGCGCGTTGCACCGGGCCGGGCCGTAACAGCAACCTGATATCTGACCGGTACGGCCCTGCCCAGGAGTCACTTCTTGTCGCTGAGCACCGCTTCCATCACGCTCTTCGCGATCGGGGCGGCGAGCTTGCCACCCGCGATGTCACCGCGAAGTGTGTCGGAACCCTCAATGACGACGGCGACGGCGACCGGGGTGCCCTTGTCGGTCTTCGCGTAGGAGATGAACCACGCGTACGGGTTCTCGCTGTTGCCCTCACCGTGCTGCGCGGTACCGGTCTTGCCACCGACCGTCACGCCCGGGATCTGCGCGGAGGTACCCGTACCGTTCTTGACGACGGTCTCCATCATGTCCTGGAGCTTCTGGGCGTTCTCCGGCTTGAGCGGCTGGCTCATCTCCTTCGGCGTGTGCTGCTCCACGACGTTGAGGTTGGGCGCGACCAGCTTGTCGACCATGTACGGCTCCATCAGCTTGCCGCCGTTGGCGATCGCCGCGGTGACCATGGCCATCTGCATCGGGGTGGCGCGGTTCGACGCCTGGCCGATGCCCGCCTGGGCGTTCTGCGGGCGGTTGTCCTCCGGGTAGATGCTCTCGGCGAGACGGACCGGGGTGTCGACCTTCGGGTTGTTGAACCCGAACTTCTCCGCCTCGGACATCATCTTCTTGTTGCCGAGGTCGGCGCTGATCTTGCCGAAGACGGTGTTGCACGACCACCGCAGCGCCTCGCGGAGGCTGGCGTCCTTGCAGGGGATGTTGCCCTCGTTCGGCAGCGGGACGTGGTTGGTGTCCGGCAGGTAATACGGCAGCGGCGACCGCGTCGGGGCGTCGATGTCGGTGTAGAGACCGTTCTCCAGCGCCGCCGCCGCGGTGACGACCTTGAAGGTGGAGCCGGGCGGGTACGTCTGGCGCAGCGCGCGGTTGAGCGTCGGGTCGTCCGGGTTGTTCTTCTTCAGCAGCGCGTTGTAGTTCTCGGAGTCCTTGTCGGTCATCCCGGCGAAGACGGACGGGTCGTACGAAGGCGCCGTGGCCAGCGCGAGGATCGCGCCGGTCTCCGGGTTGAGCGCGGCGACCGCGCCCTTCTTGTTACCCAGTCCCTCGAAGGCGGCCTTCTGGGCCTTGGCGTTGAGGGTGGTGACGACGTCACCGCCCTCCTGCTTGCGGCCGGTCAGCATGTCGACGGTGCGGCTGAAGAAGAGCCGGTCGTCGGTGCCGGTGAGGATCTTGTCGTACAGATTCTCCAGCTGGTTGGCGCCGAACGCCTGCGAGGCGTGCCCCGTGACCGGGGCCCACATCTTGCCGTCCTTGTACGTCCGCTTGTACTTGAAGTCGCCGACGCCGGTCGTCGTGGAACCGGTGACCGGCTTGTCGCCGACGATGATGTCGCCGCGCGGCTTGCTGTACCGCTCGATGGCGACACGGCGGTTGTTGTCGTCGTTCTTCAACTCGTCGGCCTGGACGAACTGCACCCAGTTGACGCGGACGAGCAGGGCGAGGACGAGCAGGCCGCAGAAGATCGCGACCCGGCGCAGGGGCTTGTTCACGGGCGGACCACCTGGGTCATCTCGGCGTCGGTGGAGGGGGCGGGGGCCGGGGCGGGCCGCCGGGCGGTGTCGCTGATCCGCAGCAGGATCCCGACCAGCGCCCAGTTGGCGATGACGGACGAACCACCCTGGGCGAGGAACGGCATCGTCATACCGGTCAGCGGGATCAGGCCCGTCACACCGCCGGCGACGACGAAGACCTGGAGCGCGAAGGCGCCGGACAGGCCGATGGCCAGCAGCTTGCCGAACGGGTCGCGGGCCGCGAGCGCCGTGCGGATGCCCCGCTCGATGAGCAGGCCGTACAGCAGCAGGACGGCCATCAGACCGGCCAGCCCGGTCTCCTCGCCGACGGTGGCGAGGATGTAGTCGCTCTTCGGTGCGATGCCGCCGATCAGCCGGGAGTAGCCCTGGCCGAGACCGGAGCCGAGGATGCCGCCGGAGCCGAAGGAGTACATCGACTGCGCGGTCTCGGTGACACCGCCGTCCAGCTTCTCCAGCGGGTTGAGCCAGTTGTGCACACGGACCTGCACATGGGACTCGAAGGTGGCCACCGCGACGGCGCCACCGGCGCTCAGCAGCAGACCGAAGACGATCCAGCTGGTGCGCTCGGTCGCGACGTACAGCATGATCACGAAGAGACCGAAGAAGAGCAGCGAGGTACCCAGGTCGGTCTCGAAGACCAGGATCATCAGGCTCAGCGCCCAGATGACGAGGATCGGGCCGAGGTCCCGGCCACGCGGCAGGTACAGCCCCATGAACCGGCGGCTGGCCAGCGCCAGCGCATCCCGCTTCACCATCAGGTACCCGGCGAAGAACACCGCGATGACGATCTTCGCGAACTCACCGGGCTGCAGCGAACCGATGCCCGGCAGCGTGATCCAGATGCGCGCGCCGTAGCGGGCGGGGAAGAAGATCGGCGCGATCAGCAGCACCAGCGCGACCACCATCGAGATGTAGGTGTAGCGCTGCAGGACGCGGTGGTCCTTGAGCAGGATCAGCACGCCGAGGAAGAGGGCGACACCCAGCGTCGACCACATCAGCTGGCCGGGCGCCATCGGGCCGCCCAGCTTCGGGGTGGTGATCGCCGGCTCCTGGTCGAGCCGCCAGATGAAGACCAGCCCGAGACCGTTGAGGAGGGTGGCGATCGGCAGCATCAGCGGGTCGGCGTACGGCGCCCACTTACGGACGACGAGGTGCGCGACGCCCGCCAGCAGCGCCAGCCCGAGGGCGTAGCCGAAGACCCCGGCGGGGATCGTCTGTTCCTTGGCGAGCCCGACGTTGATGTACGCGAAGACCGGGATGATCACCGCGAAGACGAGCAGCGCCAGCTCGGTGTTGCGGCGGCTCGGGGCTCCGATGGTGCCGATCGTGGTGGTGTTGGTGGTACTGCTCATGACGTGTACGGCCCCCTACGCCCTCACTGCTGGGTGCTGCAATTCTTTTCCAGCTTCAACTGCTCCTCGGAGGGGGCCTGGCTGGTGATGTCGGCCGGGGGAGTCGACGGGGACACGAGCGCACCGGGGGTGCCGGACGTCGCGGTCCGGTCGCCGGGGGCCGTGGGAGTGCCGGGAGCAACGGGCTGGTGACCGGTCGTGCCGTCGGTCTTGCCGTGCTCCTGCTGCGCCTTCTCCCGGTCCTTCTTGGCCTTGGCCGCGGCGCGTTCGGCGGCCTCCCGCTGCTGCTTGCTCAGACAGGCGTGCGCCTGCTTGCCCAGCTCGGTGACCTTGAGGGTCGCCTCGTCGCGGCTGTCGGCCGGGATCGTCTCCTTGACCTGGTTCCGCTGGTACAGCGGTAGGTACTTGAGTTCGATCTCGGGGTGGTCCTGATCGACCTTGTTCAGTGTGATCCACGCGAGGTCCTGGTTCAGGCCCCGGTAGAGCGCGACGTGGTTGTCCTTGACGCCGACGAAGTACTGGGTCTGTGTCCAGCGGTAGCCCGCGTAGAGCCCGCCGCCGACGACGGCCAGGGCGAGCGCGGAGAAGAGCGACCGCTTGATCCAGGTGCCGCGGCGCCGCGGCTTGACGAAGTCCTCGTCGGCGAAGGCGCCGAACGAGCCCGGCACCTCGCCGTCGGCGTCGTCCCCGCTGCCGGGCGGGCCGAAGGCGCCGCCGGGGGCCTGCGGCGGGACGTCCCGGCCGCGGCCCAGTTCGGCGGCGCGGGCGGCCGGGGTCTGCAGGGTGCTCGGGTCGCTGAGCTGGTGCTGGTTCTCGGCGACCGCGCCGACGATGACCGGGGTGTCGTTGAGCTGCCCGGCCAGCGCCTCGTTGCCGTCGACGTCGAGGACGTCGGCGACGATGCAGGTGATGTTGTCGGGACCGCCGCCGCGCAGCGCGAGCTGGATCAGCTCCTGGACCGTCTCGTGCGGACCGTGGTAGCTGGCGAGCGTCTCCTCCAGCGTCTGGTGGCTGACGACACCGGAGAGACCGTCGGAGCAGATCAGATAGCGGTCACCGGCGCGGACCTCGCGGATCGACAGATCCGGCTCCACGCGGTCGCCGCTGCCCAGGGCCCGCATCAGCAGCGAGCGCTGCGGATGCGTGGTGGCCTCCTCCTCGGTGATCCGGCCCTCGTCGACGAGGCGCTGCACCCAGGTGTGGTCCTGCGTGATCTGGGTGAGCTGGCCGTCGCGCAGCAGATAGGCGCGGGAGTCGCCGACGTGCACCAGGCCCAGCCGCTGGCCCGTCCACAGCAGCGCGGTCAGAGTGGTGCCCATGCCGTCGAGCTGCGGGTCCTCCTCGACCATGACGCGCAGCTGGTCGTTGGCGCGCTGCACGGCGGTGCCGAGGGAGGTGAGGATGTCGGAGCCGGGGACGTCGTCGTCGAGCTGGACGAGGGTGGAGATCACCTCGGACGAGGCGACCTCGCCCGCGGCCTGACCGCCCATGCCGTCGGCGATGGCGAGCAGCCGCGGTCCGGCGTAACCCGAGTCCTCGTTGCCCTCCCGGATCATGCCCTTGTGCGATCCGGCGGCGAAGCGCAGGGAAAGACTCATGCGCACCTCACCTGTCGGCTCGGGGTACAGCCGGTCTCGTCGAGCCACACTGCCCACCCTCCGGTCGGGAGCACGCTCGGGGCCGTCGAGTGGACCGCCGCGGCTCGCTCGCTCCGCTCGCTCATAAGTCGTACTACTTCCGCAGCTCGATGACGGTCTTGCCGATGCGGATCGGGGCCCCCAGCGGGATCGGGGTCGGCGTCGTCAGGCGGTTCCGGTCCAGGTACGTGCCGTTGGTGGAACCGAGGTCCTCGACGATCCACTGGCCGTCACGGTCCGGGTAGATCCTGGCATGCCGGCTGGACGCGTAGTCGTCGTCGAGGACGATCGTCGAATCGTGCGCCCGGCCCAGCGAGATGGTCTGGCCCTGGAGGGCGACGGTGGTCCCCTGCAGCGTGCCTTCGGAGACGACCAGCTTGGTGGGCGCGCCCCGGCGCTGCCGGTTGTTGCCGCGCCCGCCGTCCTGGCGGCGCTGCTGCGGCGGCGCGGCCTGCTGCCGCTGGCCGCGCGCCTCCTGACCGCCCCTACGGGCGGCGCCGCGCTGTGTGACGCGCGTGCCGAACAGATCGCTGCGGATGACCTGGACGGCCACGATGACGAACAGCCACAGTACGGCGAGGAAACCCAACCGCATGACCGTGAGGGTCAGCTCTGACATTGCCCCCGCTTCACCCTTCGGCTTGCCGGTAAACGATGGTGGTACTGCCCACGACGATCCGCGAGCCGTCGCGGAGACTAGCGCGGGTGGTGTGCTGCCCGTCCACCACGATCCCGTTCGTGGAGCCCAGGTCCTGGACCATGGGGGGCGTGCCGACGCGGATCTCGCAGTGCCGCCGGGAAACCCCGGGGTCGTCGATCCGGACGTCGGCGTCGGTGCTGCGGCCCAGTACGAGCGAGTTGCGCGAAATCTGGTGACGCGTGCCGTTGATCTCGATCCAGCGCCGGGTCTGCGCCTGCGGCTGCGGACCGGCGCCGGGCGGTGCCGTACGGGGCGGGGCGCCGGGCGGCGGGGACGAGGGCATGGGGGGCGGGCCCACATGACCGCCGCCGTTGTAACCGCCCCGGGATGCCGACGAGCCGCGCCCGGCGGGCGCCTGCCCTCCCGGCGGTTCCTGGGACGTGCTGGAGGCGAGGGTGCGGCTGCGCACCCGGTAGAGGCCGGTGTCGAGATCGTCGGCCTTCTCCAGGTGCACCTTGATGTCGCCCATGAAGGTGTAGCGCTGCTGCTTGGCGTAGTCGCGGACCATTCCGGACAGTTCGTCACCGAGCTGTCCGCTGTACGGGCTGAGCCGCTCGTAGTCGGGTGTGCTCAGCTCGACGATGAAGTCGTTGGGGACGACTGTGCGATCGCGGTTCCAGATGGTGGCGTTGTTGTCGCATTCGCGCTGCAGCGCGCCGGCGATCTCAACGGGCTGCACCTCGGACTTGAACACCTTGGCGAAGGTGCCGTTGACGAGACCTTCGAGACGCTGCTCGAAGCGCTTCAGTACTCCCACGGGGCACCTCCTTCCTCAGTCTTCGACAGGGTCGTCCTGATACTGCTTACCGATCGTATCCACGCGCCGGGAAATCAGCTGGTTCCCCTTTCCCGCCCGGAGTGACGAGTGTCCCCCCTCACAGGGTTGCCTGTTGGGGCGTTGTGCCGTGCCCGCCGTCCGTGCACTGCGATGGTAGAGGTGCCCCGCCGACAGTGTCCCGCAACTGTTCACCTCGCTCCGTGCGGGGCCGGGTCCCGACGCCGGGTGGCCGGGACCGAGGGGGTGTGGTCTGCGACGGAGCGCTGCGGGGGCCGTCGGGCGGTCGGGGACCGGGGCTGCGGCCCGCCGTCGGCCGCCGGTGCGCGGTCCGGGCCGGGGGCCGGGAAAGGGCAGGTGAAACCACCCGCCGCGCCGTGCTAATGTTCTGCATGTCGCAAGGCGCTCCCCCGGAACGGGAAAGAAAAACCCGGATCGCGCGGGAGAATCCAAACGGCAACACCCATGCGCGGGTGGCGGAATAGGCAGACGCGCTGGATTCAGGTTCCAGTGCCCGAAAGGGCGTGGGGGTTCAACTCCCCCCTCGCGCACAGATGAGACCCCTGGTCTCCGGAGAAATCCGGAGACCAGGGGTTTTTCGTTGTGCTTCTCACATCTTCCGTCCCGGGCGCGGGAGATCGCCTCCGTACGGGACTTCGGGCCCCGTTCCGGCCCCGGGGTGACGCGGTGTGGCCGGCCGCCCCCGGGGCGTACGGAAGGGGGATGTCAGGCGGCGACGCGGGTCGCGGCCTCGCGGCCCTTCGTGGCGGCCTCGGTGAGGGCCTTCTCGCGGGACGCCTCGTAGAGCGGGATCAGGTCGCTCATCGCGAGGTTGGTGGGGGCCATGGTCAGCTCGGGCACGACGAAGGTGACCTCCAGGCCGAAGCCGTCGCCGAGGACGGTCTCCAGGTAGTTCTGCACGAAGTCGGAGCCCTCGCGGGGGGTGCCCGGGGCGTACGAGCCGCCGCGGCTGGCGACGACGGTGACGGGGGTGCCCTTGGCGGAGGGCTCGGCGCCGCCCGTGCGGCCCATGAGAAGCGTCTGGTCGATCCACGCCTTGAGCGTCGAGGGGATCGTGAAGTTGTACATCGGGGCGCCTATGACGATGGCGTCGGCCTGCTCCAGCTCCTCGGCGAGGCGGGTGCGGAGGGCGAAGGCGGCCTGCTGCTCCGGGGTGTGGGTGGCCGGGTCGGAGAAGCCGGCCGCGGCGGCGGTGCCGTCGAGGTGGGGCAGCGGGTCGGCGGCGAGGTCGCGGTAGATGACGGTGCCCTCGGGGTGCTCCGCCTCCCAGGCCGTGCGGAAGGCGGCGGTCACGGTGCGGGACGCGGAGCCGTCCTCGGGGAAGACGGAGGAGTCGAGGTGGAGGAGTGTGGCCATGGTGATCGGTCCTTCGGTCGTGGCCGGACGCGGCAGGGGTAAATGGTTGAACTTTGTACGTGACTATTCATAACACAGGTACTTACTTTTCCGCAGTACCCAACGGGAAGGCGGTAGGCTGGAGCCATGGCGGACCACGGCGAGACGGCGTGCAGGCAGGTCGACGGCGGAATGACGCGCGTCTTCGAGCTGTTCGGGAAGCGCTGGACCGGTCTGATCGTGGCCACGCTGATGCCCGGACCGGTGCACTTCGCCGATCTGCGGCGGGCGATCCCCGGTATCAGCGAGCGGATGCTCTCCGACCGGCTCGCGGAGCTGACCGCGGCCGGTCTGGTGGTGCGCGAGGTGGCCGCCGGGCCGCCGCTGCGCGTGGCCTACCGGCTGAGCGAGGCCGGGCTCGCCATGGAGCCCGCGCTCAAGGAGCTGGCGCGGTGGGCCGAGACGTATCTCGGCGAGGGCGGGCGGTGCCCGGAGCGCTTCCGTAAGTAGCCGCCGGAAACGCCCCGCGGGCGGCCGCGGTGCGTCAGCCCTTCAGTTCCTGCGCGGCGTTGTAGCGCAGCAGATAGGACGCGAAGCGGTCGAGATCGGCCTCGTCCCAGTCGGCGAGCCGCTCGTGGAACGCCTGGCGGCGGCTGGTCATGGCGTTCGACAGCACCGCGGCCCCCGCCGGTGTGGGATGCAGCACCTGTACGCGGTGGTCCTCCGGGTCCACCCGGCGCTCCACGAACCCCAGCTTCTCCAGCGCGGCGATCTGCCGGCTGACGGTTGACTTGTCCAGGAGGTAGTGCGCCGCAAGGTCCGTCGCCCGACATCCCTGCTGGTCATCGAGGTGCGCCAGCAAGGTGTACGAGACCAGGGACAGCTCGGGATGGATGCGGGCGGCGGTGGCGCGGGCGCGCCGGGCGAAGGCGGTGAGCTGCCGCTGGATGATCTCGACGGACGCGTCGCGCTGGGTCATGGATTGCCTTTCGAGAATGTAGTTGTATAGTGCAACGTGAATCAAGTTGCATAAGCCAACCATCAATGCGATCCGAGAGTTGCAAAAGCCATCCATCGGCTCCAGCTGATCCGTCCCACGTGAGAAGGCATTCCCCATGAGTCCGGTCCGCTCCGACCACCACCCCGATCACGGACGTGAGCACCGCCGCAACCCGCACGCCGCCGGGCTGCGCCACGTACTCACGCACCTGATCACCCCGCTGCTGATGTGCATCGGGATGGGCCTGGCCTACCTCGGCGCGTTCGCCAACCCGGCACCGCACGACCTGCCGGTCGCCGTCGTCGGCTCCGGACCGAGCGCCCAACTGCTCGCCCAGTCGATCAACGACAAGGCCGCCGGAGAGCTCCAGGTACGGACCGTCGCACACCGCGCGGACGCCATGGAGCACCTCCGCCACCAGGACATCTTCGGCGCGTACGTCCCCAAGGGCGGCGCGTCCCACGGCGGGCAGCGGCAGGCGCCCGAACTCCTCGTGGCCACCGCCGGATCCGACACCAGCGCCACCGTCGTCCAGAAGATCTTCACCCCCCTCGCCGCCGCACAGGGACAGCCGCTGAAGGTCACCGACATCGCACCGACCGCGAAGGACGACCCCACCGGACAGGGCATCTTCTTCCTGCTCGTGGCGATCAGCATCGGCTCGTACGCCTCGGTCGCGGTGATCGGCGGCGCCGGGGCGGTCCTCCCGATGCGGCTGCGGGCCGCGCTGGTGGCCGGTACGTCCTTCGTGGTGAGCATCCTCGGCGTGCTCTTCGCCGGCCCCGTCTTCCACCTCGTCGACCACGGACTGTGGGGACTGTGGGGCATGGCCTGGCTGTATTCGGCAGGGATCCTGCTGATCGGCGTCGGACTGCACACCTTCCTCAAGCGCTGGACCACGCTCGGCGTGATGGCCCTCTTCGTGATGCTCAACTTCACCTCGTCCGGCGGCATCTTCCGCCCCGAGATGCAGAACGGCTTCTTCGCCGCCCTGCACTCCTTCTGGAACGGGGCGGGCTTCGTCGAAGGCACCCGCAGCCACGTCTACTTCGACGGCCACGGGCTGGCCGGACACGTCTGGACCCTGATCGCCTGGCTGCTCGTCGGCGCCGTCATGATCACCGTCGCGGGCCTGGCGGAACGGCGCCGCACGGCTGCCGAGAAGGAAGCCGCCGCACGCGCCACGGCGGTGGCGGCAGCGGCCGTGGCGGCCACCGTGACCGAGAGCGGACCGCGGGCGGCGGCCGGGCACGGCGCGAACCGTACGGCCGCCGAACAGGACGCGGAGGAAGAGGAGATGGAGGAGGCGGTGGGAGTCTGAGCCGGAACGCCGCCGGAGGCGCGGCGCGCTGACGGCGGGTGAGGACGGCTGCTGAGGGCCGGAGGTGTCGGGGTGCCTCCGGCCCTCGGGCGTGTCTGTGGGCTGCGGCCGGTGAACTGTGGTGGCGTGCGCGGGCGTTGCCTGTGGACGACAGTGAGGGGCGTGGCGAACACGCAGCTCGGAACGGGTGCGGGGCAGGGACGCCGTGGACCGGTGCGGAGGGGCTACGGGTGCCTCCGGCCGGACTTTTCCACAGGGCCGCCGCGCGGCCTTCGCGATGGGTAGCGTCCTCTGCGACAGGCCGGACCGGGCACCACGCCCACGGCCGGGCACCGCCCGGCACCGGCTCGGCAGGGCGACCGAAGAGGAGGTGACCACGGTGGTGCGGGTGCCGTACGTACCGGGTTTCGCACGGGCGGAGAGCCAGGAACGGGCCGCGAAAGCAGCCGGACGGGCCCTGCGGCAACAGCTGCCACGCTCGGCGCATGCATTGCTCCCGCCCACGGCGACCGACCGGCCGGACATGGTCACCGCAGTGGAGATGACCAACGCCGGACGGCTGCCCGAACTCACCCCGATCCGCGTCGGACGCATGGTCGCCGGCCCCTTCGCCTTCCTCCGCGGCTCCGCCGGCCTGATGGCCCACGACCTGGCGCCGGCGCCCGTCACCGGCATCGGCGCCCAGATCTGCGGCGACGCCCACGCCGCCAACTTCGGGCTCTACGGCGACGCCCGCGGCGGCCTCGTCATCGACCTCAACGACTTCGACGAAACCCTGCACGGCCCCTGGGAATGGGACCTCAAACGGCTCGCGACCTCACTCGTCCTGGCCGGACGGGAAGCAGGCGCGCCGGAGGACACCTGCCGCACCGCGGCACGGGACGCGGCCGGCGCCTACCGCCGCACCCTGCGGCTGCTGGCGAAACTCCCCGCCACCGAGGCATGGAACGCCATCGCCGACGAACACCTCGTCTCCCACACCGACGCCCACGACCTCCTGGGCACCCTGGAACGCGTGGCGGCCAAGGCACGCCACAACACCAGCGCACGGTTCGCCGCCAAGTCGACCGAGCGGACCCCCGACGGCGGACGGCGGTTCGTGGACGCACTCCCGGTGCTCCGGCGCATACCGGACGCGGAAGCCGCAGCCGTCATCTCCTCCCTCGGCGGCTACCTGAGAACGCTCCCCGAGGACCGGCTGCCGCTGCTGGCCCGCTACGCACCGCACGACGTGGCGTTCCGCGTCGTCGGCACCGGAAGCGTCGGACTCCGCTCGTACGTGGTGCTCCTCCTCGACCACCGGGGCGAGCCGCTCGTCCTCCAGGTCAAAGAAGCCCGCAGCTCCGCGATCGCACCCCATGTGGCGAACGCCGGATTCGAGGTCCCCGCGATACGCCACGAAGGGCGCCGGGTGGTGCTCGGCCAACGCAGCATGCAGGTGGTGAGCGACCCCCTGCTGGGCTGGACCACCGCACGCATACCGGCCCCCGGCACCGCCGGGGACGCCCGCGGCACGGACACGGCCTTCCAGGTACGGCAGTTCCGCAACCGCAAGGGCAGCGTGGACCCGGCTGCACTGAGCGGTGAGCAGCTCGACGACTACGCCCGGATGACCGGCGCGCTGCTGGCCCGCGCCCACGCCCACAGCGCCGACCCCCGCATCCTCGCCGGCTACTGCGGGAAGTCGGAGGCACTGGACGACGCCCTGGCCGCCTTCGCGACGGCCTACGCCGACCGGACGGAAGCCGATCACGCGGAACTCGCCGCGGCGGTGGCGAGCGGGCGGGTGGCGGCTGAGACGGGGGTGTGAGGGGGAGGTGGGGTGGGTGAGGGGTGGAGGGGAGGGAGGGGGAGGGGAGGGAGGGGGAGGGGGAGGGCCCCGCCCCCCCCAGAGCCCCAGAAGCCCGGCCGTCCCCGCCCCACCCCCAGCACCACCCCGCCCCTCTCCCCCAGGGCCGTACGCTGGCCGGGTGACGAACTCGTACGCGGAGAACGCGCAGGACGGCCGGAACGGAGCCGACGCCATGGGGGCGGCGGATGCCGCCGACTCCAGGGGGGCGGCGGATGCGACGGATGTGCCGGGGGCGTCCGGTGCGGACGGTGCGGCCGAGGCGGCGGCGACTGCGCGGCTTGCGGCGGCGGTGCGCGCCGCGGAGCAGGCGTTGATCGAGTTCGAGATCGCGGTGGAGACGTTCCGGGTGGAGGTGGAGAACTTCTCCCGCCTGCACCATCAGCGGCTGGGCCCGATGTATGCCCGGCTCGACGAGCTGGACGCGCAGATCGCGGAGGCGGTCGCCGCGCGGACCGGTGACCCCGAGGACGTCCGTAAGGCCCAGGAGGCGCGGGCGGCGGTGTTGCCGATGCCCGAGGTGGAGGAGTTGTTCCACGGTTGGATGGGGTCGGACGGGCTGTTCCCGGAGGCGCAGGCGATGCTCACCGAGCAGCCGGTGCAGCCGCCGCAGAAGGTGCGGCCGAGTGAGGAGGCGCGTCGGGCCTACCGGGATCTGGTGCGCAAGGCGCATCCGGATCTGGCGCGGGACGATGCGGAGCGCCGGCGCCGGGACGAGTTCATCGCGCGGGTCAACGCCGCGTACGCCGCGGGGGACGAGGCGACGCTGGGTGCGTTGACGCGGGAGTGGGAGGCCGGTCCGGTGCCCGCCGAGGAGCGGCTGAGCGCGAGCGAGGAGTTGTACGCGCGGTTGGAGTGGCTGGCGGAGCGCAAGGAGATGCTGGCGGCGGTCGCGTCCGAACTGGAGGAGAGCGCGATCGGCGCGATGATCAAGATGGCGCAGCAGGACCCGGACCGGTTGCTGGACGAGATCGCCGAGAAGCTGCTCGCCGATGTGGCCGAGCGGGAGGCACACCTCTCCCAGCTGGTCGGGTAGCGTCGGGGGCATGCACACAGGTTCTCTGCCCACGGTTGGTGTCGACGCGCTCACGTCCGAGGATTTCCTGCTGGACGTCCGTGAGGACGACGAGTGGGCGGCGGGGCACGCCGAGGGCGCCCTGCACCTTCCGATGAGCGATTTCGTGGCCCGTTACGGCGAGTTGACCGAGGCGGCGCCGGCCGACGGCAAGGTCTATGTGATCTGCCGCTCCGGCGGGCGGTCCGCCCAGGTCGCGCAGTACCTGATCCAGCAGGGCATCGACGCGGTGAACGTCGTCGGCGGGATGCAGGCGTGGGAGGCCGCCGGCCGTCCGGTCTCGGACGGCAAGGGCGGCACCGGCGCCGTCATCTGAGGCCCGGGCGGGCCGGGCACTGCGCCCGGCCCGTTTTCCGGCCGTTTTCGGCCACGACGGCTTCCTTCTGGATCAGCTGCCTTCCCGTAGGGGATGGGCGGCGAGGAGGTCGCCGAGGGTTTCCTCGTGGGCGGCGGCGGGGCCGAGGGCGAGTTCCAGCTGTTTGGCCCAGGCGTGGTAGCGGTGCAGTGCGTAGTCGGTGTCCGCGCCGAATCCGCCGTGCAGATGCTGGGCGGTCTGCACGGTGCGGCGGATTCCGTCCGACGCCCAGATCTTGGCGACCGCCACGTCGCCCTCCGGCGGCAGTGCGCCCGTCGCGCCCGTTTCGATGCGCCAGGCGGCCTGCCAGAGGGTGGCCGCCATCGCCCGGAGATCGATGAACCGGTCGGCGGTCTGCACCGCGACCGCCTGGAACGTGGCGAGGGGGAAGCCGAACTGTTCGCGCTTCCCGGTGTAGTCGGCGGTCATCGCGAGCACCGCTTCGCCCAGGCCCAGCGCGAGGGCGCAGGTTCCGCAGGTCAGCAGTTGCTGTAGCTCCTCGGCGGCGCCGGGGGCGGTCAGTATGTCCGGGGTGGTGAGCCGTACCGAGGTGAGCCGCAGCTCGGCGTGGCGTTCGCCGGTGGTGGAGATCTGCTCGTGGCGGGTGAGTCCGGGGGCGGTGAGCGGGGCGAGGGCGAGGACCGTCCGGCCGTCGGGGGTGTGGGCGGGCAGCAGTACCAGGTCGGCGCCGTAGGCCCAGGGGACGGTGGTCTGGACGCCGTCGAGCAGCCAGCCGTCGGCGTCCTGTTGTGCGGTGACGGCCAGGTGCGCCGCGTCGTGGCCGGTGCGGCCGGCGGAGGCCGTGGTGATGACGAGTTCGCCGCGGCCGATACGGGGCAGCAGTTCGGCGCGTACCGCTTGTGGCGCATGGTGTTGCAGCAGGTGGGAGGCGGCGGCGCACTCCAGGAGCGGGATCCGGGCCAGGACCCGGCCGGCTTCGCGGAGCACCAGGCAGAGGGCGATCGGGTCGAGTCCGGCGCCGCCGTGTTCGGGTGCGGTCAGCAGGCTCAGCAGGTCGGCGTGGGCGAGGGTGCGCCACAGGTCCCGGTCGAAGTCGTCGGCGACGGCGCCCGCGGTGAGTGCCGGGCTGGGCACCGCGTCGGGCGCCACGTGGGCGAAGACGGCCTGTGCCGCCTCGGTGGCGGCCTGCTGCTCCTCGGTGAAGGTGAAGTCCACTGGTTGTCCTTCCGCGGGCGGCGACCTGACGGGCCGTCAAGGTAGAACAGGTTGCAGGAATTGGGAATGCGTACGGCTGCGGGGCGCGGTTCCTCGCCCGGTGGGTGCGGGAGCGCGTACGGGTGGGTGCCCGACGGACGGCCGGCGGGCCCGGCCCCGGGCTGCATCGGGCCTGCGGTGGCCGGGTGAAGCTGTGCCCGGTCGGGGTATCTGGGTACGGTTCCGGGGCGTAGTGGGCCGATCGGGAATCTGGGAACGGGGCGGGAATGCAGTCAACCGGGGACGAATCGCGGTCGGTGGCCGCGCTCTCGCTGCCCTCGCGGATCGTCATATGCATGGCGGTCAGTGCCGTGGCCGTGGCCGTGGCGATCCATCTGGCCATGATGTTTCTGCACATCGCGCCGGAGAACACGCTGACCAAGGCGCAGGGGTCGGCGATCAGTGAGTACGTCTACCCCGAGTACGAGCAGAACTGGAAGCTGTTCGCCCCCAATCCGATGCAGCAGAACGTCGCCGTGCAGGTGCGCGCGGAGCTGCGGAGCGGCGACGGCGGGTTGCGGACCACCGGTTGGACCGATCTCACCGCGCGCGACAGCCGGGCGATCCACCACAATCCGGTGCCCAGTCATACGCAGCAGAACCAACTGCGGCGTGCCTGGGAGTACTTCGGCAGCACGCACAATGCGCAGAACGCGCCGATCGGGGTCCGTGGTGAGCTGTCCGAGCAGTACATCCGGCGGATCACGGTGCGGCGGATGGGGCCGGAGTGGTCGCGGCTGGGCCGTCTCGAACGGCTTCAGGTCCGCTCGGTGACGACGGCGGTCGCTCCGCCGCACTGGAGCAGCGAGAAGATCAGCGACAAGCCCGCGTTCCGGGTGCTGCCCTGGTGGCCAGTCACCACGGCCGATCTGCCCGAGGGGACGGAGACCAAGTGACCGCAGCACCGGGCGCACCACGGGATCAGCGGGACCGGCAGGAGCAGGAGCACCGGGAGGGCCGGGACCGGCGGGTCCCGCAGGCACGGGAGGAGGCCGCACCGGCCACCGTGGTCGTGCCGTCCGCATCCGCCACACCCGCCGCGTCATTCTCCGAAACCCGTATCGAACGCCTCGTAGGGCGTGGTTTCCGGCTGGTCACGGGGCGGGCGATGGCGCCGTACCAGACGGCGGTGGTCCGGATCGGGTTCGCGGCGACCTGGCTGCTGTTCCTGCTGCGGGAGTGGCCGCACCGTGCGGCGCTCTACGGGCCGGACAGTCCGTTCAGCCTGGACATGGCGCGGCGGCTGCTCGACGGCAACCACGCCTTCTCGGTGCTGCCGTGGTCGGACGGGCGCGGCTGGTTCGAGGTGGTCTATCTCCTCGCGGTCGTCTCCGCCGCGCTGCTGATGCTGGGCTGGCGCACCCGCACCATGTCGGTGCTGTTCATGCTGGGTGTGCTGTCGCTGCAGAACCGCAGCATCCTCATCGGCGACGGCGGCGACAACATCATCCATCTGATGTCGATGTACCTGGTGCTGACCCGGTGCGGTCAGGTGTGGTCGCTGGACGCCCGTCGCGCCCGGCGCGCGGCCGAGCGGGGTGAGGGCGCCGGGCGTGATCTGCCCGGTGTCGTGCTGTGGGCCGTCCTGGGGGTGGCTCTCGCCGTCGCGCAGCTGCTCGGCTGTTCCGGTCTGAGCTGGTTCGGGCACGGCCCGTTCCCGTACGTCGGGTGGGGGCTGGCGCTGTGGCTGCTGTGGGCCGCGCACGGGCTGCGGTGGGCGGT
This sequence comes from Streptomyces sp. NPDC029159, assembly GCF_055564055.1. NCBI lineage: Bacteria > Bacillati > Actinomycetota > Actinomycetes > Kitasatosporales > Streptomycetaceae > Streptomyces > Streptomyces sp. NPDC029159. The sequence continues at coordinate 672,243 of NZ_JBVHWT010000001.1, forward strand.
GGACCGGCGGGCTCCGGGCGAGCCGCGGATCGTGCTCGATGTGCTGGGCGCGGTGCTGCACAACGGCGCCCTGCTGGTGATCATGGCGCAGGTCTGTCTCGTCTACGCGACCGCCGGCTGGCTCAAGATCCAGGGCTCGCGCTGGCAGGACGGCACCGCGGTCTACTACCCGATGCATCTGGACTACTTCTCGCCGTGGCCGGAGCTGTCCGTGCTGCTCGGCACCAGCGGGCTGCTGGTGCTGCTGATCACCTACGGCACGGTGATCGTGCAGGTCGCCTTCCCGTTCACCGTCTTCAACCGGCGGCTGAAGAACGTCCTGCTGGTCGTGATGGTCTGCGAGCACCTGTCGATCGCGTTCCTGCTGGGGCTGCCGTTCTTCTCCCTGGCGATGGTCGCCGCGGACCTGGTGTTCCTGCCGACGCCCTTCCTGACCTGGGTCGGCGGCCGGATCTCGGCGCTTGGCGCCCTGCGTGCCGGGCGGGGCGGTCCGGCGGAGCCGTCCGCCGCCGAGGAGGGGGAGCGGGCACCGGCCGGTGCGTAGCGCTCCGGCGGGGTTCTACGCTCGTGGGGTGAGCAGCGAGACAACCATCCCGGCCGAGCAGGGCCCCGACGCCGCGGCGGAGCCGTCCGCCGCGGCCGAACCGCTCCAGTACGACGAGGGCTACGGGCCGAAGATCGGCGTCGGGCCGCACCCCGAGCCGTGGCCGGAGGGCGACCGGTACGACCCGGAGCTGCTCGCCGGGGGTGACCGGCGCAATGTCGTCGACCGCTACCGGTACTGGACGCGGGAGGCGATCGTCGCGGATCTCGACACCCGGCGCCACGACTTCCATGTCGCCGTCGAGAACTGGGGCCACGACTTCAACATCGGCTCCGTGGTGCGGACCGCCAACGCCTTTCTGGCCAAGGAGATTCACATCGTCGGGCAGCGGCGCTGGAACCGCCGCGGTGCGATGGTGACCGACCGCTACCAGCACGTCCGGCACCACCCGGGCACCGAGGAGCTGACCGCCTGGGCCGCCGCCGAGGGGTTGCCGATCATCGGGATCGACAACCTGCCGGGCGCGGTGCCGCTGGAGACCACCGCGCTGCCGCGCCGCTGTGTGCTGCTCTTCGGCCAGGAGGGCCCGGGGCTGACGGAGGAGGCGCGGCGCCACGCCTCGGTGGTCTGCTCGATCGCGCAGTTCGGCTCGACGCGGTCGATCAACGCGGGTGCCGCCGCGGCCATCGCCATGCACGCCTGGATCGGCCGCCACGCCGTCATCGAACCGCCCGCCGCACCCTGACGCGGAAGCGCGGACGCCCCGGCCGGAGGCGAGTGGTGCCTCCGGCCGGGGCGTCGGGGTCCGGACCGCGGACGGGTGACCCGGACCGGCTCGGTGTTTCACGTGAAACCGATGCGGCGTTTCACGTGAAACGTGGCCGGCGGACCGCCCGGCCCGCCGGGTTTCACGCCGGGCGCCGTACCTCCACCGTCCGGAAGCGGTTGGCGACGAACGCGCCGTCGCACAGGGCCGCGTTGGCGGACGGGTTGCCGCCGGAGCCGTGGAAGTCGGAGAACGCCGCGGTCTGGTTCACATAGACCCCGCCGGTCAGGTTGAGCGACAGCTGGGCACACTCGTCCAGGCAGACGTCCTGCACCTGGCGCTCCACCTCGGGCGAGGTGGTGTACGCGCCGACCGTCATGGCGCCCTGCTCGCGGACGGTGTCCCGCAGCAGCGCCACCGCGTCGTCCGCGGAGTCGACGGCGACCGCGAAGAAGACGGGGCCGAAGCACTCCGTCCGGCAGACCGCCTCGGACTCCGGCTTCGCGCCGTCCAGCTTGATGATCGCCGGGGTGCGCACCGTCGCCCCGGGGAACTCCGGATGCGTCACCGTCCGGGAGGCCAGCGCCACCTCACCCAGCTTGCCTACGCCGTCCAGACGTGCCTTGACCTGCGGGTTCACCAGCGCGCCGAGCAGGGCGTTGGCGCGGGCGTCGTCCCCGAGCAGACCGCTGACCGCGCCCGCCAGATCGGTGACCACCTCGTCGTACGACTTGGGTCCGGCGTCCGTGGTGATGCCGCCCCGGGGGATGAGGAGGTTCTGCGGGGTGGTGCACATCTGGCCGCTGTAGAGGGAGAGGGAGAAGGCGAGGTTGCCGAGCATGCCCTTGTAGTCGTCGGTCGACTCGATGAGGACGGTGTTGACCCCGGCCTTCTCGGTGTAGACCTGCGCCTGGCGGGCGTGGGTCTCCAGCCAGTCGCCGAAGGCGGTCGATCCGGTGTAGTCGATGATCCGGATCTCCGGGCGTACGGCGAGCGTCTTGGCCAGGCCCTCGCCGGGGCGGTCCACGGCCAGGCACACCAGGTCGGCGGGGAACCCGGCCTCGGCGAGCACCTCGCGGGCCACCCGCACCGTGAGGGCGAGCGGCAGCACGGCCCGGGGGTGCGGCTTGACCAGCACCGGGTTGCCGGTCGCCAGGGAGGCGAAGAGGCCCGGGTAGCCGTTCCAGGTGGGGAAGGTATTGCAGCCGATCATCAGGGCCACACCGCGCGGTACGGCGGTGAACGCCTTGGTCAGCTCCAGCGGATCGCGCTTGCCCTGTGGCTTCGACCAGGGCGCCTGCTCCGGGACGCGCGCCTGCTCGGTGTAGGCGTAGGCCACCGCCTCCAGGCCGCGGTCCTGGGCGTGCGGCCCGCCGGCCTGGAACGCCATCATGAACGCCTGTCCGCTGGTGTGCATCACGGCCTGGGCGAACTCATGGGTGCGGGCGCTGATCCGGGCCAGGATCTCCAGACAGACGGCCGCCCGCGTCTCGGGGCCCGCGTCCCGCCAGGCCGGCAGCGCCGCGCGCATCGCGGGCAGCAGCACATCGGGGTCGGGGTGCGGGTAGGTGATGCCCAACTCCGGGCCGTACGGGGAGACTTCCTCGCCGACCCAGTCGTCGGTGCCGGGCTGGTCGAGGTCGAAGCGGGTGCCACGCAGCGCCTCGAAGGCGGCCAGGCCGTCGGGTGCCGCGGTCTCGCCGTACGCCTTGGGGTGCTCGGGGTGGGGCGACCAGTAGGCGCGGGTGCGGATGGTCTCCAGCGCCTTGTCGAGCGTCGGGCGGTGCTTCTCGATCAACTGCGCGGGGGTCATGTCGGCGGCCATCGAAGACCAACTCCTCGTCGAACCGGGCGGAGGGTGAACAGGAATGCGGAGTGCAGAGGCTGGGCGGATGGAGTAACGGAGTTAGAGTAACCGAACGATCGGTCGGGGCAAGGGGGTCCGGTGAGCCTGTGGAGAACTCGGCCGGGAAGCGCCGGGAGACGGACGGCACGCGGCGCGTGCCCGTACGGAGAAAGTGCTGGTCAGGCGGGTGTCGCCCGTTCCTGTGGGGACGGTCCAGGGCGCCCGGCGGGAATTCCGCCCGCCGCCGGCCGGCCGCGGAAACGGCCGACCGATGCCGCCCGGTTTCCGAGGCGCCGTGCGCGGGCGGCGGAAGGGGTGCTGTAATCATGACCATGGCCAAGCGCGACACCTACACGCCCGATTCGCTGCTCGCGGTCGCCGTCGAGGTGTTCAACGAGCGCGGATACGACGGCACGTCCATGGAGCACCTCTCCCGGGCGGCCGGTATCTCCAAGTCCTCGATCTACCACCACGTCCGCAGCAAGGAAGAGCTGCTGCGGCGGGCCATAAGCCGTGCGCTGGACGGGCTCTTCGGCGTCCTGGAGGAGCCGGGTGCCACCGGCGGCCGGGCGATCGAGCGCCTGGAGTACGTCACCCGCCGCGTGGCCGAGGTCCTGCTGGACGAGCTGCCCTATGTGACGCTGCTGCTGCGGGTGCGGGGCAACACCGACACCGAGCGGTGGGCCATGGAGCGCCGCCGTGAGTTCGACCACCGGGTCGCCGCGCTGCTGAAGGAGGCCGCCGCCGACGGCGACCTCAGCCCGGATGTCGACATCCCGCTGGCGACCCGGCTGCTCTTCGGCATGATCAACTCGATCGTCGAGTGGTACCGCCCCGGACGCGGCGCCGGCCGGGACGAGGTCGCCGAAGCCGTCGTCCGCACCGCCTTCGCGGGGCTGCGCACCTCCTGACGGGCCGCCCGTGATCACTGGGACTGCGGGCCCAGCCCCGTCTCCTCGAAGACCAGCAGGGTGCGGGTGCTGAGCACCTCCGGCATCGCCTGGATCCGGGTCAGCACCAGCTCCCGCAGCTCGCGGTTGTCCTTGGTGTGCACCAGCAGCAGCACATCGAAATCCCCGCTGACCAGCGCGATGTGTGAGGCGCCGGGGAGCGCGGTGAGCTGCTCGCGCACGGTGCGCCAGGAGTTCTGGACGATCTTCAGCGTGATGTAGGCGGACGCGCCCTGGCCCGCCCGTTCCTGGTCGACGCGGGCGCTGAAGCCGCGGATCACGCCGTCGTCGATCAGCCTGTTGATGCGCGCGTACGCATTGGCGCGCGAGACATGGACGCGCTCGGCGACCGACCGTATCGAGGCGCGTCCGTCGGTCTGCAGCATGTGCAGGATCGACCGGTCGATGGTGTCCAGCGGGCGGGCCGGAGGTGCCGCCGGCAGGGGTGGCGGCGGCGGTCCCGTCACTCCCGACGGCGCTGCGCCGGGATGGGCCATCTGTTCGTCCGGCATATGGTCCCGCCTCCCCTTCTTGGACGCCCTGTCTTCATCTGAAGCTGTGGAGAACCGTTTGTCCACAGGCTGGGCCCGCCTGTAGCCAAAATGCATCAGCGACCGAACAATCGGTAGGGAAGGGCTGTGCGCCCCGACCCGTTTCATCCTGCCCACGCGTCGCCCGCCCCCATCCCACGAGGCGCTCCGCGCCACCCCTTCGATTCGAGGAGGTGCTCGTCATGACGGTCCTTGAGCAGCCCGGCAGCAGCAGGCGCAAGGGCGACCTGCCCGGCCCGCCGCCCGCCTGGCACCCCCGCGTCGCCCCGGCGCCGCTCCTGCCCGACGCGGAACCCCACCGGGTACTCGGCACGGACGCCGCCCGGCACCTCGACGCCGCGCTCCTGAAGCGGCTCTACGTCCAGCTCGTGCGCGGCCGCCGGTACAACACCCAGGCCACCGCCCTCACCCGCCAGGGGCGCCTCGCGGTCTACCCGTCGTCCACCGGCCAGGAGGCGTGCCAGGTCGCCGCGGCGCTCGCCCTCCAGGAGCGGGACTGGCTCTTCCCCAGCTACCGCGACACCCTCGCCGCCGTCGCCCGCGGTCTCGACCCGGTCGAGGCGCTGACCCTGCTGCGCGGCGACTGGCACACCGGCTACGACCCCCGCGCCTGCCGCATCGCCCCCCTGTGCACCCCGCTCGCCACCCAGCTCCCGCACGCCGTCGGGCTGGCCCACGCCGCCCGTCTGAAGGGGGACGACGTGGTCGCGCTCGCCCTGGTCGGCGACGGCGGCACCAGCGAGGGAGACTTCCACGAGGCGCTGAACTTCGCCGCCGTGTGGCAGGCACCGGTCGTCTTCCTGGTGCAGAACAACGGCTTCGCGATCTCCGTCCCGCTCGCCAAGCAGACCGCCGCGCCGTCCCTGGCCCACAAGGCCGTCGGCTACGGCATGCCGGGCCGCCTGGTGGACGGCAACGACGCCCCGGCGGTCCACGGCGTCCTCACCGAGGCCGTCCGCCGGGCCCGGGAGGGCGGCGGCCCCACCCTCGTCGAGGCCATCACCTACCGCGTCGAGGCCCACACCAACGCCGACGACGCCACCCGGTACCGCACCGCCGACGAGGTCGAGACCTGGCGGGCGCACGACCCGATAGCCCTGATGGAGCGCGAGCTGACCGCCCGGGGCCTGCTCACCGACGACTTCACCGCCGAGGTACGGGACGGCGCCGAGGCGATGGCGGCCGACCTGCGCGAGCGGATGCACCAGGACCCGGCGCTCGACCCGGACGACCTGTTCACCCACGTCTACGCCGAGCCGACCACCCAGCTCCGGCAGCAGTCCGACCAGTTGCACGCCGAGCTGGCCGCCGAAGCCGCCACCGACGAGCCCGCCCAGGAGGCCCGGCCATGACCCCGACCGCCGCCGCCACCGCGCGCAAGCCCGCCACCATGGCGCAGGCGCTCACCCGCGCGCTGCGCGACGCCCTGGCCGAGGACCCGACCGTCCATGTGATGGGCGAGGACGTCGGCACCCTGGGCGGTGTCTTCCGCGTCACCGACGGACTGACCGCCGAATTCGGCGAGGACCGCTGTACGGACACCCCGCTCGCCGAGGCGGGCATCCTCGGCACCGCGGTCGGCATGGCCATGTACGGTCTGCGGCCGGTGGTCGAGATGCAGTTCGACGCCTTCGCCTACCCGGCGTTCGAGCAGCTGGTCAGCCATGTCGCCAAGATGCGCAACCGCACCCGCGGCGCCCTCCCGATGCCGCTGACGATCCGCATCCCCTACGGCGGCGGCATCGGCGGTGTCGAGCACCACAGCGACGCCTCCGAGGCGTACTACCTGGCGACTCCGGGGCTCCAGGTCGTCACGCCCGCCACGGTCGAGGACGCGTACGGGCTGCTGCGCGCCGCCATCGCCTCGGACGACCCGGTCGTCTTCCTCGAACCGAAGCGCCTCTACTGGTCCAAGGCCGACTGGTCCCCCGAGGCACCCGGCGAGGTGCCGCCCCTGGGGCGCGCCGCGGTGCGCCGCCGGGGCGCGGACGCCACGCTGATCACGTACGGTCCTTCGCTGCCGGTCTGCCTGGAGGCGGCTGAGGCGGCGCGGGCCGAGGGCTGGGATCTGGAGGTCGTCGATCTGCGGTCGCTGATGCCGTTCGACGACGAGACGGTCTGCGCGTCGGTGCGGCGCACCGGGCGGGCGGTCGTCGTCCACGAGTCCAGCGGGTTCGGTGGCCCGGGCGGCGAGATCGCGGCGCGGATCACGGAGCGCTGTTTCCACCACCTGGAAGCCCCGGTCCTGCGGGTGGCGGGATTCGACATTCCCTATCCGCCGCCGATGCTGGAGAGGCATCATCTCCCTGGAGTGGACCGCATTCTCGACACCGTCGCCCGCCTCCAGTGGGAGTCGGACTGGACCGAAGGGAGGGGCGCGTGATGGCTGTGGTCCGTGAATTCACCCTGCCCGACCTGGGGGAGGGCCTCACCGAGGCCACCATCGTGCAGTGGATGGTCGAGGTCGGCGAGGTCGTCTCGGTCGATCAGCCGGTCGTCGAGGTCGAGACGGCCAAGGCGATGGTCGAGGTGCCCTGCCCGTACGGCGGTGTGGTCACCGCGCGCTTCGGGGACGAGGGCACCGACCTCCCGGTCGGCGCCCCGCTGATCACCGTCGCGGTCGGCGCGTCCGCCCCCGCGGAGGAGACCGCGGACCTGTCCCCGGACGCGGCGCCGGAGGAGGCCCCCGCTCCGCAGGAGACCGTTCCGGCGGAGTCCGGCGAGGGCTCGGGAAACGTCCTGGTCGGCTACGGCACGAGCGCGTCGGCCGCCCGCCGGCGGCGGGTCCGGCCCGGCGGCGGCCCCGCCGGGAGCGGTGGCACGGCGGACGGTTCCGCCGCCCGGCCGGAGCCCGCCGCACCTGAGGAGCCCCGGGAGACCGAGGAGTCCGACGCCGGCCGTACGGTGGCGGTCATCTCCCCGCTGGTCCGCCGGATGGCCCGGGAGCACGGCCTGGATCTGGCCACGCTGCGTGGCACCGGGCGGCACGGGCTGATCCTGCGGACGGACGTCGAGCGCGCGGTCCGGGAGCGGCAGGTGCCCGCCGCCACCGCGCCCGCCGCCCCCGTCGTCGCCACCGCCGGGCAGCCGCGGGCCGAGGGCGAGCGGATACCGCTGCGGGGGATGCGCGGGGCGGCGGCCGAGAAGTTCAGCCGCAGCCGCCGGGAGATCCCGGACGCCACCTGCTGGGTCGACGCCGACGCCACCGAACTCCTCGCCGCCCGGCGGGCGATGAACGCGCCGGGCGCCCCCAAGGTGTCGCTGCTGGCGCTGCTCGCCCGTATCTGCACGGCGGCGCTCGCGCGTTTCCCGGAGCTGAACGCCACGATCGACACCGAGACCCAGGAGATCGTCCGGCTGCCCGAGGTCCATCTGGGCTTCGCCGCGCAGACCGACCGCGGTCTGGTGGTGCCGGTGGTGCGCGACGCCCACACCCGTACGGTCGAGGGCCTCTCCGCGGAGATCGCCCGGCTCACCGAGAGCGCTCGCTCCGGCGGACTCTCCCTCGCCGATCTGACCCGCGGCACCTTCACCCTCAACAACTACGGCGTCTTCGGCGTGGACGGCTCGACGCCGATCATCAACCACCCCGAGGCCGCGATGCTCGGCGTGGGCCGGATATCCCCCAAACCCTGGGTCCACAACGGCGAACTGGCGGTACGCCAGGTCGTCCAGCTGTCCTTCACCTTCGACCACCGGGTGTGCGACGGCGGGACGTCCGGCGGTTTCCTGCGCTATGTCGCGGACTGCGTGGAGCAGCCGGCGGTGTTGCTGCGGGGCCTGTGAGCGGACGCTTCGGGAGCCGGGCGGGGGTGCGGCTTCCGGGGCGTTGGCCCCGGGGGTGTGCCGGGTGCCGGTGTTTCGGTCGTCTCCCCGGTGGCCGGTGTGGTCCGCGGTGTGCGGTCGGTGCGTGCCGGGCGCCGTTCACGGGCCGGTGCGGCCGGGCGGTGCGCGTACCGCGTCGTCCTCGGCGTGGCCCGCGGGCGGCGGGCGGTGTGAGCGCCGCGGACCTGGCGATACTCAAGAGGTGAGCGATACGCGACGGCCGCCCGCGGGCCGCACCGGGACACCCGAGGCCCTCCCCGTCCATGACGTCCTCGTCCTGGCCGGGGGCGCCGCCCGGCGGCTCGGCGGGGCGGACAAGCCCGCGCTCTCCGTCGGCGGCCGCCCGCTGCTCGACCGGGTGCTGGCCGCCTGCCCCGATGCGGCGACGACCGTCGTCGTCGGCCCCGTACGCCCGACCACCCGCACCGTGGTGCACACCCTGGAGGACCCGCCGGGCGGCGGCCCGCTGGCCGCACTCGACGCGGGCCTGCGGCACACCACCGCCCCGACGGTGCTGGTCCTCGCCGCCGACCTGCCCTTTCTGACCCCGGCCACGGTGCGGGCGCTGCTGACGGCGGTGGTCGGCGCGCCCGCGGACGGCGCCGCCCGTGTGGACGGTGCGCTGCTGCGGGACGCCGGGGGACGCGATCAGCCGCTGGTGGCGGCGTACCGACGGGCGGCGCTGCACCGGGAGTTGGCTGCGCTGCGCGCGGCCCACGGCACGCTCTCCGGTCTGCCGCTGCGTGCGGTGACGGCCGCCCTGACGCTGGAATGCGTCGCGGATGTACCGGCCGAGGCGTCCTTCGACTGCGACACCTGGGAGCACGTCGGCGCGGCCCGCGCCCGGATCAGGGAGCATGGAGGCGTGTTGGACGAATGGATCACCGCAGTCAAGGCCGAACTGGGCATCGAGCTGGATGTCGACACCAAGGCGCTGTTGGACCTCGCCCGTGACGCGGCGCACGGCGTGGCCCGCCCGGCCGCGCCGCTGACGACGTTTCTGATCGGGTACGCGGCGGGTCGTCAGGAGAGCGGCGGTGACGTGGCGGACGCGTCCCGGCGGATCGCCGCGCTCGCCGAACGCTGGGCGGCGGAGAACGCTTCCGGCGACGGTGCCTCCGGCGGCAGCGCCTCCGGCGACGCGGGGCGGCCCGAGCCGAAGTCCGCTCCATGACCGAGGGCGATTTCGACGACGCCTTCGCCGATGCCTTGGCCGTCGCCAACGGCGACCGGTACGCGCGGGCGGGATCCGAGGCGGCGGGCACCGGCGAGGGCGCCGGTCCGGACCGCCGTACCTCCGGCAGCCCCTCCGCCCCCGACGACCATTGCGCTTCCGACGACCTCCCCACCTCAGAAGATCGCCCCACGCCCGGCTCCCATCGCCCGCGACGCCGGACGGTCGCCCCCGTCTCCTGGCCGGTCGCCCGGGAGCGGGCCGCGCGGGCGGCCGACGGCCCACGGGCCCCGGAATCCTGTGCGCCGGAGGACGCGTTGGGGCGGACGCTGGCGGAGGCGCTCACCGCGCTGACCGACCTGCCGCCGTTCGACACCTCTGCCATGGACGGCTGGGCCGTCTCCGGGCCCGGCCCCTGGAACCTTGACCGCGCGGCCGGCGGCGACGGCTCCGACCAGGGCATCCTCGCCGGTCACGCCGCCACGGCGCTGGCCGACGGGCACGCCGTCGCCATCGCCACCGGGGCGCGGGTCCCGGACGGTGCCACCGCGGTGCTGCGCAGTGAGCACGGCGAGGTGCACGACCGCGGCGACGGGCGGGCCCGGCTCGCCGCGTCGCGTGCCGTGCCGCTCGGCCAGGACATCCGGCCGCGCGGCCAGGAGTGCGGCCACGGCGAACCGCTGCTGCCGGCCGGGGTGCCGGTGACGCCCGCCGTCCTCGGGCTGGCCGCGGCCGCCGGGTACGACCGGCTGACGGTCCACCCCCGGCCCCGCGTCGAGGTGCTGGTCCTGGGCGATGAACTGCTCGGGCACGGGCTGCCCCGGGAGGGCCGGATCCGGGACGCTCTCGGGCCGATGCTCGGGCCCTGGCTGCGGGCGCTGGGCGCCGACGCCCTCGCGCCCCGGCCGCTCGGCGACGATGCCGACGCCCTCCACGCGGCGATCACCGGCTCCACCGCCGATCTCGTCCTCACCACCGGCGGCACCGCTTCCGGACCCGTCGACCACGTCCACCCGGCGCTGCGCCGCATCGGCGCCGAGGTGCTGGTCGACGGTGTGGCGGTACGCCCGGGACACCCGATGCTGCTGGCCAGGATCGCCCCGGGACGGCACCTCGTGGGGCTGCCCGGCAACCCGCTCGCCGCGGTCTCCGGACTGCTGACCCTGGCCGAGCCGCTGCTGCGGACGCTCGCCGCCCACCCGCCCGCGACGCCGTCCCGTGCCCCGCTGGGCGCGGCGGTGGACGGCCATCCGCGCGATACCCGGCTCGTCCCGGTCGCCTACCGCGACGACCCCCGCCACGGCCGTACCGCGACGCCGGTGCCGTTCCACGGACCGGCCATGCTGCGCGGTATCGCCGCGGCCGATGCGCTTGCCGTCGTCCCGCCCGGCGGCGTCGGCCGCGGCGACCTGGTCGACGTGCTGGAGCTGCCCTGGCCGACGGGGAGCGCGGCGTACGGCCCGGAGGGTGCCGGGGCGTCGTACGGACCCGGCGCACACCCCGGCGACGGCCGTCCCGTACGCTCCACCTTTTCCGCACCCCCGACCGGAGGCGCCGCGTGAAGCTCCCCTCCTACGACGCCGCGGCGCGCGAGGTCCCCGAGGACGACTCCCGCCGGGTCCTGCTGCCGCGCCGGACACCCGTGGAGCCGATCCGGCAGGTCGCCCGACGGCTTCTGATGGCGTTGCTCGTCCTCATCGCGACGGTCTTCATCGTCTGGATAGACCGCGACGAGTACCACGACAGCGCCAACAACACGGTCGACTTCCTCGACTGCGTCTACTACGCCACCGTCACACTCTCCACCACCGGTTACGGCGATATCGTCCCGTACGGCGACACGGCGCGGCTGCTGAACATCGTGCTGATCACGCCGCTGCGGGTGCTCTTTCTGATCATCCTGGTCGGCACCACACTGGAGGTGCTGACGGAACGCACCCGTGAGCAGTGGCAACTGAAACGCTGGAGAAAAACCTTGCGTGACCACACCGTCGTCGTCGGATTCGGCACCAAGGGCCGGTCCGCCGTCCAGACCCTCTGCGCCACCGGACTGACCCGCGAGCGCATCGTCATCGTCGACCCGAGTCCGAAGGTGATCGACTCCGCCGTCGCCGAGGGGTTCGTGGGCGTGGTCGGCGACGCCACCCGCAGCGATGTCCTCGTCCGCGCGGAGATCCAGCGTGCACTCCAGGTGGTCATCGCCACCCAGCGCGACGACACCGCCGTGCTCGTCGCGCTGACCGCGCGGCAGCTGAACAAGAAGGCCAACATCGTCGCCGCGGTACGGGAGGAGGAGAACGCCCCGCTGCTGCGGCAGTCCGGCGCCGACTCCGTGATCACCTCGGCCAGCGCCGCCGGCCGGCTGCTGGGCCTCTCCGTCCACAGCCCCAGCGCCGGAACGGTCATGGAAGACCTCATCCAGCAGGGCAGCGGTCTCGACCTGGTCGAGCGCCCGGTCGTGAAGTCCGAGGTCGGCAAGTCGGTGCGGGAGACCGATGACCTGGTCGTCTCCGTGCTGCGCGGCCACCGGCTCCTCGGATACGACGACCCGGCGGCCAGCCCGCTGCAGGCCGCCGACCGGCTGATCACGATCGTCCGTGCCGCTGCCCCCGAGGTCGCCGATCTGCCGGGCAAGCCGGGGGTGCCCAAGGCGCCGCTGCCGGGCTCCGGGGTCTCCCCGATGCGTCGCGCCGACGACTGACCGCACATATCCTCCGCCGGACTCCCGGCCCGCGATCCGGCTCGTTTCACGTGAAACGAGCCGTTTCACGTGAAACACGGTGGGCCGGATGGCCTGTCAACTCCCTTACCGCTCGGCCTGTTTCACGTGAAACAGGCCGAGCGGTTCGTCGTATGGCGTCCCTTCGGGGGGCGTGTGGGCGTCAGCGGTGCGTGCACGGTCGCTGCGGGCATCCCCGGCGAGTAGCCTCGCGGCCATGCGAGCGATCACCATTCCCGAACCCGGTGGCCCCGACGCCCTCGTCTGGGCCGAGGTGCCCGATCCGCAGCCCGCCGAGGGCGAGATCCTGATCGACGTCGCGGCGAGCGCCGTCAACCGCGCCGATCTGCTGCAACGTCAGGGCTTCTACGACCCGCCGCCCGGCTCCTCCCCGTACCCCGGACTGGAGTGCGCGGGCCGGATCGCGGCGCTCGGTCCGGGGGTGCACGGCTGGACGGTCGGCGACGAGGTCTGTGCGCTGCTGGTCGGTGGCGGTTACGCGGAGAAGGTGGCGGTCCCGGCCGGTCAGGTGCTGCCCCTGCCGGACGGCATCGACCTGGTGACCGCTGCCGCGTTGCCCGAGGTCACCTGCACCGTGTGGTCCAACGTCTTCATGATCGCCCACCTGCGGCCCGGCGAGACGCTGCTGGTCCACGGCGGGTCCAGCGGCATCGGCACCATGGCGATCCAGCTCGCCAAGGCGGTCGGCGCCCGCGTCGCGGTCACTGCGGGCAGTGCGGAAAAGCTGGCGCGCTGTGCGGAGTTGGGTGCCGATGTGCTCATCGACTACCACCAGCAGGACTTCGTGGCGGAGGTGCGCGAGGCCACCGGCGGCAAGGGCGCCGATGTCATCCTCGACATCGTCGGTGCGAAGTACCTGGAGCGGAATGTGAAGGCGCTGGCCGTCAACGGCCGCCTCGCCATCATCGGCATGCAGGGCGGGGTGAAGGCGGAGCTGAACATCGGCGCCCTGCTGGCCAAGCGCGCCGCGATCACCGCGGCCGGGCTGCGCGCCCGCCCGTTGCAGGAGAAGGCCGCGATCGTGGCGGCGGTCCGCGAACATGTCTGGCCGCTGATCGGCAACGGTCAGATCCGTCCGGTCGTCGACCGCACCCTCCCGATGGCGGACGCCGCCGAGGCCCACCGCGTGGTCGACGCGAGCGGCCACATCGGCAAGGTCGTCCTGACGGTCTGAGCGACGGCGCCGACAGCGGCCACAGCGATACGGGGGCGGGCGGCGGCGAGGCCGGTTCCTTGACCGGCGCCGGTGCCGAGCCCTGGTGCCGGGCGTACGGGCGCCAGGGCTCGGCACCGGCGGGTGAGCCCCCGCCCGTACCCCGGCTTCAGGGTGCGGCCCTCCACCCACCTCGCCCCCGATCGCCACCGCCCTCCCTCAGCTGCGGCCACCCGACTGCCGCCACCCGGTGGCCCGGCTCCGGCCCGATCCAGCCCGGTCCGATCCCCGTCCCTCCCCCGTCCGGATCGCCCGAGATGCCGGAATTGTGACCCCATGTGACGCTGAGGAAGTCACATGGCGGCTCGGCACGGGAGGGGCACATCCGTGGCTCGAATCCCTACGCGTATCCCCGGCGGCCTGCTGGTGGTCACGGTGGCCTTGCCCTTCTCCCTGGCGCTCGGCACGGTGACGGCCCATGCAGCCGCGCCCCTGGGGCAGGGAGCGCTGCGCACCTCCCGGGTCCTCGCGCCCGAGACGCCGGAGGTCCGGGACCCCCAGCTGGCCGAGCGCCGGCACCGCTTGGGCGAGGAGGCCGGTCTGTTCGGCCTCCCCGACGCCTTCGGGGTCACCGGCGCCGGAGGTCCGGCGTGGGACTTCACCGAGCTGCCCGGACAGGACGCGTCGCCCGGCGAACAGCCCCGGCCACACCGCCCCACCCATGACACGGCAGGCCCGCCACGGCCGCACGTACCGCCGCACAAGCCGCACCGGCCGCCGGCTCCTACGCCGCCGACACCGCCCGCGCCGGGCTCCGCCGCCCCACGTCCCCCGGCTCCGCCGACCCACGCACCCGCCCCGCACCGCACCCCGGACGATCATCCGGCCAAGACCACCACCCCGCACCACGAGGCCGGCCCGTCGCGCCACCCCGCGCACCACCGCCCCGCCCCGCCGCACCGCCCGAAGCGGGCGCCCGTCGCCGTACCGCATGCGGTCCCGGCGGAGCCCCCCGCGCCGGCCACCCGGACGGCCCGGGAGGCGGACGACCACCAGGAGCCGGGCGCCCAGGCCGAACCGCCGTCCGGCGGCAGCTCGTACCCCTTCGCCGGGACGGGCACCCACGCCGAGCGGGTGCTCCCGATGGGCGCGGGGATGGCGCTCACCGGCCTGGGGCTGGCCTTTCTCGGGCTCCGGCTGCGGCGCGGCTGAAACGGCGGTCCGGACCGGTCCGCCGTTTCACGTGAAACACCGCCGACGGCCCGCCCCGACCGATCCGCTCACCCTCGAAATCCGGACCACCGGCCCGCGCTCACCGCCGCTCCCACAGCCTCCGGCCCAGCACCCCGGCCGGGCGTTGCGGCGTGGTGGGGTCACCGCCTCCGGCGTACCCGTGTACGAGAGAATGGCGGTATGGATATGCCGATGAACGAACGGTCGCAGGAGAACCAGCACGTCCTGGTAGTCGGCCCGGACGGCATGGCGCTGGGCAGCGCCGCCGCCGGAGGCGGCGAGGGCGACGGGGAGTCCCGGGAGACACCGGTGACGGACATGGTCGAGCAGCCTGCCAAGGTCATGCGGATCGGCAGCATGATCAAGCAGCTGCTGGAAGAGGTGAAGGCCGCGCCGCTCGACGAGGCCAGCCGGGTCCGCCTCAAGGAGATCCACGCCAGCTCGGTGAAGGAGCTGGAGGACGGGCTCGCGCCCGAGCTGGTCGAGGAGCTGGAGCGGCTGTCCCTGCCGTTCACCGACGAGTCGGTGCCCACCGATTCGGAACTCCGTATCGCCCAGGCCCAGCTGGTCGGCTGGCTGGAGGGGCTGTTCCACGGCATCCAGACGGCGCTGTTCGCCCAGCAGATGGCCGCCCGTGCCCAGCTGGAGACGATGCGCCGCGCGCTGCCGCCCGGCGCCACCCCTGCCGACGAGAGCGAGCAGCCCGGCCACGGCGGCGGCGCCCGCTCCGGCCCCTACCTCTGAGCGGCGGCAACAGACCGCCGAGGAACCACGAAGGGCCGGGCACACACTCCGTGTGCCCGGCCCTTCGGCGTCTGCGCGCCCGGCGGATCAGTCGCTGTGGCCCGTCGAGACCGTCAGCTCAAGCGGCTCGCCGCCGTCCGGATCCCAGGAGCTGAAGCCGGTCGGCGACTGCTTGGTGATGGTGTTCTTCCCCCAGAGCGAGTCGTTCTGCTCCTTGACGGTGTACTTCCAGCCCGCCGCGTCCATGCACTCCTTCGCCGATTCCAGGTTCTTGAACAGGAAGGAGGGGACGTAGATCTTCTGCTTCTCGCCGTAGGGGTGCGAGGGGTTGGTGCACTGGGTGGTCTGGACCGTCAGGGACTTGTCCTCGGGCCGGGTGCTGACCGTCGACGAGGGCTCGGGGTCGGAGTACTCCGACGTCGGCGACGAATCCGCGATGTTCTTGTTGCTGTCGCTGCCGCCACCGGCGCTCAGACCGATACCGATCGCGATGGCGGTCACCACCACCACGCCCACGATCGTCGCGACGACGATCACCGGGGTGTTGTTCTTGCGGGGCCGCGGTCCGCCGTTCGCCGGCGGCATCGTCGGCGCCACCGGCGGCTGCGCGAACGGTGTTGGCGTCGGGTACCCGCCCGCGTTGTACGGCGCGGGGCCGGGAGCCGGGGTCGGGAAGGCGTTGTTCACCGGCGGCGGCGTCGACGGGCCGTACCCGGGTGTCGGCATCGGCTGGTACGGCTGCTGGACGTTCTGCGGCCCGGGGGCGGGCGGGGCGCCGGTCGCCGTGGGGAAGACCGCCGAGGAGACGGACGCGCCGCTGGTGCGTGCCCGCGGGCCCTCGCTGATGATCAGCGGCGAACCGCCGGACTGGGCGGAACCGGCGATCCGCAGGCACTCGTCCCGCATCGCCTCCGCCGTGGGGAAGCGCTCGTTGGGGTTCTTCTTGAGCGCCCGGGCGACCAGCGCGTCCACCGCTGGCGGGACCGACTGGTTGATGCTCGACGGGAGCGGCGGCTCCTCCTGCACATGCGCGTAGGCGATGGCGAGCGGGGAGTCCGCGTCGAACGGCAGCTGCCCGGTGAGCAGCTCGAAGAGCATGATGCCGACGGAGTAGAGGTCCGAGCGGGCGTCCACGCCGCGGCCCAGCGCCTGCTCCGGCGAGAGGTACTGCGGGGTGCCGACGACCATGCCGGTCTGTGTCATCGATGTCACACCGGACTGCATGGCGCGGGCGATGCCGAAGTCCATGACCTTGACGACGTTGCGCTTGGTCAGCATGACGTTGCCCGGCTTGATGTCCCGGTGGACCAGGCCCATCTCATGGCTCACCTCCAGCGCGGCGAGCACATCGGCGGTGATCTTCAGCGCCTTCTGCGTCGGCATCGCGCCGTGCTGGGCGATGTCGCCGTCCAGCTCCGAGCGGAGCGGCTGGCCGGAGACGTACTCCATGACGATGTACGGCACCATGCCGCCGTCGAGCTCGTCCTCGCCGGAGTCGAAGACCGAGACGATGTTGGTGTGCGTCAGCTTGGCGACGGACTGCGCCTCGCGCCGGAAACGCTCGCGAAATGCCTGCTCACGGCCGAGTTCGCTGTGCAGGGTCTTGATGGCGACCTCGCGGTCGAGGACGCTGTCGTAGGCGAGGTGGACGGAGGCCATGCCGCCCTCGCCGAGAAGATCACGAAGCTGGTAACGTCCGCCGCCGACCGAACGGCCTTCGTACGGGCCCTGAGCGCCGTCCTGGCTCATCGTTCCGCTTCCCCCTCGGCGCACTGCCCGCACGTATGGCGATCAAATCGGTGATTGCGCAGCCAAGTCTGCCCCAGGGCAGTGACACGTCAAGCTGTGTGCCCGTTCCGTGACAGTTGCGCCCGATGCCGATGGGGCGGCCTGAAGTGGTCCGCCGATGGTCAACTTGCGACGTGGGGCGGCCGGAAGGTTTGATGGCCGGTCCGCTCGGACCGGCGGGCGTTCCCGAGCCTGTAGCGTGCTCCGGAGGGGCGGTGCGATCAGCGCGTCCGTCCCGGCGAGGACCGAGACCTTACCGCTCAGGCGGATCGATTTCGACGGCGAGGACCGATGGCACCGACGCAGGGCCCGCAAGGCCCGTCCGATCCTGACGCCACCGGCTCCCACACCTCCGACGCACCGGAGACGTGGGGCAACGGTGGACTGGTCGGCGACGGCCGCTACCGCCTCACCCGCCGCCTGGGCCGTGGTGGCATGGCGGAGGTGTTCGCCGCCGAGGACGTACGGCTGGGCCGCACGGTCGCCGTGAAGCTGCTCCGTGCCGACCTGGCCGAGGACCCGGTGTCCAAGGCCCGCTTCACCCGCGAGGCACAGTCCGTCGCCGGGCTGAACCACCACGCCGTCGTCGCCGTGTACGACTCCGGCGAGGACTACGTCGGCGGCAACACCGTGCCATACATCGTGATGGAGCTGGTCGAGGGCCGCACCATCCGTGACCTGCTGCTCAACGCCGATGCACCGCCGCCGGACCAGGCGCTGATCATCGTCTCGGGGGTGCTGGAGGCGCTGGCCTACAGCCATCAGCACGGCATCGTGCACCGTGACATCAAGCCCGCGAACGTGATCATCACCAACAGCGGCGCCGTCAAGGTCATGGACTTCGGCATCGCCCGTGCGCTGCACGGCGCCCAGTCGACGATGACGCAGACCGGCATGGTCATGGGCACCCCGCAGTACCTCTCCCCGGAGCAGGCGCTCGGCAAGACCGTCGACACCCGCTCCGACCTGTACGCCACCGGCTGTCTGCTCTACGAACTGCTGGCGCTGCGGCCGCCGTTCACCGGTGAGACACCGCTGTCGGTGGTCTACCAGCACGTCCAGGACATGCCGGTGCCGCCGTCGCAGGTCGCCGACGTGCCGCCGGAGCTGGACGGCCTCGTCATGCGCTCCCTGGCCAAGGACCCGGACGACCGGTTCCAGACCGCCGAGGAGATGCGCGGTCTGGTGCAGTACTCGCTGCAGATGCTGCACGAGCAGGGCGGCCACACCGGCACCTGGAGCACCGGCCCGGTCGCCGCGCACGAGGGCGGCACTTCCGCGATGGGCGTCGCCGCGACCACCGCGATGCCGCACGCGGACGCCGGGCAGACCGCCGCCAACCCGATCCTGCCGCCCGGTATGCACGCCGACGACGGGGGTTTCGAAGGCGGTCACCGGCCCGCACGGCGCAGCCGCGGCAAGATCTGGCTGATCGCCGCGCTCGCACTGATCGCCATTGCGGTGGGCGTGGCCTTCGCGGTGCGCAACAGTGACAACGGCGGCGGCTCCGCGCCCGGCCCCACCAAGTCGCCCACGTCCTCCTCCTCGACCAAGGACGAGCAGACCGAAGAGCCCAGCGACGAGCCGACGGACGAGACCACCGAGCCCGACGGCATCGGCGGCTACACCCCGCCGACCGAGAACTACCCGCCGCGGACCCAGTACCCCACCGCGCCGGAGTCCCCGACCGCCCCGACCGAGACCCCGCAGACGACGCCGCCGACCTCGTCGAACGGCGGTGGCAACAACGGTGGCGGCAACAACGGCGGTGGCAACAACGGCGGCAACAACGGCGGTACGGACACGGGCGGTACCGACACCGGTGGCACCGCCACCGGAGGTGCGGACGCCGGTGGCACGGACGCCGGCGGTGCGGACGCGGGTGGTGCGGACGCGGGCACGGCGGCCGGCACCACCCCCTGACCGCGCCGGAGGCCCGTACCTCCCCACGCGGCTGCACGGCCCCGGACGGCGACCGCCCGTCCGGGGCCGTCGTTCATCCCGTGAACGCGTCCCGGACCGCCTGGTACTCGCGGGTCCACCACACCGCCAGCGCGGACGCGGCGGGGAACTGCGGGTCGGTGCGCCGGTCGCCGAGGCGGTAGCGCCAGGTCAGCATCCAGAAGTCGTTCAGCCGCTCCCACCACACCCGGTGGACGGCCGCGGCCAGCTCCCCGGCGTCCGCGCCGCGGGCGCCGCGGTAGGCGCCCGCGTACGCCGCGACCTTCGCCAGGTCCAGCGTGCCGCAGGGCCGGACGAAGAAGATCGCGGCGGCGCGGACCGCCTCCTCGGCGCGCGGCTGGACGCCCAGCCGGTCCCAGTCGACGATCGCGGCGGGCGCGGTCCCCTGATAGAGGACGTTGAGCGGGTGGAAGTCGCCGTGCACCCAGCCGACGGCCGCGGCGCCGGGGTCGGCGGGGCGGCGGTGGGCGTGGCGTTCCAGGAGCGCCCGGCGCTCGCGCAGCCGGTGCTCGGCCAGCTCCTCGAAGCTGGTGCGCGGGCGGGTCACCCGGGCCAGCGCCAGCAGCTCGTCGATGACGTCGAAGGTCTGCGCGGGCTCGGCGCTGGGCTGGGCGTGCGGGGCGGGGCCCGGTCGCCGCTGGGCCGGCATGACCCGTTCCAGTGCGGTGTGGACGAGGCCGAGCAGCGCGCCGAGGCGGCGGGACTGGGCGAGGGTGAGCGCGGTGCCGCCGAGGTGTTCGCCGTCGACCCAGGGGTGGAGGGCGTAGCAGCGGCCGTCGAGCACGGTGACGGTGCGGCCGTCGGCGCGGGCGAGGGGCGGGGCGAGCGGCAGTCCGAGCGCGGCGAGCCGGAGGGTGGCGCGGTGCTGGCGGGAGATGGAGCCGCGGTCCCCGTCGAGGTGGTGCTTGAGGAAGTATCTGCCGTCCGTGGTGACCAGCGTGTATCCGCGGTTGAGCAGGCCCTCGGCGACGGGCTCGCAGGAGAGCGGCTCCCCGGCGTCGGCATAGTGGGCGAGTAAGGAGCCGAGCGTGCGGCCGTCGGGGGCAGCCGCCGTCCGGACTACAGATGAGCGCAGCACGCGCCAGATGTTAGATCACTGGCCAGGGGTCCAAGGAACGGTTCCGAAAACCGGTACATCGGTCAGGTGGTGCAAGGCGATGAATTCCGGCTCAATCCGCAGGAAAACCGGATCGAACGGAACACCGTCCGCCAGCCGTGGCGTACGGCCGAAACGCTGCCGTTCGGCGTCGGTCGGCTCGGTGAGCCGTGCGGTTCCGGTCAGATGCACCGACCAGGCGTCCTCGGCCCCGTGGTGGAGGGTGTCCGCCTCGTACGCGACGACCGAGCCGTCCATGGCGCGGTGGTATCCGAAGCCGCGGTGCAGGCGCACGATCAGCCGGTCTCCGGTGACCAGATGCCGGGAGATCGCGGTGAAGGGCAGCGCCCGCAGGCTCGACGACAGCCGCCCGTAGGGGGTGCGGTCCAGCAGTTCCGTGGCGCGAGGGTCGTCGCAGGGCATGGCTCCCAGCCTGCCGCCGCGCAGGCCGCCGCCGACAGGGGCAGCGGCCCTCACCTGGCCGGGACGTTGGTCCCGCCGGGCCCGCGCGGCGGCTGCCGTCAGCGGCGCTCGGCCTGGCGCCGGGCGACATAGGCGGCGGCCTGGGAGCGGCGCTCCATGCCGAGCTTGGACAGCAGGCTGGAGACGTAGTTCTTGATGGTCTTCTCGGCGAGGTGGAGGCGCTCGCCGATGGCGCGGTTGGTCAGGCCCTCGCCGATGAGGTCGAGGATCCGGCGCTCCTGGTCGGTGAGGGAGGCCAGCTTGTCGTCGCTCTTGGTGCCGCCGCCCCGCAGCCGCTCCAGGACCTGCGCGGTGGCCACCGGGTCGAGGAGGGACTTGCCGGCGGCGACGTCGCGTACGGCGGCGAGGAGTTCGTTGCCCCGGATGGCCTTGAGGACATAACCGGCCGCACCGGCCATGATCGCGTCGAAAAGGGCCTCGTCGTCCGCGAAGGACGTCAGCATCAGACAGTTGATCTCGTCGTTCTGCGAGCGGATCTCCCGGCAGACCTCGACACCGCTGCCGTCCGGTAGCCGGACATCGAGCACCGCGACATCCGGTCGGGTGGCCGGGATCCTGACCAGGGCGTCTGCGGCGGTGCCGGCCTCGCCGATGACCTCGATGTCCGGTTCACCCGCCAGCATTTCGTGGACGCCACGCCGCACCACTTCATGATCATCGAGCAGGAATACCCTGATTTTTCCATCCTCGTGCACGGCTCCAGTCTCACACACCGACCCTTCCCGTGCTCCAGGTCACCGATATAACGTGCCGGTGTCCCGGCGGCCTGCAACGCTGTGACCAGGAGTTGTTCCCAGCTTTCGCGATTTACTTGGAAATCCAAGCAAAATCGCAGGTCAGGGCCGTTTCCACTTAGGCTTTGACAATGGGTAACGTGCGATGAGCAGGCCACCTTCCGGGACGCTTTGTTCCACCCGGATCCGGCCGCGTTCGCACCCACCCCGTGCGCCGTATCGGATACCGGGTGAGCCGCAATACGGCCACCGGCGGACCCCGGGGGCCGGACAGACGGAGGAGCAGCACGTGACCGTGGAAGGCACTGCGCAGCGGAAAACCACCCGCAGCGGCAGCAAGCGCACCACCGCCAAGAAGGCGTCACCGGCCAGGACCAAGGCCACGCGCCCGGCGGAGCAGGACGAGCTCGTACAACTGCTGACCCCTGAGGGGGAGCGGGTCGAGCACCCGGATTACGCGATCGACCTGTCGCCCGAGGAACTGCGCGGTCTCTACCGCGACATGGTGCTGACGCGGAAGTTCGACGCCGAGGCCACCACGCTGCAGCGCCAGGGGGAACTGGGGCTGTGGGCCTCGCTGCTCGGCCAGGAGGCGGCCCAGATCGGCTCCGGGCGAGCCCTGCGCGACGACGACTACGTCTTCCCGACCTACCGCGAGCACGGCGTCGCCTGGTGCCGCGGGGTCGACCCGACGAATCTGCTCGGCATGTTCCGCGGCGTGAATCACGGCGGCTGGGATCCGAACAGCAACAACTTCCACCTCTACACCATCGTCATCGGTTCGCAGACGCTGCACGCGACCGGATATGCGATGGGGGTGCAGAAGGACGGCGCGGATTCCGCGGTGCTCGCCTATTTCGGTGACGGCGCCTCCAGCCAGGGCGATGTCGCCGAGTCGTTCACCTTCTCCGCGGTCTACAACGCCCCGGTGGTCTTCTTCTGCCAGAACAATCAATGGGCGATTTCCGAGCCGACGGAGCGCCAGACCCGGGTGCCGCTGTATCAGCGCGCCCGCGGTTTCGGCTTCCCCGGCGTCCGCGTCGACGGCAACGACGTGCTGGCCTGTCTGGCCGTGACCCGCGCGGCGCTGGAGCGGGCCCGCACCGGCCAGGGCCCGATGCTGGTCGAGGCGTTCACCTACCGGATGGGCGCCCACACCACCTCCGACGACCCGACGAAGTACCGCGCCGACGAGGAGACCCGCGCCTGGGAGGCGAAGGACCCGATCCTGCGGCTGCGCCGGTATCTGGAGGCCGAGGGGTTCGTCGACGACGCCTACCTCGCCGCCGTCGAGGAGGAGAGCGAGGCGCTGGGCAAGCGGGTGCGGGACGCCGTCCGGGCGATGCCCGACCCCGACACCATGGCGATCTTCGAGAACGTCTATGCGGACGGGCATGCGCTCGTCGACGAGGAGCGCGCGCAGTTCGCCGCGTACCAGGCGTCGTTCGCCGACGCCGATGCCGCCGCGGAGGAGAACTGACCATGGCCGTCCACGAGAAGATCACCATCGCCAAGGCGATCAACGCCTCACTGCGCGCCTCCATGGAGGCCGACCCCAAGGTCCTCGTGATGGGTGAGGACGTCGGCAAGCTCGGCGGCGTCTTCCGCGTCACCGACGGCCTTCAGAAGGACTTCGGCGAGGAGCGGGTGATCGACACCCCGCTCGCCGAGTCCGGCATCGTCGGCACCGCCATCGGCCTGGCGCTGCGCGGCTACCGCCCGGTCGTGGAGATCCAGTTCGACGGGTTCGTCTTCCCCGCCTACGACCAGATCGTCACCCAGCTCGCGAAGATGCACGCCCGGGCGCTGGGCAAGGTCAAGGTGCCCGTCGTCATCCGCATCCCGTACGCGGGCGGCATCGGCGCGGTCGAGCACCACTCGGAGTCGCCGGAGGCGCTGTTCGCGCATGTCGCGGGCCTCAAGTGCGTGACGCCGTCGAACGCCTCGGACGCCTACTGGATGCTCCAGCAGGCCATCGCCGGGGACGACCCGGTCATCTACTTCGAGCCCAAGCGCCGCTACCACGACAAGTCGCGCCTGGACACCGAGGCGATCCCGGACCCGCTGCACTCCGCCCGGATCGCCCGCAGCGGCTCGGACCTCACGCTCGCGGCGTACGGCCCGATGGTGAAGGTCTGCCAGGACGTCGCCAACGTCGCGGCGGAGGAGGGCAAGTCGATCGAGGTCGTCGACCTGCGGTCGCTCTCCCCCATCGACTTCGACACCGTCCAGGCGTCGGTCGAGCGGACCGGCCGGCTGGTCCTGGTGCACGAGGCGCCGGTCTTCCTCGGGGTGGGCGCCGAGATCGCCGCCCGGATCACCGAGCGCTGCTTCTACCACCTGGAGGCCCCGGTGCTGCGCGTCGGCGGCTTCCACGCGCCGTACCCGCCGTCCCGCCTGGAGGACGAGTACCTGCCGGGCCTGGACCGGGTGCTGGACGCCGTCGACCGCGCGCTGGCGTACTGAGGGGGAGAGGAGAGCCGTGACCATGACTGCAACCACCGCCTCGGCGCAGCGTTTCCGCGAGTTCAAGATGCCCGACGTGGGCGAGGGCCTCACCGAGGCCGAGATCCTCAAGTGGTACGTCCGGCCCGGTGACACCGTCACCGACGGCCAGGTCGTCTGCGAGGTCGAGACCGCGAAGGCCGCCGTCGAACTGCCCATCCCCTACGACGGGGTGGTGCACACGCTCAACTTCGACGAGGGCACCACCGTCGACGTCGGCACCGTCATCATCTCCGTGGACACCGACCCGGGCGCCGGTCCCGCGCCGTCGGCCGGATCCGCGCCGGCCGCCGAGCCGGAGCCCGCCGAGCCCGCCGAGGCCGAGGAGCCGCAGGGCCGCCAGGCGGTGCTCGTCGGCTACGGCGCCGCCCCGGCGTCGACGAAGCGGCGGCCGCGCAAGGCGCAGCCGCAGCCCGCGGCGCAGCCGGCGACCGCCGGGCTCCAGGCCGAGCTGAACGGGCGGGCCGCGGTGCCCGCACCGGCCGCCCCGGCACCGGCCGCGCCCGCGCCCGCCGTGTCTGCACCGGCTGTTCCCGGCGCTCCCCGGCCGCTGGCCAAGCCGCCGGTGCGCAAGCTCGCCAAGGACCTCGGCGTCGACCTGGCCACGGTGGTGCCGACCGGCGCCGACGGGATCGTCACCCGTGAGGACGTGCACGCCGCCGCGGCCGCCGCGGCGCCTGTTTCACGTGAAACAGCGCCGGTCTCCGCCGCGCTGCCGGAGGCGGTCGCCGCACCGGCGGCCGGGGAGACCCGGATCCCGGTCAAGGGCGTCCGCAAGGCCACCGCGCAGGCGATGGTCGCCTCGGCCTTCACCGCGCCGCACGTCACGGAGTTCATCACCGTCGATGTGACGCGCACGATGAAGCTGGTCCAGGAGCTGAAGCAGGACCCGGACATGGCGGGGCTGCGCGTCAACCCGCTGCTGTTCGTCGCGAAGGCGTTCCTGGTCGCCCTCAAGCGGCACCCGGAGGTCAATGCGTCGTGGGACGAGGCGAACCAGGAGATCGTGCTGAAGCACGAGGTGAACCTCGGCATCGCCGCGGCCACCCCGCGCGGGCTGATCGTGCCGAACATCAAGGACGCGGGCGCCAAGACGCTGCCGCAGCTCGCCGAGGCGCTGAGCGAACTGGTGGCGACCGCCCGCGAGGGCAAGACCTCCCCGGCGGCCATGTCCGGCGGGACGGTCACCATCACCAACGTCGGCGTCTTCGGCGTCGACACCGGTACGCCGATCCTCAACCCGGGGGAGTCGGCGATCCTCGCCTTCGGCGCGGTCAAGCTCCAGCCGTGGGTCCACAAGGGCAAGGTCAAGCCCCGTCAGGTCACCACGCTGGCGCTCTCGTTCGACCACCGGCTGATCGACGGCGAGCTGGGCTCGAAGCTCCTCGCCGACATCGCGGGCGTCCTGGAGAAGCCGAAGCGGCTGATCACCTGGGGCTGACCCGGTAGCGCACGGAGAACGGCCGGCCTTCGCATCCGCGGAGGTCGGCCGTTGTGCTGTGTGCGGTGACGCGGCGGTCGCCCGGCGGCGTGGATCAGCCGCGGATGAGCTCGACGGCGTTCCGGAGGTGGGCGACCGGGCCGGTCGGCGCGGAGGTGTCCGCGTGCGAAGAGTTGCGGACCACCGTGGTGCCGGCCCAGACGGCGGCGGCGATCAGCACCACCACGGCGGTGGTCCGGACACGGCGGGTGGTGTTCGTCCTGCTCTGCATGTCTCTCCCCCTCGGGTGCCGGAACCTTCCCGGCGTCATGCCTCCATTCACCCATGGATTTCGGGCCCGCCCGTACGCGTCAGGTACGGATCCGGCTACGACTTGAGAGGGACCCCGTACCGCACCTCCGAAGGACCGGCGGCGTACGAACACTGCGGTGAGCGGGGCCCCGGGGGACCGGTTCGAAAAGGACTTGCCGCAGGCCAGGGCGGTGCTTAGCTTCGGTGCCATGAGCACCAGCGACTTGATCATCCGGCGTTACCGGGAAGACGACGAGAGCGTCGTCGTCGACCTGTGGTCCCGCGCCGTCCGCCAGGCCCACCCCTTCCTCCCCGGTGAGGGCGGCGGTGAGCGGGCCCGCATGCTCCGGGAGGTGTACCTCGTCCGGGCGGACAACTGGGTCGCCGAGCGGGACGGCGCCGTCGTCGGGCTGCTGGGGCTGATGGGCGCGGAGATCGGCGGGCTCTTCGTCGACCCCGAGGCGCAGGGACACGGCACCGGCCGGGCGCTGATCGAGCACGCCGCGACGCTGCACGGTGCGCTGACCCTGGAGGTCTACGAGCGCAACGACCGCGCCCGCCGCTTCTACGACCACCTCGGCTTCACCGAGCGCTCCCGCCGCTCCGAGGAGGAGACGGGCGAGACCGTGATCGCCCTGGACCGTGTCGCGCCGCTGCGGTCGGTGTCCTGGCTGCATGTGCGTGAGGGACGGCTGCTCAGCGTGCGGACGCGCGGCAACGACACGTTCTACCTGCCCGGCGGCAAGTACGAGGACGGCGAGACCGCACCGGAGGCGCTGTCGCGGGAGCTGGCGGAGGAGCTGGGCCTGACGGTTCCGGCGGCGGAGCTGACCGAGGCGTTCGTCATCCACGACGTGGCCCACGGGCAGGGCGGCCGCCGGCTGCACATGACCTGCTTCACCGGCGGCCCGCAGGACATCACCCCGCGCCCCGGCCGGGAGATCGCGGAGTACGCCTGGTTCGGCCGCGCGGAGGCGCGGGAGCGCTGCGCCCCGGCCCATGGTCAGGTCGTCGACCGGCTGGTCGCCCAGGGGCTGATGGCCGACTGACCAGGCGGGGCGGGCCCTGCGCACGGCTCTGACCTGCGGTTTCGGGCCCGCCCCGGCCATCGGTTCCGGCCCCGCGCCCGCCCCAGCCATCGGTTCCGGCCCCGCGCCCGGGCCGTCCCTGTCCGCATCCTGGATGGCGGCGACGCACGCATACCTGTTGTATCTATCCTGTGTGCATGCCATCCGTCTCCGCACCCGCCGTTCCCGGCCCGCAGGCCGCCGGGGCCCCGCACGCCAAACAGCCACCCGCCGCCGAACGCGTCTACACGCATGTGAAGGACGCCGTGCTCCAGCGCCGCTACGAGGGCGGCATGCTGCTCACCGAGGGCGAGCTGGCCGAGGCGGTCGGGGTGTCGCGGACGCCGGTGCGTGAGGCGCTGCTCCGCCTGGAGGTCGAGGGGCTGCTCAAGCTCTACCCGAAGAAGGGCGCGATGGTGCTGCCGGTCTCCGCACAGGAGATCGCCGACGTCGTCGAGACCCGGCTGCTGGTGGAGCAGTACGCCGCGGCCCGAGCCGTTCCGGCGTCCGAGGCGCTCCTCGACGAGCTGGACGGGCATCTGCGGACCATGCAGGAGCGGTCCGCGGCGGGCGATCTGGCGGCGGTCTCCGTCGCCGACCGCTGCTTCCACGCGGCCCTGGTGCGCAACACCGGCAACCAGATCCTCAACCGCCTCTACGAGCAGCTGCGCGACCGTCAGCTGCGGATGGGCGTCGCGGTGATGCACGCCCATCCGGACCGCATCGCCAAGAACGTCGCCGAGCACGCCGAGATCCTCGAAGCGCTGCGCACCGGCGACTCCGAGGCGGCCACCGCCGCCGTGCACCGCCACGTCAGCTGGGTCCGCAACCTCGCGCAGGGAGACGTCCGATGAGCGGCGATTCCGGTACCACCACGGCACGGTCCCTGCCCGGCGACCCACCCGGCGGCGCCCGTGCCGTGGCCGTCTGGGGCATCGGCGTCGCCGTCTACTTCGTCGCCGTCACCTACCGCACCAGCCTGGGCGTCGCGGGTCTGGACGCCGCCGACCGCTTCCACATCAACGCCTCGGCGCTGTCGACCTTCTCGATCCTCCAGCTGCTGGTCTATGCGGGCATGCAGATACCCGTCGGCCTGCTCGTGGACCGGCTCGGCACCAAGAAGGTGCTGGCCATGGGTGTCGTCCTCTACACCGTCGGCCAGTTCGGCTTCGCCTTCTCCGAGTCGTACGCCATGGCGCTCGGCTCGCGGGCGCTGCTCGGCTGCGGTGACGCGCTGACCTTCATCAGCGTGCTGCGGCTGGGGACCCGCTGGTTCCCGGCCCGGCGCGGGCCGCTGGTCGCGCAGATCGCCGCGCTCGTCGGCATGGCGGGCAACCTCATCTCCACGCTGCTCCTCGCCCGGCTGCTGCACTCCGCGGGCTGGACGGTGACCTTCGCCGGGAGTGCGGCGGGCGGTGTGGTCGTCCTCGTCCTGCTGCTGCTCTTCCTCAAGGACCACCCCGAGGGCTACGCCCCGGCGCCCGCGCCCACCACCCACACCGGCGCCGCCTTCGTCCGCCGGCAGATCGTGGACGCCTGGCGGGAGCCCGGTACCCGCCTGGGCATGTGGATCCACTTCACCACGCAGTTCCCCGCGATGTTCTTCCTGCTGCTGTGGGGGCTGCCGTTCCTCGTCGAGGCGCAGGGCCTGTCCCGGGCCACCGCGGGCGCCCTGCTGACCCTGATCGTCCTCTCCAACATGATGGTCGGCCTGGTCTACGGCCAGATCATCGCCCGTCACCACACGGCCCGGCTGCCGCTGGCACTGGGCACCGTCGGCGTCACCGCCGCACTGTGGGCCATCACCCTCTTCTGGCCCGGCACACATGCGCCGATGGCGCTGCTGATCGTGCTCTGCGTGGTGCTCGGTGCCTGCGGTCCCGCCTCGATGATCGGCTTCGACTTCGCCCGCCCGGCCAACCCGCCGGAGCGTCAGGGCACCGCCTCCGGCATCGTCAACATGGGCGGCTTCATGGCCTCGATGTCGACGCTGCTCGCCGTCGGTGTGCTGCTGGACGCGACCGGAGACGACTACAGCATCGCGTTCTCGTCGGTCTTCGTGCTGGAGGCGCTCGGGGTGTCGCAGATCCTGCGACTGCGCCGCCGTGCGGTGCTCCGGGAGCGGGAGCGGCAGGGCGTCAGCCGCGTCGAGGCGGTCCACGTCCCCGCCTGACATCCGGTACACCGCCGGTCCAGGTCCCGCTGTGCGCGGGTCCGTCAACTCCCCTGCGGGGAAGGACGGTTGATCATCAGCGGTGTTTCACGTGAAACGCACGCCGCGTTTCACGTGAAACACCGCGGCGGCGGTCCTGCCGACCGGTCGCCGGGCTACGGCGTGATGGCGAACCGCTCCAGGATCGCCGTGGCCAGCTCCTGGTCACCGTCGATCTTGATCTGGTCCGCCACCGCCTGCGGACGGGTCCGGCCGCAGGCCAGCCGGGCGAAGACGTCCCAGTCCAGCGCGAAGGTCACGGTCGGCCCGAGCGACACACTGCCGTCGACGGTGCCGCGGCCCTCGGCATCCACCCGGACCGTCCGCATGAACTCCAGCGGACCGGTGACATCGAAGACCACCGCGGAACCGGCGGGCGCCTGCGCCTTCTTGGCGACGACGATCGGCAGCGTCTGCACCAGGATGTCCCGGGCCACCTGCGCACCGGGGGAGTCGAGATTGCCCGGCTCCCCGAGCGCCCGCCGCAGGTCCTGCTCGTGCACCCAGACGTCGAACGCCCGCAGCTGGAGCACGAATTCCAGCGTGCGGTCCTCGTCGAACGGGCTGCGCACCAGTGCGTCCGGCTGCCGGGTCTCGTTGCGCAGCTGCCGCGAGCGCCGGATGACGGTGTACTCCAGTTCGGAGACCATCTCCAGGGCGGTGTGGTGACGGCGGACGTCGACCTGCACCTCCATGCGCCGGGCCGACTCGCTCTGCACGTGGTAGAGATCGCGCGGCAGCGAGTGGATCGGCCGCGGGTCGCCGAGCATCTCGCACTCCAGGCCGATGACGTGCGAGACCACATCGCGGACCGACCATCCCGGCAGGTCCGTCGCCCTGCTCCACTCACCCTCGGCGAGCGGTGTCACCAGCTCGGTTATCGCTTCTATGGAGTGGGTCCAGGCATCGATGGAGGATTGAAGGCTGGGA
The DNA here is from genome assembly GCF_055564055.1 of Streptomyces sp. NPDC029159. Classification (NCBI taxonomy): domain Bacteria; kingdom Bacillati; phylum Actinomycetota; class Actinomycetes; order Kitasatosporales; family Streptomycetaceae; genus Streptomyces; species Streptomyces sp. NPDC029159. The sequence continues at coordinate 702,278 of NZ_JBVHWT010000001.1, forward strand.
TGGACGGTCACGTGACCCCTCGGACGATTCGTACGCGGGCTGCTGTCTGGCAGTTAAGTTACGCTGCGCACGGGCACCCCGGCAGTGCTTTCGGGTGACCATCGTAGGCACTTTTCCGGCGGCAACCAGGTCTTCCGGCAGCCGTGGTGGTACTGTGCCCCGCCCTCGTACCGCCCGTGCCGCAGCGGGCCGTCAGTTGTCCTCCCGCTCCCGCTCCGCCATGCGGATCACGCAGACCGCGACCCCGATCAGCAGCGTCGGGTCGGCGTCCTCGCGGACGACCTTGAGGCCGTAGGTGTCGCGCAGCGTCAGCCAGCGCCGGGAGATCTCGGCGAGCAGCTCCCCCTCGTACTCGACGGCGAACTCGCGGTCCAGGATCTTGCCGCTCACGTCCAGTTCGGTGCCGTCGACCAGTTCCACGCGGTAGTGGTTGCGCAGCAGCGACAGCCGCTTGCGGCGGATGGTGGCGAGCGGCCGGTCGTCCCGCTCGATGGTCATCGCATCGCGCAGGCTCAGCATCTTCTTGCGCAGCGTGATCAGCACCCGGCCGTCGGTGTCCTTCAGCTCGAAGGTCTCCCGCAGCCGCAGCGCCTTGCCGTCGACGAGGAAGGCGTGGTGGCCGTGTTCGTCGTCGATCCAGTAGTCGTCGCCGATCCCGAAGATCCGGTCGCGGACGAGGTAGGTGCGGGAGGACGGGGCGTGGCCCCCGGAGAATGGCTGCATTGCTGACGTGTTCCCCGCCGCCCCGCCGGAATGCGTGGTCAGGTGGGTGACGTTGAATGGAGTCATGGCTTCACGTGCGCGCGTCAGGGCCCCCGAGCTGATCGGCAAGGGCGGCTGGCTGAACACTGGCGACAAGGAACTGACCCTCGCCGATCTGCGGGGGCGCATCGTCGTCCTCGACTTCTGGACCTTCTGCTGTGTGAACTGTCTGCACGTCCTCGACGAGCTGCGGGAGCTGGAGGAACGCCACCGCGACACCGTCGTGATCGTCGGCGTGCACTCCCCCAAATTCGTGCACGAGGCCGATCACCAGGCGGTCGTCGACGCGGTCGAGCGGTACGGCGTCGAGCACCCGGTCCTGGACGACCCGGAGCTGGCCACCTGGAAGCAGTACGCGGTCCGCGCCTGGCCCACCCTCGTCGTCATCGACCCCGAGGGGTACGTCGTCGCCCAGCACGCCGGTGAGGGCCACGCCCATGCCCTGGCGACGCTGGTCGAGAAGCTGATCGCGGAGCACACCGCCAAGGGCACGCTGCGCCGCGGTGACGGCCCGTACGTCCCGCCGGAGCCCGTCGCCACCGATCTGCGCTTCCCCGGCAAGGCGGTGGCGCTGCCGTCCGGGAACCTCCTCGTCTCGGACACCACCCGTCATCAGCTCGTGGAGCTGGCGCCCGACGGTGAGCAGGTGGTCCGCCGGATCGGCAGCGGCGAGCGCGGTTTCGGCCCCGACGCCTTCAACGAACCGCAGGGCCTGGCGCTGCTGCCCGACGGCACGGTCGCCGTCGCCGACACCGTCAACCACGCCCTGCGCGTCTTCGACCCGGAGACCGGCACGGTCGAGACCGTCGCCGGCACCGGCCGCCAGTGGTGGCAGGGCTCGCCGGTCGCGGGCCCCGCGCGCGAGGTCGACCTCTCCTCGCCGTGGGACCTCGCCTGGTGGCAGGAGCGCCTCTGGATCGCGATGGCCGGTGTCCACCAGCTGTGGACGTACGACCCGGCCACCGGCACCGTCGAGGCGGTCGCGGGCACCACCAACGAGGGGCTGGTCGACGGGCCCGCCGCCGAGGCGTGGTTCGCGCAGCCGTCCGGACTCGCGGACGGCGGCGACCGGCTGTGGGTCGCCGACTCGGAGACCAGCGCGGTGCGCTGGGTGGAGCGCACCGACGACGACGGCTACGCGGTGCGGACGGCCGTCGGCACCGGACTCTTCGACTTCGGCCACCGCGACGGCGCGGCGGAGCAGGCCCTGCTCCAGCATCCGCTGGGCGTCACCGCGCTGCCGGACGGTTCGGTCGCCGTCTGCGACACGTACAACCACGCACTGCGCCGCTTCGACCCGGAGACCGGTGAGGTGACGACGCTCGCGACGGATCTGCGCGAGCCGTCCGACGCGGTGCTCGTCGGCGACGACATCGTGGTGGTGGAGTCGGCGCGGCACCGGCTGACCCGGCTGCGGCTGCCCGAGGAGGCGGTCCGGGTCGCGGCGGTCGCACACCGCACACAGCGCGCGGCGACGGAGGTGGCGCCCGGTGCGCTCCGCCTCGACGTCGTCTTCCAGGCGCCGGACGGGCAGAAGCTGGACACCCGCTACGGGCCGTCGACCCGGCTGCTGGTCAGCGCCACCCCGCCGGAACTGCTGGCCGGCGGCGCGGGTGCGGGCACCGATCTGACCCGGGAGCTGACGCTCGCGGACGGCGTCACCGAGGGCGTGCTGCATGTCTCGGCGATGGCCGCGTCCTGCGACGACGATCCGGCGATCGAGTACCCGGCCTGCCATGTGCACCAGCAGGACTGGGGCGTTCCGGTGCAGGTCACCGACGGCGGCCGGGCCCGGCTCGGCCTGGTGCTCGCGGGGCACGACGCGGAGGGCTGACGGCGGGCCGGTGACCGGCGGCGCGGCGCCGTCCGGTCACCGGTCGCGGCTCACCGGGAGACGCCCGCCTCGATCCGCGCCTCGGGGAGGCTGGAGTACCAGGGGCCGACCTTCGCCTGCTGGGTGGCGTACCGCGGCTGGTACTGCGAGGAGGAGAGGTACGCCCCGCCGCCCCGCTTCACCCCGCGGCTGTCCGTGAGGCTGATCGTCAGCTTGTCGAGGGGCCTGGTGCCCTTCGTGGCCGGCGTGGTGGTGGGGATCAGCGCGTAGGCGTCGGAGCGCGGCCGGACGGTGACCTGACGGCCGATGAAGTCGTCCTTGGGGTCGCCCTCCAGGAAGCCCAGCGGGGTCGTGGAGTCGTTGACGAAGATCTGCGGGGCGCCGTGCAGGATGCAGGGGCGGCCGAGCGGGTTGTGGTAGGTGAGCACCAGGACGGACGGATTGGTCTCGGACACCGCCTTGAGCTTGGTGGGCCCCGCCACGCACTGGGTGGGCCGGGCCCGGTGGGCCGCCGTCCCCGCGCCGACGCCCGCCGCCCCCGCGCCGATGAAGCGGTGCTTCTTCTTGTTCTTCTTCCTGTCCTTGGAGACCGACGAGGACGAGGAGGACGAGGAGTGCCTCCGGGACTTCGAGGACGTGGAGTGGGTGCAGCCCGTCAGCGCGAGCGTGCCGCAGAGCGCTGCGGCCAGCGTCGCGGCGGCGACGGAACGGCGGCGTGCGGTCATGAGTGGTTCCCCCAGTGGTTCGCTGCGCACAGCGAGCTGTCTGTCATGGCACCGCCACGATATCGATTCGCGCCCACCGCACCAGGGCCTTCGAAGGCCGGCCCGGATCAGTGGTGGCACACCGGCAGATCGATGTTCTGGAGCTGTTCCGGACGGATGCGGATGCCCGGCATCCACGCCTGACCACCGGCGTGGTCGACGCGTAGCCAGATGCTGCTGTGCCCGCCGGCCTCGTCGGTGACGGAGACCCCGTCGGCGATCCGGCACCGGGCGTGCAGGGCGTCGTCATGCCAGACATGACCGGCGACGTTGGGGCGGCGGTAGAACTCGTACGGGTCGTGGGCCAGCCCCAGCGCGCAGTTGGGGCCGTGGCCGCCGCGGCAGCTGCGTTCGACGTTGAACACCTTGACGGTGGCGCCCGGGCCGGCCGGGGCTCGTGTCGGGGTGTTCCGGGCCGCGGTGTCGGTCGCGTCCGTCGTCCCGGATTCCGTACCGGAGTCCCGTCCGGTGCCGGTGAGCACGAGGACGGTGAGCGCGACGGCGACGGCGACGGCGGCGCCGAGCCCGATGAGCAGGGACCGCCGCCGCCCGGGGCGGACGGCGGCGGGCGCGGCGTACGCGGCAGGTGCGGGCACCGGGACCGGCGGTGCCGATCGAGGGCCGGGGACGGCGACGGCCCCGGGCGGCTGCGGCGCGACGACGGCGGGCACGGCCTCGGCCGACGCGGATACGGCAGCGGCAGCGCCGGTCTCGGCCGCGGCGGGGGCCGGGGACTCCCCCGAGGGCCCGGCGGCAGCGGCCCCCTCTGCCCCATCAGCCCCGTCTGCCTTCTCCGCCTCACCCGCCGACTCCTGTGCCACGCAGGCCGCATGGAGCAGTGCGACGAGGGCGGGCAGCCGGTCCTCCCCGGTGAAGGAGAGCTTGCACCACTCCACCAGCAGCCGTTCGTCCGGCAGGCTCTGGCCGCGCAGATACCGGGAGAGCGAGGAGCGGCTGGCCGGCAGCCGGGATTCCATCTCCTTGAGGCTGTAGCCCAGTTCGCCGTGCATCCGCCGGAGGGCCGTGACGAAGTCCCGTACGGGTCCGGTGAGTTCGGCGGGCAGCGGCGCGAGCGGTTTGCGGCGGACGTTCGCGGCGCGGTTCTGGTGGCCAGGCACGCCCTGCATTCCAGCACAGCGGAACCCTGCATGCGAGGGGCACTCCCGCTCCCCTGCGGCAGAAGTGCCCCTCGTGACCCGGTTCGGACCGGAACCTGACCCGGCCCGCGAGCCCGGTGCGCCCGTCGCCCCCTACGGGCGCACCCCACGGATCAGTCGCCGAAGGCCACCGGGCGGTAGGGCTTGAACTCCTGGTCGCCACCGGGCAGCCCGTAGGTCAGGGTGCGGTGGTCGGTGCCGTGGCCGCCGCGCTGCTCGTACGCGGTGTACGAGCTGTGGGCGTCGTCGTTCCACTTCTCGAAGATCACGACATGGCGGGTGTTGCTGTCGCCGTCCGCGTCGATCAGCAGGTCACCGGGGGTCAGCTCGCCGAGGGAGATCGGGCGGGTCAGCGAGCGGTCGTTCGCCAGCCCGACCGTGTTGGTGCCCGGCGTCGGCAGGCCGAGCGTCATCGACACATAGCCCGAGCAGTCCTGCCGGTAGCCGTCCTTCCAGTACGAGGTCTGGCTGTACGGGACCTGCGCGCCGTCGTTCGCGGTGAGCCAGGTCTCCGCGCGCCGCAGCATCTCCGCGCGGGAGGCGCTCGGCTCCTGCGGCGCCGGGCCGTCCTTGACCGGCACACCCGGCAGCCGGTCCTCGGGTATCGCCACCGCGACGACACTGAGGAAGCCCTCGACGGGGCCGGTCACATGCGCCATGTAGGTGGAGCAGGCGTCGCCCTCGCAGACCTTGCGGCCGGTGTCGACCTGGTAGTCGGCGGTGATCCGGTCCTGTCCGGCGGCGGTCTTGTTGATCATGCCGACGGAGGGGGAACCGGCGTCGGCGGAGGAGTGCACCACCCAGCGGGTGCCCCAGGTCGGGAAGGACGACGCCTCGGCCGCCTGCGCGGCGACGGGGTGGGCGGAGACGGTCTGGCCGTGGGCCGCGCCTGCGAAGGCGGTGATGCCGAGACCGGCGGCGGCGAGGGCGGGCAGCACCCGCCGCAGCATCCGCCGTCCGGTCCGCCGGGTGTCCGTAGCTGTGGAGCCGTCCGCCGCCGGGCCCTCGCCGTTGCCCGCGAGGGTGGTGCCGTACGCCGTGTCCGTGGTGCTCTGGCCGCGCATCCGATGTCCCCTTCTGTGCCGTACGTTCCGTGTGCAGCGCCGCCGCGGGCGACCGGCCCGTCGGGGCTCGGCACCGGGAGTGCGGCGGCGGAGCAATCGTGGAGCGCCACGGAGGGCGGATCGGGGCGCGGCTGTCCCGTGGGACGTCCGGCCGCCGTCCCACCCGGGTGACCTGCGGGGACGCCCGCCGCGACGGGGTGGAACGGGACGTGGGGCGCGGCGCCCGGGACATGACGGGACGGCGGCGCGCGGCGTCCGGGGCGTCCCGGACAACGGTCAGGGCGCCCGCTGGGGGATGCGGGCGCCCTGGTTCTCGGGGGGGCGGATGCCCCGGGGTGGCCTACCAGTTGGTGGCGGAGGCGGCGTCCGACTGCCAGTACGTGACCCATGCGCTGTCGTCGAGGTAGGCGGAGCCGCCGGGCAGCGTGACCGGCACCTCGCCGCTGCCGCCCTGCCCGTCGCGGTCGGCCAGGCTGACGTGCAGCGACGACCGCTGGTGGCCGTTGGTCCCACTGCCGTCGGCGGACGAGGTCATGATCGCGGCGTAGCCGGACTCACCGGGGGCGAGGGTGACCACCGCCTGCGGCTTGCTGTCCTCCAGCGGGGCGAGCGGCGACTGTGCCTCGTCGAACCGGAGGAACGGGTAGGAGTACAGGTTGCAGGTGGCGCCGGAGGTGTTCTTGACCCGCAGGAGAAGGTGGTTGACGGGCCGGGGCAGCTCCGTGGCGAGGATGTTGAGGTGCGCCGGGTCGCAGGCCCTGTCGCCGCCGCTGTCCGCCGGGGGCTGCGTCGTGCCGCCGGTGCCGCTGCCGCCGCCGCTGCCGGTGTGGCCGGAGTCGGCCTGCCCGCCGCCGGAGCCGGACGTGGTGGCCTTGTTCTCCTTGCCGGCGCCGGTGCCGTTCGCCTGGCCGCCGTCCGTGTGGACCCCGCCGTTCTTGCCGGGCGTGGCGGTGTCGAGGCTGTCCTGCGGCGCCGCCTCGAAGGGCCGCCCGTCGCTGGTCTTGAGCCGCTCCCCCGGCTGACCGCAGGCGGTGAGGGAGAACCCGGCGACGGCGACGAGACCCGCCGCCGCGAGACGCATCCCGATCCGCCGGGTGCGCGGTGCCGACTGCGGCTGCGACGTACGTGTCATGGCGGTCTCCCCCGGTGGGCGGTGGCTGACGGTCTCCTGCGAGCTGTCCACCACCTTGCCGACCGCCGCTGCCGCACCGCTAACGGACGCCTAACGCGACGGGGCCGGTGCTCGGGAGCGCGCGCCGCGGCCTCGCCGGAGCCGGGGCGTCCGGCCGTTCCCGCGAGGCCGGGCGCCCGCCGGTCGGGACCGTACGCCACGCCACCGGGAGCGGCCGTCGGGCCGGGCGCCCGCCGGGTCTCACCCGACCGGCCCGACCCGTCTCGCGGCGCCGCTCAGGCCCTCGGCCCGTCCCCCTCTCCCCGCTCGTCGCGGGCGAACAGCTGGGTGAGCGTGCTGATCGTGTAGACGTCGGTGGACTCCTCGTCCACCAGGTGCATCTCCGCGAGCCGGTCCAGCGCGTCCTGCGTGCGCTCCTGGTCGTACCCGGCGAGGGCCGCCGCCACCGACGAGTTCAGGTGCCCGTCGGCGCTGGTGGCCAGCGCGCTGAGCAGCCGGGCGTCGTCGGCCGACAGCCGGGCCACGGACATCCGCAGCGCGGCCGCGATGCCGGTGTCCTCGGCGGACAGCAGCGCCAGCCGCCGCCGCTCGTCGCGCAGCGCCGCGGCCAGCCGGGCCAGCCGCCAGCGCGGACGGGCCGTCAGCTGCGCGGCGGCGGCCCGCAGCGCCAGCGGCAGCCCGTCGCAGAGCGCGACCAGCTCCTGTGCCGCCGCCGGGTCCTCGGCCACCCGCTCGGCGCCGAGCATCGCGCCCAGCAGCGCCGCGCCCTCCTCGTGGCCCATCGCCTGCAGCCCGACGGGCCGGGCCCAGTCGGTGGCGACCAGCCCGTCGAGACGGCTGCGGCTGGTGACGACGGTGGCGCAGTGCCGGCCGCCGGGCAGCAGCGGCCGCACCTGCGCGGAACCGCGCGCGTTGTCGAGGACGACCAGCAGCCGCCGCTCGGCCACCAGCGACCGGAACAGCGCGGACGCCGCCTCCGCGGAGGACGGCACCCGCTCCGGCGGGGTGCCCAGCGCCAGCAGGAAGTCACGGAGGATCTCGGCCGGTGCCGCCTCGTCGCCCTCCCCGAAGCCGCGCAGATCGGCGAAGAGCTGACCGTCCGGGAACGCCGCGGCGTGCTGGTGCGCCCACTGCACGGCACACGCCGTCTTGCCGACCCCGGCGGGACCGGCGACCACCGCGAGCGGACTCTCCTGCGGTGTACGGGGCGTCAGGATCGCGGTGAGCGCCGCGAGCTGATGCTCCCGCCCCAGGAAACGCGCCGGTGGCCGGGGCAGCAGCCGCGGCGCCGCGCCGCTCCGCCCGGAACCGCTCGCGCCGCCGGACGGCTGGCCTCCCTGCGCGGGCACCCGGGCATCGGCCGGAGCGCCGGACGGACCGGCGGCTGTTTCACGTGAAACAGCGGAGGGTTTCGCGGCCGGCCGGGCCTTCTCCGCCCGCAGGATCTCCTCGTACGCCCCGCGCAGCCGCTCGCCCGGGTCGACGCCCAGCTCCTCGTTGAGCAGCCGACGGGTGCGGTGGAACCACTCCAGCGCATCGGATTGACGGCCGGTACGGAACAGCGCCTGCATCAGACCGGCGATCAGGCCCTCGCGCAGCGGGTGGTTGACGGCGGCGTTGTAGAGCACCGCCGCGGCCTGTTCATGGGCGCCGAGCGCGCCGTGGGCGCGGCCCAGCGCCTCGACGGCGGTCAGCCGCCGCTCCTCCAGCGCATGTGCGGCGGCGGCGAACGGCGGGCTGGTGACCGTGCCGGTCAGCGCCGGGCCGCGCCACAGCCCCAGCGCCTCCCGCAGCAGCGGCACCGCGTCGGCAGCGGCCTCCTCCGGGCGGGCCAGCGCGACGAGCTCACCGAAGCGGTGGGCGTCGATCAGCTCCTCGGGCAGCCGCAGCAGATAGGCCGAGCCATGGGTGGTCAGCTCGATGCCGTACGCGTCGGCGCCGCCCTGGGCCAGCGTGGCGCGCAGCCGCGAGACATGGCCCTGGACGACCGTACGGGCGTGTTCGGGTGGCTCGTCCTCCCAGAGCGAGTCGATCAACTGCTCCAGGGGGACGGTGGTGTTGGGCTGGAGCAGCAGCAGCGCCAGCACACTGCGCCGTTTCGCCGGCCCGAGCGACAGCTCCCCGGAGCCGGTGGTGACGGCGATCGGGCCCAGCAGTGAGAAGTCCAACTCAGCCCTCCAGGAAGGCCGTCAGGGCGTTCGCGAGCAGGTACGGGTCCTCGGCGCCGCACAGCTCACGTGCCGAGTGCATGGAGAGGATGGCGACGCCGACATCGACGGTGGTGATGCCGTGCCGCGCGGCGGTGATCGGTCCGATCGTGGTGCCGCACGGCATCGCGTTGTTCGAGACGAACGACTGCCAGGGCACCTCGGCGCGCTCACAGGCGGCGGCGAAGACCGCCCGCCCGTCGCCGTCCGTGGCGTACCGCTGGTTGACGTTCACCTTCAGGATCGGGCCGCCGTTGGGCACCGGGTGGTGCCCCGGCTCGTGCCGCTCGGCGTAGTTGGGGTGGACGGCGTGCCCGGTGTCGGAGGAGAGGCAGAGGGTCCCGGCGAAGGCGCGGGCCCGGTCCTCGTACGCACCGCCGCGGGCGAAGACCGAACGCTCCAGGACCGAGCCGAGCAGCGGGCCGTCGGCGCCGGTGTCGGACTGGCTGCCGTTCTCCTCGTGGTCGAAGGCGGCCAGCACCGGGATGGTGGTCAGCTCGCCGCTTCCGGCGGCGGCGATCAGCGCGGCGGTGCCGGCGTGCACGGACAGCAGGTTGTCCATCCGCGGCCCGGCGAGCAGTTCGCGGTCGCGGCCCAGGTAGGCGGGGGGTTCGATGCTGTGGGCCATCAGGTCCCAGCCGCGGACCTCACCGGCGGGCAGCTGCGCCTCCTGCTCGACGAAGGCGATCAGATCGCCCTCGGTGACCTCGCCCAGCCCCCAGATCGGCGTCATGTGGCGCTGTTTGTCGAGCTTGAGGCCGTCGGAGTTGACCGAGCGGTCGAGGTGGATGGCGAGTTGCGGCACCCGCAGCAGCGCGCGGTCGATGGTGACGAGGCGGTGGCTGCCGTCCCGCAGCGTGACCCGGCCGGAGAGGCCGAGGTCCCGGTCGAGCCAGGTGTTGAGCAGCGCGCCGCCGTAGATCTCCACGGCGACCTGCCGCCAGCCGTGCGCGCCGGTGTCCGGCAGCGGTTTGACCCGGAGGTTGGGGGAGTCGGTGTGGGCGCCGAGGATGCGGAACGGGGTGGCGGGTCCGGCGCCTTCGGGGACGTACCAGGCGATGAGCGCTCCGCCCCGCAGGACGTACTTGCCGCCGTGGCTGCCGTCCCAGACGTCGGTCTCCGCGACCTGCCGGAACCCCGCCTCTTCCAGCCGCGCCGCCGCGTTCGCCACCGCGTGGTACGGGGACGGGCTCGCGGCGAGGAAGGACATCAGGTCGTCGGTGTGGCCTCGGTCGAAGCGGGTGGAGTTGGTCATGGCTCCAGCATAAGGAGGAGGGCCCCCGGTGGACCGCGCCGATGCGGGCGGACCGCGTTCCGCTCCGTCCTCTTCCGGCCAGGATGCGGGTGTTCGTCGGGGTTGCGCCGCGGGACGTGAAGGCCCTGCGTACAGCGGTGCCCGCCGCCCCGGGGGATGGGGAGGCGGGCACCGCCGGTGGGAGGCGGATCCGGGTGCGGCCGGATCCGCCGAAGGATCAGAACGCGGACTCGTCCAGCTCCATCAGGGACTGGTCGATGCCCTCGGCCAGCGAACGCTGCACGGAGATGGCCGGCAGGACGTTGTGCGCGAAGAACTTCGCCGCGGCGATCTTGCCGGTGTAGAACGGCTTGTCCTTGGCGGAGGCGCCGTCCAGCTTCGCGGCGGCGACGGCCGCGCCCTTGAGGAGCAGGTAGCCGATGACGACGTCACCGGAGGCCAGCAGCAGGCGGGTGGTGTTGAGGCCGACCTTGTAGATGGACTTGACGTCCTTCTCGGTGGCGGCGAGGTCGGTCAGCATCGCACCGACGATCGCCTCCAGGTCGGCGGCGGCCTTGGCCAGCACGCCGCGGGCGGCGGCCAGCTCCTCGCCGCCGGCCTCCTGGCCCAGGAACTCCTTGATCTCGTTGGAGAGCGCGGTCAGTGCCTGGCCCTGGTCGCGGACGATCTTCCGGAAGAAGAAGTCCTGGCCCTGGATGGCGGTGGTGCCCTCGTAGAGGGTGTCGATCTTGGAGTCCCGGATGTACTGCTCGATCGGGTACTCCTGGAGGTACCCGGAGCCGCCGAAGGTCTGCAGCGACTGCGCCAGCTGCTCGTAGGACTTCTCCGAGCCGTAGCCCTTGACGATCGGCAGCAGCAGGTCGTTGAGGCGGGTGGCGGCGCTCGCGTCCTCGCCCGCGGCCTCCTTGGCGATGATCTCGTCCTGGACGCTCGCGGTGTAGAGCACCAGGGCGCGCATGCCCTCGGCGTACGCCTTCTGCGTCATCAGGGAGCGGCGCACGTCGGGGTGGTGGGTGATGGTGACGCGGGGCGCGGTCTTGTCGGTGAAGGCCGCGAGGTCGGGGCCCTGCACGCGCTCCTTGGCGTACTCCAGCGCGTTGAGGTAGCCGGTGGAGAGGGTGGCGATGGCCTTCGTGCCGACCATCATCCGCGCGAACTCGATGATCTTGAACATCTGGCGGATGCCGTCGTGCTTCTCGCCGAGCAGCCAGCCCTTGGCGGGGTGGTTGGCGCCGAACGTCATCTCGCAGGTGTTGGACGCCTTGAGGCCCATCTTGTGCTCGACGTTGGTGGCGTAGGCGCCGTTGCGCTCGCCCAGCTCGCCGGTCTCCCAGTCGAAGTCGTACTTCGGCACGATGAAGAGCGACAGGCCCTTGGTGCCCGGACCGGCACCCTCGGGGCGGGCGAGGACGAAGTGCACGATGTTCTCGGACATGTCGTGCTCACCGGAGGTGATGAAGCGCTTCACGCCCTCGATGTGCCAGCTGCCGTCCTCCTGCTGGACGGCCTTGGTGCGGCCGGCGCCGACGTCCGAACCGGCGTCCGGCTCGGTCAGCACCATGGTGGAGCCCCACTGCTTGTCCACCATCAGCTGTGCGATGCGGTGCTGCTCCTCGGTGCCCTCGTCGTGCAGGACGCCCGCGAAGGCGGGGCCGGAGGCGTACATCCAGATCGCCGGGTTGGCGCCCAGGATCGTCTCGGCGAAGGCCCAGAGCAGCGAGCGGGGCGCGGTGGTGCCGCCGATCTCCTCCGGGATGCCCAGCCGCCACCACTCGGCGTCCATGTACGCCTGGTAGCTCTTCTTGAAGGTGTCCGGGATCGGCGCGGTGTTGGTCTCCGGGTCGAAGACCGGCGGGTTGCGGTCGGCGTCGGCGAAGGAGTCGGCCAGCTCGTTCTCCGAGAGCCGGGCGATCTCCGACAGCACGCTCTTGGCGGTGTCGACATCCATCTCCGCGAACGGACCGGTGCCGTACACGCTGTCACGGCCGAGCACCTCGAAGAGGTTGAACTCGATGTCGCGGAGATTCGACTTGTAGTGCCCCATGGGTACGGCTCCGTATCAGTTCAGCAAGAGAGTGGCGCGTGGCGCCTCGTCGCGAGGTCCTGTGCGGTGGAGGGCCCCGTCACGCAATTACCAGCAGGTAGCTCCGATGATGCTACCCATCGGTAATAAGAAGCAACCCCTATCCGGCCATCTGTGACGAGCGTCCCCTCGCGACTCAGTACGCTGTGCCGCATGTACGGCTACGACCAGAGTGCGGGTGCAGGGCAGCAGTACGGTGCGCCGCCCCCGCCGCAGCAACCTCCCTCCGGGGGCTACGGCGAGCAGCCGCTGTATCCGGAGCCGTCCCCGCCCTCACTCGCGGATGCGGTGCGGGCCTTCACGACGGGCTCGATGTCCGCCGAGGATTTCCAGGGGATCTTCTCCACCTCGAAGATCTACTGCCCACGCGGCGACAACCCCGGCTTCCTGGCGCTGCACAACACCCAGCAGCCGGTGATCCCGATGTTCACCTCGCTCAAGGAGCTGCGGCGGTACGCGGGCAAGGAGTCCAAGTACTTCGTCATCACCGGCGCCGAGGTGCTCGACCTGCTGCCCACCGGCTACGGCTTCGTCCTCGACATGGAGGGCGACCACCGGATGGTCTTCGACGCGACGGCCGTCGAGCAGATGGTCGACTTCGCGATGCGCCGGATGTACGGCTGAGCCGCTCCCTCTGACCGGACCGAAGGGCCGGCCCGCATGCCGCGGGTCGGCCCTTCGGTGTGCCGTGGTGCCGAAAATCCTGCGCCGACCTGCGGCGATGTGGCGGGGAATGTGTGACGCCTTGCAGGTTGTTCAGCATTCAACTAAGTTGAAACCCGAACGACCGAGGAGGCCGTCATGCCCGCAGTGACCGTTGAGAATCCGTTGACCCTGCCGCGTGTGGCGGCACCCGCCGAGGCACGCCCCCGTCCCGTGCTGGCCGTCGCGACCGCGCCGAGCGGCTTCGAGGGCGAGGGATTCCCGGTGCGCCGCGCGTTCGCCGGGATCGACTACAAGCACCTCGATCCGTTCATCATGATGGATCAGATGGGCGAGGTGGAGTACGCGCCCGGAGAGCCCAAGGGCACGCCCTGGCACCCGCACCGCGGCTTCGAGACCGTCACCTATCTGATCGACGGCACCTTCGTGCACCGTGACTCGCACGGCGGCGGCGGGACCATCAACGGCGGCGACACCCAGTGGATGACCGCCGGGTCCGGGCTGCTGCACATCGAGGCGCCGCCGGAGTCGCTCGTCATGTCCGGCGGGCTCTTCCACGGCCTCCAGCTGTGGGTGAACCTCCCCAAGCGCGACAAGATGATGGCGCCGCGCTACCAGGACATCGGCGGCGGTCAGGTCAAGCTGCTCACCTCCGCCGACGGCGGTGCGCTGCTGCGGCTGATCGCCGGTGACCTCGACGGCAACAAGGGTCCCGGCGCCACGCACACGCCGATCACCATGCTCCATGTCTCGGTCAACCCGGGCGCGGAGGTGACCCTGCCGTGGCGGGCCGACTTCAACGCCCTCGCGTACGGGCTGGCCGGGCGCGGCACGGCGGGTGCGGAAGGCCGTCCGTTCCGGACCGGGCAGGCGGTCGTCTTCGGCTCCGGTGACTCGCTCACCATCCGGGCGGACGAGACGCAGGAGTCCCGCAGCCCGAACTTCGAGGTCGTGCTGCTGGGTGGCGAGCCGATCCGGGAGCCGATGCGGCACTACGGCCCGTTCGTCATGAACACCCACGCCGAACTGGCCCAGGCATTCGAGGACTTCCAGGCCGGACGGCTCGGGACCGTACCCGCCGAGGAGAGCTGAGCGCGGACCCCGCAAGGGTGGCGGCCGTCCGGCGTTTCACGTGAAACGCCGGACGGCCGTGCCGTGTTTCACGTGAAACACGGGCCGTGTCCGGCCGGTGCACATGATGGACTGTTCGGGTGCAAAACGACCTGAAACGAGACAGGCCCCGCGGCGAGGCGCCGCTGCTTCCGATCGCCGCCCGCCGGACCGCCGCCTGGTGTGCGGTGGCGCTGCTGGTGGCGGGTGTGATCGCGGTCGGCGTCTGGCTCAGCGTGGAGCTGAGCGCCGCCGTCACGCCCGTACTGCTGGCCCTGCTGGGCAGTGCGCTGCTCGGGCCGCTGTACCGGCGGATGGTGGCGATGAAACTGAACCGCTCGCTGGCCGCCGGGCTGACCTGCGCGGTGCTGGTGATCGTGGTCGGCGGCGCCGGATATATCGTGGTCAGCGCGCTGGTCGACACCGGTGACCAGATCATCGCCTCGCTCAAGGAGGCGGCGAAGCAGCTCTCCCGGCACTTCGGCACCGCCGGAACCTCCCTCGACGACCTCGCCACCAACGCCAAGACGCTGATCGGCAAGTTCGGCACCACCGCCGCCTCGGGGCTGCTGGCGGGGGTCAGCGTCGTCGGCCAGTTCATCGCGATGGCGGTCCTCGCACTGCTGCTGACCTTCTTCTTCCTCCGCGACTCGGACAAGGCGCTGGGCGCGCTGCGCGACTGGGCTCCCGGCGATTCGGCGCCGCGGCTGGAGGGCATGGCCCGCCGCGGTTTCCAGGCGATCGAGGGCTTCATGCGCGGCACCACCCTCATCGCGCTGATCGACGCCACCTGCATCACCGTCGGACTGCTGATCCTGGGCGTTCCCAACGCCTTCGGGCTGGGCGCGCTGGTCTTCGTCGGCGCCTACATCCCCTACCTCGGCGCGTTCATCTCGGGCGCCGTCGCGGTCCTGGTGGCGCTCGCCGAGGGCGGTTACGTCAAGGCGCTGTGGGCGCTCGGCGTGGTCCTCGCGGTGCAGGTGCTGGAGGGGCATGTCCTCCAGCCGTTGATCCAGAGCCGGACCGTTCAGATGCACCCGGCGATCGTCATGCTGGCGATCACCGCGGGCGCCGGGGTCGCGGGCATCCTCGGCATGCTGCTGGCCGTACCGCTGACCGCCGCCGCCTTCGGCGCGCTCCACGAACTGCGCCGCCACTACCTCAGCTCGGCCACCGGCTCACCGGACGACACCGGACCGGAGGCGCCCGGCTCCGCATCCGCGTAGGGCGCCTCGGCGTCCGGCTCCGCCGGGGAGCCGGCGCCCGCGTCCTCGTAGATCTCGAACCAGGTCGACTTGCCGTCGCCGCGTGGCTCCACGCCCCACGCCCCCGCCAGCAGCTCCATCAGCACCAGGCCGCGGCCCGAGGACGCCAGCTCGCCGGGGCTGCGGCGGTGCGGCAGCTCATCGCTGGCGTCGGCCACATCGACCCGCATCCGGCGGCGTCCGGCCGGGCCCGACAACTCGATGACCAGCAGTGCGTCCCCGTCGGTGTGCATCAGCACATTGGTGACGACCTCGGAGACCAGCAGCACCGCGGCGTCCACCTGCTCGGGATCGGCCCAGTCGTGCAGCACCTCGCGGATCTGCGCCCGGGCCTCGGCGATCCGCTCCGGCTCGGCCTGGGCGATGGTCAGCACCGTGCGCCGCACCGGCTGCATCGCCTCCGGGCCGCCCGCTCCCACCCGGCACGCGGCGGCGTCCCGGGAGAGCAGCAGCATCGCGATGTCGTCCTCCCGCCGGTCCACCAGCGGCCCGGTCATGTGGTGCGAGGGCGGGCCGTGGACGGCCTGGACCAGCGCGTCCGCCAGCCGTTCCAGGCCCCCGTCGGCCACCCCGTCCGGATGCGACTCGACGACGCCGCGCAGCCGGGCCCAGCCGGTCTCCAGGTCGTGGCCGCCGGTCTCGATCAGCCCGTCCGTGCAGACCAGCATCGTCTCGCCGGGCTCCAGGACCAGCCGGGTGGTCGGGTAGTCGGTGTCCGGCGTGATGCCCAGCGGCAGCCCGCCCGCGGTGGCGCGGACCAGCATGGTGCCGTCGGCGGTACGGATCGCCGGTTCCGGGTGGCCGGCCCGGGCGATGTCCAGCAGCCCGGTCGCCGGGTCGACCTCGATGTAGAGGCAGGTGGCGAAGCGCGGATCGGCGCCCTCGGTGTCGTTGATGCCGGAGAGGAAACGGGAGGCGCGGGAGAGCACCCCGTCCGGGTGGTGGCCCTCCGCCGCGTAGGCGCGCAGCGCGATCCGCAGCTGTCCCATCAGCCCCGCGGCCCGTACGTCATGGCCCTGGACGTCGCCGATGACCAGCGCGGTCCGGCCGGACGGGAGCGGGATCATGTCGTACCAGTCGCCGCCGACCTCCAGACCGCCGCCGGTCGGCACGTACCGCGCGGCGACCGTCATCCCGGGGAGGTCCGGCCGCACCGTCGGCATCATGGTGCGCTGCAGCCCGACGGAGAGTTCGTGCTGCGACTCCTGGGCCCCGGCGCGGGCCAGCGCCTGGGCGAGCATCCGCGCGACGGTGGTGAGCACCGCCCGCTCGTCGGGCGTGAAGGCCACCGGATGGTTGAACCCGGCCATCCAGGCGCCGATCGTGCGCCCCGCGTTGACCAGCGGCAGGAACGCCCACGAGGTGCGGGCGAAGCGGGCGGCGAGCGGCCAGGCGGTGGGGTAGCGCGCGCGGTACGCCTCGGGCGTCGGCAGATAGATCGCCCGCCCGGTCCGGACGACCTCGGCCGCCGGGTAGTCGGTGTCCGTCGTCATGTCGGTGAACGGCCGCTCGTCGCCGCCCGGCTGGCCGTGGTGGCCGATGACGGTGAGGCGGCCGCCGACGACACCGAAGACGGCGAGGCCATCGGGTATGAACCCCGGCATCGACAGCCCGGCCGCCACCCGCAGCACCTCCGCGGTGGACCGCGCCTCCGCCAGCGCCCGCCCGGCGTCCAGCAGGAACGCCTCGCGCGAGCGCCGCCAGTCGCCGGTGACCGGGGTGCGTACGGCGGTGGCGTCGGGCTGCGGGTCGGGCACCTCCTGGAGCGTGCCGAGCAGGGTGAAGGTGCCGTCGCGCCGCAGCGGGCAGAAGCGGGAGCGGACGGTGCGCAGCACGCGGCCGTCGGCGTCGACGACGCGCAGCCGGGACTCGGCGAGGCTCCGCTCGGCGACGGCGAGCTGCACCACGCCGTTGATCTCGGCGAAGTCGACCGGGTGGAAACGGGACCGCACGGTCGCCCGGGAGAGTTCCACGGCCCGCGCCGGGAGTCCGAGCAGCCGGGCGGCCTCGGCGTCGAGCCGGACCTGCCCCGAGGCGTCGTCCCAGCGCCACAGGCCGGTCGCGAGGGCGGCCAGGAGATCCTTCGTGCGCATTGCCTCACTTTAAGTTGATTCTTCCGACGGTCACCAACGCGGTGCACCGCCACGGTGCGGCCCACCCGGCCGCGGGCGGGGGCGGGACCGGCGGAAGCACGGGGCCCGCGCCCGGCCCCGCCCCCGTCCGGTGTCACGTATATGCCAATCCGGCGCCCGGCCCCGGGCCGGTACCCTGGAGCGGTTATCACATACCCGGGGCGGTCCTCCACGGACGGCAGCGGTTCGGCCACGGACGGGCAGCGTCCGTGTGCGGCCTCCCCACCTCGACTCGCGACGACTTGGATGAGCGATGCATCGGTACCGGTCCCACACCTGCGGCGAGCTTCGGGCCGCGGACGTCGACACGGACGTCCGCCTCAGCGGCTGGCTGCACAATCGACGTGACCTGGGCGGCATCCTCTTCATCGATCTGCGCGACCACTACGGTCTGGTGCAGCTCGTCGCCCGTCCCGGCACCCCCGCCAACGAGGCGCTCTCCTCGCTGACCAAGGAGACCGTCGTCCGTATCGACGGCAAGGTCTCCGCCCGCGGCGCGGACAACGTCAACCCCGACCTGCCGACCGGCGAGATCGAGATCGAGGTCTCCGACGTCGAGGTCCTGGGCGCCGCCGAGCAGATCCCGTTCACCATCAACGCCGAGGACGGCGTCAACGAGGAGAAGCGCCTGGAGTACCGCTTCCTCGACCTGCGCCGTGAGCGGATGCACCGCAACATCCTGCTGCGCACCGCCGTCATCTCCGCCATCCGGCACAAGATGACCGCGCTCGGCTTCAACGAGATGGCCACCCCGATCCTGTCGGCCACCTCCCCCGAGGGCGCCCGCGACTTCCTCGTCCCCTCGCGGCTGCACGCCGGCAAGTTCTACGCGCTGCCGCAGGCGCCGCAGCAGTTCAAGCAGCTGCTGATGATCGCCGGGTTCGACCGCTACTTCCAGATCGCGCCCTGCTTCCGCGACGAGGACGCCCGCGCCGACCGCTCGCCGGGCGAGTTCTACCAGCTCGACGTCGAGATGAGCTTCGTCGAGCAGGAGGACGTCTTCCGGCCGATCGAGAAGCTCATGACCGAGCTGTTCACCGAGTTCGGTGGCGGCCGCACGGTCACCTCGCCGTTCCCGCGCATCCCGTTCCGCGAGTCGATGCTGAAGTACGGCTCCGACAAGCCGGACCTCCGCGCCGAGCTGGAGCTGGTGGACGTCTCGGACGTCTTCGCCGGTTCCGGTTTCAAGGCGTTCGCCGGTAAGCACGTCCGCGCGCTGGCCGTGCCGGACACCGCGGGCCAGTCGCGGAAGTTCTTCGACCAGATGGGCGACTTCGCCGTCCAGCAGGGCGCGAAGGGCCTCGCCTGGATCCGCGTCGGCGAGGGCCCCCAAGGCCTTGATGGCCAGGGAGGTGCCCCCCTCGAGCTGACCGGCCCGATCGCCAAGTTCCTCACCGACGAGGACACCAAGGCGCTCGTCGAGGCCCTGGGCCTGGCGCCCGGCCACGCCGTCTTCTTCGGTGCCGGCGACTTCGACGAGGTCTCCAAGATCATGGGCGCGGTCCGCGTCGAGGCGGCCAAGCGCACCGGTCACTTCGTAGAGGACGAGTTCCGCTTCTGCTGGATCGTCGACTTCCCGATGTTCGAGAAGGACGAGGACACCGGCAAGATCGAGTTCTCCCACAACCCGTTCTCCATGCCCCAGGGCGGCCTGGAGGCGCTGGAGACCAAGGACCCGCTGGACATCCTCGCCTGGCAGTACGACATCGTCTGCAACGGCACCGAGCTGTCCTCCGGCGCGATCCGTAACCACGAGCCGGACGTCATGTACAAGGCGTTCGCCATCGCCGGTTACGACAAGGACACCGTCGAGGCGGAGTTCGGCGGCATGCTCCGCGCCTTCAAGTTCGGCGCCCCGCCGCACGGCGGCATCGCCCCCGGCGTCGACCGCATCGTGATGCTGCTGGCCGACGAGCCGAACATCCGCGAGACCATCGCCTTCCCGCTCAACGGCAACGCCCAGGACCTGCTCATGGGTGCGCCCAGCGAGGTCGAGGAGGCGCGCCTCAAGGAGCTGCACCTCAGCATCCGCAAGCCCCAGGTGAAGACCCAGGGCTGACGCGCACCGCACACGGCGAAGCCCCCGCGACCTTCCGGAAGGTCGCGGGGGCTTCGCCGTGTGCGGTGCGCGTCGTGGCTAGGCGTCGTCACCGCCGCCGAAGCGGGTGCGGTACGCGTCCAGGTCATCCTCGGTGATCTTCGCGAAGAGGACCGGCGGCACCGTGAACGCGGTACCGGCCGGGACGAAGGCCAGCGCCGCGGCCTCCTCGCCGGTCACCCACGCCGCGGTGTCGTCCGCCAGCGCGAACGCGCCGCGCATGGCCTTCGCGGACGCCGGGATGAACGGCTCGGAGATCACCGCGTAGAGGTGGATGAGGTTCATCGCGGTGCGCAGCGTCAGCGCCGCGGCGTCCTGGTCGGTCTTGATCTCCAGCCAGGGGGCCTTCTCCTCCAGGTAGGAGTTGCCCGCGCTCCACAGGGCGCGCAGCGACGCCGCGGCCTTGCGGAACTGGAGTGCCTCCATGTGGCCCTCGTACTCGGCGAGCAGCCGCGCGATCTCCTCGCCCAGCTTCTGCTCGGCCTCGCCCGCCTCGGCGCCGGCCGGAACCTCGTCACCGAACCGCTTGCGGGAGAACGACAGCACGCGGTTGACGAAGTTGCCGAGGGTGTCGGCGAGGTCCTTGTTGACGGAGGCGGAGAACAGCTCCCAGGTGAAGGAGGTGTCGTCGGACTCCGGCGCGTGCGCCATCAGGAAGTAGCGCCAGTAGTCGGCGGGCAGCAGCTCCAGCGCCGCGTCGGTGAAGATGCCGCGCTGCTGGGAGGTGGAGAACTTCCCGCCGTAGTAGTTGAGCCAGTTGAACGCCTTGAGGAAGTCGACCTTCTTCCAGGGCTCACGGGTGCCGAGCTGGGTGGCCGGGAACATCACGGAGTGGAACGGGACGTTGTCCTTGGCCATGAACTCCGTGTAGCGCACGTCGTCCGCCTCGTACCACCACGACTTCCAGTCGCGGCTCTCCGGGTCGGCGTCCGCCCACTCCTTCGTCGACCCGATGTACTCGATCGGCGCGTCGAACCAGACGTAGAAGACCTTGCCCTCGGCGGCCAGCTCCGGCCAGACGTCGGCGGGGACGGGGACGCCCCAGTCGAGGTCACGGGTGATCGCGCGGTCCTGGAGGCCCTCGGTCAGCCACTTGTGGGCGATGGAGGAGGCGAGCGTCGGCCACTCCTTGCTGCCGTTGCCCTCCAGCCAGCCCTCGACCTCGTGCTGGAGCTTGGACTGGAGGAGGAAGAGGTGCTTGGTCTCGCGGACCTCCAGGTCACCGCTGCCGCTGATCGCGGAGCGGGCGTCGATCAGATCCGTCGGGTCGAGGACCCGGGTGCAGTTCTCGCACTGGTCGCCGCGGGCCTTGTCGTAGCCGCAGTGCGGGCAGGTGCCGACGATGTAGCGGTCGGGCAGGAACCGCTCGTCGGCGTTGGAGTACACCTGGCGGATCGCCCGCTCCTCGATGAAGCCGTTCTCGTGGAGCTTGCGCGCGAAGTGCTGCGTCAGCTCGACGTTCTGCTGCGAGGAGCTGCGGCCGAAGTGGTCGAACTCCAGCCCGAAGCCGTCGTAGATCGCCTTCTGCTTGTCGTGCTGCTCGGCGCAGAACGCGGCCACCGACTGGCCCGCGGCCTTCGCGGCCAGCTCCGCCGGGGTGCCGTGCTCGTCCGTCGCACAGATGTAGAGGACGTCGTGCCCGCGCTTGCGCATATACCGCGCGTACACATCGGCCGGGAGCATGGACCCCACCATGTTGCCCAGGTGCTTGATCCCGTTGATGTACGGAAGGGCGCTGGTGATGAGGTGTCGAGCCATTGCCGGCTGCTCCCAAGTCGCTACGGTGAGTGAGGAATTGCTTTACGGAACGTCAATATCGTACTGGACGTGGCCAGGCCAATTCACAGGCGTTTCCGCGGCCATTTCCGCAGGCAGAGCGGCGGGCGCGGGGGCTTGCGCCCTTCAGCGGGCGGTGTCCGGGGCGGGGGCCCCGTAGATTCGGAACGCCTTGCCGCGCTCCTTCCCGCCCCGGAACGTCGTCGTCAGCAACGACAGCGCGGACGGCGCCAGCACCGCGCCGAACGCCTCCTGCACCCCGACCCACCCGCCGCCCCCTTGAGCCCCGACTTCACCGCGAACCCCATAAGCCCCACCATGAACGTCGTCTTCCGCCCGACGCGATCCGCGATCCGCCCAGTGGGGCGGGGGATGGGTCTTTCGGCCGGGATCGGGAGGCTCAGCTGCCGGGGGCACCGAAAATCGTGGACAACTCGGAATCCGGAAGGTTCCCATTTGCCCAGGACCAGAACATGCGTCTTTCCCTGCGATCGAGTGGGGTGAGCAGGGCGCAGGCTCGGAAGAGCAGTGCTGGTTCCTTGGATACGTACCACCTGCCAGCTCTTGCGGCAGCGTAAACTTCCCAGGCCGGCAGACCGCTTTCGGTTTGGCGTGCCATTTCCTCCAGATCGGTATCGAAGAGAGATTCCGCTCTTATTGAAATTCGGTAGACTTCTTCGAACTCGTCACGGAACGGTTGGGATGCGTATTCCGGGACGTAGCGTATCCACCACTCCCTGGCAGGGGCGCGAGGGAATGCCTCCCTTGTGAATTGGTATCTCAGTGACGTGTCGATCTCTGAGAGGGAGTTTCGGAGTGTCAGAGTTCGCTGACCTTCCGGCGCTTCTGTCAGAACTTTTTCGGCAGCAGAGCGAGTGGCGACGGCCGTCAGGTAATCCTCCACTTCCCATGGATACCCTTCACGGCAGTACTGTGCGAACCTCATCCAGTGGATTACAGCATCTTCGGGGTCGAGCCTTGTTGGCTCGGTGAGAGGATGCGGCATGTATTTACTCTTTCGATATGGAGGGGGAGGTCTCAGCGAAGTTTCCGAGCGCGTTCGGATTCCAGCTGCGCAGTTAAGTTCAGCCGATGTTGATGCTCCAGACGTCTCTGTGGCCAGGCCGCGGCCCGCGTTCGGCGGAAGAATTCACGACCATTACTGAGGCTTTGGTGTTGATCGAGCGATGTTCGAGGAATGTGCCCTGGTCTTGAACGTCCAGGGGGTGCGAGTCGATGAACTGTGAAAGCCTCGTGTGTAGAGCGCTCCAAGGCGTGTAGAGGGGGTAGTTTTGTCCCGTGCTCTGTAGCCATTCCTCTGAGATTTCGGGGCTTTGTGGAACCCTGTGGAGCTCTATGGAAAAACTGGTCATCTGCCAGCCCGAGTCGCCTCTGGAGAAAGAGGCTTCCATCATTCCGTATGAAACCCGCCCAGGGGGCGGAAACGCCGACCGGCCGCGGCGGCAGGCCCGGGTGGGCCCGGCGGCGCGGCCGGTCGGGGGAGGGGGTGAGGGGTCAGTTGTCCTTGAGGACGCCTGCGGTGCGGGCTTCGGTGAGCCATTCGGGGAACTCGACCATCAGCTGCTGGTAGAGCTCGTCGGCGGAGAGGGCGCGGGGGTCGCGTCCGGCGTGGAAGAAACCGGCGTTGTCGACGACGCGCTTTTCCGGGACGGCCAGGTCGTCGAGCTTGCGGAGGAAGTCGAAGCCCTTGGCGTCGGGGTCGCCGAAGCCGATGAACTGCCAGAAAATGGGGAGTCCGGCGGCCTCGCAGAGCGCCTTTTCGGCGGCCGGCTTGGAGGTCGGGGCGCCGTCGGTCTGGAAGATGACGAAGGCCGGGTCGGTGCTGCCGGACTTCTTGTAGTGCTGGACCACCGCGTCGATGGCCCAGTGGTAATTCGTCCGCCCCATGTGGCCGAGCCCGGCGTGGAGTTCGGCGATCCGGCCCTCGTAGCTGCTGAGGTCGAGTTCGGCGGTGCCGTCGACGTCGGTGGAGAAGAAGACGACGGGGACGACGCCGTCGTCGTCGAGGTTCGCGGAGAGGCCGAGGGCCTGTTCGGCGAGGTGCTGGACGGTGCCGTCCTTGTAGTAGTTGCGCATCGAGCCGGAGCGGTCGAGCACCAGGTACACGGCGGCGCGCTGGGTGCCGAGGCCGTGCTTGTCGAGGGTCACGGCGGCGGACTTGACGAGGCTGACGAGGGCGGGCGCGGCCGCCTCGACCTTGTGGAGGGCGACGCTGCCGGGGGCCGCCGCGGCGGGCTCCAGAGGCTCTTCGGTTGCCTCGTTCGCCTCGATCGTCTTGGGCGTCTTCGGCGCTTCGGTCGCTTCAGCTGTGTCGGTCGTTTCGGGGGCCTTGGCCTCCGTGACCTCCTTCGCCTCGGCGGTCTCCGTAAGTTCCACGGCCTCCGCGGCCTTCGGCTCCTCAACGGCCTCCGACGCCTCATCCGCCGTCGACGACGCCTCATCCGGCGTCACCGCGGCCTGCTCCGGGGACGCCTCCCGCTCCGAGGCCGCCTCAGGCTTCGAGGCCGCCTCAGGCTTCGAGGTCACCTCCGGCTTCGCAGACGCCTCCGGCTCCAGGCGTTCGCCCCGGTCCTCCACATGGGCCGCCTGGGCCGGGACCGTCGGGGTTTCCGGCTCGGGGGTGGGCTCCTGGGGGGCCGTCCGGGCGGCGGGGACCTCGGCCACCGGGCGGTCGGCCACCGGCGGTTCCGGCGTGGGCTGTTCGGCGGCGGGGGTTTCGGCCGCGGGTGTTTCCGGCGCGGGTGTCTCGGTGACGGGCTGGTCGGCGGGGGTGCCGAGGGCGGATTCCTCGCGGGCCTCCGGGATGGTGGTGGCGGGGGTGGCCGGTTCCGGCTTTTCCGTGCCGCTCGGTGTGGTGCCGGACTCCTCCCGGGTCGCCTTGGAGCGACCGAAAGCGTTGCGCAGCAGACTCCGAATGCCCATCGGCGGACCTCTCTGGGGTGTGGTGGGTGCGGCGTATGTCCGTGAAGCTGCGGACATGTCCCTGACCAGGACGGATACGTAAGGGTAGCGGCCCGCACCGGCGTCACAGTGGGATCTCGGGTGCCGCGTTGCCCGTACGAGGGGGCGTTCACGGGAGGCGTACGGAGTTCGGTGGGAGTCGGATGCGAAGAGTTCCCCACTACGGCGGCACGCCGCTCATGCCCCTATTTCCGGCCGACTGGATTCCTTTTCGGTATACGGGCTCCCGTATGATCACCGCGCCTCCTTGGTGTGTGAATGCGGCCGCGCGGGGGTGGGCTCGTATCACGGTGCGGACACAGGTCGGCAAGGTGCGGGTAAGAAATTGACGTGGACTGGTATCCGATGTCCGGTCGGTCCCCTCTCATCCGGTGACCATCGGTCCGAGCCGCCCGTTGTTGGTCAAGGCGGTCGCAAGCCGGGAGCCGGGCGAGAGCCCTTGCGAGGGTGACGGGAGATGTGGGGCGCATGGGGCTGACCAGTCGGTCGCTCGAAATCGCGGTGGTGGCGCTGGCGGTGGTGCTCGTCGCGTTGACGGTGTGGCAGTGGCCGCGGCTGTCGGGACGCGGCGTGGGAGTTCTCTTCGGCAGGCTCGGCGCCGTCGTGCTCACCCAGGTGGCACTGGTGTGTGCGCTGGCTCTCGCGGTCAACAACAGCTTCGAGTTCTACGGCAGTTGGGACGATCTGCTCGGCAACGAGGACAAGGCACCGGTCGCGGTCAGCGACAACGGCGGCCAGTACGCCTCCGTCGGCACCGCCAAGGGCGCGCTGATCCAGCCCGCCGGGCCGCAGGGCCTCGACCGGGTGACGGGCCTGCCGGAGGGCCCCGCCGACAAGGTCGGGAAGATGGAGTCGGTACGGATCGTGGGGCGCCGCAGCGGCGCGATCAACCCGGCGTTCGTCTATCTGCCGCCGCAGTATTTTCAGCCGCAGTTCCGCCGTCAGCGGTTCCCCGTGATGGTCGTGATCAGCGGCTACCCCGGCGGCATCATGAACCTCGCACAGCACCTGCAGATCCCGCAGAACGCCGGGCGGCTGATCGCCAAGGGCACCATGCAGCCGACGGTGATGGTGATGGTGCGGCCGACGATCGCGCCGCCGCGGGACACCGAGTGCGTGGACGTGCCGGGCGGCCCGCAGGCCGAGACGTTCTTCACCAAGGATCTGCCGGACGCGATGCGGTCCGCGTACCGGGTGGGCCACGACGCCAGTGCGTGGGGCGCGTTCGGCTACTCCTCGGGCGGCACCTGCTCGCTCCAGCTGGCGATGCGGAACCCGAAGATCTACACCTCCGCCGTCTCGCTCTCCGGCGACTACGCGATCAAGGACGACCTGACGACCGGCAGCCTCTTCGGCGCCGGGCCCGAGGGTGCGAAGCGCGAGCGGGAGCACGATCTGCTGTGGCGGATGAAGCACCTGCCCGTACCGCAGATCTCCGCGCTGGTGGCCAGCAGCCGCCAGGGTGAGCCGGACTACGGCGCGACGATGGACTTCATCCACGCGGCGAAGCCGCCGATGACGGTCGACTCGATCATCCTGCCCCGCGGCAGCCACCAGTTCGCCACCTGGCGGCGTGAGGTGGTCCCGGCGCTGGAGTGGCAGAGCCGTCAGCTGACGTTCCCGCAGGACGTCATCGCGGCGCCGCACAAGCCCACCGCCCCGAAGGGCACGCAGCCGCCGCACGAGGAGAAGCCGGGCGAGCACCACACGGGGCAGCCGGCCGGCGCCCCGGCGCAGGCGGAGCGCCGCCGGGACGCGGTGGAGCCCGACGCGCAGGACTGACGGCGTACGCGAACGGGCCGGGCACGGGGTGAGCGATCACCCGGTGTCCGGCCCGTTCGCATGTCCGGGGCCCGCGCGCCGCCGCGCTCAGGGGCGGTACACCATCCCCGGCTCCGGCTTCGCGGGCGAGAGCAGCTGGGAGACGGTGACGAGCGTGAAGCCGCGGTGCTTCAGTTCCTTGAGGATGCCGGGGACGGCCGGGACGGTGCCCGGGTAGATGTCGTGGAGCAGGATGATGCCGTCCTGCTCCGTCTGGTCGAGGACCCGCTTGGTGATCAGTTTCGAGTCGTTGGTCTGGTAGTCCTTCGCCGTCACGCTCCACAGGACCTCGGCGAGTCCCAGTTCCTTGCTGACCTTGGCGACCTTCTCGTCGGTACGGCCCTGGGGCGGGCGCATCAGCGTCGGGGTCTTGCCGGTGAGGTCGTGGACCGCCTTCTGCACACGGGAGAGCTGGCTCTTGATCTGCGCCGGGGTGGCGTCGGTGAGGATCTGGTGCGACCAGGTGTGGTTGGCCAGCTCGTGGCCCTCGCGGTCGATCCGCTTCACCTCGGCGGGGCGCTCGGCGATGTGGTTCTTGCCGAGCATGAAGAAGGTGGCGTGGGCCTTCTCCTTCTTGAGGATGTCCAGCAGGTGGTTGGTGTTCTCGCTGGGGCCCGCGTCGAAGGTGAGCGCCACGCACTTGACCTTGCGGCAGTCGACACCGGAGCCGTCCGCCGCGCCCTTGCCGTTCCCCGCGAGCTGGGCGTCGCGGGCCTTGACGTCGGCCGCCGGGGCGTCGTCCCGGGCGTCGACGGGGGCGATCTCGTTGGCGGGGGTGCAGCCGCCGAGCGCCAGGCAGGTGGCGGTCAGCAACCCGGCTATGAGGGGGCGGCGGGCGTTCTTCGACATGGAACTCTCCGGGCGGCGCGGGGGTGAGGCGGCAGCCGGCCGGACGGCTGCCCGCCAGCTCCCGGGAACTATACATAGTGTGTAGAGATGCGGTGTCTACGCGGTATGTCTACGCAACGTGTAGAGGCGGGCGGTGCGGTCCCGGGGGTGCGGGCTGCGGTCTCCGGGCCGGGCGTGCGGTCCCCGGGCCGGGCCGCGGGCCCGTTCGGACGCGTCCCGCGCGACAGTCCGGCCCGCCCCGGGGTGGACTCGTACCGTGACCGCACCGCCGGACGACTGCCTGGCCCGCAACGACTGGATCTGCGGCGACTACCTCAGCAGCCGCCGGCACATCCTGCTCGGCGCGGTGGCCGAACACGTCCAGCTGACGGTGGTCTCGGTCGCCCTGGGGCTGGTCGTCGCGGTGCCGCTGGCGCTGCTGGCCCGGCGGCACCGGTGGACGGCGGGGCCCGTGCTGGGGTTCACGACGGTGCTCTACACCATCCCGTCGCTGGCGATGTTCTCCCTGCTGCTGCCGGTCTACGGCCTCTCGTCCGCCCTGGTCGTCGTCGGGCTCGCGCTGTACTCGCTGACCTTGCTGGTACGGAATCTGCTGGCCGGTCTGGACGGCGTACCGGCCGAGGCGAAGGACGCCGCGCGCGGCATGGGGTACGGGCCGACGAGGCAACTCCTCACCGTGGAGCTGCCGTTGGCGCTGCCCGCGGCGATGGCGGGGCTGCGGATCGCCACCGTCTCCGCCGTCGCGCTCACCACCGTCGGCGCGATCGTCGGCCACGGCGGGCTCGGCAACCTCATCTACGCCGGGATGAACTCCTACTTCAAGGCGCAGGTGCTGACCGCCTCGGTGCTCTGCGTGCTGCTCGCCGTCGCCTTCGATCTGCTGCTCCTGGGCGCGGAGCGGCTGCTGACCCCGTGGCGGCGCGGGGCGCGCACCGCCCGGCGGGGGCGCGTGCGGACGGCCGTGCGCCGTCCGGTCGCGGCCGGGCGGCAGCCGTGAACGCGGTCTCCGGCGCCGTCGCCTGGCTGACCACCGCCGCCCACTGGTCCGGCGAGAACGGCATCGGGCACCGGCTCGCCGAGCACGCCGCGCTCACCGTCGGCTGTCTGCTGCTGAGCTGTCTGATCGCGCTGCCGGTCGCGGTCGTCCTCGGGCATCTGGGGCGCGGCGGGGCGCTCGCCGTGAACCTCGCCAACGTCGGCCGCGCGGTCCCCACCTTCGCCGTGCTGGTCCTGCTGCTGCTCACGCCCCTGGGGCGGCACGGCGCGTGGCCGACCGTCATCGCCCTGGTGCTGTTCGCCGTGCCGCCGCTGCTGACCAACGCGTACGTGGGGATGCGGGAGGTCGACCGGGACGTGGTGCGGGCCGCGCGCGGCATGGGGATGACCGGCGGTCAGCTGGTGTGGCGGGTCGAACTGCCGCTGGCGCTGCCGCTGCTGCTCACCGGCGTACGGATCGCCGCCGTCCAGCTCGTCGCGACCGCCACCCTCGCCGCACTGGTGGGCGGCGGCGGGCTGGGCCGGATCATCACCGCCGGCTTCAACCTTGCCTCCACCCCGCAGGTCGTCGCCGGTGCGGTCGTCGTCGCGGTGTTCGCGCTGCTCATGGAAGCGGCGTTCGAGATCGGGACACGGTGGTGCGGGCCCAGGTGGGCGCGGGGACGGGGCGCCCGGTGAGGGGGCGCGGGCGGGTGGCGGCCCCGGGGGCGGCAGGGCGCGGCCGGGAGCCCGGACCGGCGTGCGGCCGGGCCCCGTGCGCCGGGAGCGTCCCGCCACCGCCCGGGGCGCGGGCCACCGCCCCGCGCGCTCCCCGCGCCGCCCGCCACGCGTGCGCCCTGGCCCTCGTCGCCGCGCTCCTGACCTCCTGCGTGGGTGGCCCGTCCCTGGAGGACCGGGGTGCCGTCACCGCCGCGCCCGGGGACCGGCACCACCTGACCGTCGGCTCGGCCGGATTCACCGAGAGCGAGCTGCTGGCGCAGATGTATGCGGCGCTGCTGCGGCACGCCGGATACCGGGCCGATCTCGTCACCGTCGGCAACCGCGAGCTGTACGAACCGGCTCTGGAGAGCGGTCAGCTCGACGTTGTCCCCGAGTACGCCGCGACCTTCGCGGACTGGCTCCAGGCCAGGACGCACGGCGCGGGCGCCCGCCCGGTGGCCTCCTCCGACCTCGGGGCCACCATGGGCGCGCTGCGCGCCCTCGCCGCCCCGCGCGGGCTGACGGTGCTCGCCCCGGGGCGCGCCGTCGACCGCAACGCCTTCGCCGTCAGCGCCTCCTACGCCGCCCGCCACCGGCTGCGCACCCTCGGCGACCTGGGCCGGGCGAAGCTGCCGGTGCGGCTCGCCGCGGGCGACGAGTGCGTCCGCCGGCCGTTCTGCGCGCCGGGGCTGCGGAAGACGTACGGCATCGACATCACGGCCGTCGACCCCAAGGGCGTCGGCACCACCCCGGCCAAACAGGCGGTGCAGAACGGGCAGGACCAGATGGTGCTGACCACGACCACCGACGCCACCTTGGACCAGTTCGGGCTGGTGGTCCTCGCCGACGACCGCAAGCTCCAGAACGCCGACTACGTCGTGCCCGTCGTCCACCGCGCGCGGGCCGGGGGTGGCCGCGCCGCCGCCGCGCTGGGCCGCCTCAACACCGTCCTGACCACCGCCGATCTGGCGCGGCTCGACGAACGCGTCGACAGCTGGCGCCGCCTCCCCGAGGACGTCGCCCGTGACTATCTGACGGAGAAGGGGCTGCTGCCCAAGGGACGGTGACGGCGGCGCACCCAGGGGAGCGCAGGCCGTTCCCGCACCCGAGGCAGCGCAGGCCCCCGCACACCGGGGCGCGCCCCCGAGGCCGTGAGGGCTCCTCACCCCAGGGGCACCGACTCCACCTCCCCCAGACCCCGCCGCTCCCCGCGCTCCCCGGGGACGATGGTGCGGCGCAGCGCCTCGTGGAGCCGGGCGGGGGTCAGGACGCCGAGGAAGCGGTCGCCGTCCAGGACCGCGATCCAGCCCGCGTCGTGCTGGAGCATCTCGCCGAACGCCCGCTTGAGGGTGGCGCCGACCGGGACCCACGCCTCCATCCGCCGGGCGTGCCCGGACACCGGCCCGGCCGCGTCCGTCAGCGCTGCGGCGCCGACCCAGCCGTGCAGCGCGCCGGAGTCGTCCAGGACCACCGCCCACCGGGCGCCGCGGGCCCGCAGCCGGGCCGCCGCCTCGGTGGCCGGTTCGCCGAGCCGGGCGAGCGGCGGGCGCTCCAGGTCGGCCCGGTCGATCCCGGTGACCGACAGCTGCTTCAGCGCCCGGTCGCTGCCGACGAACTCGGCGACGTACGGGGTGGCGGGCGCGCCCAGCACCCGGGCCGGGGTGTCGAACTGCTCGATGCGGCCCTGCCCGTAGACGGCGATGCGGTCGCCGAGGCGGACGGCCTCCTCGATGTCGTGCGTCACGAACAGCACGGTCTTGCCGAGCTGCCGCTGGAGGTGGCGGAACTCGTTCTGGAGGCGTTCGCGGACGACGGGGTCGACGGCGCCGAACGGCTCGTCCATGAGGAGGACCGGCGGATCGGCGGCCAGCGCACGGGCGACGCCCACGCGCTGGCGCTGGCCCCCGGAGAGCTGGTCGGGGTAGCGGTGTCCGTAGACGGTCGGGTCGAGGCCGACGAGGTCGAGGAGTTCCGCCGCCCGCTCCCGGGCCTTCGACCGTTTCCAGCCGGTGAGCACCGGGACCGTCGCGGTGTTGTCCAGGACGGTGCGGTGCGGGAAGAGGCCGGTCTGCTGGATGACGTAGCCGATCCGGCGGCGCAGCCGGACGGGGTCCACGCCCGCGATGTCCTCGCCGCCGACGTGGATGGTGCCCTCGGTGGGGTCGATGAGCCGGTTGACCATCATCATCGTGGTGGTCTTACCGCAGCCCGACGGGCCGACGAGGGTGACCAGCTCCCCCTCCGCGACCTCGAAGGAGAGACCGTCGACGGCGGTCGTCCCGTCCGGGTAGCGCTTGGTCACCGACGTGAAGCGGATCATCCGCCCATTCCAACCCGCCGGGCGGCGCCGGTCCCCTCATCCCGGCAATCGGGTGGGGCGGCCACCGGTGCACCCCGGGGAGGGGCGGCCATCCGGGCCGTCAGGGGGCCGCGGGTCCCGGCATCGGTGCGGCGGCCGGATGGGGGGCGCGGCGCGGGGGCCGTACGAGTTGCTTCGGCGGCGCCGCCTTTCCGCCTGCCGCGTCGGGCCCGTCCGGCGTGCTTACGATCGCGCCCGGCCTCCGGTCGGACGGGTGGAAGGGAACGCACGATGAGAGCCGTAGCAGTCAGCGCATTCGGTGCCGAGCCGCAGCTCGTGGAGCTGCCCCAGCCCGAGCCAGGGCCGGGGGAGGTCCTGGTGCGGCTGTCCGCCGCCGGGGTCAACCCCATCGACTGGAAGATCGCGGACGGAATGTTCGGCGATGCCATCAGCGCGTCGTTCCCGCTCGTCATGGGCGCGGACGGGGCGGGCGAGGTGCTGGCCGTGGGGACCGGCGTGCGGCGCTTCACGGCCGGGGACGCGGTCTTCGGCACGTTCCAGCGGCCGGCGCACGGCGGCGGTTCGTACGCGGAACTCGCCCTCGCCGACGAGCAGTCCCTCGCCCATGCGGCGCGCAGCGTCACCTACGCGACGTCGGCGGCGGTCCCCACGGCCGGGATGACGGCGTACAACCTGGTGGAGGAGACCCGTATCGGGGAGGGCAGCCTGGTGCTGATCGTCGGGGCGACCGGCGGCGTCGGCACCTTCGTCACCCAGATCGCCTACGGGCGCGGCGCCGAGGTCATCGCGACCGCGCGGCCGGTGATGTCGGATCTGATGCTGACCCTGGGCGCCGCGGAGATCGTCGACCACGGGGTGGGGCCGGTCGCCGACCAGGTGCTGACCACCCATCCGGACGGCGTCGACGTCCTGATCGACCTGGTCAGCGACGCGGACGGGTTCACCGACATGATGCGGACGGTGCGGGACGGCGGGACGGCGGTGTCGACGATCGGCGCGGCCGACGCGGATGTCCTGACCGACCACAACCTCCGCGGCTTCAACTTCATGAACCGGCCGTCCCCGCAGCTGCTGGAGATCCTCGCCGGCCACGTCGACGCGGGCCGGCTGACGGTCCTGGTCGGCAAGGAGGTCCCGCTGGAGGAGGCCCCGGCGGCGGTGGCCGAACAGCGCGCGGGGCGTGCCCAGGGGAAGACGGTGCTGGTGATGTGAGCGCCCGGCGCCCGGGCCGGTGCGTACGGCCCGGGACGCACGGTCCGGCGCGGCCCCGCGGGAGCTTCCCGCGGGGCCGCGTGGTGTGTGGGCGGCGTACGGGAGCGGCGGGAGGTGCGGCTTCCGCTTCGGGCGCACCGGGGGCGTGCGGTGGCCGAGGCTCCCCAGGGGCGGCCACCTCGGCGAGGCACCCGGGGCGCGCCCCTCAGACGGCCTTGCGCCGCTTCCTCAGGAGGCCGCGTGCGGCCCGCACCACGGGGCCGCTCGCCGCGGCCAGCGCGGCGGTCGCCAGAGCCCCGCAGGCCAGGCCCGTGATGCCGGTGTGCAGCGATGCCGTGAGGGCGTCCGTGTACGCGGCCGCCGCCGGGCGCGGGACGGCGTGCGGGAGTGCGTCCAGGGCCCGGGAGCGGGCCGGGGTGAGGGCCGCGGCGAGCGAGGCGGTGGCGGCGGCGCCGAGCAGCGCCGTGCCGGTCAGGGCGCGGCGCCGGCGGCGGGCCAGCAGGAGTCCGGCGGCGAGGCAGAGCGCGGCGGCCGGGGGCGCGACCCGCGCCGTGGTCCGTACGGCCTCGTAGGCGGTGCGGGCCCGGGGCACGTCGGCGGCGGAGAGCAGCACGATCTCGGTGCCGGTGTGCGGGACCCGGCGGGCGATGTCGATGCCGAGTCCGTTGGCGGACAGCTGGTGTTTGACGCGCTCGATGACCGGGGCGACATCGAGGCGGACGGGGGCGGCTCCGGAGGCGCCGAGGGAGGCGTCGAGCGCCTGGTGGGCGGTGCGGTGCACCTGCCGCCACACGGCGGGGAACGACGGCCCGGTCACGACCTGCCGGACCTGCTTGTCGACGAATTCGCGGATGCCGCGGGTGAACCGTTCGCGCAGCGCGGGGCGTTGCGGCCGGGGGATGGCGGACAGCAGCCCGTCGAGGTGGACATGGCCCATGACCCCGGTGGTGACGTCGTCGACGATCGCGTTCTGGATGGTGCGGTCGTGGGCGAGCGGGGCGACGGCGGTGACGTACCGCCCGGTGTCGGTGAGCTGGTCGCGGGCCCAGACGCCGGCCAGGGAGACCGGCGCCAGCAGCGCGGCCAGGAGCAGCAGCACGGTGGCGGCACCCGCCCGGCCGGGCCGCCGAGGGGCGCGGGGCGTTCCCTCGCGCGCCGTGCGGCGGTCGCTCGCGCGCGGGGGTGCGCTCGCGGTCACGGTCGTGCGCTCCTTCCGTACGGCGGCGGGCGGGGCCGTCTCTCAGGCAAACCGGGCCCGCGGTCGCCCGCGACCGGGGGTGGGGCAGACGGGTGAGGCGGGGGCCCCGGGGCGGGGCGTGCGCCGGTCGGGCGTGCGCCGTGCCCGGGGGCCGTGCGCCGGTCGGGGCCGCGTCCCGCCGCCGTCAGGTCCGGGCCGTGGTCGGGCTCGGCGCGGACGACGCGGATGACGCGGACGGGGCGGGCTCCTGGGGCCCGGCGGGTGCCGGGGGTGCCGTGGCCGCCGGGGGCACGGTGGGCGGGGCGGCTGCGGCGGTGGCGGCCGGGGCTGTGGCGATCGGGGCTGCGGCGGACGAGGCCGGGCCTGAGGCGGCCGTTGCCGCAGCCGCTGCCGCAGCTGTCCGGCGGCGTCCCCGGCGCAGCAGCCCGGCGCCCACCAGCAGGCCCGTGACGAGCAGCCACGGGGTCCAGGAGGACCAGGACAGCCAGGAGGGGCCGGCGGTGCCGCCGTGGGTTTCGGGGAGGTCGTCGATGTCGCCGGTGCAGGCGGCGGGGGCGGCGACGCCGGGGGCGTGGACGCAGACGGTGGTGGCGGCGCGGAGCGTGCCGGGGGCGGCGGAGGGGCCGTCGTCGGGGCGGTCGCCGAGGACGGCGCTCGCGGTCAGCACCCGGAGGGCGCCGGGGGCGAGGTCGGCGTGCCAGACGGCGGTGTGGTCGTCGGTGACGCGGCCCTCGGGCGCGTCGGCGGACTCGGTGGTGGCGGGCAGCCGGGCCTCGATGCGGGCGCCGCGCAGCGGGGCGTCGCCGAGGTTGCGGACCGTGATGCGGTAGTCGAGCCGGTCGCCCGCCTCCGCCCGGTCGGTGCCGTCGCTGACCTCGACCGCCACCTGCGGCGGCGCGGGTTCCGCCGGGGGCCCGGCGGCCACGGCGCGTCCGGGGAGGGCGGCGGCGGTGCACAGCAGAGCGCTCAGGAGGAGGGTTCGCATCCGCCCATCCGAGCACCGCCCACCGCGCCCGCGTCCCACCGCCACCGGGTCATCGGCACGGTTCACCCGCCCGGTGGCGGCCAGGTGGCCGGATGCGGCGCGGGCGCCGTCCGGGGCGGTGCCGCCCCTCGCCCCGGGGCGGGCGGTGCCGCACCTCACCCGATACGGACGCGGAGACCGGACGCGTACTGTCCCGTGTCCCGCACCTCGCCACAGGTGCCCCGCCTCGACCATGGTTCACAACGCACCGCACCGGGGAACGACCCCGCTGACCACCCCTCGGGCGCACCGCGCCGCCCGGGGCCGAGGCACCGGAGGCACCATGAAGATCCATCTGACCAGCGTTTTCGTCGACGACCAGGACAAGGCCCTGCGGTTCTACACCGAACTGCTGGGGTTCGCGCCGAAGGAGGACGTCCCGATGGGCGCGGACCGCTGGCTCACCGTGGTCTCCCCGGAGGACCCCGACGGCACCGAACTGCTCCTGGAACCCTCGGGCCATCCCGCCGTGCCCCCGTACAAGGCGGCGCTGTTCCTGGACGGCATCCCCGCCGCCTCGTTCGCGGTGGACGACGTGTCCGCCGAGCACGACCGGCTGCGCGCACTCGGCGTCGACTTCACGCAGGAGCCGCGGACGGTGGGCCCGGTCACCACCGCGGTCCTGGACGACACCTGCGGGAACCTGATCCAGCTCATGCAGCGCGGCTAGGGCGGGCCTGTTGGGGCCGGGGCCCGGGACGGGCTTCAGCTTTCAGGGAGGGTGCCTGAAAGAAAGCCAGGTCCTGGGCCCGGCGCTTCAGCGTTCAGGAAGGCTTCCTGAAGGAAAGCCGGGTCTGGGCCCGGCACCTCAGCCTTCAGGCACCCTTCCTGAAAGAAGCCGGGCCCCGACCCGGTCCTTCAGCGTTCAGGAAGGCTCCCTGAAGGAAAGCCCGGCCCAGAGCCCGGCGCTTCAGCGTTCAGGCACCCTCCCTGAAGGAAAGCCGGGCCCCCGCCCCTCAGCGGTCGCCGATCCCCCGGCGGAAACACACCCGGTCCTCCCCCGGGCCGTCGTAGTCCGCGTGCACCGGCAGTCCGCCGACGACGCGGTCCCCGGCCCCCTCCGGGACGAAGCCCATTGCCTGGTGGAACGCGAGGGAGGCGGCGTTTCCGGGGGAGACGATCGCGCGGACGTCGGTACGGCCCGCTTCTGCCGCGCGGGCGAAGAACGCCGTGTAGAGCTGTCGGCCGACGCCCTGGCCTCGGAGGGTGGGGTGCACCCCGACGAAGTGGATGTACGCGTCGGTGTCGTTCTCCGGTGCGTAGAAGCCCACGAGGAACGCCCGGACGCGGGCCTCGCCGCCGGCCTCGTCCCCCGGAGCACTCGGCTCCTCCAGGATCAGGCTCGTCCGGGAGAAGAACTGGAGGAAGAGGCGCGGCAGCAGGAGGGAGAGTTCGCGCGCCTCTTCCGGGGTGCGGGAGTCGCCCCACCAGTTCCGTACGCAGTGGACGAGCGTGGGGTGATCGGTGACGTGGGC
Organism: Streptomyces sp. NPDC029159; assembly: GCF_055564055.1. Taxonomy (NCBI): domain Bacteria; kingdom Bacillati; phylum Actinomycetota; class Actinomycetes; order Kitasatosporales; family Streptomycetaceae; genus Streptomyces; species Streptomyces sp. NPDC029159. The sequence goes on from NZ_JBVHWT010000001.1 coordinate 738,156, forward strand.
CGTACGCAGTGCGAGCATGGCGTTCCCTCCGAGAGCCGGGTGCGGGCGGGCTGTTGTGCCCTCGGTCTCCCGTACCCTCGCTCCGGCCACCGGATTGGGAAACCCCGGCCCGGCCCGACCGTTCGTTCCCGGCCGACGCGATGGAATCACCACGCCCACGCCCCCGAGCGGCCCGCCGTCAACGATCACCACGGACGCCCCGCCCTCGGCGCGAACAGAATCCGCAACTGAAAGAAAACGCTCCCACTCTCGGATAACGTCGCAGGCCAGCAAGTGTCGGCCCCGCAGGCGCGGGGATGTTCCCTGGTCGGTCTGCTTGTCCAGGACGCGCGGGTCGTCGGCCCCGCAGGCGCGGGGATGTTCCGGCGGAGCGCATCACGGAGAACACGGTGATCCGGTCGGCCCCGCAGGTGCGGGGATGTTCCCCACCTCATGCAGTACGCGCAGCAGGTGCTGGAGTTGGCCCCGCAGGTGCGGGGATGTTCCGCGGGAGGACGACGCCGTCGGCCCCACCGGCCGGTCGACCCTGCAAGCACAGGGGCCCCCGCCCCTCAGTGATCGTGCGGCCCCCGCCGGTGCACCGGCCCATGGGCGTCGGCGCAGTGGTCGGGGGATGCCTTGGGCGCAGGCCCGGAGCCGACATGTAGCACGGTGTCGGTGTCCTGCTCCCCCACGTGGTCGACCTGGAGGGTGGCGTGGGTGATGCCGTACTCGGTGCTCAGGAGGTGCTGTAGGCGGCGGCGGACCTTGTGGCAGTCGCCGGAGGGGGCTACCAGGATGTGGGCGGAGAGGGCGGGTTCGCCGGAGGTGATCTGCCAGAGGTGGAGGTCGTGGATTTCGGCTACCTCGTCCGCCGCGACGAGGTGGTCGCCGAGTGCGTCCGGGTCGATGCCGGTGGGGGCCGCCTCCAGGAAGATGCGGCCGGACTCGCGTACCAGGCCGTAGCCGGCGCGGAGCATCAGGGCGACGACGACGAGTGTGGCCAGGGCGTCGGCGCGGGCGAAGCCGGTGGTCCAGACGATGAGCCCGGCGACGGCGGTGGCGACGAAGCCGAACAGGTCGGTGAGGATGTGCTGGTAGGCGCCCTCGACGTTGAGGCTGGAGCGGTTGGCGCGGGAGAGGAACCACGTCGCGATGAGGTTCACGACCACGCCCGCCAGCGCCGTGACCAGCACCAGTCCGCCGGTGACCGGCGGCGGTTCGATCAGCCGCCGGACCGCCTCGTACGCCAGCCACGCCGACAGGACCAGCAGCGTGATGCCATTGGCCTGGGCGGAGAGGATTTCGGCGCGCTTGAGGCCGTAGGTGTAGCCGCCGCGCGCGGGCCGGGCGGCGAGCCGCATGGCGACCAGCGCGAGCACGATCGACGCCGCGTCGGTGAGCATGTGCGCCGCGTCGGAGAGCAGCGCCAGGGAGTGGGCGACGACCCCGATGACGACCTCGACCGCCATGAACGCACAGATCAGTGCGAGCGCGGCGCGCAGCCAGCGGCGGTCGGCGTCCGGTGACACGGTGTGCGCGTGGCTGTGTCCACCGGCGCCGTGGCCGTGGCCGTGGGCATGGTCGTGGGCGTGCTCGCTCAAGGCGCGCTCCGTTCCGGCTCGTCGTCCTGGGGCGTTCATGCGCAGCAAAGCGCACTTTTTCCGGTCTTTCAAAGGCTGCATCGGTGACCGTTGTCATTCCCGTTGAGCGGGGCAAAAGTGCAGGTCAGAGCGTTGGTTCCACGGACCTTCGGCCGGACTGAAGCACTCCGTTTCCGCCCGCGCCGTCGCCCCGCGCTACGCGCCCCCGCACGGCCGCTCCGTACGCCTGCGGGGCCCCCAGGCGGCAACTACATTGCGTCGCACTGCTGTTACGCGACGACATGAGGAGGGGTGTGCCATGCCGCCCAGGAGGCCCATCAGCGGGCTGAGTCAGGAACCGTCTCAACGGTTCGCTGACGAGTGCCGCCGGCTGCGACTGGAGAGGAAGCTCAGCTACCGCGAGCTGGGGGAGGCGATGGGCTGGGATCCCTCGCTGTTCGGGAAGATCGAGACCAGCGCGACGCTGAGCAGTCCGGAGGTCGCCCAGGCGCTGGACCAGTACTACGAGACCGGTGTCCTGCTGCTGACGCTCTGGGAGCTGGCGGCGGGCGACCCCCGGCAGTTCCGCGAGCGCTACCGGCGCTACATGAAGTTCGAGGCGGAGGCGATCAGTCTCTGGCACCACGCGGTAAGCGTCCTGCCAGGTCTGTTGCAGACGGAGGCGTACGCGCGGGAAGTACTGGCGGTGGGCGGCCTCACGGGCGATGAGCTGGAGAGCCAGGTTGATGCGCGGATAAGGCGACGGGAGCTGCTCAACGGTGAGTTGCCGCCGCGCTTCCGCACGATCCTCTCCGAAGCCGTACTGCGGACCCCGCTCCGGGACCCCGCCGCCTGGCGGGAGCAACTGGAACATCTGCTGGAGATGGCAGCCCGCCCGAACGTGACGGTCCAGGTGCTGCCGCTCAGCGCCGGATCGCACGGACTCGTCAGCACCGACGTGATGTTTCTGCGGATGCAGAGCGGAGCCACGGTGGCGTACGCCGAGAACGCCTACCGTGGTGAACTCATCGAGGATTCAGGCCCTGTTGAGCGTCTTCAGCTCGCGTACGATGCGGTGCGTGACCAGGCGCTCACGCCGCCCGAGTCGCGGAAGTTCATCATGCGGATGTTGGAGGAGTTGCCGTGCGATCCATCGACCTGAGCGCCGCGACCTGGCGTAAGAGCAGCTACAGCAATTCGGATGGCGGCGAGTGCGTCGAGGTTTCCGACGACTTCCTGGCGTCCGCCTCCTGGCGCAAGTCGAGCTACAGCAACCCCGACGGCGGCCAGTGCATCGAGATCGCCGACGGCCACCCCTCCCTCGTCCCCGTCCGGGACAGCAAGGATCCGCAGGGTCCGGCGCTGGTTTTCGAGGCGCCGGCGTGGGCGGCGTTCGTCGGGGCGGTGCGCGGCGGGGCGCTCGGCGCCTGAGGCGGGCGGAGCACCGCTGAACGGGACGGCGGGGCGGCGACGGGAGACCGTTGCCGCCCCGCCGCCGTCGGACGGTGGCTCGGGGGGCGAGCGCACGCGCAGCGGCTGGTATTACTGGGGCATGCAGGAAGAGACGGCGCGCTCCGCGATCGACACGTTCATCTCCGCGTTCAACGCCTCGGACGACAGCTATGTGACTGCCCTGCTCTCCCAGGCCCTGACCTCGGACGTGGTCTTCTGGGGGCCGTTGGGTCGCAGCGAAGGAATCGCGGCGGTCGAGCGGTTCGTGCTGGACATCCGGCGCCACCCGGCGGGGACCGGCACGATGGTGCGCTGCTCAGCGGTGGACATGCCTGGCGAGTGGGCCCGGTACCAGTGGGTCTTCACCACGCCGGACGGAGGCCCCCGCCTGGCGGGAACGGACGTCGTCCATCTGCGGCGGAGCCTCATCGACCAGATCATCGTCTTCGCGGGGGAGATCGAGCCGTCCGCCTCCTGAGCCGTCCTTACGAGGCCCGCAACCCGGCCGTCAGCGTCCGCATCGCCTCGGCGGCCAGTTCCGCGACGGGTGTCGCCTCGGCCGCCGGGGTGTCGGTGAGGGCCCAGGTTTCGACGGCGACGCGGATCGCGGCGGTCGCGGCGGCGGCGGCGAGCCGGACGTCGAGGGTGTCGGGGGCGGCGCCGGTGCGGTCGGCCAGCAGCGGGGCGAGCCGCTGTTCGGAGTCGTGGTTGACGCGGGCCCAGACGGCGGCCAGCGCCGGGTCGGTGGAGGTGGCGCGGAGCAGGCCGCGGGTCCACTCCAGGGACTCGGCGGTCGCCGTCTCCTCGTCCGCCATCGCCTGCGTCGCGGCCTGCGTCAGCGCGTCCGGCAGCGGGACGTCCTCCGGTACGGCGGCCAGCAGTTCCTGCCAGCGGCGGGCGCCGAAGGAGAGCAGCGGGGCGACGGCCTCCTGCTTGGTACGGAAGTAGCGGTAGAACGTCCGCAGGCTGACTCCGGCGCGGGCGGCGATGGCCTCGGCGGTGGTGCCGTCCGAGCCGTCCTGCGCGAACAGGGCCGCCGCGGCGCGGGCGATCTCCAGCTGGGTGGCGGCCTTACGGCGTTCGGTGAGGTTCACCGGACCACCTTAGACACGGGGCGCCGGACCGGCGCGGCCCGGCGCCCCGGCACGTCGTGCCAGGTGGCGGCGGTCAGAAGTGCGTCCCGCCGTCGATGCGGATCTCCGTACCGGTGACGAACGCGCCGTCCTCGGAGGCGAGCATCGCGACCACGGAGGCGACGGTCTCGGGCCCGGCGAAGCCGTCGCCCAGCGCCGGGGAGAGCTGCGCGAAGAGGCGCATGTCGGCGTCGGCGGGCAGCCCCGGTCCGGCGCTCTGCTTGCTGGCGCCGCTGGCGTCCGTCATCCCGGACGAGATGGAGCCGGGCTGGACGGCGGTGAAGCGGATGCCGTCCTGCGCGTACTCGGCGGCCAGGGCGTGCGTCATGGACTGGACGCCGCCCTTGCTCGCCGCGTACGCGGCCATGTACGGGTGCGCGAACTGGGCCGAGGTGGAGCTGAAGTTGACGACGGCGGGGGCGTGGCCGTCGCGCAGGGCGGGCAGCGCCTCGCGGATCACCAGGAAGGTGCCGACCAGGTTGACCTGGAGGATCTTGGTGAAGGACGCCAGTGAGGTCTGGTGGGTGTGCGAGGAGCGCAGGATGCCCGCCGCGTTGACCAGGGCGTCCAGGCCGCCGAGGGCTTCGACGGCGGCGGCGACGCCTTCTCGGACCGAGGTCTCGTCGGCGATGTCGACGAGCTGGGTGGTGAGGCGGTCGGCGTGGGTGCCCGCCTTGGCGACGGTGTCGCGCAGTCCGTCCGCGCTCACATCGGCGGCGACGACGGTGCCGCCCTCGGCGAGCATCCGCAGCACGGTGGCCTGGCCGATGCCGGAGCCACCGCCGGTGACCAGCGCACGGCGTCCTTCGTAGCGGTTCATGGTGCTTCTCCTTCGTCCCCGATGGCGTCCCTACGTGGTCCGGTGCGGGCCCGTGGATGTCCCGGGTGGGTGACCCGGGAGTTCCACCGTACGCCTGGATGGCACGTTGTGCCACTATGACGTGTGACGCCGTGAGGTGTGCGGCCGGGCGTCCGGTGGAAGATCAAAAGGGCGGGACGGAACCCTTCCGCTTCCGTCAGGAATGGGTAAAATCGCAGGTCAGGTACGTAATGGGGCGTGTCGTCCACAACCATCGAGGAGTGCCGTGCCCGTGACCCGAGCAGTGCCGCCGGACATCCTGTCGCCGGAATTCCACGCGGACCCGTACCGCGCCTACCGCGTGCTCCGCGACGACTTCCCGTTGATCCACCACGAGGCCACCGGCAGTTACGTCCTCTCCCGCTACGAGGACGTCGAGCGCGCCTTCAAGGACCCGGTGTTCACCACCGACAACTACGGCTGGCAGCTGGAGCCGGTGCACGGCCGCACCATCCTCCAGATGAGCGGCCGCGAGCACGCCGTGCGCCGCGCACTGGTCGCCCCCGCGTTCCGCGGCAGGACCCTGGAATCCGCGTTCCTGCCGGTCATCGAGCGCAACGCCCGCGAACTGATCGACGCCTTCCGCGACACCGGGAGCGCCGATCTCGTCGCGCAGTTCGCGACCCGCTTCCCGATCAACGTCATCGTCGACATGCTCGGCCTCGACCGCGCCGACCACGACCGCTTCCACCGCTGGTACACCGCGATCATGGGCTTCCTCGGCAACCTCGCCCAGGACCCGGACGTCGCCGCCGCCGGACTGCGCACCCGCGACGAGTTCGCCGCGTATCTGCTCCCGGTCATCCGCGAGCGGCGCGCGCACCCGGGCGACGATCTGCTGTCCACGCTCTGCGCCGCGGAGATCGACGGGACGCAGATGAGCGACGAGGACATCAAGGCGTTCTGCTCGCTGCTGCTCACCGCCGGCGGCGAGACCACCGACAAGGCCCTCTCCGCCCTGATGCACAACCTGCTGCGCCACCCCGAGCAGCTGGCCGAGGTGCGGGCGGACCGGTCGCTGATAGCGCCCGCCTTCGCGGAGACCCTGCGGTACACCCCGCCGGTCCACATGATCATGCGGCAGCCTTCGGAGGACGTGGAGATCGCCGGCGGGAAGATCCCCGCGGGTGCCACCGTGACCTGCCTGATCGGCGCCGCCGGACGCGACGAACGCCGCTACGCCGACCCCGACACGTTCGACATCCACCGCACCGACCTGGCGGCCACCACCGCGTTCTCCGCCGCCGCCGACCATCTGTCGTTCGCCCTCGGCCGGCACTTCTGCGTCGGCGCGCTGCTGGCCAAGGCGGAGGTCGAGACGGGCGTGAACCTGCTGCTCGACGCGTTGCCCGACCTCGCCCTCGCGGACGGCGCGGCCCCGCGCGAAGAGGGCATCTTCACCCGGGGCCTGGACGCGTTGCCGGTGCGCTTCACCGCGGCGCGTACGCGGGGCTGAACTCCACGGGGAGCGCGGTCAGTCCGCGCATCCACAGCGACGGGTGCCACACCAGGTCCGCGGCGGGCACCGCCAGCATCACGTCGGGCAGCCGGTCGAGCAGCACCTCGACCGCCGCCCGCGCGATGACCTCGGCGATCTCGGGGGCCGGGTAGGGGCAGGCGTGCTCGCCGTGGCTGAACGACATATGGGCCTGGTTGCTGTCCGTACCGGCCGTGGTGAAGTCCGGGCTGACCTGCGGATCGTTGTTGGCGGCGGCCAGGCCCATGACCAGCAGGTCACCGGCGCGGATCCGCCGCCCGCCGAGCTGGGTGTCGCGGGACGCCCAGCGGCCGATGTAGTTCTGCGTCGGGGTGTCCTGCCACAGCACCTCGTTGAGCGCCTGACCGACGCTGCGCCGCCCGCCGGAGAGCGACACGGCGAAGCGGTCGTCGGTCAGCATCAGCCGCAGGGTGTTGCCGATCCAGTTGGCGGTCGGCTGCTGGGCGGCGGCCATCACCACCAGCAGATCGATGACCACCTCCTCCTCGGCGAGCTTCGCGTGGTGGGTCAGCAGCCGGGACGGCACGTCGGCGGCGGGCCGCTCCTTGCGCTCGTGCACCAGGCGGGCCATGCGGGCGGCGACCCGCTGGTGCGCGTCGATGGCGCCGGGGCCCTCGTCCAGCGATTCGGAGATGTCCCGGACCAGCTGCGGCACCTCCATCGGGTCGATGCCGAAGAGTTCGGTGACGACGAGCAGCGGCAGCCGCAGCGCGTAGTCCGCCATCAGGTCGGCCTCGCCGCTGCCGGCGAACGCGTCGATCAGGCCGTCCGCGAGCCGCTCGCAGATCTGCCGCAGCTCGAACTGGTCGATGGCGAGCAGGGCGTCACTGATCGCCCCGGAGCGGCGGCGGTGCTCGGCGCCCTCCGCGAACATCACCGACGGCTGGTAGCCGACGAACGGCATCAGCGACCAGTCGGCGGGGATCGACTCCCAGGCGTGCCAGCGCCGCGAGTCGCGGGCGAACAGCTCGTTGTTGGACGTCACCTGGTGGACCTCGCGGTAGCCGAGGACGAACCAGGCGGGGATGTCGCCGTCCAGCAGGACCGGGGCGACCGGCCCGTGCTCGCGCCGCAGCTCACGGTAGAGCCGCGCCGGGTCGCCGCTGAGCCCGTCACCGTAGAGCCGGACGGCGCCGGAGGGGCCGGAAGGTGCAGCGGCGGGGGCGTGCGCGGGGCAGCCGGGCGGGGGGAACTGCTCGGTCACGGGGCGGCCTTCACGGTCTCGTGAGGGGCGGACAGGGAGTAGAGGTGGTGGGCCAGCGCGATCAGCACGGACTTGCTGGACCGCCGGTCGCGGGCGTCGCACTGCACCAGCGGGATCTCCGGCGCCAGGTCCAGCGCGTCGCGGACCTGCTCCAGGGTGTGCTGCGGCCCGCCGAAGTCGTTCACCGCCACGATGAATGGCATACCGTGCGCCTCCAGCCGGTCGATCGCGTACCAGGAGTCGTCCAGGCGGCGGGTGTCGACCAGGACGACGGCGCCGAGCGTCCCGGCGAACAGCCGGTCCCACAGGAACCAGAAACGCTCCTGGCCGGGGGCGCCGAACAGGTACAGCACGGTGCTGTCGTTGATGCTGATGCGGCCGAAGTCGAAGGCGACGGTCGTCGTGGACTTCGTCTCGACGCCGGACGGGTCGTCGACGCCGACGCCCGCGCGGGTCATGGTCTCTTCGGTGCTCAGCGGACGGATCTCGCTGACGGACCGGACCATGGTGGTCTTGCCGACGCCGAAGCCGCCGACGATGACGATTTTCAGGCCGTTGTCCGCGGTGTCCCGCAGCGGGGCGCGGGAGGGGGCGGCGTGGGCGTCGGGCGCCGGTGCGGCTCCGGGGCCCCCGTCAGAGGCGGTGGAGTGCATCGAGCACCTCCTTCAGCAGGTCGGTGTCGGGAAGGTGGGCGGCGGTGACGGGCCGGGGGTGGCGGGCCGTCACCTTGCCGCTGTCGAGCAGGTCCGACAGGAGGATCCGCACGACGCTCACCGGCATCCGCAGCTCCGCCGAGACCTCCACGACGGCCATCGGGTGGCGGCACATGGACAGGATCCGGGCGTGCTCCGACTGCATGCCGGGCGCCGGGTCGCATTCGCTGACGATCAGGGTGACCAGGTCGAGGTGGAGGTCGTCGGCGGCGCGGCTGCGGCCGCCGGTGACGGTGTAGAGCCGGTCCGGATCGTCGTCGGGACCGAGCCGCTTCATGCGGGTCGCTCCGGGCTGAGCGTCCGGCCGCCGCCCTCGCCGCGCGGGGCGGCCGCCAGGTACTCGCCGATCTGCTCGACCAGCTCGTTCATGTTGAAGCCGATCAGGCCGACATCGGCGTCCTCGACGGCCAGCAGGGCCAGGTGGGCGCCGTGTCCGGCCTCGACTATGAAGAGGATGCCGCCGTGGAACTCCGTCATCGCCTGGCGGACGCCGCCGGTGCCGTCGCCGAACTCCACGGACGCGCCGTGCGACAGGCTCTGGATGCCCGAGGCGATGGCGGCGAGCTGATCGGCCTGATCGACGGTCAGACCCGGGGAGTGGCACAGCTTCAGGCCGTCGCGGGAGAGCACCAGGGCGTGGCGGGCGCCCGGCGTCTTCTGGAGCAGGTTCTCCAGCATCCAGTCGAGGCTGTGATCGGTCGTGTTCGTCATCGGGTCTCGTCCTCCGGGGGAGCGGGGGTGGGGGTCTGCGAAGGATCGGTGGTGCCACCGGCGGTGTCGGGGCCGCGGCCGACGGCGCGGCGGAAGGTGCGGAACCGCTCCGCGGCCTCCTCGTGGGAGCGGGCCGGGCGCGGCGCGGCGGGGCGCGGCGCGGGCCTGGACGCCGGGGCGCCGGTGCCCGACGAGGCCAGCGTCTGGCCGCGGCGGCGCTTGGGCAGTCCGCTCTCGCCGAACTCCGGGGCGGGCGCGGCCGGTCGGCGGCTCTGCTGCGGCGGGATCGCGGCCCGCGGTGCGGGCGCCTCGGGCGCGGCCGGCGGCTGCGTCGCCTCGGGCGGCTCCGGGGGGAACGGCGCGAGCGGGGCGACCGGCTCGGCCGGGTCCCGGTACGCGGCGTGGCGGGGCGCGGACTCCGACGGCGTGCGGTGCGAGGCGTGGCGCGGCCCGGCGGGGCGGGTCAGCGACTCGGGCACGGTGTCCGGCACGACCGGCCGCTCCGGCTCGCGCACCGGCGTCCGGGCCTCGGTGACCAGCTGCTGCGGGATGAGCACCACGACGCTGGTGCCGCCGCGCGCCGACGGGCGGAACGACACGTTCAGTCCGTGCTTGCGGGCCAGGCAGCCGACGACGGCGAGGCCGAGCCGCGTACCGGACAGCGACATCAGGTCCAGGGAGTCGGCGGAGACGGCGGCCTCGGCGCGGCGCAGCGCCGTCTCGCCCATCACCAGACCGCTGTCCTCGACGCTGACGACGACGCCCGCCTGCGTCTCCTCGACGTAGACGTGGACCGCGGACGACGGCGGGGAGAAGGACGTCGCGTTGTCCATGATCTCGGCGAGCGCGTGCATGATGCCCTCGGCCGCGTGCCCGGCGACCGCGAGGGTGCTGCTGTTGTGCAGCTGCACCCGGCGGTAGGCGCTGATCCGGCCCATGGCGCCGCGCAGCACGCTCTCCATGGAGATCGGCTTGTTCCAGCGGCGGCCCGAACGGGCGCCGGTGAGCACCGCGATGGAGTCGGCGAGACGCCCGGCCTGCGCCGTGGTGTGGTCCAGCTTCAGCAGGTCGCCCAGGACCTCCTCGCCGTGCCGGTGCTCCATCTCGCGCAGGTCGGCGAGCATGCTCGTGGACAGCGCCTGGACGCGTCCGGCGGCGTTGGCGCAGGCGGCCATCGCGGCGGCGCGCATCCGCTCCCCGCGGCCGACCTCCTCGGCCAGGCTGCGGACGATGCGCTGGTGGGCGGGGGCGGTGGGCAGCGGGACCCGGCTGAGGGCAGTGTCGGCGGACGAGCCGGTGCGCAGCTGGGCGACGACCGCGGGCAGCGTCTCGTCGGCGAGCCGCTCGGCCTCGGCGCGGACCGCCTCGACGCGCTCGCGGTGCACGCGGGCCTGGCGCAGTCCGTACACGGCGGCGGACAGCGCTCCGCTCAGCGCCACGGCTGCCGCGAGGCCGCCCCAGGCCAGGCCGGTGCGGAGGGTCTCCGGGGCGGTGAGGACGGCCCACAGGCACAGGCCGCCGGTGAGCACGAGCGTGGCCAGGAGGGTGAGCAGCGCGGCACCGAGCGGCGAAGACTCTGCCCGACGGCGGGAGGGTATCTGGGGTGACATCGGGGCTGGTCCTCGGAGCGATGGCGGCGGCGGTACGGGGGGAGGGGCCGGGCAGGGCGCGGGAACGTTCCTGACGGGCCGTCCGGCCGACCGCACGGGCTCCGGGTCGCGGTGGGGCGCGGGCCGGTGCGCGGCGCGGGCGGAAGCGGAAGATCTTCTGCACTTTATCGGCTCGGGGCGGTGGGGCAAGCCTTGGGCGGGGGTTGGTGGGGGGCGGTTATGCCTTGGTGGGACCTTGGTTGGAGCTTGGGCGGGCCTTGGGTTGTCCGGGGGTGGTGCTCGGGCGGCCCGGGGCCTGCACTGGACCTCGGTCGGCCCGGGGCCTGCACTCGGTCGGCCTGAGGTCCTTGGTCGGTTCGAGGGCAGGCGTCGGCCAACCCTTGATGGGGGGTGCGGGCTTGGTAGGGCTTGGTCGCTTCGTGTCAGGGATATCTGGGGGGTGCGGTGCGGGACAGGTGGGGGACGGGCGCGGGGTGAGTGGCCGTCAGGAGGGGAGGGGATGGAGTGGGGGGCCGCCCACCCTTAGGGGATGCTTTGGGGGACGAGCCCGGGGTGCCTGCGTGGTGAGGGCGCGTCAGGCTGGGGATGGGGTGGAGTGGGGGCCCTGGCGCGGAGTGTGTCCTTCCGGGGCCGGCGCCTGGGTGCGGTGGTGTGCTCCCTTCCAGGGCCTGGCGCCGACTGCGTACGGCGGTGCGTTTCCTGCCGGGGCTTGGCGCCGACTGCGTGTGGCGATGCCTTCCCTGCCGCCCCGCCCCCCCCGTCAGGCCGCCCGTCCCCGTCCGCCCGCCGCCGGGTGCAGTGCCGCGTACTCCAGGGGGGCCGACGGGTCGATGGAGACGTCCGCCGGGGCCGGTGCAGCGCCCGCGCGGACCAGGAGGTCGCCGACGGCGGCGATCATCGCGCCGTTGTCCGTGCACAGCCGCAGCGGCGGTACCCGCAGGGTGATCCCGGCCGCCGCGCACCGCTCCTCCGCCAGCGCCCGCACCCGGGAGTTGGCGGCCACCCCGCCGACCACCACCAGCGTCCCGACGCCGTGCGCGGTGCAGGCGGCGACCGCCTTACGGGTCAGCACATCGGCGACCGCCTCCTGGAGCGAAGCGGCGCCGTCGGCGAGCGGCAGCTTCCGGCCCGCCGCGCGCTCCCGCTCCGCCCACCGCGCCGCCGCGGTTTTCAGCCCGGAGAAGGAGAACGCGTAACGGGTGCGCGGGTCGCCGGAGGTGAGCGGCCGGGGGAAGGGGACGGCGCGCGGATCCCCCGCGCGCGCCGTCCGGTCGATGGCGGGCCCGCCGGGGTACGGCAGCCCGAAGACGCGCGCGACCTTGTCGAAGCACTCGCCCGCCGCGTCGTCCACGGTGTCCCCGAGGTGGACGATCGGATCGCGCGCCAGATCCCGGACGAGCAGCAGCGAGGTGTGGCCGCCGGAGACGATGAGGACGACACAGGGATCGGGCAGCGGGCCGTGCTCCAGGGTGTCGGCCGCGACATGCCCCGCCAGGTGGTGCACACCGTGCAGCGGCACCCCGAGCGCGTACGCGAGGCTCTTCGCCCCGGCCAGCCCCACCTGGAGCGCGCCGGACAGTCCCGGCCCGGTGGTCACCGCGACCGCCCCGATGTCCGCCATCCCGAGCCCCGCGTCGTCGAGGGCGCGGTGGACGACGGGCAGCAGCGCGTGCACATGGGCGCGGGCCGCGATCTCCGGTACGACGCCGCCGAAGCGGGCGTGCTCGTCCATGCTCGACGCGAGCGCGTGCCCCAGGAGGCGCCCGTCCCGCACCAGTCCGGCACCCGTCTCGTCGCAGGACGACTCGATTCCCAGCACTACGGGTGAGGGCATGGGGGCGGCCTCCTTGGAGCGGGTTTTGCGGGGTGATTGCTGTTGCACATGGTAGGCAATAAGGGCTCACCTCTGGGCCGGGTGCTTTGCCGGTCCTGGTCTTGGGCTTGGTTCTGGCCTGTGTTCCGGCCCGCGTCCTGGGCGCGCTTCGGATAGGTGCTCCTGGGCGTGCGGGTACGGGCGCTCCCGTGCCTGCGCCCCCCTGGGGCCCGCTCTCCCCCCGGCGCCCCGTAGTGGCCCCGGCCCCGCCCATCCCCCGCACCGTCCCCGCTCAGTAGAGTGCGGGGATATCCCCGGCCGCCCGGCCGGCCCCCTTCCGCACCGGCCGCACGGCGGCTTCCGAGGTTCGAGGTACTCGGCAGTGACCCCCCTGGCACCCCCTTCACCGCCCGTGCTCACCGTCGTCGGCATCGGCGCCGACGGCTGGGACGGGCTGGCCCCCGCCTCCCGCGACGCGCTCCGTACCGCCGGTGTCCTGCTCGGCGGCGCGCGCCAACTCGACCTGCTGCCCCCGGAGTGCGCCGGTGAACGCGTCACCTGGCCGTCGCCGCTGCGCCCCGCCGTACCGGGCCTGATCGCCACCTACGCCGGACGCGGCCTGACCGTGCTGGCCAGCGGCGACCCGATGTTCCACGGCATCGGCCGGACGCTGACCGAGGTGCTGGCCGCCCTCCCCGACGCCCCCGGGGCGCCCCGCCCCCGGCTGCGGGTCCTGCCGCACCCCTCGTCCGTCGCGTACGCCTGCGCCCGGCTCGGCTGGCCGGTGGCCGACACCGAGGTCGTCTCGCTGGTGGGGCGCCCGGTCGCGGGCCTCGCGCGGGCGTTGCACCACGGGCGCCGGGTGCTGGTCCTCTCGTCCGGTGCGGACACCCCCGCGCGGATCGCCGAGGCGCTGCGGGAGCGCGGCTTCGGCCCGTCCCGGATGCGCGTCCTGGAGCAGCTGGGCGGCCCCGCCGAGGCGCAGACCGACGGCACCGCCGCCTCCTGGGCGCGGCCGCCCGGTGACCCGCTGAACGTCGTCGCCGTGGAGTGCGTCCGCGCCCCCGGTGCGCTGCGGCTGCCGGTCGTCCCCGGGCTGCCCGACGACGCGTACGACCACGACGGGCAGCTCACCAAGCGGCACATACGGGCCGCGACCCTCGCCGCGCTCGCCCCGGAGCCCGGCGAACTCCTCTGGGACATCGGCGGCGGCTCCGGCTCCGTCGCGATCGAGTGGCTGCGCGCGCACCCCGCCTGCCGTGCCGTCACCGTCGAACGGGACGCCGTCCGCGCCGCCCGTATCGCCGGGAACGCGGACAGCCTCGGCGTCCCGGCGCTGCAGGTGGTGCAGGGCGCGGCGCCCGCCGCGCTGGCCGGGCTTCCGGTGCCCGACGCGGTCTTCATCGGCGGCGGACTCACCGCCCCCGGACTGCTCGACGCCTGCTGGGCGGCGCTGCCCCCGGGCGGCCGTCTCGTCGCCAACACCGTGACGCTGGAGTCCGAGGCGCTGCTGACGGAGTGGTACCGGCGCCACGGCGGCGACCTGGTACGCCTCGCCGTCGCCCATGCGACGCCCGTCGGCGGCTTCACGGGCTGGCGGCAGGCGATGCCGGTCACCCAGTGGGCGGCGGTCAAACCGGCGCACCCCGGGGGCGGTGCCTCGGCGGCTTCCCCAGGGGAGGCCGGTTCCGGGGATGCTCCTGGGGAAGGCATCCCCGTTCCTCCCGGGGAGGCCACCCCCGTCCGCACTTCCCCCGTGCCCGCCGCCCCCACCCCCACCTCCCCGGAGAACGAGGAACGATGACCGTCCACTTCATCGGCGCGGGCCCCGGCGCCGCCGACCTGATCACCGTGCGGGGTGCCCGCACCCTCGCCGCCTGCGGGGTGTGCCTGTACGCGGGCAGCCTGGTGCCGCGCGAACTGCTCGCCGAGTGCCCGCCCGGCGCCCGGCTGATCGACACCGCCCGGCTCGATCTGGACACCATCACCGCGGAGCTGGTCCGCGCCCACGAGGAGGGCCACGACGTGGCCCGGCTGCACTCCGGCGACCCGTCCCTCTTCAGCGCCGTCGCCGAGCAGATGCGCCGCCTCGACGCGGCGGGCGTGCCGTACGACGTGGTGCCCGGCGTCCCGGCGTTCGCCGCCGCGGCGGCCGCCCTCAAGCGCGAGCTGACGGTCCCGACGGTCGGTCAGACGGTGATCCTCACCCGGATCGCCGAGCGCGCCACCGCCATGCCCGAGGGCGAGGACCTCGCCACCCTGGGGCGCAGCGGCGCCCTCCTCGTCCTGCACCTCGCCGCCCGGTACGCCGACCGGGTCGTCGCCGAACTGCTCCCCCACTACGGCGCCGACTGCCCCGCCGCCGTGGTGGCCCTCGCCTCCCGCCCCGACGAACTCGTCCTGCGCGGCACCCTCGCCGACATCGCCGACCAGGTGAAGGCCGCGGGCGTGGTCCGCACGGCCGTCATCGTCGTCGGCCGCACCCTGGCCGCGGAGCAGTTCGGCGACAGCTTCCTCTACTCGTCGGACCGCGACCGGCCGGCGGACGGGCGCGGGGGCGCCTGGGGCGCGGACTAGGGGTGTCCCGGGCGGCGCGGCGTACGCGCGGGGCGGCACGGCGCTCCTGGGGCCCGGGCAACGCCGCTCCCGGGCGGCCCCTGGGTGGCGGCGCCGGGCCCCGGCGCGTGGCGCCACGTCCCACGCCCGGCGCGCGGTGCCATCCCCCACGCCCCGGCGCGCGGCGTAGCTCCTACGCCCCCGGCCCCCGGGGCTCCGACCGCCCCACCACCAGACCGGCCCGGTCGATGCACACCACGTCAACGGTGACGGGCGCGCCCCGCAGCACCGCCAGCGCCTCGTCCCGGGCGGCGGCGGCCACCAGATCGCCCAGGGGCACACCGGCGGCGGCGCACAACTGGAGCGCCCCGAGCCCCGTGTTGGCGCCCTCGACCTCGGCGGCCAGCGCCTCGTCCGCGCCCCCGCGCCGGGCCAGCTCCGCCAGGAAACCCTTGTCCACCTGCGACCGCGCCGAATGCAGATCGAGATGCCCGGCCGCCAGCTTCGACAGCTTCGCGAACCCGCCGCAGACCGTCAGCCGCTCCACCGGATGACGCCGTACGTACTTCAGCACCGCGCCCGCGAAGTCCCCCATGTCCAGCAGCGCGTCCTCGGGCAGCCCGTGCAGCGCCACCGCGACCTTCTCGGACGTGGACCCCGTACAGCCCGCCACATGGCGCCGCCCCGCCGCGCGCGCCACGTCCACGCCGCGCCGGATCGAGTCGATCCACGCCGAGCACGAGTACGGCACCACGACGCCGGTGGTCCCCAGGATCGACAGCCCGCCGAGGATGCCCAGCCGCGGATTCCAGGTGCTGCGCGCGATCTCCTCGCCGTGGTCGACGGAGACCTCGACCTCGACGTCGCCGCGCCCGCCGTACCGCGCCGCCACCTCGGCCAGATGCCCGGAGATCAGCTGCCGCGGCACCGGGTTGATCGCCGGTTCGCCGACGTCCAGCGGCAGTCCCGGCCGGGTCACCGTCCCGACGCCGGGCCCCGCCCGGAAGACCACCCCCGAACCGGCCGGCAGCTCCCGCACCGTCACCCGGATCAGCGCCCCGTGGGTCACATCCGGATCGTCCCCCGCGTCCTTCACCACCGCCGCCGTCGCCCACGACCGGTCCGCGGCCAACTCCTCCTTGGCCAGCGCGAACGACGGTGTGTGCCCCTTGGGCAACGCGATCCGCACCGGATCCGGGAACTCCCCGGTCAGCAGTGCCGTGTACGCCGCGGCACTCGCCGCCGTCGCGCACGCCCCGGTGGTCCACCCGGACCGCAGCCCGGTATGCGCCAGCTGCGCGCTACGACCCCCTCCCGCGCCCTGCTGCGACGCCCCCCGCGGCTCCGCCGGATCCCCGCCGGACGCACCCACCGTCGCCACCTGCCCTTTCACCACCCGACCCGCGGCCTCACGCCACCGATTCGCGACACCTGAGCCGCGCGTCCATGTTCCCCTGCCGCGCCCGGGCTCGCCCGAGGCGGGTCGGACACGGGCCTGCGGGGCGCTCCTCGCCGGACGTCCGGGATGCCCGGAACCGGGAGGGCCCGTAGCTCCCTTTCGGCCTGCCACCGGCCGAATCGCGCCGACATAAGGGTGTCCCCCGCAAGCACCACTTAGGGTGAACGGCTGTCTCACACTGTGTGGAAAATGGGGAATCGGGGGCTGTTGTGCCGGATACCGATGTGCAGCCGAAGACGCTGCGCACCGCAGCGGGCCAGAGCGAAGAAATGCAGTCGGGGGTGGGCACCGCCGTCAGCGCGCTGAACGCGCATCACCACGGCGTACCCGGCCAGACTGCGGGGTTCTCCTTCGCCCAGCAGCTCATGCGGACGCAGCACTCCTGGCAGGCCAGGCTCGGCGACGTTCGGAAGGAATGCGGGGACGTCGCGCAATCCCTCCGGAATTCTGCGGACAACTACGAGCGGAACGACGACAACACGGCGCGGTCGTTCACCCAGCGCTCCGAAAGTCCAGCCATGGTTCTGCCCGCGGCGCAGTCGCGCCACAACAGCCCGTTCGGATGATGCCTGATGCCCACTCTGCAGGAAATCCAAGACCTTCGATTCTCCGCTCTGGAAGAGGCCAAGGAGGAATGGGGGCGGTCGGCGCATCGCTTCGGCGGCTACCAGGACCGTGTGGAAACCTACATGCGCCGCCCGTTGAAAAGTGACTGGTCCGGCAAGGCGGCTGATGCGGCACAGGTCCGACTGCAACGCCTCGGGGAGAACTTCCATTTCGGATCCCAGGAGTGCACGCTCATCGAGGCCACCATCGACGGTTTCGTCACCGAGATGAAGGAACAGCAGAAACGGCTGAGCAAGCTGCTCGATGACGCCGCCGCGAAGGGCCTCAAGGTGTTGCCCAGCGGGGAGGTGACCTACAAGGATGAGGGTTCCATTCCGACGGGGGATCCGGATGCAGGTCCCCCGGACGCGGAGATTGAGCGGCGTGACCTTGAGGGGGAAATCCTCGGTGTCCGGCGCACCGTCGAGGAGATCGACGGCCGTTACACGATCGCCATCGCGCGCCTCCAGGCCGACCGCGGGCTGAAGGTCGACAGCCAAGAATACCGGCGGGACGCATCCGACATCTCCCAGATCGCGGGAACGGCGGTCGGCCTCAATGCCGCTCCGCATCAGGGCACGGACCCGAAAAAGGTCAACGGCTGGTGGAATGGCCTGAGTCAGGAGGAGCGGGACGAGCAGCTGGCGCTGAACCCCGAGGTGATCGGAAATCTCGACGGCATACCCGCCGAAACCCGCGACGAGGCGAACCGCGTCAATCTCGACCGGCTGATCGATGCGCATCCGCCTGGTACGCCGATGTCGGAAGCGCAGGCTGAAAAGCAGGAGGGTTACCGTGCCATCAGGGACCGTCTTGACCGAGATGATGGGAAGGTGCCCGAGCCTCTCCTCCTGGGAATTGGAGAAGAGGGGCAGGGGCGGGCCATTCTGTCGTACGGAAACCCTGATAAGGCGGACAACGTCGCAGCTTATGTTCCGGGGTTCACTACCACAATGAAGGATGTGGGCGGAGACGACGGCGACCGCGCTCACAGGGTCTGGCAGTCCGCAAGAGAGTCAGATAACAGCAAGACGACTGCATCGATCGTCTGGCTTGGATACGACGCTCCTCAGAGTGCAGAGGTTGCCCTCGAAAGCGATGGCAAGAACGGAGGAGCCGAATTTGGAACCTTCCTTGACGGAGTCCAGGCGACGCATCAAGGGGATCGGCCACATGTCACCGCGATCGGCCACAGCTATGGGTCGTTCACTGTAGGGCAGGCAGCTCAGCGTCCGGGAGGAATTCCCGCCGACGACATCATTCTCGTGGGGAGTCCTGGTACAGGGGCGCAGAAAGCGGATGAGCTCGGCGTTGGAAAAGATCACGTCTGGGTGGGGGCTGCGGAGAACGATCCAGTCACTCATGCGCCTTCCAAGAAGGAAGTCATCGGTAGCAGGTTCGGGTTTGCTGGCGGAATAATAGGTCACATGATGGATCCGCATGAATTGTGGTTCGGGCAGGATCCGGCCAGCGAGGAATTTGGCGGAAAGCGTTTTGGCGTGAACCCTGGAAACCCTGTTGATCCGGTCGATGGTGTTGATTCTCACTCTGAATACTTCGACCCGGGTTATGGGATCGAGGGTGAGTCGTTGAGGAATATGG
Organism: Streptomyces sp. NPDC029159; assembly: GCF_055564055.1. Lineage (NCBI taxonomy): Bacteria > Bacillati > Actinomycetota > Actinomycetes > Kitasatosporales > Streptomycetaceae > Streptomyces > Streptomyces sp. NPDC029159. Next base: position 756,934 of record NZ_JBVHWT010000001.1, read on the forward strand.
GAAGAATTGTTTCCGGGCATCCGGATACTATCAGCGAGCAGTCCCGGAGGTGATTTAAATGCGTGCGCGTAAGGCTTTGGTCGTCGCAGTCGGTCTACTGGTTGTATTTAATGGAATTAGCGGTTGCTCTCTCCTTTCGGATACTCCCGGCCTCACTGGCGCGCAAGCTCTCCGGAAGATCGACTCAACCCTGGAAGGTGTTTTCGGGGCGATACATCCCCGAGTCAAGTGGCGGGAAGGTCCTGGCGAGATGGATGTGCACCGCAACTCGTTCACCAATAGGCCGAACGGCGTGGTGGGCGTCCACCGGGCGCGCTATCTTCGGACCAAGGTTTCAGCGCAAAAGTTCGACAAATTGACAGAATCAGTGCGCGCGTACCTGAAGAAATCTGGGTTTGAGATGGAGAGGGATTTCTCGCGCCCGCATTTCGTTTCCGCTAAATCATCCGATGGTCTTGAGGTGGGTTTTTCGGTGGAGGGGAGCGGGGGAATTGCCATCGGTGCGAGTGTGGATGCGAAGTCCCCAGGTCACGGTGGGGAAATCGAAGGCGAAGAAGGCGACAAGTTCCCCGCAGCGCCTGATGGCGGGCCGGATCACGCACCCGACCTCCGTGACCCCTACTGGTCGAAGTAACGGCCATCTCGAAGGCCGTAGTAGTGCGCCCGACCGGGTATGCGAGCCCCCTCCCGTACCCTTCTGGGGCGTTTTCCGCCGCTGAAGAATCGGAAGGACCCCCGCCCCATGACCGACCCCGCCGCTCCGGGCCCCCGCCACGTTCTCATCCTCGGTGGCACCGCCGAGGCGCGGGAGCTGGCCGGCGAGCTGGTCGCAGGCGGCGTGCGGGTCACGTCCTCCTTGGCCGGGCGGGTGGCGGCGCCGCGGTTGCCTGTGGGGGAGGTGCGGGTCGGGGGGTTCGGCGGGGTTGCGGGGCTGGTGGGGTGGGTGCGGGAGCATGCGGTGGATGTGCTGGTCGATGCGACGCATCCGTTCGCCGAGGTGATGAGCGCGAACGCGGCGGGGGCGGCCGCTGCCGCCGGGGTGCCGCTGCTGGCCCTGCGGCGTCCGGGCTGGGTGCCGCAGGACGGCGACGTATGGCATCGGGTCGGGTCGTTGGACGAGGCGGCGGACGCGCTGCCCGGGCTCGGGCGCCGGGTTTTCCTCACCACGGGGCGCATGGGTCTCGCGCGTTTCGCGCACCTCGACGCGCTCTGGTTCCTCGTACGGTCCGTGGACGCGCCGGAGGGGCCGCGTCCGCCGCGGATGGAGATGCTGCTCGACCGGGGCCCGTTCACGCTCGACGGGGAGCGGGCCCTGCTGGCGGCGCACCGTATCGACGTGCTCGTCACCAAGGACAGCGGGGCCGCCGCCACCGCCCCCAAGCTCACCGCCGCGCGGGAGGCCGGGGTGCCCGTGGTGCTGGTGACCCGGCCCCCGGCGCCCGTCGGGGTGGCGACGGTGCCGGGGCCGGCGGAGGCGGTGGCGTGGCTGCGGGAGCGGCTGGGCTGACGGCGTGCCGCCCGCCGGTCAGCGTTTGCGGGCGGGGCGGCGCCGTCGCGTACCGCGGCAGGCGCAGGCGAACGCCTCGTCGCGGACCTGACGGTAGGTCGGGGTGACCTCCCGGCCGCACTGCGTACAGCGGCACGGCCAGGGCTCGTACGCGCCGGGGCAGGGCATCAGGGGGAGGAACCCGGCGGCGTGCATGGTGCGTTCGGCGACGGTCGCCGGGGGGCCGACCGGTGCCTGGCCCGTCACCGGGGGCGCGGCGGGCGGCTGACCGGCCGGGGGCTGCGGCCCGGCGGGGGGCTCGGCGGACTGCGGAGGCTGCGGCGGGCCCGTCGGCGCATCGAGGTGCGGCGGCGGGGGCCCGGCGGGGGCGGACAACGGGACGGCGCCGGCCTGCGGCGGGGCGAGGCCGGCCGCCGGGGCGCCGGCCGGCAAGGGCGCCCCGCCGCCGTCCGCCACTACGGGCGCGAGCGGGGGCAGCGGCAACGAGGTGCTGCCGTTCGCGGACGGGGCGGGGAGCGGGGCGGGCGGCCCGTAGGGGGAGGGGGCGAGGGCAGGGATGGCGGCTCGCTCCGCGCCTGCGGCCTTGCCCTCGTCCGTGCTCGCTGCTGTGCCCTGGTCGGTGCCCGTCATGCGCTGTTCTGGACCGGGGGTTTGGCCCGTGCCGGTGGCCTGGCCGGTGCCCGCCGTGTCCTGTTCCGTGACGGGGGCCTGGGCGGCGGCTGCGGCGAGTTGGCCTGGTGCTGCGGTGGCCTGTGCAGTGTCTGCGGCGAGCTGGCCCGTTTCTGCGGCGGCCTGTGCAGCGCCTGTGGCGAGCTGACCTGGTGCTGTGGCGGTCTGTGCGGCGCCCGCGGCGAGTTGACCCGTTTCTGTGGCGATCTGCGCAGCGCCTGCGGTGGCCTGGCCCGTTTCTGCGGCGATCTGTTCCGTGTCCGCGGGACGGTCGGTGCTCGGGGGGCGGTCGGTGCCTGCGGGCCGGTTGGTGCCTGCGGGGCGTGCGGCTTCGGTGGGCCAGGTCGCCTCCGCAGTGCCGGGCTGCCCGGTGGCGTCGGCCGGTTCGGAGCGATCGGCCGGTTCGGCGGGGCGGCGCGGCTGTTCCTGCGGTGCGGGGGCCGGGGGCGGGGCGGCGGTCGTGGTCAGACGTGCGGACGGGTCCGGCGGGGCGAGGTACGGGCCTGCCGGGGGGCGCGGGGCCGTCGCCTCCGGGGACGTCGTCGGCCCGGGGAGCATCGGGGCTCCGGCGGCGACCGCGGCTTCCGGCGCTGTAGGCGCCGCGGGAGCCGGTGCAGGGGGCGCCGCGGCCGTCATGGGCTCCGCGGCCGTCGTGTGGTCCGGGGGCGCCGCGGGCTCCGGCGCGGCCGGAAGGAGAGCCGGGCGTACCGCGGGCGCGGCCACCGAGGCCACCCCGGGAACGGGCACCGGCCCCGGGACGGCCGGTTCCGCGGCGGGCAACTCCCGTGCGGGGCCCGGCAACGGGACGTGCGGAGCGGCCTGCACCGGAACCGCTCCCGGCGCCGCATACGGGTTCGGCGCCGCCGCGACCTCCGGGTACGGGGTGAAGCCCGGCGGACCCGGGGCCGGCCCCTGGCCGGGGACGGTGGGCCGGTCGGCCGTATACGGGGTGCCACCCGGTGCGCCCGGAGGCGCCGCCCCCACCACGGGCGCCTCCCCGTACGCACCGGGGACCGGCGCCCCGGCGCCCGGCAGCTGCTCGGGGACCGGCATGCCGTACCCGGCACCGGGGCCCTGGCCAGGGGGGATCGGCGCAGTGGACCCCGGTGCGGGCGCCGCTGCCTGCGGGTAATCGCTGGCGTGCCACTGGTGGAGGCAGTCGGCGCACCACCACAGGAGTTCGCCGCCGCCGTAGACGCCCTCGTCCTCCCACAGGAGGTCGGTGCCGCCGCAGGACGGGCAGGGGGTGGCCGGGGTACGGCGGCGCCGTGTGCGACGGCTCATGAGTGAGACCTGGTCATGGTTCTCCGACTTCATCTGTTCTGCGCCGTGAGGGCAAGGGCACGCCCCGCCGTCGCCCATGGTGGGCGTGGTTTCCCCGGGGCGGAAGCGGTGGCCTCCGCGCCGGGGCGGGGCGCGCACAGCAACAATGTGCCACCTGTCCGTGGACAACAGCCGACAGTTCGGTCAATTTGGCGGACCGGCCTCGCGGGGAGCGCCCCGAAGGGAGCGGGCCCGTACGGATGTCCGGGGCCGCCGTGCACTCCGCCGCGATGCCGTTCGTCCGTAACGTCCCCCGTCTCCCGTCGTGTTCACCCTCGTCCGACCCCGAATCCTCCCGGATCCGGACCCGGACTCACCCCTCCGGGTAGCGGCGCGGCGTCCACACGGAGGCGGTGCCGTCCGCGCGCGGTGCCGTCCGGGTCTGGGACGAGCCGATCAGCAGGATCGTGCGCATGTCGACCTCGGCGGGGTCGAGGTCGGCGAGGCGGACGGTGCGGACGGACTCCTCCGGGCCGCCGACATCGCGGCCCAGCACGACCGGGGTGTCCGGCGAACGGTGCTCCAGCAGCAGGTCACGGGCCTTGCCGACCTGCCAGGTGCGGCTGCGGGAGCCCGGGTTGTAGAGCGCCAGGACGAGGTCGGCGGCGGCCGCGGCGCGCAGCCGTTCGGCGATGACCTCCCAGGGCTTGAGGCGGTCGGAGAGGGAGAGGACCGCGTAGTCGTGGCCGAGCGGGGCGCCCGCCTTGGCCGCCGCGGCGTTGGCGGCGGTGACCCCGGGGAGCACCCGTACGGGTACGGCCCGGTAGCGCTCCTCGGCGGCGACCTCCAGGACGGCGGTGGCCATCGCGAAGACGCCCGGGTCGCCGCCGGAGACCACCGCGACGCGGCGGCCGCGGCGGGCCAGGTCGAGGGCGAGTTCGGCGCGTTCGGACTCGACCTTGTTGTCGGAGCCGTGCCGCAGCTGACCGGGGCGGTGCGGCACCCGGTCCAGGTAGGTGGTGTAGCCGACGAGGTCGTCGGCGGCGGCCAGCGCGCCCCGCGACTCCGGCGTCAGCCACAGCGGTCCGGCCGGCCCGGTACCGACGACGACCACTTCGCCGGAGTTGGAGCCGGAGTCGGAGTCGGAGCCGGGCTCGGCCCCGGACACGTCATCCGACGCCTCGTCGGGGGCGTGCGCCGCCTCGCCGGGCGCCCCTGACACGTTCTCGGGGACGCCCCCGGACCCGGTCTCAGGGGCGTACGCCGCGTCACCGGGCGCCCCTGACACACCCTCGGGGACGCCCCCCGACACCCCCTCGGGCACATCCCGCTCCGCGACCCGGCTCGGTACCACCGCGACCGCGAAGTACGGCACGGAATCGGGGTCGACGTCCGTCAGGGCCCCGGTCCGTTCGCCCGTCATCGTGGCGCGTTCGACGTAGCGTGCCTCCGGCAGTCGGCCCGAGCGTTCCATGGCCCGGCGGACGGCGGGGAAGGTGCGGCCCAGCTTCATGACGACGGCGGAGTCGGTGGCGGCCAGCCGGGCCGTCAGCTCCTCCTCGGGGAGCGTGCCGGGCAGCACCGTCAGCACCTCGTCGGCCTCCACCAGCGGCCTGCCCAGCCGGGCGGCGGCCGCGTTGATCGAGGTCACGCCGGGGATGACCTCGGTCGGGTAACGGTGCGCCAGACGCTTGTGCATGTGCTGGTACGAGCCGTAGAAGAGCGGGTCGCCCTCGGAGATCACGGCGACGGTGCGGCCCGCGTCCAGGTGCGCGGCGAGCCGGGCCGCGGCCTCCTCGTAGAAGTCGTCGAGCGCGCCCCGGTAGCCGCCGGGGTGGTCGGTCGACTCGGTGGTGACGGGGTAGACCAGCGCCTCCTCGATGTGGTCGGGGCGCAGATGCTCGGCGGCGATGGCGCGCGCGATGGACCGGCCGTGGCGCGCACTGTGGTACGCCACCACATCGGCCTCGGCGATGACCCCTACGGCCCTCACGGTCATCAGGGACGGGTCTCCGGGGCCGAGCCCCACACCGTAGAGGCGGCCCGGGGTGCGGGCGGCGGACTGCTGCTCGGGCACGCTCATTCCTCCTCGCTCGCCAGGGCGTTGACGGCGGCCGCGGCCATGGCGCTGCCGCCGCGCCGCCCGCGCACCACCAGGTGCTCCAGGCCCGACGGGTGGGCGGCCAGCGCCTCCTTGGACTCGGCGGCGCCGATGAAGCCGACGGGTATGCCGAGCACCGCGGCGGGCCGCGGCGCGCCCTCCTCGATCATCTCCAGGAGGCGGAAGAGCGCGGTCGGGGCGTTGCCGACGGCGACGACCGCGCCGTCCAGCCTGTCCCGCCACAGCTCCAGCGCGGCGGCGCTGCGGGTGGTGCCCAGTTCGGCGGCGAGCGCGGGCACCGACGGGTCGGCGAGGGTGCACACCACCTCGTTGTCCGCGGGCAGCCGCTTACGGGTGACGCCGCTGGCGACCATGTTGGCGTCGCACAGGATCGGCGCACCGGCGCGCAGCGCGGCGCGCGCGCTCGCCACCACGCCGGGGGAGAACGCGAGGTCGCGGACGAGGTCGACCATGCCGCAGGCGTGGATCATCCGGACCGCGACCCGGCTGACGTCGGCGGGCAGCCCCGCGAGGTCCGCCTCGGCGCGGATGGTGGCAAAGGACTGGCGGTAGATCGCCGCCCCGTCCTTCTCGTAGTCGAACACGGTGCCCTCGGTGTGGTGGGTCGGTGGGGGAAACAGGGGGTGGGGTGCGCGCCTACGGGGACGGAGCCCGGGACGCGTACCCGTTAGACGGTCACGGTGCGGTGCCGGGTGCCGCCGGGGGAACCCGGGGCGCGACGGCGTCGGCGACCTGCCGCACGGTGGCGCCGGCGGCGAGCGGCTCGGGTGGTGCCCCCGGCCGGATGACGGTCACGTCGTAGCCGCCGTCGGTCGCCAGGACGTCGATCCAGGTGCCGTGCGGGTGGCCGCAGCAGCGCGCGCAGCCGGACCACTGCACCGGCAGCGCGGTGGCCCGCCCCAGGGCCGCGGCCACGGCGGACGCGTCGGCCCGTACGTCGGTCAGGGACTTGGCGCACCCGGGGCGCCCGGTGCAGGCGCCGAGCCGGTACCAGGGCGAGTCCGGGTCGGTGACCAGGCCCGCGTCCGCGCACTCCCGCAGCCGGGCGGTGGCCACCGGTGCGCTCAGCCCGGGGACGAGGACGCCGCGCCACGGGGTCAGCCGGAGCGTGCCGTCCCCCTCGGCGGCGGTACGGGCCAGGAGGCGCCACTGTGCGCCGGTCAGCCGCCCCAGCGGCGCCCGGACGCTCAGCACACGGCGCCCGCCGGGCCCTTCGACGAGGCCGGGCGCCGGGGTGCGCGCGCCGCGCCCGGGCCGGGCCGGGACCTCGCCGGACGGGACGTACGTGGCGGATATCCCGGCGGCGCGCAGCCGTTCGCCGACGGCGCGCACGGTCGGCGCCGCGCCCCCCGGCAGCTCCCGGAACCGCCAGGCGCCGCTGCCGCTCGCCTCGACCGCGTCGAGGAAGGCACGGGCGGCACCGAGCGCGGCGCGGGCGGCATCGGCCCCCGCGATCCGGAGGGCCGGGCCGGGGCCGTCGTCGGGGCCGATGCCGTTGCCGGAGTCGGGGCCGGAGTCGGGCCCGCCGAGGAGGAGAAGCGCGGACGCCCCCGGCGCCGCGGCTTCCGATCCCGCAGCGTCCGCTCCCGCGCCTCCCGGCACCGCCACTTCTGCGACCAAGGTCACATCGCCGCCGAGGCCCGCCACATCGCCGCGGCCGTCGTCCAGGACGAAGAGGAAACGCCCCGAAAGCCGCGCCGTCCACTCCTGTCCGCAGAGCAGTTCGTCCAGCTCGCGGGCCCAGTGCCGCACGTCGGCGGGGGTGCGGCGGTCGATTCCGGCGAGCGGTGAGGCGACGAGGTTGCGGACGCGTTCATGGCGTACGGAGGGCAGCAGACCGGCGTCGGCCAGCAGTGCGGCCAGCTCGCCGCCGCAGCCGTCGCCGAGGCCGCGCAGCTCCACGTTGCCGCGCGAGGTGAGGGAGATCCCGCCGTCCCCGAACCGCTCCGCCGCGTCCGCCAGCGCCGTCGCCTGACGTCCGGTCAACTCCCCGGCGGGCACCCGGACACGGGCCAGCGCGCCGTCCGCCGCCGCGTGCAGCCGGAGCGCTCCCGGGCAGGCGTCACCGCGCTCGCGCAGCGGCGGCGGGGCCCCGTGGGGCCGGTTCGAGGGGGAGGGCGGCATGGCCGCGAGCATACCGACGCGCCACAGGGGCCGACGGTGGCCCGGGCCCCGCCCCGGGTGCTCCGACGGACGCCCGCGCCCCGGTACGGGCACCCCGAAGCGGCCCCGATCCGAACCCCGTACGGGCCCGGAACCGACCCTCGTACCGCCCGCCCGTAGGGGCACCCCGTACGGCCCGCGAGCTGGGGGCCGAGCCCTGCCCCCGCTCCACTACGGACACCCCGAGCGCCCTCCCCCGTAGTGGCCGCCCGACCCGCCCGGTACGGGCCCCACGCCTCACGGCCCCGCCCCTTCTCGTCCACCGGCGGTCGAGCCCCCCTCCCCAGCCCCTCGACCAGCCCTTACCATTCACTTCGGTGGGTCAGCCGGCCCGCCGACGCCGGAGACGGCGACGAGGGCTTTCCCGAGGGTGGGACAGCTCTCAGGGAGGAAGCCCGGTGCGAATCCGGCGCGGTCCCGCCACTGTGAGCCCGGCAGCTGCCGGGTGAGTCAGGAACTCCCGCCGTCCAACGAACCACCCGGGGCGCGGATACCCCGAGGAAGGCTCTGCGCTCGCATGCTTCTGCTGCTGTCGACCTCCGACACCGATCTCCTCAGCGCCCGCGCCGCCGGCGGCCCCGTGCCGTTCCGGCTCGCCAACCCGGCCCGCCTCGACCTCGCCGAACTCCCCGCGCTGCTCGACGGCGTCGACCTCGTCGTGGTCCGCCTCCTCGGCGGCATCCGCGCCTGGGAGGAGGGCCTGAACCTCCTCCTCGCCGAGTACCAGCACCGCCCCGTCGTCGTCCTCACCGGCGAACAGGCCCCCGACGCACAGCTGATGGAGGCGTCCACCGTCCCGGTCGGCACCGCCGCCGAGGCGCACGCCTACCTCGCGCACGGCGGGCCCGAGAACCTCGGCCGCCTCGCCCGCTTCCTCTCCGACACCGTCCTGCTGACCGGCCACGGCTTCGAACCGCCGCAGCCCGCGCCGACCTGGGGCGAGCTGGAGCGGCCCGCGGCCCGTAAGGACATCGACGGCCCGCTCATCCCGGTGCTCTACTACCGCGCCCACCACATGAGCGGCAACACCGGCTTCGTCGACGCGCTCTGCACCAAGATCGAGGAGGCCGGGGGCCGCCCGCTGCCGCTCTTCGTCGCCTCGCTGCGCGCGCCCGAGCCCGAGCTGATCGACGCGCTGCGCCCGGCCGACGCCATCGTCACCACCGTCCTCGCCGCGGGCGGCACCAAGCCCGCCGAGGCGTCCGCCGGCGGCGACGACGAATCGTGGGACGCGGGCGCGCTCGCCGCCCTGGACGTGCCGATCCTTCAGGCACTCTGCCTGACAGGTAACCGCGCCGCCTGGGAGGAGAACGACGAGGGCCTCTCCCCGCTGGACGCCGCCACCCAGATCGCCGTCCCCGAGTTCGACGGCCGCCTGATCACCGTCCCGTTCTCCTTCAAGGAGATCGACGAGGACGGCCTGCCGACGTACGCCGCCGACCCCGAGCGCGCCGCCCGCGTCGCCGGGATCGCCGTCCGCCACGCCCGGCTGCGCCACATCCCGGCGAAGGACAAGAAGCTGGCGCTGGTTCTCTCCGCGTACCCCACCAAGCACTCCCGCATCGGCAACGCCGTCGGCCTCGACACCCCCGCCTCCGCCGTCGCCCTCCTGCGCCGCCTGCGCGAAGAGGGCTACGACTTCGGCGACGAAGAGGTACCGGGGCTCGCGTCCGGTGACGGCGACGAGCTGATCTACGCCCTCATCGAGGCGGGCGGCCACGACCAGGAGTGGCTGACCGAGGAACAACTGGCCAAGAACCCTGTCCGTATCCCCGCCGCCGACTACAGGCGCTGGTACGCCACGCTCCCCCAGGAGCTGCGCGCGTCCGTCGAGGAGCACTGGGGCCCGCCGCCCGGCGAGATGTTCCTCGACCGCTCCCGCAACCCGGAGGGCGACATCGTCCTCGCCGCCCTGCGCCGCGGCAATCTGCTGATCCTCATCCAGCCGCCGCGCGGCTTCGGCGAGAACCCGATCGCGATCTACCACGATCCCGATCTGCCGCCGTCCCACCACTACCTGGCCGCCTACCGCTGGATCGCCGCCTCCGCCGACGACGGCGGCTTCGGCGCCGACGCCATGGTCCACCTCGGCAAGCACGGCAACCTGGAGTGGCTGCCCGGCAAGAACGCGGGCCTCTCCGCCGCCTGCGGCCCGGACGCCGCCCTCGGCGACCTGCCGCTGATCTACCCGTTCCTCGTCAACGACCCCGGCGAGGGCACCCAGGCCAAGCGCCGCGTCCACGCCACCCTCGTCGACCACCTCGTCCCGCCGATGGCGCGCGCCGAGTCGTACGGCGACATCGCCCGCCTGGAACAACTCCTCGACGAATATGCGCAGATCAGCGCCATGGACCCGGCGAAGCTCCCGGCGATCCGCGCGCAGATCTGGACCCTCATCCAGGCCGCCAGGCTCGACCACGACCTCGGCCTGGACGACCGCCCCGACGACGACGGCTTCGACGACTTCCTGCTGCACGTCGACGGCTGGCTCTGCGAGGTCAAGGACGCCCAGATCCGCGACGGTCTGCACGTCCTGGGCGCCGCGCCGGCCGGTGAGGCGCGCGTCAACCTCGTCCTCGCGATCCTGCGCGCCCGCCAGATCTGGGGCGGTACGTCCGCGCTGCCCGGGCTGCGGGAGGCGCTGGGCCTGGACGAGTCCGCCGCGACCCGCACCGCCGCCGACGACGCGGAGGAGCGCGCCCGCGCCCTCGTCCAGGCGATGGAGGACGCCGACTGGGCGCCGTCCGCCGTCGCCGAGGTGGCCGCCGGGCAGCCGGAACAGGTCGCCGCGATCCTCGACTTCGCCGCCCGCGAGGTCGTCCCGCGCCTCGCCGGGACCACCGCCGAGATCGACCACGCCGTCCACGCCCTGAACGGCGGCTTCGTCCCCGCGGGCCCGTCCGGCTCCCCGCTGCGCGGCCTCGTCAACGTCCTGCCGACCGGCCGCAACTTCTACTCCGTCGACCCCAAGGCCGTCCCGTCCCGCCTCGCCTGGGAGACCGGCCAGGCCCTCGCCGACTCCCTCCTGGAGCGCTACCGCGCCGACAACGGCACCTGGCCCACCTCCGTCGGCCTCTCCCTCTGGGGCACCAGCGCCATGCGCACCTCCGGGGACGACGTCGCCGAGGCCCTCGCGCTGCTCGGCGTCCGCCCCGTCTGGGACGACGCCTCCCGCCGCGTCACCGGCCTGGAGCCCATCCCCCTGGCGGAGCTGGGCCGCCCCCGCATCGACGTCACCCTCCGCATCTCCGGCTTCTTCCGCGACGCGTTCCCGCACGTCATCGGCTTGCTCGACGACGCGGTGCGGCTCGCCGCCGGGCTGGACGAGCCCGCCGCCGACAACCACGTCCGCGCCCACGCCCAGGCCGACCTCGCCGCCCACGGCGACGAACGCCGCGCCACCACCCGCATCTTCGGCTCCCGCCCCGGCACCTACGGCGCGGGCCTGCTCCAGCTCATCGACTCCCGCGACTGGCGCACCGACGCCGACCTCGCCGAGGTCTACACCGTCTGGGGCGGCTACGCGTACGGCCGCGGCCTGGAGGGCCGCCCGGCGCGCGACGAGATGGAGACGGCCTACAAGCGGATCGCGGTCGCCGCCAAGAACACCGACACCCGCGAACACGACATCGCCGACTCCGACGACTACTTCCAGTACCACGGCGGCATGGTCGCCACCGTGAAGGCGCTCAAGGGCACCGCCCCGGAGGCGTACATCGGCGACTCCACCCGCCCGGAGACGATCCGCACCCGCTCCCTCGTCGAGGAGACCTCCCGCGTCTTCCGCGCCCGCGTCGTCAACCCGCGCTGGATCGAGGCGATGCGCCGCCACGGCTACAAGGGCGCCTTCGAACTCGCCGCCACCGTCGACTACCTCTTCGGCTACGACGCGACCACCGGCGTCGTCGCCGACTGGATGTACGACAAGCTCGCCCAGACCTACGTCCTCGACCCCGAGAACCGCGCCTTCCTCCAGGAGGCCAACCCCTGGGCCCTCCACGGCATCGCCGAACGCCTCCTGGAGGCCGAATCCCGCGGCATGTGGGAGAAGCCGGACGCGGAGACCCTGGCCGCACTGCGCGAGGCGTTCTTGGAGACGGAGGGGGAGCTGGAGGGGGAGGAGTGAGCCCTCTCCACCCGGCGGGCACGGACAGCTTTCAGGGAGGGTTCCTGAGGGCTGCCCGGCCGCGGTAGGGGCACGTTCAGGAAGGCTTCCTGTTGGTTCGCGGCGGTGTGCCGTGGGACGGATCTTCAGGGAGGCTTCCTGTTGGTTCGCGGAGGCGTGCCGCGGGACGGACTTTCAGGAAGGCTTCCTGTTGGTTCGTTGGTTGGCCGCGGCAAGGCCGAGCGACCGCTGCATCAGTACAGTGTCGAGCCAGCGGCCGTGCTTGTATCCGACGGCGGTCAGCCGGCCCATGTCGGTGAAGCCGAAACGGCGGTGCAGCGCAAGGGAGGCATCGGTGCCGGCGTCGGCGATGACGGCGATCATCTGGCGTACGTGGGTCCGCGCGCAGGCGGCCAGCAGGGCGTCCATGAGGGAGCCGCCGAGACCCTGGCCCGTGCGGTCCGGGGCGAGGTAGATCGAGTTCTCGACGGTGTGCCGGTAGGCCGGCTTGGGGCGCCAAGGAGCTGCGTAGGCATAGCCAACGACTTCATCGGACACTTCGGCGACCAGGAACGGCAGACCTTGGGAGCTGAGGTCGTCGAGCCGCCGGTGCCAGACGGCCACCGGTGGCGGGGTCTCCTCGAAGGTGATCACGGTGTGGCGGACATAGTGCGTGAAGATGCCGGCCACGGCGTTCAGGTCGGCCGGGACTGCCGGACGGATCACTGGCGCCGTGGCTGTCACGGCGGAGAGTGTAGGGCCGAACTCGGCTACCTCTTCCTGCCGGAGGTGTGGGGATGCGGGTACGCCACCGAGGCGTGCACGGCGGTCCTCGACTGGTTCACCGGCGTGCTCCCGGGGGAACCCGTGGTGCTCGCCACCCAGACCGCCAACGCCGGCTCGATGCGCCTCGCGGCGAAGCTGGGGTTCGTCGAGGCGGAACGCTTCCCGGCCTACGGCGCGGAGCAGTGGTTCGGCGTGTGGTCTCCGGTCGTGCCGTCCGCTTGAGCTTGGTGGGGCTGCGCGGGACGTCACCCCGTAGGGGGTGCTTCCGGCCCGTGCCTCGCGCGCATCCAAGTCCCTTACGGGTCCTGGAAGTTGACGGCCGATGCCCTTGACGGCCAGGGGCATCGGCCATCGGCCATCGGCCCCCTACGGATCACGGGCTCGTTCTGATCGTCTTCATCGTCAGATGGGATTCCAGGCGGCGGACGGCGGGCAGGCCGCTGAGGCGGTCGGACAGGAAGGCTTCGTAGGCGGCGTGGTCGGCGACGGCGACGCGGATGAAGTAGTCCGGGCGGCCGTACATCCGGCGGAATTCCACGACCTCTTCGAAGGACGCCACGGTGGACTCGAATTCCTCGAAACTCTTGCGGTCCTGCGCGTAGATCTCGACGTCGATCAGGACCTCCAGGCCGCGTCCCACGGTCTCCGGGTCGATGACGGCGCGGTATCCGCTGATGACGCCGGACTCCTCCAGACGTTTGACCCGTCGCAGGCAGGGCGGTGCGGTCAGCCCGATGCGTTTGGCCAGCTCAACGTTTGTGAGCCGCCCGTCGTGGCGCAGTTGAAAGATAATTTCGCGGTCGATCGCATCGAGTGGTACTTCCTTGCTCATATCCTGAGAATACAGGGTTGATCGGCAATCATATGAGGGGGAAGTTTTCCTAAAATTGCGCCATGGAAATACCCCTTGCCGCCACCGAGGCGCCACCTCGGCCTGCGCCCGTACCACCGCCCCCGAAAACCTCCCAGGCGCGCGCGGCGTTCAAGGATTCGGCGGGCGCCGGCCTGGCGTTCATCCCGCTCGGCCTCGCCTACGGGGCGCTCGTGACGCAGTCGGGTCTGGACTGGTGGTGGGCGGGGCTGTCCGCGCTGGTCGCCTTCGGCGGCTCGTTCGAGTTCCTGCTGATCGGCCTGGTCACGGCCTGTACCCCGCTCGCCTCCATCGCGGTCTCCGCGTTCATGGTGAACGTCCGGCACGTCTTCTACGCGCTCTCCTTCCCGCTGCACCGCGTGACCGGCCGCCTCGGGAAGACGTACAGCACCTTCGCGCTGTGCGACGAGGCGTTCGCGCTGACCTCGGGGGAGCAGGCCCGCTCCTGGCCCGGCGGGCGCATCCTGTGGCTGCAGTTCTCGCTGCACCTGTATTGGGCGGCAAGTTCGGTGGCCGGGGCGCTGCTCGGTTCGCTCATCCCGGAGGGCGTCACCGGTCTGGACTTCGCCCTCACCGCGATGTTCACCGTCCTCGCGCTGGACGCGGTCCGGGACCTGCGCGGCGACCTGCCCACGCCCGTGATCGCCCTGCTCAGCGCGGTGGTAGCCCGGCTCCTCTTCCCGGACGAGATGCTGCCGGTCGCGTTCGCGCTGTTCACCGCGGCCCTCCTGGCCCGCCACTTCGCCACCGGGAGGAAGACCGGCCATGCCTGATACGCGCTACGCCATCGCCGCGGTCCTCGTCACCGCGGCCGTCACCTGGGGCCTGCGGGCGCTGCCTTTCGCGGCCCTCACCCCGCTGCGCACCAGTGGCACGGTCCGTTTCCTCAGCACCCGTATGCCGGCCGGCGTCATGCTGATCCTCCTGGTGTACTGCCTGCGCGACGTACCCGTCACCCACACCCGCGCCCTGGCCCCGCTGACCGCACTCGCCGTCACCGTCGGCCTGCACCTGTGGCGCCGCAACGCCCTGCTGAGCATCCTCGCCGGCACCGCGGTCCATACGCTTCTGGCCAGTCTGGTCTTCACGGGCTGAGGCCCGGCCGGACGGCCACCGGGGAGCCGCCCCCTACGGGCCCCGCGTCACCCCTCCCCGTCCACCGGGAAGTCCGCCCCGACCGTCAACGTGACCTCCCCCGGTATCGCGTCCGCCGCTTCCCGGGGCGTGAGGTGGCCGGGGAGGCGGGCGGCCAGGACCTCGGCCCGGTCGCGTAGGCCGGCCGGGTAGGTGAGGGAGGTCGGGCCCGGTGCGGGGGCGTTGCCGGTGGTGGTGACGGTGAAGCCGAGGGTGCGCAGGTCGGCGGCGGTGGTGGCGGCGCGGCCGGGGGCGCCGGTGCCGTTGAGGACGCGGACGCGGACGGAGGCGGCGGTGACGGGGTGGGCGGCGGCCGCGGTCAGCCGCCGTTCGGCGGCGGCGTCGATCTCCCGGTCGTGCGCCAGATCGCGGAAGACGTCGCCGGCCTGCGGGTACTGCCAGACGACGTTGGCATGGTCGGTGGGGACGTCCGCCTCGCGCGGATAGTTCGGCACGGTGAGGAACGTGAGCCGGTCGGCGGGGATGTCCTTGAGCGTGGCGGCGAGGTCGTAGAGGGGTTTGATGCCGGCCAGATCGCGGTCGGTGGTGAGGGACCTGGTGGCGGAGTCGAGGAAGTCGTAGAGCGAGCCGGGGCTGGTCAGCTGGGCGCGGGCCTTGGTGCCGAGCGCCTTCAGGAACTCCTGCTGACGGCCGATGCGGCCGAGGTCGGAGCCGTCACCGACGCTGTAACGGGTGCGGACGTAGCCGAGCGCCTGCTCATCGCGAATGTTCTGGCAGCCTGCCTGAAGGTTGAGGTGGGCCTTGACGTCGTGGATGGCGTGCCGGGGGCAGACCTCTATGCCGCCCAGGGCGTTGACCATCCCCTTGAAGCCCTGGAAGTCGAGCGACGCGAAGTGGTCGATGCGCAGCCCGGTGGCGGTCTCGACCGTCTTGATCGTGCAGCTGGCGGCCTTGCCGATGTCGCCGCCGTCCCCGCCGATCGAGAACGCCTCGTTGATCTTGAAGTGGTGCGGTGCGGACCGGCTGCCGTTGCCGCGTACGCAGGAGGGGATGCGCACCCAGGAGTCGCGAGGGAAGGACAGGGCGGTCGCCCAGTGCCGGTCGGCGGAGAGGTGGAGCACCATCAGCGTGTCCGACTGCATGGTGGTCAGGCCCTTGCCGTACCCGGCGTTGGCGCCCGCGCGGCTGTCGGAGCCGACCACGAGGATGTTCTTGGAGCCGGGGCTGAGGTTGGCGGGCCGGTCGCCGAGCCCGTCGTCGATGTCGGCGCCGCGGATGTTGGCGTCCAGATGCTGGTAGATCCAGGCGCCCGCGCCGGTGGTGCCCAGCAGCACCGCGGCGAGGACGGCTCCGGCCCAGACGACGACGCGGCCGCGGCGGGTCATCCGGAGCTTCCCGGGCGGCGCGGCCGGGCGGCCCGGGGCGCCCGCGGCGACGGCCGCCGGACGGGGGCGGGCCCCGGGAGCGGGACGGCGCGCGGCCGCCGCTTCACGCCGGGGGGCGGGGACGCCGCGGGGGCCGGCGCCGGGCGGGGCGTCACGGCGCGCGGCGCCTGGCCGGAGGGGCCCGCCGCCCCGGGAACTCTGCCTGTCGTGCACGCCGTTGGCCCCTCTCGCTCTGCGGATGCTACGTCGGGGAACGCGGTACCGGGAGCCGTCACGGACGACGCGGACGGCGGCGGGAGGGCCGGATACGGCGGCCGGGCCGGGCCGGGCGGCGGGCCCGGCGCGGTGGGGGCGGGCGTGACGGGGCGGACCGGCGCGGGCGCGCGGCCCGGACGTACCCCTGCGGCTGTCGGGAGCAGCGGCGCGCGGGGGGCGCGCGGAGCAGGGCGCGCACGCCCCGGGTGCGGGGGCGCTCCCCGGTGCCGGTGGGTCAGATTCCGGAGCTGGGGAGCAGGTGGATGGTGTCCGGGTCGTACCGGAACCACCGGGGCGGCGGGCCGCCGGGCGTGGTGCGCATCCGGCACCACTGGGCGCCGTCCTCGTCCGTCCACCATGCGGTGATCCGGCCCACCGCCCAGTGTCCGTCCGGGAAGTGGACCTCGACGGGCTGGTAAACCCATCGCACCTCCGCGTCCGGTGGCGGGCAGTCCCAGCCCGGGAGTGTGCACCTCGTCGCCATCTCCCCCTCCGAAAACACCCGTTACGGCCGTGTGGAGGGCCAGCGTACCGGCAATATCTACAGTGTTGTAGAACTTCCCGGGAGCTGTGACGGAGCGCTTCCGCCGGACCCGCCGCGCCGGGGCGGGCCGAGCGGGGCCCCGGAGCCGTCCACAGGGCGATGGGTCCATCTCTGACCTGCGGCTTCCGTGGCGAGGGGGCGATCCGCCCGGCGCAGGAAGGTGCGGGCGCCGCGGAGCGTGGTGCGCACCGTGCGCTGCGTCCGCGTGCTGTCCAGGCGGACGTCCAGCGGCCCCGGGGGGCCGGTGTCGGTGCGGCGGCCGGCCGGGAGCGCGGCGGCGTCCAGCGCGTCGCGTTCGGCGATCAGGACCCCGAGCGCGTGACGGCTGACGGCGTCCGGCCCGGCGAGATGGCACACGCCCGCGCGGTCGGATGCGGCCAGTTCGAGGAGGGCGCCGGCGAGGTCGGCGACATGGACGGGGCACCGGATGTCATCGGTGAACAGCACGCCGCCGCGCCGCCCGGTGGCCAGATCGTGGACGAAGCGCTCGTGCGCGGAGTCGCCGTCGCCGATGATCAGCGAGGTGCGGGCGACGAGGGCGGACGGAACGAACAGCCGGATCGCCGTCTCGGCCGCGGCCTTCGCCGCCCCGTAGGGGGTGACCGGATCCGGCAGGGCCGACTCGTCGTAGTGGACGTCGGCGCCGGAGAAGACGGCGTCACTGGAGACGTGCACCAGCCGGGCGCCGTACCGCGTGGCCGCCCGCGCCAGATGGATCGCACCGTCGGCCGTGATTGCCCGGTCGCCTTGGCGGTACGCCGCGTTGAGGACGGCGTCCGGCCGGACTTCGCCGAGCACCCGGGTGATCTCCTCGCCGCGGCGGAGGTCCATGGGCAGCCACCGGACGCCGGGGAGGTCACCGGCGCGGGTCGCGAAGGTCGCCGTCACGGTGTGTCCGGCTGCCCGCGCCTGCCGGACCGCCTCGCGTCCCAGGAAGCCGCTGCCGCCCACGATCAGAAGGTCCATGACCGGCCACGGTAGGGCCTGGAGACCGGCTCCCCTATGGAGAGGCCGGAAAAGCGGCCCCCCAGGGACGGGACCCCGCGCTCACAGCGGTGTCGCGGCCTTGAGGATGAGGACGAGGGCGATCGTGGAGTTCAGGGAGGCGAGGGCCGAGGTGGCGGTGCCGGCGGCGGCGACCAGGGTGGCGAGGCCGGTCGGGGTCAGGGCGTGCGGCCAGCTGCCGGTCGGCGGTACGGGCGCGAGCAGCGCCGCCACCCGGCGCGGCACCGGACCGGTCTCCGCGGCGGCGAAGTGCGCCAGCTCCGGATAGGGGGCGCCCGCCCGCCCCACGAGCGCCGCCTTACCGACCGCGTGCGCCGTCACCCGGCGGTCGCCGACGGCGCGGGCGGCCTCCTCGTCGGCCCACCGCTCCGTGGCGTACGCCGCCGCCGAACGCAACGGCAACAGCAGCGGATTGAGGCACCCGGCCAGCCGTACGGCCAGCAGATAGCGGTGGTGGTGGCAGTCCAGATGGGCCCGTTCGTGCGCGAACAGGGCCCGCCGCTCGGCGCCGTCCAGGCTGTCCAGCATCCCCTGCGACACCACGACCCGCCCGGAGCGCGCGGCCCGCCCCGGGCGCCCCGGGGTGCCCGGCACGGCGTACGCATACGGTGTCGCGTCCGGGAGGACCGCCGGGTCGTGGCCCGGGGGCAGCGCGGCGAGCGCGTCGTGGGCGCGCGCCCGGATGCGGCGGTGGCGGCGCAGCGCCCCGACGCACGCCACGCCCGCGGCGGCCAGCGCGGCGATCGCGGCGGTCCCGGCGATCTCCGCCAGGGGCACCGCGGCGCGTACCTCCGGGTCGGACCAGCCGTCCGGCAGCGGGTTGCCGGGCAGTTGCGCGGTCCCGACGACCATCAGCAGGCCCAGGCAGAGCGTGCTGCACACGGCGAGGACGGTGGACAGCAGGGTCAGCAGGCGGGTCGAGGCGCGGGGGTGGAGGTGCTGGCCGGCGAGTTTGGCGATCGGCAGCGCGGTGAGCGGCAGGACCAGGGGGAGGAAGACGAAGAACCCCACGGGTCAGTCCCCGTCGGGCGCCGGGCCACCGTGGGCGGCGCCGTCCAGCAGGGCGCGCAGCACCTGTTCGTCATGGGCGGACAGCGCCGAGACGAAGCTGGTCAGGACGGCGTCCCGGTCCGGTTCGCCGTCCAGGACCCGGCGCATCCGCAGCGCCGCGAGCCCGGCTTCGTCGGCGGCGGGCGTCCAGAGGTAGGCGCGGCCGGACCGCTCCCGGGTGACGGCCTTCTTGGCGTGCAACCGGGACAGGATGGTCATCACCGTCGTGTAGGCGAGGTCGCCGCCGAGTCGTTCCTGCACCCAGGCGGCGGAGACCGGTTCCGGCGCGTGGTGCAGCGCGGTCAGGACCTGCGCCTCCAACTCGCCCTGGCCGCGGCGGCGGGCGCGTTCCGGGCCGCCCGCGCGGTAACCGCCGGGGGCGCCGGCGGAACCGCCGGATCCGCTGTGTCCGGAGGGCGCGCCGAGCGCTCTTCCGAAGGATTTCCCGCCCATGCCGTCGCCTCCCGCCGTGCCGGGCGTCCCGGGGCCGGGACGTCGGGGCATCTTACGACCGCGGCCGCGGCCCGTACCGCGCGGCCGGATTCCCCCGCCGGTCCCGGAGGACAGGCCCCGGGGCGTGCCGCAGGGGATGCCCCGTAGGGGACGGGCCGTGGGGGAGAGCCCGTACGGGACGGCGTCGCCGGGCCGCGCCAACTTCTACAGTCCTGTAGATTTTAACTCCGTGCGCCGCATCTGTCCTGTCCGCCGACCCGGGCGCCGGCGGTGCGGCGCCGTGCCCACCTCATAGCCCTCATAGCTCTGAAACCCGATACGCCGGTCCGTGCGCGGCGCCCCGCGCACACCGGGCGCCGATGCGTCCGGCCCGTGCGCGCACCGGCACATCACCTGGAGGTACACCATGGGAGTCTCGCTGGCCAAGGGCGGCAACGTCTCGCTGTCGAAGGAGGCGCCCGGCCTGAGCGCGGTCACCGTCGGCCTCGGCTGGGACGTGCGGACGACGACGGGAGCCGACTACGACCTGGACGCGAGCGCCCTGCTCTGCACCGAGGCGGGCAAGGTCGTCTCGGACCGCCACTTCGTCTTCTACAACAACCTGACCAGCCCCGACGGTTCGGTCCAGCACACCGGCGACAACCTCACCGGTGAGGGCGAGGGTGACGACGAGTCGATCAACATCAACCTCACCGAGGTCCCCGGCGAGGTCGCGAAGATCGTCTTCCCGGTCTCCATCCACGAGGCGGAGAGCCGCGGCCAGAGCTTCGGCCAGGTCCGCAACGCCTTCATCCGCGTCATCAACCGCCTCGACGGCGCCGAGCTGGCCCGCTACGACCTGAGCGAGGACGCCTCCACCGAGACCGCCATGGTCTTCGGCGAGCTGTACCGGCACGGCGGCGAGTGGAAGTTCCGCGCCGTGGGCCAGGGCTACGCCTCCGGTCTCGCCGGCATCGCCGCCGACTTCGGCGTGAACGTGTGACCCACCGCCGAGCCGTCTGACCGCAGCGCCGGTCGCCACGCCGCCCGGCCCCGTACGGGGAGTTCCGTACGGGACCGGGCGGTCGTGCGTGCGGCCGCCGTGTGCATGGCGGTGCCCGTAGGGGCGGGTCTGTACGGGAGATGCCGTACGGACCCGCCCCTACGGGCTTCCCCGGCCGGGCGTTCCCTTACGGGTCCGGCCGCGGGGTGTCAGAGGTCGAACTCGCCCGGGTTGATGTCCAGTGCGAAGCACGCCTCGCGGACCACGGCCTGCTCGGTCTTGTCGAAGTCGCCGTCCGCGCCGCCGATGACGATGCCGATCTGGATCACCGCACGCGCCTCGACCGGCTTCTTCTTCACCTTGCCGATCTCCTGCATCACGGCGACCTTGCCGAAGTCGAAGTCGGCGGTCAGCTTGTCGAGGTAGCCGTCGAAGCGACGCTGGAGGTCGTCCGCCGCGAAGTTCTGCAGCACCTCGTTGGTGCCGATCAGCTGTGCCACCCGGCGCCGCTCGGACGGGTCGATCGTGCCGTCGGCGGCCGCCACCAGCGCGCACATCGCCATGCTGGCGTCCCGGAAGGCGCCGCTCTTGAGGTCGTTCTTCTTGGCGACGAGCTGGTTCTGCATCGTCTGGGCGGAATCCTTGATCCGGTCCCACAGTGCCATCGGGATCTCCTGGTCGTCCTCGTCCGTTGTTCCGTGTGCCGGCGCCGCACGGCCGTGCCGGACGGACGGTGCGACCCGCGCCGCGGGCACGTCACGTCCGGCCGACCGACAGCCGGTTTGGTCATGCGTAGGTAAAATCTACAGGTATGTAGAGGTTTGTGGAGGGGCAGGGTCCGACGAGATCGTTTCCGGGTGGCCGGGGAGCCCGGGGCGTTCGCCGTGCGCCGCCGCCCGCCGGTCCGCCCGTCCGTCACCGTCTCGCCCGCACCGGCCCTCGCTCCGGACATTCCGCCCATTGTTGGGCAAGTTGGGGTTACGGTGGAGTGACCGGGGACCGCCCGCCGGAACGAGGCCCGTGTGCGGCTCCGCCGAGGTCCCCGGGGCCCCGTGCCGGAAGGCCCGGACCGTGAGGCCCGAGTGAGGTGAGCACGATGCAGATCGCGTTGACCGTGATCGTTCTGCTGGCACTGATCGCCCTGGGCGTACTGTTCCTCGCCCGGGTCAACGCCCAGCAGGCGGGCCGGATGGCGACGCACAAGTACGCGACGCTGCAACCCTCCTTCCGCCTCCGGATGCGCCGATGGCCGCACGGCGGCGGCAGCCGCCCCGGCCCGCACGCCGCCGGGCCCCCGCCGCCGACCCCCGGCGAACGGGGCGACGGCCGACCCACCGGATCCTGACCGCGGCACCTTCCGCACCACCCCCGGATCCTGGCCCATGTCGCCGACCCCACCCCGCCGCGCCCTGCTCCACGGCTGCCGCCACGAACGACGGCTCCCGCCCGGGGCGCCCGCCCGGTCACCTACGGGCGCACCCCCGACGGGCTTTCCCGTACGGCACCTCCCCGACAGGCTTTCCCGTACGGCACTTCCCGTACGGGCCGTCCCCTGCGGGCCTCCCCGCGCAGCACTTCCCGTACGGGCCTCCCCCTACGGCCGTCCCCCTACGGCATCTCCCCCAGGGCCGTTCCCCTACGGCTCCGCCCCGTACGGGATCCGGTCGGGCAGCCCTGCACCCCTGACCCACCCGCACCGGGCCACCCGGCCCTGGAGCACACCATGAACCCCACCGCCACCGGAGCCACCACCGGAATCACCGGATACACCGGGATCACCGCCACCGCCCGTCGGCAGCCGCACCACGCGCCGCCGCCCGTCGCCCGGCTCGCCATCGCGCCCGCGACCGGCGTCGCCCGCCGTACCGACGGCGTCTGGTGGCCGCGCACGGCCGACCTGGAGGCCGAACTCCCCGAACTGCTCCCGGCGTTGCCCTTCGACTGGCCCCGCATCACCCACGCCACCGTGAACGGTGCGCTCTGGACGCCGCTGCCCACCCTCACCCTCGTCGCCGGCCACGTCATCCGCCTGCGCCGCCTCCCCGACCGCCCGGGCCCGCCCAGCCTCTGCCTGGTCGCCGCCGGACTCGGCCGCTGGGACCTGCGCGTGCTGCCGCCCCGCACCGCGGAGGCCGACGCCGTACGCATCCTGGCGGGTGTCGCCACCGGCGCGTTCCCTGCTGATGCGCCCGTACCGGAGGAGGGCCCGGCGCCCCGCCGCCCGGAGCGCTCGCGGGCGGCCCGGCCAGGCCATCCCCACGCGGTCCGCAACCGCTGACGGCCGCCGCGGCCCGGTCCCCCATGGGGCGTCGGGCGGCCGGGTACTGCGGTCGAGTGGTGTTCGTCCGAAGAACGGCGCCGCGCGTGCGTCGGTCCTCCGATCCTCCCATTGCGTACTCATCATGAGAAAGCACCACAGAACCGGCGGAACAGAAGCGGTGGCCCGCCACCGTTTTCCGGCCCGGGACTGCGGTGCACCACGTACCGAACCGAGGTTCCGGCGGCCGACCGCCGGTACGCGAAGGAAAGCGAGGGACCATGGCTGCGACCAAGGTCGTGAAGTTCTGGGCGGTGTGCCTTGCCGTGCTCGGCAAGCTGCTGGCGATGTTCCGCTACGCCGCCCCGGGTGCGGCCGCCTGCCGCCGGGCCGCCCGGTACGGCGACTCCCTGTACGGCGCCACCCCGTACACCCGGGCGCTGCGCACCACCGCGTACGTCCCGGTCGCCCCGTACACACCGGCCCCCCGCGCAGTCCTCGGCGCACCGCGCACCGCGGCCACCGCACCACCGGTACCGGTGGCGGCGGGCGATCCCGGCCCCGCACCCGGCGCCCCCACGCCCCCCGCGGCACGGACGGCCACCACCACGCGCCCGCCCCGGGCATCGGCTCCCGCACCGGCCACCGCACCCGCCGCCGTCACCCCCGCCGCCCGCCGCGCACCCGAGGACCACTTCCCCGAGCGGCCACCGGCCCCCCGCAACCGGCTGCGGACCGCGGGCCCGCTCCTCCCCTCGCCCCGTATCGCCGGCGCCCACGTACCGGAGATGCGTCTCTACGGCGGCCCCCAATTGCCGCCCACCATCAAGCAGCGGATCCGCGCCGAGGCCCACGGTTCCTCACCCACCACCCGCAGCCGGCTCGCCACCGGGACCGAACCCTCGCGCACCGTCCCGGCGGACGATCCACACGCCGACCCGGCGGACGAGCGGTCCGCGGCCATCGTCCCGGCGGCCCGCAGTCGCGAACACACCGCCTGTACGACGTGACCGGGGGCCCGACGCCGCCGGGGTGAACAGCCCCGGACCCACGCCACATGCGCGGCGCTCCCGAGCGCCGCGCGGCAGCGTGCCCGGCCGCTCCGGTCCAGGCCACGGCAGTGACAGAACAGATGCGGTGACAGTGAAGAGATGAGACGGCAGGGAGCCGGTATGGCGCGGCGACGGAAACGGATGACGCGTCGGACACCGCACCCTGCCGCTGACGACGCGACCGGCACGCGAACCCGTACGGGCCGGTCAGGGGAGAAGTAGGGGAAAAGGCGGGGGCGTTCGGCGCGTGAGGTGACCGCGCCGGGGGATGAGGGGCAGGGGCCGTACGTCGTGTCTCCGCGTACGGCCAGGGGGTTGAGGGGAAATCAGGCGAGGGTCTGGCCGCGCCGGAACATGAGCGCGCCGCCTGACCGCCTGCTGTGACGTCGGTGGCCCGGATCGGTTCCGCATCTCGCGGCGGCGCTCGCACGGCGCCCGTCCACCCGCTCGCAGCCGCAGGACATCCGCTTCTGCGCCCGCACTCGTACGACATCGGCTCCCGCGCCCGTACGACGCCGGATCGCAGCCACGCTCACCCCGCGCTCGCCGCCGTACGTGCCCCTTCCGGGCCGCTGTCCTCACGCAGGGTCCCTGCCACTTTCCGGCACGCAGGATCCCGTACGCGCTCGTGCCGCGCCCGCCTCTACACCCGGCGCCGGGACGCCGCCACCCGGCCTTCGCCACCAGGCCGGGCACGACCACCCGTCATGACGGGGAGGGGGAAGGAAAACAAGCCAACTAGCAGGCACAGAAGAGAAGTTGAGAATTTCTGACGGTCATTGCTCCGATGCGGGGTGTGCGCTCCCCGCGGTGCCCGGCGGAGCGTCTCCGAGGCTTCCGCAACAGCAGCCAGCCGGGTGAAACACGCGCATTTCAGGCTCAGCAGACGTGCCGAAAAGCATATTGCCCGGTTTCTTGGGTCGTGCCCACGGCCGTGGCGGACCTCGCGTCACGGCGTCGCCGGAGCATGGAGGAAACCGTCATGTCGTCAGCGTTTGCCAAACGGTCCGTCGGAACCATCCTGTACATGCTGGTCGTTGTCCTGAGCGCACTCGGCCTCGGCGGCCAGAGCGCCACCGCGGCAGCGGTCCCCACCGCCCCGGCCGGACCGGTCGTCCCGGCGGGCACCGACTGGGACCGCATCGCCCACTGCGAGAGCAGCGGCAACTGGCACATCAACACCGGCAACGGCTACCACGGCGGCCTCCAGATCGCCCCCTCCACCTGGCGGGCCTACGGCGGCAAGAAGTACGCCCCGCGCCCCGACCTCGCCACGAAGTCCCAGCAGATCGCCGTCGGGGAACGCATCCGCGCCGACCGCGGCCTCCAGCCCTGGCCCGTCTGCGGCCGGTTCGGTGCCACCGGCCCGTCCGACGGCGTCAGCAGCGCCACCCCGGAACGCCCGGCCACCAGGCCCGCACCGGCACCGCAGGCCCAGCGCCACCCGCACCACCACGTCCAGCGCCAGCACGTCCAGCGCCAGCACGGCACCACCGCCCACCGTCAGCAGAGCGCCCTGACCGGCAGCAGCTACGTCGTCCAGCCCGGCGACTGCCTCTCCGTCATCGCCCAGCGCGCCCACACCCCCGGTGGCACCCAGAAGCTGTACGAACTCAACCGCCACACGCTCGACGAAGGCCCCGACCACATCTACCCGGGCCAGCACCTGAAGCTGCGCGCATGAGCCGGGGAGAGGTGACCGGGGCCGTGGGGACCGCTCTGGAGCCGGGGACCGAGAAGCTCGGTGCCGGTAACCGGGGCGTGGATTCCGCCGAAGTCATCGGGACCCTGGAATCAGTGACTGCCGACCGGGTTGACGAAGGTACCGGGGTGGGTGGCAGCGGACTGGTCCAGGATCGAGCCGCCGAAGGGCCACTCCAGCTTGAAGGGCTTGGTCTCGTTCGGCGGGGTGATCGTCACCATGCCGGGGGTGACCTTCCTGTCGCCCGAGTCGGTGCTGGGCAGCAGCGCGAAGGTGAAGCTGGTGTGCGCACCGGGCTTGAGGGTGACCGCCTGGGCCGCCTGGTTGGAGCGGCGCAGGTCCCAGGTCTGGCCCTCGGTGCCGGTGATGCTGACACCCGGGAAGCCCTTGATGGTGCAGGTCGAGCTGCCGGTGTTCTTCAGCCAGACCGCCGTGATCTGCTGCTCGGAGCTCTCCATGTCGGGCCTGCCGCCACCGTCGGCGCCCCAGCCGGCCTCAAGACCGTCGGTGTGGCAGCGCTCCGTACCGTTCGAGGCGCGCGAGCCGGACTGGGCGTCCTGGCCCCGGCCCGCGGCGGACGGCGCGCCCTCGTCACCGGACTGGCGGGCCTCGGCCCCGTTCGCCTGGCCCGACGAGTCCCCGTCGGCGGCCTTCGCGGGGGTCGAGTCCGCTGCGGCGGCCGACGACGCCTTGTCCGAGCCGCCCTCCTGGCAGGCGGTCAGGCTGAGCGCGGCGGCGGCGACCAGGGTGGCGGCGGCGGTCCTGCGGACCAGACGGAGCGTGGCGGTGCGCGACATGGGGTCCCCCTCGTGGGTTCGGCGGGTGCGGTCCGTTGCTTCGTTCCGCACACACCACATTGCTGCCGCCCACTGGTGATCGACTAACAGCACGCTAACGTCCCGGAACCGCCCGGCGAGCACCCGCTCCGCCAGGGTCCGCCCACCGTCGTTACCCCTCTCCATCAGGGGAGATGCGGTAACGCCGCCGAGCGTTCCCTTCTGCCGTGAGCGATCTGAGGCATGCCCGGCGCATGGCGCCACGAGGCCGCTGCCGTAGGCCCGGTGGACCCGCCGCGCGCATTCCGTCGAGCGGCTGCGCACGCCTGACGGCCGAGGCCCGGACGGGGTTCGCCCGCCCGCGTCGGCCCCGCCCCGTTCCGTCCGCCGCGCTACCGCCCCGCGACCGCCTCCGCCAGAGCCAGGATGCGACGGGCGTCCTCCACATGGAGGTTCTCGATCATGCGGCCGTCGACGGTGACGACGCCGCGGCCCTCCCGCGCCGCCTCGTCGAACGCCTCGATGATCCGCCGCGACCGCTCGATCTGTGCCTCCGACGGCGCGAACACCTCGTTGCACGGCGCGACCTGCGCGGGATGGATCAACGTCTTGCCGTCGAAGCCGAGTTGACGTCCCTGGACGCACTCCGCCTCGAAACCGGCGGGATCCTTCACGTCGTTGTAGACGCCGTCCAGGATCACCTTGCCGCTCTCGCGGGCCGCCAGCAGCGCCAGCGACAGTCCCGTCAACAGCGGTGCGCGGCCCGGCACATGCTCGGCGTGCAGCTCCTTCGCCAGATCGTTGGTGCCCATGACCAGCACCGACAGCCGCTCCCCGGCCGCCGCGACCTCGCGCGCGTCCAGCATCGCCCGCGGCGTTTCGAGCATCGCCCAGACCGCCGTGTGATCCGGTGCCCCGGCCGCCTCCAGCGCCCGCTCCACCTCCCGTACGGTGGCCGCCGATTCGACCTTCGGCACCACGACGGCGTCCGGACCGGCTGCCGCGGCGGCCCGCAGGTCGTCGGCGTGCCAGGCCGTACCGGGGCCGTTGACCCGGATCGTCACCTCACGGTGGCCGTACGCACCGGAGGCGGCGGCTTCCGCCACCCGCTCCCGGGCGTCGGCCTTCGCGTCCGGTGCGACCGCGTCCTCCAGGTCGAGGATGAGCGCATCGGCCGGGATCGACCTGGCCTTCTCCAGGGCGCGGGCGTTGGCGCCCGGCATGTACAGCACGGAGCGGCGGGGCCGCAGCGTGGGACCGGTCACCGTACTCACTCCTCTCCGGCCGCGTCGTACGCGGCGCGCAGCTCGGGGTCGCGGGTGGCGAGGGCGTCCGCCAGCTCGACCACCACCTGGCACTGCTTGAAGGTCGCGTCGTCCTGCATCTTGCCGTCGAGCATCACCGCGCCGGTGCCGTCGCCCATCGCCTCGATGACCCGGCGGGCCCAGCGGACCTCGTCCGGCGACGGCGAGAAGACCTTCTTCGCGATGCCGATCTGCACCGGGTGCAGGCTCCACGCGCCGACGCACCCCAGCAGGAACGCGTTACGGAACTGGTCCTCGCAGGCGGTGGTGTCCTTGATGTCGCCGAACGGCCCGTAGTACGGCAGGATCCCGTGCGCCGCGCAGGCGTCGACCATCCGCGCGAGGGTGTAGTGCCACAGATCCTGCTGGTACGTGGCCCGGTCCGCGTCCGCGTCCCGGGTGTCGGGGTCCTGGCGGACGAGGTAGCCGGGGTGGCCGCCGCCGACGCGGGTGGTCTTCATCCGGCGGCTGGCGGCGAGGTCGGCCGGGCCGAGGGAGATGCCCTGCATCCGGGGGCTGGCCCCGGCGATCTCCTCGACGTTGGCGACGCCGGTGGCGGTCTCCAGGATGGCGTGGACCAGGATCGGCCGCCGGATGCCGGCCTTCGCCTCCAACTGTGCGAGCAGCCGGTCGATGTAGTGGATGTCGGCGGCGCCCTCGACCTTCGGCACCATGATGACGTCGAGCTTGTCGCCGATCTCGGTGACGAGCGTCAGCAGATCGTCGAGGACCCACGGCGAGTCGAGGCTGTTGATCCGCGTCCACAGCTGGGTGTCGCCGAAGTCGGTGGCGCGGGCGATCTTCACCAGCCCGTCGCGCGCCGCCTCCTTGCGGTCGGCGGCGACCGCGTCCTCCAGATTGCCGAGCAGCACGTCGACGGTGGGGGCGATGGCGGGGATCTTCGCGGCCATCTTCTCGTTGCCCGGGTCGAAGAAGTGGATCATCCGGGACGGGCGGAACGGCACCTCCCGCACCGGTGTCGGCGCCCCGACGGCCAGCGGGCGGAAGAAGTCCTTCGGAGAGCGCATGCAGTCTCCCTGCTCGGATCGAGGGTTCCGGGGGCCGCCTGCGCGCACGAACGCCGACGGCGTGCGGCTCACTCTAGAGGCGGCGTCCACGGATGCTACTGGTCAGTATGTGTGCCGTTGGTCACCGACCGCGCACGCCTCCGGAGGCGTGCGCGCGCCGTGCGGAGCTGCCTCCGGCAGCGGCTTCGGGGTGGCTTCGGCCGTCACTCGCGGATGCCGGCCGCGGCGGTCGGTTCCGGGCGGCCCGGGACCGGTATGAGGCGGTAGGCGTCGCCCCGGGCCCGGACCAGCCCGGCGGTGGGCGGCGGGAAGTGGGTGCCGAGGAGCAGGGTGTCCGTTCCGGCCAGCGAGTCGAGGAGGGTGCGCCGGGTGGCCACGGCCTGCGCCGGGTCCGTGTCCACGCAGCTGACCACCGCCGGGTGGGCCAGCTGGGCGGGGTGGTGGACGCAGTCGCCGGTGATCACTGCGGTGCCCGTACGGCCGCGCAGCTCCACGGCGACATGGCCCGGAGTGTGTCCGGGGGTGGGGAGGAGGCGTATGCCCGGCGCGATCGCGGTCCCCGCGGCGGGCACATCGACGGGGTCGAGCTGTCCGGCATCGCGGACCGGGAGGACGGAGTCGCGGAACATCTGCCGCCGTGCGGCGTCCATCTCCGCGGCGGCCCAGTGCTCCCACTCCCGGCGGGAGGTCACATAGCGGGCGTGCGGGAAGGTGGGCCGCCAATCGCCGTCGTCGGCACGGGTGTTCCAGCCGACGTGGTCGGTGTGGAGGTGGGTGAGGAGCACCAGATCGACGGTGTCCGGCGGGAATCCGGCGGCCGTCAGGCGGGTGAGGTAGTCGGTCCGCAGGCCGTGCCAGGCGGGGTTGGCGCGGGTCTTGCCGTTGCCGATGCCGGTGTCGATCAGTACGCGCAGACCGCCGACGGTGCAGGCGAAGGTGTGGCTGCTCAGGCGGAGAACGCCGGACCCGTCCGCGAAGTCGGGCCGCAGCCACGGGGTTCGGTCGACCACCTCGGGCGTTGCGGACGGCAGCAGCCAGGGGCCCGTCTGCGGTGGCAGGGCCACCTCGTCGATGCGGTGGACGGTGATGCCGCCCAACTCCCATGCGGGCGCGGGAGGAAAGGGGAGTGGAAGGGGGAGTCGGTCCGGCGGTGTCCGCGGGCCGGGCGGGATCTGCTGTGGCGTCGGGCTGGTGGGAACCATCTTTCGTGCCTCTCCCGTTCTCTGCAAAAGCTATCTGTTTGCGTTAGTCGAGCGTAGCGCCTACTCTCAACTAACGCAATCTTTTAGCTTTAGCTCGATCGGGTGGCGGGTGCGGAACGGTCGGGCGACTCCAACCGCGCCTGTACGGAGGGATGTTCATGGACCTCGCGGAGAACGCCGCGCGCACCGCGCCGGTGGAGGCGGACGGGGGCGGCGGCCTCGGCTTCACGCCCGCGGAGGCCGCGCGGGCGGCGCTGCGGGCCGGGGTGCGGCTGCCGGTGGAGCGGCACGCCGAGGTCGCGGCCGTCGCGCACCACCTCCACACCGTGCTCGCCCCGCTGCGTCAGCTGGACCTCGGGGAGACGCCCCCGGCCGACCACACCACCGAACGGGAGACCACCGATGCACCCCGCTGACCTGACCCTCACCGAGGCGTCCGCCGCCGTGCGGGCGCGCGAGCTGTCCCCGGTCGAGCTGACCGCCTCCGTGCTCGACCGGATCGACGCCGTACAGCCGCGGCTCGGCCCCTACGCCGCCGTCGCCCGGGACGCGGCCCGCGCGGCGGCCGCCCGTGCCGCATCGGAGATCGCGGCCGGACACCACCGGGGCCCGCTGCACGGCATCCCGTTCGGCCTGAAGGACCTGATCGACGCCGCAGGGCTGGCCACCGCCGCCGGTTCCCGCGTCCGCGCAGGTCACCTGGCATCCGCCGACAGCGAGGTGGCCGCCCGCCTCGCCGGCGCCGGCGCCGTCCTCCTGGGCAAGACGCACACCCATGAGTTCGCCTACGGGCTGATCACTCCGCAGACCCGGAACGCCCGGGACGACGGCCGGATAGCCGGCGGGTCGAGCGGCGGCTCCGCGGTCGCGGTGGCCACGGGCGCCGCCACCTTCGCCCTGGGCACGGACACCGGCGGATCCATCCGCGTCCCCGCCGCACTCAACGGCGTCGTCGGACTCAAGCCGACCTACGGCCTGCTCCCGCGGCGTGGGGTGACCCCGCTGTCCTGGTCGCTGGATCACGTCGGTCCCCTCACCCGCACGGTCGCCGATGCCGCCCTCGTCCTCCAGGAGCTGACCGGCCCCGAGGGCGCGCCTGTGGGGCCGCTCCCGGATGGCGATCTGACCGGTCTGCGGATCGGCGTGCCGGACACCTACTACTTCGACCGCGTCAGCCCCGAGGTGGAGGCCGCCGTCCGCGCCGCCCTCGACCGGATGGCGGGGCTCGGCGCCACCCTTGTCGCCGTCGGGACGCCGATGGCCCGGTACGTCCAGGCCGTCCACTGGGGGCTGATGGTCCCGGAGGCGACCGCGTACCACGAGGCCACCCTGCGCGCCTCGCCCGAGTTGTACGGCCCCGACGTCCGGGTGCTCCTGGAGGCCGGGACCACCGTCCCGGCGGGCGATCATCTGCGCGCCCGGCGGGCCCAACGGCTGATGCGGGAGGCGTGGATACGCCTCTTCGAGCAGGTCGACGTGGTCGCCGCGCCCACCGTCCCGATGACCGCCACCGAGGTCGGGCGGTCCGCCGTCAGCTGGCCCGACGGCACGACGGAGAGCGTCTCCGACGCGTATGTCCGCCTCTGCGCGCCCGCCAACATCACCGGGATACCCGCCCTGACCCTGCCGGTCGGTCAGGACTCGGCCGGGCTGCCCGTAGGGATGCAGCTGATGGGGCCTCCCCTGGGCGAGCAGGTGGTGCTGCGCGCCGGGCACGCCTACGCCGTCCGGTACGGGGAGGAGGTTCCGGCCGTCGCCGCGGCATGACGCTAGGGGCGCGGGGCAGGGAGGAACGCAACGATGTTGCTTTAAGGTGGCGCCATGAGTCCCAAGCCCATGGCGCGCCCGGGTGGGCGCAGCGCGCGCGTTCAGGAGGCGGTGCACACCGCCGTGCGGGAACTCGAAGCCGAGCAGGGCCGCGCCAAGCTGACCGTCCCGGCGATCGCGGCCCGCGCGGGCGTCACCCCCTCGACGATCTACCGCCGCTGGGGCGATCTCCATGAGCTGCTGTCGGATGTCGCGGTCGAGCGGCTGCGCCCCGAGGAGCCGCCGTCCGACCACGGTGCGCTCCGCGCCGATCTGACCGCCTGGGCCCGGCAGTTCCTCGACGAGATGGCCTCGCCGCCCGGCCGCGCCTACGTCCGCGACGCGCTGCTGGGCGACCCGGACGGTTCCAACGCCGGGCAGTGTTCGGCGTACGCCGCCGGGCAGGTCGAGACGATCCTCGCCCGTGCGCTGGACCGCGGCGAGACGGCCCCGCGCGTGGAGACGGTCATGGATCTCGTGGTGGCTCCGATGATGTACCGCATCCTGTTCCGCCCGGACCCGCTGACCGCCGAATACGCCGACCATCTCGTCGAAACGGCCCTCACCGCGCCGGAGGAATCCGCCTGACGATTGCGGGCGCGCGGCCGGATATCGGGGGCCGCCGGACCGGAATTACTCCGGAAATGTTCGTATGGCGCAGGGCTCATGGGGCGGACGTGCGGGGCGTATTCCAAGCCGCTCGTCCCGGTGGATTCGGGCGCGCATCCCGAACGGCAGATTACCCACCGTAACGCGGAGTCCACTTTGCGTGGCAAAGGTTCCCCTTTCTTACCGGTGAGTACTTGAGGGGTGCGGCCATCCGTCGACTCGCCGCGCATCCTCATCGCCGGACGCTCGCCATTTGCGGGAGAAGTGCGAGAGGTGAATGCCCTGCCGTGATGGCGGCGTCTGTCAATGCCTGGCATCGGGTCGCCTCCGGTTCACGTCATCCCCGATTCGACTCTGACCTGTACATACGCCGGGAAGGGGTCTGCGGGTGTCGCGGGAAGCGGGGACGAGTTCACGTCCCCGAAAGGGGGCATGCGGACCCCGCCATGTCTCTGGAGGGTGGCCGGACGGGCGTACCAGGAAAATGGTGGATTAAATTTCCGAGAGTGGCGGGGAGTTCCCGCCGGCTCCGTTCCGTGAGCGATTCGCCCATCGAATTCCACCGGGCTCGGGGTCCGGTTTTCTCCGCTTTGAACTCCGGGGGCGATAACGGGGAAACGGCCAGATGTGCGGCGGGAGCCGAAGTAAGCAGGGCGTTAACTCCCGGGGAACCGTTGACAGTACGGATTCGCCGGTTCTACGGTTGCGGCGCCCGGTCACCTGGCTGGCAGCGCAGCTTCCGATAAAGGGGATGGGGATTCCCTCCCACTCCGTGCATTTCCTTTATCCGCCGCGCGCACCACTCAATTCCCACGACAGGAGAACTGATATGCCCGCCGCACTGCTGGAAGACCTCGACCTCGACATCCGCGAGCTTCTCGACGAGGAGGCCGACGAGACCGCCGCCAAGGGCGAGACCACCACGGTGATCCTCACCGTCCAGCCCTCCACCTGTAACTGCTGAAGCTGAGCGAACCGGTGGTCCCGGGGCCCGCGGCGAACCGCCGTCGGGCCCCGGTTCGATGAGACGTCGCCGCCACGGCACGGGCGCCGGGACGGGCGGCAGGTGAGGAGCGTGCCCAGGTGTCCGAGCAGTACCTCTTCCGGCCCGCCGGCCTCGGCATGCTGCGGGCCCCCGTCCACCCGGTGGACGCGCCCCCTTGCGCCGCCCCCGAGGGGGAAGGGTGGACGGACGGTCCGGCCGCCGCGCTGAGGGCGCTCGCCGACGGCCCGATGGTCCGCGAGGCCGTGGAGATCGCCAGCCCGCCGCTCGCCGGACTGCTGACCAAGGTGCTCGACGAAGGCCAGGACGTCGCCCCCGACCGGCTGCACCGCGCCGTCCGCGCACTCACCTCCTACCGCCTGCGGATGAGTACCCGCGCCACCCCGTTCGGGCTGATGGCGGGCGTCACCCCGGTCCGCTTCGCCGCCCCTGGCGAACAGCCCCGCGTCCGGTTCGGCGCCGCACACCGCCGTGCCGTACGTCCCGACCGGGCCTGGCTGACCGGGCTCGTCACCGCCTGGGAGCGCCGCCCCGAGGTGCTGCGCCACCTCCACGTTGTGGTCAACTCCCTCTGCCGGGTCCGCGGCGGCCGCCTGGTGCTCTCCCAGGTACAGCAGTCCGGCCGGGACGGCGCGGAGCGGACCACCCGGGCGGTCCAGGAAGTCAGCCTGCGCCACTCGAAGGTGGTGGCCGCCGTGCTGGAACTGGCCCACCGCCCGGTGCTCGGGGCCGATCTGGCGGCAGCGCTGCAACAGCGGTTCCCCGGCCTGACCGAGGAGGCGGCGGACGGCCTGATCGGCCAACTGCTCCGTACGGACGTACTGTTGACGAGGGCCAGGCCGCCGCTGGAGGAGGCCGACCCGCTCGGGTACGTGCTCGACGTCTGCGGCACGGTCGGCAACGAGACCCTGCCGGAACTCGCCGAACTCGACGGCGTGCGGAAGGAGCTGCTGCGCTACGCCGAGAGCCCGCTGGGCGAGGGTGTACCGGAGCTGCGGGACGTCGCCGCCGGAATGCGCCGCCTGCGGCCGGGGACCGATCTGCTCCAGGTGGATCTGGCGCTCGACGCCGAGGTGCGGCTGCCCGCCGCCGTGGCGGAGGAGGCCGCCCGCGCCGCGGCGCTGCTGTGGCGGCTGTCCCCGGACACCGCAGGCCCGGCGCATCTGCGCGAATACCACCAGGCGTTCCTGGAGCGGTACGGCACCGGCCGGGCCGTTTCGCTGGCCGAAGTGCTCGACCCGGACGCCGGGTTGGGCGCGCCCGCCGGATACCGGCGCCCGCCGAGCCTCCGCACCGCCCCCGGCGACGTACCCGATCGCGAGCGCGCCCGGGCGCTGGCCGCACTCGCCCAGGAAGCGCTGCTCACGGGCGCATCCGAAGTGGTCCTGGACGATGACCACCCCTTCGTACGCCGTCTCGCCAAGGACGGGGACGGCGCGCCGGAGACGCTGGAGATCTGCGGGCGGCTGCTGGCTCCGGATGCCGATGCGATGGCCGGCGGTGACTTCCGGCTCGTTCTGGCCAACGGATCGCGGCAGGCGGGCAGCCTGCTCGGACGGTTCGGGTACCTCTTCGATGCGCGGTCCGCCGGTGAACTCGCGGCGCTGGTGGGCAAGGACGACGCCCCGGAGCCGGCGTCCCACGGTGCCGGCGCGGAGGACGCCGTGCGCGCCCAGGTCGCTGTCCGGCCCGGTGACGTCCGGATCGGCAACATCGCGCAGGTGCCGCAACTGCTGGACCACCTGCTGCCGGTCGGCTGCTATGCCGACCCCGGTGATCCGTCCGTGCTCGACCCCCGCGATCTGGCGGTTTGCGCGGACCTCGACGGGCTGTGGCTGGTGGACACGGCCACCGGGAGGCGTGTGGAGCCCGCCGTCCTCCACATGCTCAACGTGGCAGAGTGCCTGCCCAATGTGTCCCGTTTCCTCTGTGAGATTGCCGAGAGCGGGCGCCGTACCTGGTCCATGTGGTCCTGGGGCGGTGCCTCCGTGCTGCCCCGGCTGCCACGCGTCCGTTACGGGCGCACCGTCCTCAGCGCGGCACACTGGACTCCCGGCCCGGAACTGCGGGCGCCCGAACCGCCGTTCGCACAGTGGTGGGAGGCATTCCGTGACTGGCAGCGGCGCTGGACCGTCCCCGACCGGGTCCAGGTCGGTTGGGGGGACCGTTTCGTCCGCCTCGATCTCACCCGGCCCGGCCACGCCCGGCTCCTACGGCGCGAGCTGCTCCGCGGCGACCGCGTCCACCTGCGCGAAGTGCCCGAGGAGAACGGCCTCCCCGACGGCTGGCTGTGCGGCCCCGACGGCCCGCACCTCGCGGAAGTCGTCATCCCGCTGCGCGCCGTCCCCGGAGCCCACACCCCGGGCGGGAAGCCCCGCGCCACGCGCCGCCCCACCCCTCGCCGCACCCCCGGCGCCGTGCACCTCCCCGGCGGCGACTGGCTCCACCTCTCCCTCTACGCCCCGGCCGACCGCCACGAGGAACTGCTGGCAACCCATCTCGCGCCGTTCCTCGGGGAGTTGCCCGACGATGTCGACCGCTGGTTCTTCCTCCGCTATACCGACGGCGACGGCCCCCACCTGCGGTTGCGCTTCCACGGACCGGCCGCCGCGCTCGCCCGTGACCTCCAGCCGCGGCTCCACGCGGCGACCTCCGCACTGCACGCCGCCGCTCTGACCCGGCGTGCGGTCTGGGACACCTACGACCCGGAGCTGGAGCGGTACGGCGGCCCGGAGGCGATGGAAGCGGCCGAGCGGGTCTTCCACGCCGACAGCGTTGCCGTGCTGGAGCAGCTGCGTCGCCGCCACGCCCGGCGGGAGCGGACCGAGCCGCTGCTGGTCGCCGCCGCGGGCTTCGCCGATCTGGCCCGGGCCTTCCACACTGCGGACGGGACGGAGCAGGGCGACCCGGCCGGCGCCGACTGGCTGGTGCGGAGGGTCCCGAAGGACGAGCAGCGCCAGCGCGGCTTCCGCGAGCGCCGCCGCGAGGCCCTGCCGCTGGTCGACCCGTACCGCGCGGGCCCGGCGGGCGACGCCGACGAGGCGCTGCGCAGCCTGTGGCGGCGGCGCGCCGAGGCCACCGCCCGCTACGGCACCCTCCTGCGCGATCTCGGGGAACGGAGCTGGTCGGACCCCGATCAGGTCCTCAGCTCCCTGCTGCACATGCACCACAACCGCCTCATCGGCACCGACCGCCCCGGCGAACTCCTCGCGCACGCCGTCGCCCGCGGCGCCGCGCAGGCCCACACCGACCGCAGGAGGCACGTCCGATGACTCCACCGCGGCCCCCGGTCCTGCGCCCGCGCGCCGCCGAGGTGGCGTACGAGGTGGCCGGGAGGCTCGCCGATCCGGAGCGCATGGCCGAACACGTCCCGGACCTGGCCCCGCTCAGCCTGGACCACGGCTACCCGGCCCTCGCCCTGCTCCACGCCGAACTGTCCTACGGGCAACCGAAGTTCCGCCGGGCCGCCCACGCCCATCTCGGTGCGGCCGCCGCCCGCCTCTCCGGACGGACGGACCAGGGGCTCTACCACGGCATACCGGCCCTCGCCCTCGCGGCGCACGCCGCCCGCCGCACCCCGAACGACTACGCCACCCTCCTCACCCGCCTCGACACCGCACTCGACCGCCTCCTCGACCGCGCCCTGGCGCCGGAACGCGCCCGCCTGGACGCGGGCCGCCCCGGGGTGCCGTTCCCGCGGTACGACCTGATCAGCGGCGTCACCGGGCTGGCCCGCCTGCTCCTGCTCCGGCGCGGGACCCACGAGGACGCGCTCGCCGAAGCCGTCGGCCACCTCATCCGCCTCACCCGGCCGCTGCCGTTGGACGGCGTGCCGGTACCGGGTTGGTGGTCACCCGACGGCCCGCACGCCCCCGGCGCCGCCGACCCGCACTACCCCCGTGGCCACGTCAACTTCGGCCTGGCGCACGGCATCAGCGGCCCCCTCGCCGTCCTCTCCGCCGCACTGCGCGACGGCGTCCCGGCCCCCGGGCTGCGCACCGCCGTCACCGACCTCGTCGCCGAACTCCTCGCCCACCGCACCGAGGACGGCGGCTGGCCCGCCCTGATCCCCCTGGAGCGGTACGGCGCCGAGCCGCCCGCCCCCGGCCGTACCGCCTGGTGCTACGGCACCCCCGGCACCGCCGCCGCCCTCCACCAGGCCGGACGCGCCCTCGGCGACACCGGACTGTGCACTCTCGCCGCCGACGCCCTCGCCGCCGACCTCGACCACCCGCGCGGGGTGACCGACCACGCCTTCTGCCACGGCCACGCGGGCCTGCTCCACTTGTGCCACACGCTCACCGAGGACGCCCCGCACCCCCGACTCACGGCCCACCGCAACGCGCTGGCAGCCCGGCTCGTCGCGGCGTACGACCCTGAACTCCCTTACGGGTTCCCGGGGGTGGCCGCTGCACCCGACGGCCCTTACGGGCCCCCGGCCCCGGCCACCCGTAAGGGTGCGGACGGCCCTGACGCCCCCTACGGGCCGCGGCCCCCGGCCACCTCGAAGCGCCCCGGGACCCCGGAACCCGCAGGGGACGACGCCCCCGCCGGCCCCGGTCTCCTCACCGGCGCCGCCGGAATCGCCCTCGCCCTCCACGCGTACGCCACCGACGCCAGGCCACGAACCCCGTGGGACGCGGCCTTCCTGCTCCGCTGAGGGGCGGGCCGGGCGGACCGGGCAGGTCCAAGCCCCGGCGTCCGGGGCGGACCGCCCCGAACGGAGGGCGGACCACCGCCTCACCCCTCTTCGCTCGCCGCCCTCCCGAACCGCACCCCCAACTCCCGCACCATCTCCTGGAGTTCCGGCGGCCTCACGACCCGGAAGTCCGCCCCGAGCGTCCCCAGCACCATCGCCGGCCACTCCAGCGCATCCGCCGTCAGCACCACCCGGCACCGGCCGCCGTCCAGCTCCTCGACCGTGCCCCACCGCCCGACCCGCGCCCGCACCGTCTCCGCCGGGGCCTCGACCACCGCCTCGGCCCGGTGCGGGCCCGGGCGGTTGCTCAGCCCGGCGCGGACGAACGCGGCGGCGTCTTCGGCGGGCAGCTCGCGTGGCCGGAACCGCTCCCCGGTACTGCGCGGCCCGGTCATCCGATCGACCCGGAAGCTGCGCCAGTCGTGCCGCCCGAGGTCGTACGCGACGAGGTACCAACGGCGCCCGGGACAGACCAACCGGTGCGGCTCGACATGGCGTTCGGAGCGGCGGCCGTCGGCGGCGGTGTACGAGAAACGCAGCGCCTCGCTGTCCCGGCAGGCGAGCGCCACCGTGGTCAGCGCCTCCGGGTCCACTCCCGCCGTGGCCGGGCCCCACTGCGCCGGGACCGTCATCGCCCGTAACGCCTCCACCCGCCGCCGCAGCCGTCCCGGCATCACCTGCACCACCTTGGCCAGCACCCGTACCGACGACTCGGCGATGCCCTCGACCGCGCCCTGTGCCGCGGCCTGGAGGCCGACGGCGAGCGCCACCGCCTCCTCGTCGTCGATCAGCAGCGGCGGCAGCGCCGCCCCGGGCGCGAGCTGGTAGCCGCCGTCCACACCGCGCCGCGCCTCGACCGGATAGCCCAGCTCCCGCAGCCGGTCGACGTCCCGCCGCAGCGTCCGTGCGGAGACCTCCAGCCGCTCGGCCAACTCGGCACCCGGCCAGTACCGGTGGGTCTGGAGGAGGGAGAGCAGCCGCAGGGTCCGGGAGCTGGTGTTCGCCATGCCGGCGATTCTTCCCGTCAATGCGGACGGAAAGTGGCCGCAATGGCTCCTAACGTGGTCGACGACCGAGGGAACGAGCCCCGGACGGAGCGGCTGCACGCGCCGTCCTGACGGTTCGCCCGGACGACCACAGACGGAGGGCGCGACGATGACCGCCGCACAGCACGCCACCACCCAGCAGACCGCCACCGGGGAGCACGCCGACCTCCTGGAAGCCCTCGCCAAGCAGCGTCACTTCCTGCGCCTCACCGCCCGTGATCTCACCGATGAGCAGGCCGGACAGACCCCGACCGCGAGCGAACTGTGTATCGGCGGTCTGATCAAGCACCTCACCTCGGTCGAGGGCGCCTGGACGCGGTTCCTCGTCGAGGGCGCGTCCGCG
Source organism: Streptomyces sp. NPDC029159 (assembly GCF_055564055.1). NCBI lineage: Bacteria > Bacillati > Actinomycetota > Actinomycetes > Kitasatosporales > Streptomycetaceae > Streptomyces > Streptomyces sp. NPDC029159. The sequence continues at coordinate 796,016 of NZ_JBVHWT010000001.1, forward strand.
ATGCCCGACTTCACGAAGTTGACCGAGGCCGACTTGGCCAAGCGGGCCGACAGTTTCCGCATGCTGCCGGGCGAGACGCTGGCCGGCGCCCTCGACGCGTACGCCGAGGCGGCCGACCACACCGACGCACTGGTCGCCTCCCTGCCAGATCTCGGCGTCGACCAGCCGCTCCCGAACGCGCCGTGGTTCGAGGCCGGCACCCGCTGGTCCGTCCGCCGGGTGGTGCTCCACCTCATCGCCGAGACCGCCCAGCACGCCGGGCACGCCGACATCATCCGCGAGACGCTCGACGGCTCGAAGTCCATGGGCTGAGCGCGGAGCCGTCCGCCCGTACGTCCGCACGGCAACGCCCCGGGCCCACACCGTCCATGGTGTGGGCCCGGGGCGTTGTGGGGCGTGCACCCTTCGGGCGGGCGCCCCTGACCTGCTCCTCGGGGACGCCCCCGATCCGCTCTCAGGGGCGCCCCGGGTCACTTCTCTCCGGTGCGCTCCAAACGGCTGCGCCACCAGTCGACCGTCGCCCCGATCTGCTCGTCGATCGGCGTGGGCCGGACCGTGAACTCCGCTTCGTACGCGCTCGCGTCCATGACGAAACCGCGGTCGAACTGGTGCCGGACCTCTTTCAGTTCGCGGAGCATCGGGGAGAACAGCCCCCCGAGCGTCAGCAGGAACGGCGGCACCTTCTTCACCTCGACCGGCTCGGTCCCGGCGTGCCCGGTCAGCCGCTCCACCATCTCCCGGACCGAGCGCGCGGTCGACGTCGGCACGTGCCAGGCGCGGCCCAGGGATCGCTCCTCGCCCGCCACCTCGACCATCGCCCGCGCCACATCGGGCACATAGCTCCAGCTGTGCTCCGCGTCCGGATCGCCCAGCGCCGAGACCGCCTTGGCGGCCAGCAGCCGCGGCAGCACCCGCCCGGCCAGATGCCCGCCGTCGGTCACACCCGGGCCGAAGAAGTCCGACGCCCGCACCTCGACCGCCCGGATCCGCCCGGCGTCGTGCAGCTTCTTCGCCTGCTCCCAACCGGCGGCCCGCACCCGGCCCTTGACGCCCGTCGCCGCCAGCGGCAGCTCCTCGGTCAGCGGCCCCTCGACCGGCCCGTAGCCGTACAGATTCCCCAGCATGACGAGGATCGCGCCGCTGTCCTCGGCCGCCGCACAGACCGACGCGACGAGCCCCGGCCACTCCCGCCCCCAACGCTGATAGGGCGGCGCGGCGCACTGGTGGATCACCTCGGCGCCCCGCACGGCCTCCTTCAGCCGCGCGGTGTCGGCCGCATCGCACGCGAGGTGCTCGATTCCGTCCGGACCGCCCTGCGCACCGCGTCCCGTCCGGGTGACGACCTTGACCGTATGGCCCTTCTCGACGAGCAGCTGCGCAGTGGCCGCCCCGGCGGGCCCGTACCCAATGACGACATGAATGCTCACTCGGGAACAGTAACGCCGGGGTGTGACAGGCGGGTCCCCATCGGGAAGGCCCGACTCCGTAACAGCCTTTCAGGGGAAGGAAATTCGGCCACCGCATCCGCCCCGGTGGCCGCATCTCCCGCGGCCGTGACCACCCGCCCCGGCGCCCCGCCGGGGCCGTGGGCGGACCGGTACGCCCACGGCCCGCCCACGCCCCCTAAGGGTCAACATTCATAATTTCAGGGCTACTTCAGGTATCCGAGCACTGTCATCATCCCCGACTCCGAGTGGTAGACGTTGTGGCAGTGGAGCATCCACAGGCCGGGGTTGTCGGCGTCGAAGTCGGCGTGGACGGTGCGGCCGGGAAGCACGATCGCGGTGTCCTTGCGGGGGCCCGACGTACCGAGGGAGAAGGTGTGGCCGTGCAGGTGCATCGGATGCCACATCGTGGTGGTGTTGACGAAGGAGAGCCGGACGCGCTCGCCCGCGCGGACGGGGTGGCGCCGCGCCGGGTCGTAGCGCTTGCCGTTGATCGCCCAGTCGTACTTCTCCATGGAGCCGGTCAGCCGCAGCTCGATCGTCCGGTCCGGCTTGCCGGGGCGGAGACGGACCGACGCGTCGGCCGTCAGCTGGTCGGCCCGCAGCAGCTTGCCGTCCAGCTCCTTCGGGCGCACGGTCGGCTTCGGTGCCGCACCCGAGCCGGTCCGCAGCAGCGCCTGCGCGCTCTGCTTCTTGCCCTCGGCGAGCGCGGTGAGCGGGAAGACGCCGTCCTTGACGGTGACGAGCACGTCGTACCGCTCGCCCATGCCCAGCAGCAGCGCGTCCGACTCGGCGTGGGCGACGGGGAAGCCGTCGGTGTGCGTGACGGTCATCCGGTGGCCGCCGAGGGCGACGCGGAAGGCGGTGTCGCCACCGGCGTTGATGAAGCGGATACGCACCCGGTCGCCGGGCTTGGCGCGGAAGGTCTGCGGATCGTCCGCCGTACGCCCGTTGACCAGGTAGTACGGATAGGCGACGTCCCCGGCGTCGCCGCCGAGCAGATCGCTGGTCGCACCCATCATCATCCGGGAGGGCCCGGACGAGCCGCCGGGCCCCTTCCGGGCGGCGCCCCCGCTGGCGAGCGACGCGCCGGTCACCCGACCCGCGTCGGCGGAGCGCCCCAGGCCCATGTCCATGCCCTGGTGCTCCATCTCCATGCCGCCGTGATCCATGCCACCATGGTCCATGTCCATGCCGTCCATGCCCTTGCGCAGTTCCGCGAGGACCGCGTCGGGCGTGCTGCCGTCCACGCCGTCGACCCAGTCGTCGAGGACGACGACCCACTCCTTGTCGTACCGCAGCGGCTCCTTGGGGTCCTCGACGATCAGCGGCGCATACAGCCCGCGGTCCTGCTGGACGCCCGAGTGGGGGTGGAACCAGTACGTACCGGGGTGCGCGGCGGCGAAGCGATAGGTGAACGACGCGCCCGCCTTCACCGGCGCCTGCGAGAGCCCCGGTGTGCCGTCCATGTCGTTACGGAGCGCGAGACCGTGCCAGTGGACGGAGGTGGCCTGCGGGAGATGGTTGGCGAGGGTGGCCTCCAGGGTGTCCCCGGCCGTCACCCGGATCTCCTTGCCGGGCAGTGCGTCGCCGTACGACCAGCTGCGGACGGTGCGGCCGCCCAGGTCCAGGGTGGACGGGGTCGCAGTGAGCTGCACCTTGCGGACGGCACCGGGCTTGCGCGCGGCCTCGGCGGCGGCGACCTCCTTGCCGTCCGGGGCGATGTAGTCGCGGGCGGCGCCACGGCCCGAGGTGTCCGAACCGGATCCGGAACAGGCGGCGAGCAGACCACCGCCGGCGAGAGCGATGCCGGCGCCGAGGGCGGTACGGCGGGTGGGAGTACGCATCAGGGAAAGCACCTCGTATCGGTGTGCGGGAAATGCGGGAGCGCGCGCATGCGCCGGCACCCGGGGCGTGTCATGACGACACCCCGGGGCGGCGCGGCGCGCTCCTATAGGCGCAGCACCGAGATACGGGCGAGGAGTATGCCGTACGGGGGCGGCGGGATCGGCCGCAGCGCGTACGGGAGTTGGGCGAGCGTGCCGACCGCCCCGCCCGGCACCCGGCGCGCGAAGGCCGCGCCGAGCGTGACGAGGGCGACGGCCCCGAGCACCGCCAGACAGACGGCCGCCGGGTCGGCCCCGCCGACGGGCAGGGGCGCGTGCGCACGGGGCGCGGGGCCGTCGTCCTCCACAGCGGTTGCGGAGGACGTGCCCGCGGTCGTGCTCAGGGCCGTGCCCATGCTCATGGCCATCGGCTCCGGCCCTCCGCCGTGGTGTGCGGAGGCGGTCGTGCCGGAGACCCCGGCGGCGGGGGAGGCGGGGTGCTCGGCGCAGTGGCCGAGGCTGTGCATGGCGATGATGCCGAACAGCAGCGCGGCGAAGAGCAGCAGCCGACCGCACAGGGTCGTGCCTCTCCGCTGCCCGGCCACTTCACGACCTCCCGTACGTCCGCCGACCCGTAGCCCCCGGATCGTACCGGGAGGGGGTATGCGGACGGCACAACGGGGCGCGGCGCGGGGCGGGCCCGGCCGGTGACCTGGGGCGGCGCGGGCACGGCCCGAGCGGTACGCGCCACCGAGGGGCCTGCACTGCACAGCCCCCGCAGGCGCGCGCCCGCCCCCGCAGGCCGCACCCGCCCGGCGCCCCGCGGCGGAGCAGGCGCACGGCCCGCCCCGCCGGGGGGCACCTCCTGGGGCGGACCGTCAGCGGACGGCCGGCGTCAGACCGTCACCGGACGTGGCTCCGGTGCGCCGAGCCGCCCCGTACGGGCCAGGGCCGCGACGGCGGCGGCGCAGCCCAGACCGGTCGCGGTCAGCGCGGCCCAGGTCAGCCACAGGGCGTGGTGGCGGGCCGCCCAGTCCCAGAGGGCGCCGGTGGCCAGGTTCCCCAGGGTGATACCGAGCCCGGAGACGGTGTTGTAGAGGCCGTAGTGGGTGGCGACCAGGCGGTTGCCGGACAGCGAGACGACGGTCTCCATCTCGAACGGGTAGACCACGGCACCGGCCGCCGCCAGCAGCACCACCGCCGCCACCAGCGCGGCGAGCACCGCGGCGGGCGCGTCGCCCGCGAACGCCGGCGGCAGGAACGCCGCGCCCATCAGCACCAGTCCGCGCATCAGCGCGCCCTGTGAACTCCACCGCTTCCTGGCCCAGCCGGTCAGCCGCAACTGCCCGCAGACCGCCACCGCCGCGGAGATCACGAAAAGCCCGCTGGTGGCCTTCGTCCCCGCCGACCCCAGGGCGGCGTCGGCGGCCAGCGGCAGCGCCAGATAGACCTGGAAGGTGAGCACATACGAACCGATCATGGCCAGCGAGAACAGCAGGAACGGGCGGTTGGCCGCGACCTGCCGCCACTGCCGCAGCACGCCCTCCGGTGCGGCGCCCGCGTCCGGTTCGTCACCGCGACGCTGCGGCAGCGCCCGCCACTGGAGCGCCGTCAGCGCCGCGAAGACCGTGGCCGCCACCGTGCACACCAGCCGGAAGTCCACCGCCAGCAGCGCCAGTCCGACCAGCGGGCCGAGCAGCATGCCGCCCTGGTAGCAGACGTTGAAGGCGGCGAAACCCTCCACCCGCCGCTCCCCGGTCTCGGCCGCGAGGTACGCACGGACGGCCGGGTTGAACAGCGCCCCGGCGAACCCGGTCGCCGCCGAGGCGATGACCAGCGCGGGCAGCGCGTCCACCCAGCCCAGCAGGGCGAACCCGCCGGTCCGCAGCAGGCATCCGGCCATGATCGGCACCTTGTAGCCGAAGCGGTCGGCGAGGGTGCCGCCGATGAGGAACATCCCCTGCTGGGAGAGGTTGCGCACGCCCAGCACCAGCCCCACCGCCCAGGCGGCGAGCCCCAGTTCGCCGGCGAGGTGCGCGGCCAGGTACGGCATCAGCATGTAGAACGCGAGGTTGATGGCGAACTGATTGGCCATCAGTAGTTGGGCGCTCGGCGGGAACGACCGGATGGTCCGCAGCAGCGTCCTCACGGCGCCACCACCGTGGCGTGCGGGGCGGTGACGGCCGGTACGGCGCCCCGGCCCAGCGGATCGGTCACCGTGGTGCAGCGCGTCCAGGAGGTGACGACGCGCTCGGTGGTGTCGGCGATCTCCTGCGGCGCGCTCGGGGGCGCGGCGGTCAGCAGCCCGTGCTCACGGCAGTACGGATCGGAGAAGACGGTGCCGGTGTAGCGCTGCGGACCGTCCGGGAAGACCGCCGCGATCCGTGACTCGGCGGGCATGACGGCCGCCAGCCACCGCGCCGTCAGGGCGACCGCCCCGACGCTCCAGCCGCCGGTCGCGTAGTGGCAGCGGGCCAGTCGGCGCGCCGCCCACACCGCCTCCGGGGCGGCCACCCAGTGGACCTCGTCGAAGAGGTCGTAGGCGACGTTCCCCGGATGGATGCTGCTGCCCAGCCCGCGCATCAGCCGGGGTGCGGCGGGCTGCCCGAAGATCGTGGAACCGGTGGTGTCCACCCCGACGATCCGCAGCCGGGGGAAGAACTCCCGCAGGACGGAACCGACCCCGGCGGAGTGGCCGCCGGTGCCGACGCTCACCACCAGCGCGTCGATCCGGCCCAGTTGGGCGACGAGTTCATGGGCGAGCGGACGGTACGCGGCCACGTTGTCGGGGTTGTGGTACTGGTCCGGGCACCAGGCGCCGGGGCTGCCGGCCAGCAGCTCGGCGACCCGTTCGCGGCGGGCCTGCTGCCAGCCGCCGACCGGATGCGGGGCGTCCACCAGGTGGACCTCGGCGCCGTAGGCGGCCAGCAGCTCCCGCATCATGGGCTCCATGCCCGGGTCGGTCACCACCCGTACGGGGTGCCCGTAGGTGATCCCGGCCAGCGCGAGGCCCAGGCCGAGGGTGCCGGAGGTGGACTCCACGATCGGTGCGCCGCTGCGCAGTGTGCCGCGGCGGCGGGCCTCGCCCACCATGTGCAGGGCGGTGCGGTCCTTGATCCCGCCGGGGTTCGCGCCCTCCAGCTTCGCCCAGAATCCGCGTCCCGGGCCGGTGAACGGCTCGCCCACCCAGATCAGCGGGGTGTTGCCGACCAGCCCCGCGGGGGTACGCGCGGACGGCGCGGACACGGTCGGCAGCGCGGCGGGCGGGCAGGGAGACGTCATGGCACTGACGGTGTTCATCGTCGTTCTCTTTTCGACGGCCGGCCGGCGCGGCGCACGGCCGCACACGGCCGGAGAGAAGGGTGGCCTGCGCGTCGTCGCCCGGCGCGCGCGGAACACCGCACGCCCGGCCGACGCGGCCCCTTCTAGATCCGCCACACTCCCAGCACGGCCCGCTCCCGCGGCGGCGCCCGGGTGCCCGCGATCGCCGGCGCCGGCCGCCCCGCCGGCCCCGCCACGGACGGCAGCCCGCCCGGTTCGGCCGGGACGGCGTCGGGGAAGGTCAGGGACTGCCCGGGGTGGAGCCGCGGGGGTACGTCCGCCCCGGGGCAGTGACCCGTCTCCGGCCCGGGGGAGCGGTGCACGGCGTCGGCGGCGGGCGCCACGGCGTCCACGGCCCACCGGGCGGACACGGTGAGGGAGTCCACCCGCGCCCCCGCCTCCGGCACCGGGCCGTGGGCACAGCCGAGCAGATGGACGAGGGCGGCGAGCACCACGAACAGACCGGCCACGGGCCGCCGCACGGCGCGTAACACCCCAGAGATCACATCGCTCAACGTACCGGATCCCTTACATAAAGTATTCGCCAAGGTGCAGGGCCGACCCGCTTGCCGGATCTCGCGGTCCGGGGCGGCGGCCCGGCGCGATCCGGTGCGGCCGCCCGGTGACACGAGGCGGTGGCGGGCGCGAAGAACCCGCGAACGCGGGGCGAACGGCGCGTGATCCGTAGGCGCTCCGTAGGCGTTCCGAACCGCCTGCCACACCGCCGGCCTGCGGGTTCGCCGCAGTGCGGGAAACGGGCGCGGATGCCGCCCCCGGAGATGCGCACCCGGCCCGTCGCCCCCGTACCGGGCGGCCAGGGCAGGAATTCGGGCCAGTACGAACCGGTGCGAACGCGGCCGGGAATCGTCCCTTCCGCCACACCCGCCGGGCCGGGCCCGACGCCCGCACCACCGCTCCAGCAGCGACTCGCGCTCCGCCGGCTTGAGGGCGGCGGAACCGTCGACGGACCGCCACCACTCCTTGAGCAGGGACGGGCTCGCCTCACCCGCCACGAAGCGGTCCAGGAGGACGTGGGAGAGCTCCACCTCGCGTTCCGTGTATGCCGGAGCGGCGGTGGGAACGTGGTGCTCACGTTCGCCGTCGCCCTGCGTGACGCACACCGTCATCAGCGGTGGTGTCTCGAAATCGATGAAGCCCGTCATCGCGCTGACGATATCGATGGCCCTGCTCAGACCACGCCGGAACGCCGAGCGGGCGGGGGCGTTCGGCACGCTGGCCCGCTTCACCTGTGACCAGGCCAGGACCGTGCCCGATCCCCCGACCACCTCCAGGCCCTCGTCCGTCAGCCGTATCCCCTCCCCTCCCTCACCGGTGAGGCGCCGAGCCAACAGCCGCCACCGTCGACCCAGAAGAGACCGACCATCGAGCCCCGACTCCCCGACTTCCCGGACCGCCCAGGCGGAGAGACGCCCGGTCTGCTCACGTCTGCCACTGATAGCCCCATCGTCTCGACGTCGTATGTATCCACCACATTCTTTACTCCGCGGTACGCGTCGATCGGCCAACCGTTCCTTTCCGCCAGGCAGTTGGCGGGGCATGCCGGTGAGGTGCCGCCCGGGGCGACGTCATGGCGCGTAGCCGTACGTCGCCGAGGGTGACGTCGCCATGGAGCGGGTGACGGGAAGCGAACCCGCGCGCTGAGGTGGCGAGGCGCACAGCGCTTGGGGTCCGACAACGGTCCTGTTCATCGCGTGCCGTGCACAACAGTAGAGATTTTTGTTAACCCCAATATCTAATGAATCTACGGTGAAGATCAGTCGCCAGCACCGTTCTGACCACGGTTTACCTTGTTTTCCTGTCTCAGGCGACGGGCGTAGGGAGGTCGATGTCTCACTGTTGTGTCTCGCGACTCCATGAGCACCGTGAATGCGCACTTGGTGTTTACGCCTGCTTCTCCGTACGGTCCTCATGCCGGAAGCCCAACAGGCGCAACCTTCAGGAGGCACGATGGAGTTGGCACATGATGAACAGACCGGTCTTGTTACCCGAACCCAGATCGCGGACCGCGTGGGCGTCAGGCGCCCGACCGTGTCGAACTGGGCCCGGCGGCACAGAGATTTTCCCGCCCCGGTGCGCTCCGGCGATACGGATCTCTTCCATGAGGCCGAGATCGCGCGGTGGCTGGCGAACCGCACCGTTCCACAGCCGCAATTGCGCGACGGGGAGCAGGCCGGAACCACCTACGCCGATCGATTCGGCCGGGCCGGCGGCGATCGACCGGTCGTGGAGCCCAAAGCTGCAGTAGGCCGCGCTCAGCGCAGCGGGACCGAGGACAAGAAGGCCGTCGATCAGCTGATGGACAGGCTCGCGGACCGGGTCCGGGGTCCGGCGACGATGGCAGATTTCGTGAATCTCTGTCTCATCGTGATGTATGTGCGGCATGCGGAGCCGGAGCAGTGGCGCCGTATCGAGGACGCCATGTCGGCAGGTCAAGGCGCCCGAGACGCACAATGGCTGCTCCGCTCCCTCGGTGACATGGCCCAGGACACGCTGCGCCGGCATGGCGCCAGCACCGATATGCGGAGCAGCTTGCTGCAACTGGAACCGCGAAGCTGGGACGACCTCACCACGGCAGTACGGACGGCAGCAGACACGGGCGCTGGAGCTTTCCAGCTCGTGTGGGATTCGTTCAGCGCCCGAGAAGGGCGGCAGAGCTCGGAGTTCTGTAGCCCGGTGGGCTTGGCCTCGTTGGCCGCGGCGCTGGTGCTGACTCCCGGGCAGAAGGCCACGGTGCTGGACCCTTACACAAGGGGCGGAGAGATGCTGGCGGCTGCATACCAGCACATCGGAGACGCGTCCGGGACTGTGTACGGCGAGACCCTCGACGGTCGGCTGCAGGCGGTCGCGAGTCTGTACCTTCTCCACCTCGGCGTGCGGCCGAAGCTGACCAGCACTCGGTCCGACCGATGGCCACCCCATCGCGAGCATGGTGCCGATGTCGTGCTGACGAACCCTCCGTTCAACATGAGCGACACACCAGGTCCCGGACGCCGGACGGGAAACTGGCCATACGGACCACCACCACGGGGCAATGACAATTTCGCCTGGGTGCAGTACGTCCTCGATGCGCTGGTACCGGGCGGCCGAGCAGCGGTGGTCATGCCGGTGAAGGCAGGCAATTCGGTGAACACCGCCGAGCGTGAGATCCGCCGCGCGCTTGTCCGCAGGGGGGCTGTGGAGTGCGTCATCACGCTGCCGTCCCACCTGTTCTCCGCTACGCCTGTGCCGGTCTCCCTGTGGTTGCTGCGGCGTGCCGCGCATCCGGTGCGAGAAGACATCCTGTTCGTCGATGCTCAGGAGTTGGGCGAGAAAGTCCGGCGTCGGCGAGTGCTGCGGGATACGGACCGGGACGCGATCACGGCAGTGGTCCGCCCGTGGCTCGACGGAGAGCAGTGCCCGGACGGCGAGGGGTACGCGGGGCGCGCTTCCGACCGGGGCTTCTCGGCTGCCGTCGTGCCGCGTACGGACATCGTCGGCGAGGAGTATTCGCTTCGCCCTGCCGATTACCTGGGGGGCGGAAATTACGGCGCTGCTCCCGTGGAGGACAGGCTGCGCGAAGCCAGTGACGAGGTAGCAGGGCATACGGACAGGCTGCGCTTGCTGGAGCAGCGGGCGGTGGGAGCGGAGTACGGCTACCTCATGGGCTCGGTGTCCAGCGGCTGGTACGAGGCAGTGCTTGATGACCTGTGCGAGATCCAGGCCGGCCCGTCGTATACCCGCCTTCCGGCAGGGGCGCGCACGGCGGGCATCGGTACTCCGCTCGTCTTCCCGCAGGATCTCGTCGGAGGGAAGATCGCGGACGAGCCTCCCCATCGCGTGCCGTGGGATGCGGCCGAGCGCTTCAAGAAGTTCGAGTTGCTCCCGAACGACATCGTCTGTGTCCGTACGGGAGCGCAGCAACAACCCGCGCTGGTCTCCGGATCGCAGGCCGGATGGCTGCTGAGCTCGAACGTGATGCGTCTGCGGGTACGCGAGTACGCCGAAGTCGACCCTCTGTACCTCCACGCCTATCTCGGTCTCCGGCACGCCCGCGAGTGGATGTCTCACCGCGCCGCAGCCACGGCGGCTCCCTCGCTGAGCTCTGCCGCTCTGGGCCACCTCCCCGTGCGTCTTCCGCCGATCGGGCAGCAGCGGCGGTGCGTGGACCTCCTCGGCGAACTCGGTCAACGTATCGAGGCTCATGTCTCGTACGTCGAGGCACTCGGCCGGCTGCGTGCCGAACTCGCCGAACATCTGCTGCACGGCTCGGCCGAGCCGCTGTGACGGCCTTCCACCGACTGATTTCCCCCACCCGCCTCTCCCTCTTCTCGTACGTGACCCCGAAAGGATCGAGTCCATGCCCGAACCGACAGCCCGTTCCGGACGCACCTGGAAGCTGTGGCTTGCGCTGTACGTTGCCTGTTCCATGGTGGTCGGCCTCTTCGTGAGCCTGCTGGTGCTCCGATCAGGAGCTGCCACCACCGATACCGCTCTGGCAGGCGGAGGCGGCTTCGCGACCTCGCTCGCTCTGTGCCTCGCACTTCCTGCGACCGTGCGCGAACTCAAGCGGCAGGGCTGAGCTGGGGCGGCGATCTGCGCTGCTGAGCCCGGTCCACGGGGGCCCTCAGGCCATCGGCCTGAGGGCCCCCGTCCGGGCGAGGGAGGTGAAGCGGACGCCGATGTACGAAAGCTCAGCCGGGCATTTCCCCGGTCGGATCGTGGCCACGGCCGCTCATGAATGCGGCGAAGTCCGCGATGGCCTTCCGCAGCGGTTCGGCCGCGGTCTTCGGATCGGTGCGCGTGTCCAGGCCGAGCACCAGAATGCGCCCCACCAGCCCGCGCGGCCCACGGAATTCCAGCTGGTGCTCGGAAGGTCCTTGTGGGTTGGGGTGGACCACCAGGGCGAGGGGGTTGCCGGGGTCGGTGTAGCCGGCGATGTAGGTGAGGAGTTGGTGGCGGTCCTCACGGGAGACGTTCTTCTCCGCGTAGTTCTTGTACTTCGCGTCCACGGCCAGGCAGGGCGTGGCCCCGGGGGGTGCGGCAGGCGTGGCGAAGGACAGCAGCACGTCGGGGCGGAAGGGCGGGTTACTGCTCCCGTTCCTTCCGTATGTCCGGATGTGGTGGCCCGCGTCTCTGGCCCACCGGCCACCGACAGCCACCGCTGCCTCGGCCGCCATCCTCTGGACGACGCTCTCCCAGAGATCGTCCAGCTTGAGCAACAGTCCTTGTGCCCTAAAGCCGTACGGGTTCAGCAGATCGTTGGGTCCGCCGCCGCCGAGCACCATGCGTGCCCATGCGTGGGCGGGCCGGTAGTGGTCGTTGAGTACGGAGTACTGCCCACGGGCGAGCAGTGACAACGTGTCCGGGATGCGGCGAGGGACCGGGAAGTCCTTGGCCGTGACGGTCAGCTGGTGCTTGAGGAGAGGGTCGCTCACTTGGCCGGCTACGGCTGTCAGGGCGGCTCCGCACGCCAAGTTTTCCCAGCCTCCGTCCTCGTACTCGAAGGTGCTGACGTGCAGCTGGTCGACCGCGCCGAAGCATCTGGTGGCCTGCGCCGCTACGTTCAGCCGACCCCGCAGCGTGGTGTCTACACGCTGTCGGCGTACGTAGTCCCTGCGCAGACCGCGGCGCAACAGCAGTTGGCACTCGTACAGCAAGGCGGCGGGTACCAGACCTGCGTAGCCGTCCTTGCCGAGAGGCCAGTTGCGCAGCTCCTCGGTGGTGGTGCTGTTCTGCCCGCTGGCGTACGAGAGCCAGTCGATCAGCCGATTGCCCGCGATCGGGAGCTTGGGACGGAGCACGAGCCGGATGCGGCTGAGCTCCAGAACCCCGGTGATCGTGCGCGCGGTGAGAACACAGTGGTCCAGTTTCTCGATCACACCGACGGCCTTGAGCTCACGGAGCCTGTGTAGATCGGCGGCGCTCAGGTCGGATTTCGGTACTTCGCCGGACGTGTACTCGTCGAGCGTCACTTCCCGCCTGGCGGCTCCCTGTGCCACCGGCTACCCCTCGTTCCATTCGGACTTGGCCGAGGCGCCGTCCTCGTTGAGGGGCCCGTCGGTGACGAAGACCTTCGCCAGCATGCTCGGAAGGTCCCTCGGATTCGTCTGGACGACTCGTCCCGTCCTGTTGTCCACCAGCTCGCTCAGCACGGCCTGCAGCATTGTGGGGCGGCCGAGGCAGTAGTCCGTGATGAGCGGCACGATCTCGTGGTAGAAGGCGTGCGAGAGCTGTTTCCGCGGTGGCGAGCGGCCGGTCGTCGGAGAGGAGGTATGCCTGGCCGAGCAGGTGATCCGGGCCGAATTGTGCGTCGAGCCGCTCGTTCAGACCCTCCAGCAAGGCGGCCAGCCCGAGCCCTTCGACCTCGCCGTCCAGAGAGTCCAGGTCCGGCGGTACGTCGACGAACGCGAATCTGCGTCGGATCGCGGAGTCGATGTGGCCCACGCTGCGGTCGGCGGAGTTCATGGTGCCGATGATGCGGACGTTCGGCGGCACGGTCTGCGGTTGCCCGCTGGTCGGCAGGGTGATGGAGACCGATCCCCGTTTGTCGAGTTCCAGCAAGGTGATCAACTCACCGAGAATGCGCGGCAGATCACCGCGATTCATCTCGTCCACGACTATCAGGAAGATGTCCTTCGGGGCCTTCTTCGCCTCTGCGCAGACCCGGAGGAAGACCCCTTTCTTCATCTTCAGATGGAGCCCGGCCCCGGCCGCTGCTGTGTCCGGCCGGAAACCCTCGACGAAGTCCTCGTATCCGTAGGAGGGATGGAAAGTCACCATCGTGAGCCGGGCCGCCCGCTCCTCATCTGCCTCTCCCACTTTCCCGTCGCCGTCCACCTTCTTGGGCAGTGCGGACAGTTCCGCGAGACCCGCGGCCCGCTCTCCCGGAGGCGCCTCGATCAGGTCCGCACGTCCTGCAAGGGCGAGGGCGACGCTGAGCGCCAGCCGGGTCTTGCCGGTGCCGGGCGGGCCCTGGAGCACGACCTGTCCCTTGTGCTCCAGCAGATCCCGTACTTTCCGTACGTCATCGGGAAGCTCGTCATCCGGCAGCCCGGCCCCCTTGACGGCCGCAGCCTTTCCCACGACCCTGGCGCCCTTGGCGTCAACGGTCGGATTGGGGTCTGCGTCGGCGTCGTACCGGCCTCGTCCGCGCCGGATCTCCCGCATCAAGGTGGCAGGCACCTTGGCGAGCGTCTGCTGCCAGGCGTGCCGGGGCGCATCGAAGCTCTGGGCGTACGAGGTGTCCCAGTCCACGCTCACGGTGTGGCGGTGCGTCTGCGCGTGGGGGTCGTACACGTACCCTGCCGCGACGGTGCCTACGGCCAGCACTCTCGATTTTCCTTGGTTGGCGACGACGAGATCGCCGCGCTCCAGGTCGCGGAAGGCCAGCATCTGCCGTGCAAGCCGCAGGTTTCCGCCGGTGCTGTGCGGCCACTGCTGATCCAATGCGGCCTTGAGCTCCTGGTCGCTCTCGTACTGCCCCAGGCCGCCGACTTCGTCCCAGGCGATCCGGATACAGCGATTCTGGAGGCAGTCGCCCCAGAGGCTGGCACGTTTCCCTGGCGCGATCTTCCAGATCAGGCGGTCCTGCGGACGCGGATCGTGGAAGGTGTACAGGAAGTCCGTCACCTCATGCGGACTCCACCCCTTGAACTCCTCGTACTCGCCCAGGAGTGTGAGCAGCTCGCGGTTTGCCCGCCAAGTGGGGATGCCGGAGGAGTGCGCACCAGGCCTGCCTCCCAGCAGCGCAGTGAAGTGGCGGATGTGCGCGGCGGAGAAGACGGGCAGGAACTCACCGGGGAAGTAGACCGCCAGTGCCTTGGTGGTCAGCGCCTGTCCGTATGACAGCGACTCCAGGTCGTCCAGAGGCGCGTACTTCTCTTCTCTGGCCGCGTCGAAGGCTGTCACGAACTCGGAGCGCACCTGGGCCCACGCCGCTTTGGCCCCAAGCGCGCGCAATGCGCTGGGCACGACTCGCCACTGGCCCGAACGCTGGTAGATGATGTGCTTCGCTGCGCTGCCGCCGCGGATACTGCCGGAATTGTCGGTGCCGTATTCCATCAACCGGCAGAAGGAGAGCTCGTCCCTGCGGTCGTCAGACCCCAACGCATACTGTCCCAGGTCAAGCTGTTTCCAGTTCTCCAGCGGAAACAAGGACAGCACCTGCTGCCGCTCTCCCTCCGCCATACGGGCGGCCTGCTGCGCCCCGTCCCGATCGAAGCACGCAATGCGCGCAGCGAGTCCTTCCCGGAACTGTGTGCTCTCAGCCATGTGCGCATTCTTCGGCATCAGCCCGGAGCGGCAACATCAGGGATCGGTTCCTGCCCGCTGCCCCCTCGTACCACCCGAGGCGCCTCAGGCGTTCCCGCAGGCCCGGGCAAATGATCAAAACTGGGTCCACACCGGCCTGGGCTTAGTTCCGGAGGGGGGTACTTCATAGGTGCGTATTGCTCGCGCGAAGGGGGGCTAGCTGAGCGAAGGTGGTGTGGTGGCATAAAGCCGCAGATCCAAGCGGATGGATCAGGGCGTTCGGTTGCAGCCATTTCCAGGTTTCAAGCTCACGACAGCAGTCCATGGTAAGGAGACTTTTCCGCTTATTTCAGAGTGAATCTCTACATGTTGTCGGTCGGCAAGGAGCAACTCACCGCAGAGAACGCCGGTGCGCGTGCTGACGACGACCGGATGCGTATCGGAATGCTCCGTCGTCACCCAGGCGACGACGAGTGCGCCGACCACCAGGGACACTCCCAGGACGCAGCACAGGGCAGCCCAGGCCAGTGCCCGTGTCACTCGTGCCACTTCCTGCTCGGTCCAGCGACGCAGGGCCTGCCCGCCCAGGAGTATCTCGTGCTCCGGAGTCCCGTGCGCCGCTCGTACGGCCAGGAGCGAGCCCGTAACCAGCAGCGCAAAGGCGGCTACCAGCAATCCGGTGGCGGTCGCACGGGCCGCGTCCGGCAGATCGCCGAGGTTGTCGCGGCCCTTCAGCAGGGCGAGGACCGCGAGCAGGGCTGTCAGCCCCGTGAGACCGGTGCGCCATCCTTCCGCCTGTCTGCGCAGCTCCGGAAGTCTGGTGAATTCCAGTTCACGGGCGAGTTCGGCCCAGCGGCGCTCGGATGAGGCGCTCATCGTCGGATTCGCCAGATCGCGCCGCACCCGAGGAACGACGTGTCCGGGGGCACATGGGGATGGGCGTGCCCGCACTCGCACAGGTGCACCTCCGCCAGCAGTGGCTCCGGTCCTTCCTCCGCCCTCCGTGTTGTTCCCGTCCCGAGAAGCAGGCTCAGTCTGCCCTTCGTCCCTGTTCCCGGCCGGGCCCACGGGAACAGCGTTCTGGTGGCGCCATGACAGCGTGGGCACGTCCCTGCGACGATCACACCTCCACCGTCCGGGGCCGGCTGCTGGGTGAACAGAGAGGCATCGAGCTCGCCGAGATCCTCATCGGCGTACGGCATACGGTGATCGTGTCGGTTGGCCCGCGTCATGACTTCTCTTCCCTTTCGGCGGTGCACGTCAGCTGGAGCCCGAACAGGCCTGCATATCTCTCCAGACGCCCGCGCACCCACTCGGGCGTCTCACCAACTGCCCGAGCACAGCGTTCGATCCGGTCTGGCTGGACCGGGCCGCTCAGCGCGGGAAGTTTCCCGTCGAGGCCCTCGGAGAGGAGGACCAGGTCTTGCCAGCCGGGTACGACGTCCGGTACGTCGGTGATCGACGGCGGTGTCTCCTCCAGAGCGACGTACGGCGTGATGCGCTGTTGCCAGGTGTGGCGTACCGACTCACCGAGCCGGCCCGCGATGCTGACCAGGTCGAGGGGGAGGAGGGGAGTGCCGGGCTCGGAGACGCGATACGCCGGGTCGACCGCAACGGCATCGTGGGCGCTGGGCACCTCGTCCGGCAGCGCCGCTTCTGCCTCGGCGGTCAGTTCCGGTACGAGGGCGCCGATGGCCCGCAAGGGCGCCAGAGCCTGGTACGCAGTCTGGGCGCCGAGGGTGCGGGCGCGGGCGTAACCCACCAGCCGTTGCGCGGTGAGCGGGGCCCAGCGAGGGGTTTCGAACCACTCGTAGTCCACGTCCTCGTACATGCCTTCGTCGACCAGCGCCGCGATCTCGTCCCACGTGGGAACGAACTCCCTCAGCACCTTGGGCGGGTGTGGAGCCACGAGTGCGGCGCTCAGCCCGATGTTCTGGGCTTCCTGGTGTGCGGTGTTCCACAGGACCGACAGCTGCTGCCGGAGCCGCTGGCTTCCGGTGAACAGCACGGCCGAGGTCGCCGGCACGGGATAGTCGGCGCCATCCCAGCTGGGGTCCACCCCCGAGAACGCGTATCTGCTCGGCGTGGGCAGATCGTCCCAGGCGCACAGCAGGGCCGCTGCATCCGGGAGATCTACCTCGGCCTCTCTCAACTCGTCCAGGTACCAGGAAAGCTCCTCGAACGACTCCTCGTGTGAGCGGACGAAAGCGAGGTCCCGGAGTGATACGCCGCCCTCCAGGCGGATGCCCTCCTGGTGCAGCCACCGTACGAGGTTGGCCGCGTCGGGTGAGGGGACCGCGTCCCGTCCGGAGGAGCGCCTGGTGTAGCGCCGGTGGTGGACCACTCCGAGACGCTCCGTCTCACGGGCGAGGGCGCGCTCGGCCTCCCACACGGACATGTCGCACTCCGCGGCCAGCTCGATGGTGGCGGCCCAGGGCATCATGGGGCGGCCGTCGGCGCCGTGGACGATGAAGCGGCGCAGGACGGGTAGCACCTCCGGCGACACGGCAGCCCATCGGGCGGCCAGGATCGGATCGGGTGTGGGGCGTCCCAGCCAGGCGAACGTGGCCATGCGTCGGTGCACTTCATCTGCGGTGAGGCCTGTCGTGGCTGCCACTGCCGGCACGTCCCAGGGGTGCACGGCGGGCCGCCAGCGGTGCTTGTCCTCCTGAAGGTAAAGAAGCTTCAACTCGGTGTCCGTGCAGACGTGGTCGCGATGGTGGTCCGGTACGGCGCCCAGTGGTTCGCCCACGAACGGTGCGTATCGGGTGCATGCCTCGGCCAGCTTTCCGAGCGGCTCACGAAATCTCGCGGAGGTCCGGGCGATGCCGGAGAGATCTTCGGGCGTGTGCCGGTAGTAGATCTCATCGGCGGCCTGTCGCTTGGGCGGCAGGGGCCGCCCCCAGGCAGTGATGGCGAGGCCGTCCAATGGATGGGGTTTGCTGCCCAGGAGTCCCTTCATGATGTACCAGTCTGTGAATTCCGGTTTCCAGTCGAGGTCGCCGTCACTGATGACTGCTGGCCCCGCCAGGCGCGGATGGGCGATGCGCAGGCCCCGCGTCGCGCGGAGCACCTCTGCCACGGTTGCGTCCTGTTCGTCGGCCACCAGAATCGCGTTACGCCAGTCGCCCTCGACCTTCGCCGCGATGTCCGACCAGCCCGGCTGCGGAACGGGGTGGCCGGAGAGGGACAGCGGAACCGCTGCGTTCCGGGTGCGGAACTCCGGTCCGAGCACGGCCAGCCGCCAGGGGCGGACCGCCTCGGAGAGCTTCTTCTCCTCGTACTTCGGGCGTCGGTCCTCCATGGAGGCGTCCAAACTGAACCAGCCGACCTCGTCGAGGTTCCTCTGTCGGCCGCGGCCATCCGACACGAGCACGCCTTGATCCCGCAGAGCCCTCCAGAGGATGCGAGCGACCGAGGGGTCGTGAGACTCCATGGCCCATAGCCACTGAAGGTTCAACCTCCCGCCTGTGGCCAGTACTCGGGCGCCCTGCTGGAACTGCTTCCGTGCCCATTGGGTGTCGTAGCTCTCCAACGTCTTGCGGTTGACGCTGAGTTCGCCCGCGTGCGCGCCAGACAGGTTGAGCACATATCCGTAGGTCCGCTTGTTCGCGGCGATCCCGTCGCACACGATCGCTCCGTTGCCCGAGACCCACCACAATGTGCCCGGCACCGCCTCGAAGGCGAACCGAGTGGAGAACGCTCCCGGGCCTTCACCGGACTTGATACATCCGGGCAGCCAGGTCTCCTCCGCGCCGTCCTGGTCGCGTACTTCCAGCTGGAATTCGCTGATCAGGATGAGAGAGCGCAGTACGGAAACGGCGTAGCCCCCGGGAAGCGCCCCCGCACGGCGCAGGTACAGCCGGACGCGCGTTCCGCCCTTCGGCAACGCCGCGCCGCCGTGCTCGCCCTCCTCCCGTACGCGGAAGAGACTGCCGCTGACGGGGATCTCGACGCGCAGTGCCTTCTTCGCCGGGCGACCGTCCGGGCCGACATGGCGGGTCACGATCGTCATCTCGTCGGCGAGCATGAAGTAACTGAAGACACCGATACCGAAACGGCTGTTGGGATACAGCCGCAGTGAACTGTCGTGGCGAAGCCACGCGGCCTGTTCCCGGCGGAAGGAATGGGACTGGTCGAAGCGGCGGCCGGCCCGGGTGAAGGTGTTCTTCAGTTGGTCGAATGTCATACCGACGCCGTTGTCCACACACTCGACGTAACGACCGCGACTGTCCTCGCCCACCTCGATGCGGATCCGGCCCGCCCACTCCGCCGGTTCCCGGCCGAGATCCCGCAGATACCGACCGCGCATCTCTCGGTAGCGGCAGGCATCCAGAGCGTTCTGGTACAGCTCCCGCAGCGCGAGTTCGGGCTCGCCGTCATACAGCTTCTCCCCCATGAGCAGACGGCGGATCTCCGTCTGCGCCAGCGAGAACTGGGCGAGCGGAACGTCGTACGAGTCCATGCCGTGCTCGCGGTCCGGTCGCAGCCGGTGGTCGGACAGCCTCGCCGGGATGCCTCGCAGCAGCGCGGCCTCGTCCTGGGGGAGGCGGCGGGCGGACTCCCGTAGCAGCTGACCGAGGTCGTCGGCGTCCTCGACGACCGAGGCGAGCGCCGCGTGGATCGCCGGGTGAGGGCAGACCGCGTCCAGATGCAGATACGGAGGGGCGCTCCCTTCCTGGTCGACATCCCAGAAGGCATCCCTGAGCACGGCGACCGCCTTGCTCGGCACCACCGGATCGGAGACGGCGAGATGCTCGGCAAGGACTTCTGGCAGACACCGGGTGTCGAAGGCGAGCATCCCCGCGAGCCGCAGCAGCGCTGCGAGAGGGCGTACGCGCAGGCGCCACGGTGTTCCGCGGACGATGTGGCGGTCCGGCGGTAGCGGCTGGTCGTCCGGTGGAGCTCCGACGGCGAGGCCCGCGGAGACCATGCGCAGTGCCGTGGAGAGTGATTCTGCCCGGCCGCCGAGCCGCTCGCCCGTCGTCGGCAGTGTCACGTCGAGGAGCCGAGCCACGAAGCCGTCGGCCAGCACCGCGGGTATGGCCTCCTCGTCGGTCGCGAACCGCTCCTCGATCCAGCGGTGGACCAGCCACAGGGTGACGGCATGTCGGTCATCCCCAGGGTCTGCCAGCCATCGGTACGAGTTCGTGAGCTTCTCGGTGATCTGGGGGTAGTGTTCGGTGATCTGCTCGTAGAGTCGCCGCTGGTCGTCGGCCTCGTCGTCGCGCCACACGAGTTGCGGATGGAACTCGGCGGCCTGGCTCTGCCGCTCGGCCCAGGCCATTTCGTGCAACAGGACACCGGCGATCAGCGCGGTGACCTCCAAGGCGGACAGCTCGGCGCCCTTGGGCAGGAGCTGGAGGAGGCGGCCGGTCAGCAGCCGTACCGGATAGTCGTCGTCGGCCCATGGATCGGGCAGCCGCTTCTGAGCACGGTGGACGTGGCGGGCGGCCTGTGCGGCCAGGTCCGCCAGACAGTCCTGAAGGTGGGCCACGGCATCCGTGTCGCAATCCGGGACCCGTTCCCAGAGGGCAGGTGCGCGCACGGCGGCCTGCCACGTTTCCAGTAGCTGTCTGCCCTCGGCGACCACCAGGGACCTGGTCTGTTCCGCCAGGTCGGTGCCGTAATGGATCAGGACCTTCTGCGGTCCGCCCAGCGTTCGTAAGGAAAGGGACTGGGTGTCGCGTCGGGTCTTCTCGTAGATCTGCTCCACGGTCGTGGCCTCGGTCAGCGGGTCGAAGGCCCGGGCGAGCGCCGACGTGAAGAAGCTCCCCGTCTCCGCGAATCCGCTGGGTTCACCTGGGCCGCAGCTCGTCATCATGGCGAAACCGCTGTGTGGAGGGCCCTGGACGACATTGCTGCCGAAGGCGGGTTGTTGCTCGTCCCCGGCCCACCGGCAGGCGTCGATCAACCACAGCACGCTGCTGGCCGAGCAGTTGGCCAGATAGCGGCTGATGTCGGCCTCCAGAAGCGACTCCCGTACGTGGGGCTGCTCCCACCCGGCCGCGCTGTCGCGGTTGTCGGCAGGGGCACGGGCGTCGGAGGGCACCAAGTAGTCGGTGGTGCCGACCCGGATGCCGTGCCCGGTGAAGTAGAGGAGCAGTGTGCTGCTTGGCGGCGCGCTCGCCGAGAGCTCTGCGATGCGTTCGGTGATCGCGTTTCGGGTGGGATTGCGCAGGGTCTCCACGGCGTAGCCGCTGTCCTCCAAGGAGGTGCCCAGCACATGCAGATCCGCGTCGACCGTCGCGGACAGGGAGGGAAGAACATGTTCCGCCCCCGGATTGTCGCCCACACCGATGAGCAGGGCTATGCGTCTGTTGTCTTCCACTGGGCCTCGTTCCCTTTCCGACCCGCGCATTTTTTCACCCGGCCTGGCTACAAGGAGGCATAACGGTCGAGTCGCTGGTGGACGAGCCAAGGCGCACGCTCGGGCGCCACCCTCAAGGACGGTCCACACCGGCCAGTCGTCGGAGAAGGCCGCGCCGCTGTACCAGCACTCGGACTTGAACGGCAACAAGAAGTCGCGAGCGGGCTGGACGACCTCGTGCGGACGGCCCGCAGCAAGCCCGCTCAGAAGCCTTCTGGTGCGCGACGCCTGAACTGGTTCAGACAACAACGAAGGCCCAGGTCTTCGACCTGGGCCTCAACTATGGAGCGGGTGACGGGAATCGAACCCGCACTCTGAGCTTGGGAATCACTGCCGCCTTGGTGGTCGGTAGGGTCGCTGACCTGGTATTTCTTTCCGGCGTATGTGTTGTCTGCGGGTACTCCTGGCACCTGTGTTGACCGCTGTCCACCACTCCGAAGGGCACGCTTGAGGCACGCCCCCGGCGGACGTCGGGATGACACGGTTCACTGCGCCCGCCGTGTGGGACGCCGTGACTCTTCCCGCATCGTCCGTGAGCCCGCGTTGCGGGCGCAAGCGTTGGCACTCTCAGCCGCGCTTCTCCTCCTCGGCCTCCCCCAGCCGGATGCCCTGGTGGGTGAGCGTGACCATGGCGGGGATGTTGCCGGGCTGCCAGTCGACGGTGATCAGGCCCTCACCCGCCAGGTAGGTACAGGCGGCGGCGAGGTCCAGTTCCGGGATGTCGAGGTCGTGGGCGAGCCGGGTTCCGGTCCTTCCGAGGAGGCGGTTCCTTCGCCAGCTTCGTACAGCGCCCCGAGGATCTGCTCGCGGTAGCTCTTTCGCTCGCGGAGGGTCGCCATGGCCACTCCTCTCCTGGGGCCCGTGGCCGTCAGATCTCGTCGGCGTGGGTGTGGGTGCGGCTACCGGCGGGCGGTGTGCTGCTGGCCGACGGCCGCGCCCGCGTCTCCGAGAGGGGCGGACCGCTCTGGCCGACTCCGGCACTCCCCGCCCCGCACCGCTGCTTCTTCCGGACTCGACCCACCAGGCGGTGAAACCGGGTACGGCCGTGCTCCGTATGGAAACCACCCAGTCCCGGACCGGCATCCTCGACGCCGACGCCGACGCCGACGCCGACGCCGACGCCGACGCCGACGCCGACGCCCGGACCGGACTCCCGGCCCGCCTGGTCATCGACGACCGCGTCGTACACCTCACCCAGGCCACACAACTCCTCGTCGCCACCGTTGACGATCCGGGGCCTGACGCGTGACACGTGGTGCCAGAGGTTTTCCGTCCAGGACTCTTGAGGGAGTTGGGACGACCGGAGGCCCGCCTCGGTCCTGCCGCTCGTTCGGTTCGTACGGGGCTGATCACCCATCAGCCCCTTCTCCGTGAGCGCCGGTGCCGATGGACGCTCTGCGGTGGTGAGCCAGGAGAGGGCGGGTCTACGGCGTAATCGGCGCCCATCGAGGGGCCGATGGGTTGGGTCGTCCCGGGTGCCGGGGGCGCGGAAGGAACCGGGCAGTGCTCCAGCCGGGCCGCGCACGGCACCCACCTGGCCATGCGCGGCGCTGCCACGGGCGCGGATCTCCCACGGGCATCCGCGCATGAGTACGCCTTCGTCAGGGCTCCGGGTCGTATCCGACGGCTGGCGAGTTCACCTCAGTCCGAGGCCGGCGGCGGGGACGACTCGGCGGCGCGGCGGTATTCGGCGTTGATGCGCTGGGCTTCTTCGAGCTGGTCCTCAAGGATGATGATGCGGCAGGCGGCCTCGATGGGGGTGCCCTGGTCGACGAGTTCCCGGGCGCGTGCCGCGATGCGCAGTTGGTAGCGGGAGTAGCGACGATGTCCGCCCTCGGAGCGCAGCGGGGTGATCAGGCGGGCCTCGCCGATGGCACGCAGGAAGCCCTGGGTGGTGCCGAGGAGGGCGGCGGCCCGGCCCATCGTGTAGGCGGGGTAGTCGTCGTCGTCAAGGCGGCCGAACGAGTCGTCTGCTGTCATTGCACCTCTCTCATGGAACGCATGGAGGGGCCCTGGTGCCGTACGGCACCAGGGCCCCGAAGGAACTACTACACCATCTGTCGGCCCTGATACTGCGCCGACCTCCTGTTTCCGCCGCCCCGGCCGATTTGCTGCCGGGGGTGCGGGGATCGCGGTTGCTTGACCGGAGACCACCTCACTATCGATGTCCTGCGGTACCCGGGCTCGGCCTTCGGCCCGGGCGATCCTGATGGCGCCTGGCTCCTCCGTTCTTCCTCATTGATCAACTGCTGGTGAAGCGGGGAACTGCGTACTGCTGGTGGCCTGTCACAGCGCCACTCTTCGACAGCCGGCCCCGTTGCCCATCCTGCATCTGCTCTGGCTTGGAACCCCACTGCCGAACTTCCCGGTACGCGCGCCCGCAGCCGACGCCTTTACCGAGGTACTGCTCACTGACTGCGCTGCTGGTACTGCTCCTGGCGGCCCCTGATGACTGCGGGCCACCCGGTCCGGCCGTCAGTCCCGTCGCCGTCCTGCAACAACCCTGGCTTCGGAACTCCACCACCGGACCGCCCTGCGAACTGCAACTGCATGTACTGCTGCCCGGCAGTTCGTCTCTGCCGAGCCCTTCGGTCTCTCTGAGCTACGAGAGAAACCATAACCACGCCACCGCCCAATGTCTACTGCGGCCATCATAGATTTTCGTGCGCCTCGGGCTGAGCTAGCTGCACATGGTGGTCCCAGGCATGCAGGGCCGGCCATCACTGCTGGTCAGGCCCAAGGGCGTGGCGGCAGCCGAACGCGGGGGCCCGGTGTGTCGCCGATGCACAGTGCTTCGACTACTGCTTCCGGCGCGGTCCATCGCCTCGCCCGAGCGACTGCGGTCACCCGGCGCGCCTCTGGCGGCGAGACGTGGAGTGCCCTACTCGCCAGGGGCGCGACCACTGGTGAGCGGGGGACGGCCGGTGAATAGAATCGGCTCTCATGCCGAAGCCTGACGAGCTGCTCGCTGACGTCGCCGCCCTGGTGGAGTCGGGGCAGAGCAATCAGATGTCCCTGACCGTGGTCACCGGTGGTGCTGTCATCACCGGTCGGCTGGCTCCCGAAGCCGTGTGGAGGCAGCGGGTGTCAGAGGTCCTGACGGACTCCGCCCGCCTGGGCGAGTTCGCCTCCATCTTCACCGCCACAACGCGCCGGGAGGGTCCGCCCACACATCTGCACTTTCACATGGCCCGCATCCTTCAGGGACCGTTGGGGATCCCGGAGACGGGCGGGATGTACCGCGTCTCGATCGACGACGTAAGCGCCTGGACGATGGGCGACTTCAGCTACTCCGACCACTGACCCGGCGACGTGTGGAAGGACCCGTCGGGACGCCGGAGGGCCCGACCGGCACGTGCCGGTCGGGCCCTCCTCGCTGCTCGGGTGGCAGCCGGTGCCGTGCCCCTCGCTCAGTCGGTCACCGGTACGCCGAGCATCGCGGACGCCTGCTGGAGCGGGGTGAGGGGGTGCGTCGGCACGGTGGCCCTGGGCAGGACGTGGCAGGTGAAGCCGAGCTGCGTCATGGCTCGGAGAACCTCGCCGGCGCTGAAGTCGCGTCGGTCCTGCCGGGTGATGATCTGGCCGACCTGCTTGGCGGGGTAGGTGCGGCGGCCGATGGTCACGGACTCGCCGGTGACCTGCTCGGGCTTGACGCCCTTCATCGATTCCAGGACACCGCTCTTGGTCAGGTCGAACGGGAAACGGGCGATGACACAGCGCATGATGCCTCACAGAGGAAGGGGACGGTCACGTCGGAACTGCGGTCGTGAGGCGGTTCAGCGTGCGAGGGCGAGGACGACCGAAGAGCGGCCTTGTTCGTCGACAACGGGCAGGGCCGACTCCGGCCGGCGATGGCGCATCGCGTGCTCGGCCTCGACCGTCGTGGTCAGGGGTGAGGCGAACGGCTCGCGTTCGCCGAGGACATCGCGGAGCCGGAGCCGGTCCGTGTACGTGTCGCCCTCACGGACGGCGGCGAGCTGGGCCCGGGTGATCACCCCGGTGCACAGGTCGTCCTCGTCGCAGACGAGCAGATGACCCGTGCGGGCGCCGGCCATGACAGACCAGGCCACTTCGACGGTCATGTCGTCACAGACTTGCGGAACGTCCGACTCCATGGCATCGACCGCCATCCGGTGCACGGGGTCGCCATGTGCCGAGCGGTCCTGCATCTGGATCAACGTCACAACGTGCCTCCTGCAGAGGTGGGTCAGTTTCCTGATCAAGTGGTTCTCAGGCCGCCGCGTCGAAGGATGACTGCCGCCCGTTCATGCGCCGGGTAGCCGGGCGGGGCCTGCGTCGGCCGCGGGATGCGCTGCTGCGCCGGGGCCGCTCGGTCACGGGTGCGGTGATGGTGACCGGGATCCCGGAAGGGTCCTGGGCGCCGGTGATGCGGTGTAGTGACTCTTCGCCCGGGCGGACCTGGGTGGTCTGCGGGGTGATCCCGGCGGTGGCCATCAGACGGGTCATGCCGCGGCGCTGGTTCGGGGTGACCAGCGTGACGACGCTGCCGGACTCGCCGGCGCGGGCGGTGCGGCCGCCGCGGTGGAGGTAGTCCTTGTGGTCGGTCGGCGGGTCGATGTTGACGACGAGGTCGAGGCTGTCGACGTGGATGCCGCGCGCCGCCACGTTGGTCGCGACCAGCACGGTGACGTGGCCGGTCTTGAACTGGGCGAGCGTTCGGGTGCGCTGGGGCTGGGACTTCCCGCCGTGCAGCGCGGCGGCTCGTACTCCGCTGCTGAGCAGGTGTTCGGTCAGGTGGTCGACGGCGTGCTTGGTGTCCAGGAACATCATGACCCGGCCTTCGCGCGCCGCGATCTGCGTCGTCATCCGCTGCTTGTCGGCGCTGTGGACGTGCAGCACGTGGTGCTCCATCGTCGTCACCGCGCCGGCGGACGGGTCGACGGAGTGCACGACCGGGTCGGTCAGGTAGCGACGCACCAGCAGGTCGACGTTGCGGTCCAGGGTGGCGGAGAAGAGCATGCGCTGGCCTTCCGGGCGTACCTGGTCGAGCAGGGCGGTGACCTGGGGCATGAAGCCCATGTCGGCCATCTGGTCGGCTTCGTCGAGGACGGTGATGGCGACCTGGTTCAGCCGGCAGTCACCGCGGTCGATGAGGTCTTTCAACCGGCCTGGCGTGGCTACGACGACCTCCGCGCCTCCGCGCAGCGCGCCGGCCTGCTTGCCGATCGACATGCCGCCGACGACCGTGGTCAGACGCAGTTTCACGGAGCGGGCGTACGGGGTGAGGGCGTCGGTCACCTGCTGGGCCAGCTCGCGGGTGGGGACGAGTACGAGAGCGAGCGGCTGGCGGGGCTCGGCGCGCTGTCCGGCGGTGCGTGCCAGCAGGGCGAGGCCGAAGGCGAGGGTCTTGCCGGATCCGGTGCGGCCGCGGCCGAGGACGTCACGGCCGGCCAGGGTGTTGGGCAGGGTGGCGCCCTGGATCGGGAAGGGCACGGTCACGCCCTGCGCGCCGAGGGCGGCCAGCAGTTCCCCGGGCATGTCCAGGTCGGCGAAGGCGTCGACCGCGGGCAGCGCGGGGGTGATCGTCTTGGGCGGGGCGAACTCGCCCTGGACCACGGCGGGCCGGCGGCCGCGGCCGCCCGAGCGGCTCGGGCTTCCGGAACGGCTCGGCGTGGACGAGCCGAAGCGGCCGCCCCGAGGCGAACCAGCGCCGCCCGTGCCGAAAGCGGGGCCGCCGGTGCGGCTGCGGGTGCGAGAGGAGCGCTCGTTCCTACGTGCGGGGTTCATTCAGAACCTTCCTTGATACGGCACGCATCAAGGAACTCCCGCAGCAGAAAAGCAGCGCTGGGAATTACGAGACCGGGCCGAATGGAACGCGAAAGCGCATCTGGTCCACGGGAAATCCGTACAGGCCCAGGCGCTGAAATAGGCGACGTCCGGTGGATGTGAAATCCAGGACGGCGGTCGAGGGGCGCGACTGTGGGGAGGGCGCGACCCGAAATCCTGCGTCCCGCAGGAGAAATCACCGCGGGGAAATGTGTGCAGCTGAGGTCCGCACCCCGAGAGATGCGGGCCCCAGCTACAAAATGCGCGTCAGTGTCAGGCGGGAACAATGTTCTCGGCCGTCGGGCCCTTCTGGCCCTGCGCGATGTCGAAGGTCACCTTCTGGCCTTCGAGCAGCTCACGGAAGCCTTCGGCTGCGATGTTCGAGAAGTGGGCGAACACGTCGGCGCCGCCACCGTCCTGCTCGATGAAGCCGAAGCCCTTTGCCGCGTTGAACCACTTCACGGTGCCAGTAGCCATGTCATATCTCCTTGGGGCAGTGCACCGGAATCCGCACCGTGCGGACACCGTGTCGCCGCGATGATGCCCAGCCCGGAGAATGGCCGGGAAATATAAAGCGCTCCTCAGCGGCGCGGAGGCCGACTGGAGACGCTTGAAAATTTTGGGTACCAAAACTGCAACCGAGATCGACAGTAGCATGCTGCGGTGGCTTGTGTGCGCTAAATATTTCCACCCTATGTGCGGTGGTAGAAAGCCTCCTCGCGGGGTCCATAAAATTCTTGCACCGCGGGCATAGATATGGGGTGACGAGCAGGGCCGACAGCAGGGCGGGCTCACCGCCGGTCATGTCGATGGCCCAGGTGACCTGCCGGCCGCCGGCCAGGTCCAGAACATCGCCTCCGTCAAGGTCGGCTGCCTCGTCCGCATCGCCGAGAACGTGCCCGTCGCGTACATCGAGGCCAACACGGCCCAGCCTGCGTGCCGCACGCGGTCCCCCTACGGGAAGGCGGCCTGACGGCGGGTCGCAGGCCCCACCGCCGACGCGAGTTCGGCTCAGTCCGGCAGCTCCCCTCGGGCCGCTGGCAGGCCCGCTCCTGGGCGCCGGACGTCAGCCGCCGGACCGCCCCGAAAACCTTCGGCACCAAGACCGACGCGCAGACCTGGCTCACCCTGACCCAGGCCGACACCGAGCGCAAGGACTGGGTCGATCCGGATGCGGGCGCCGTGAACTTCGCGCCGTACGCCCTGCATGGGTCGAAGAGCGCGGCCTCGCCGCCACCACGGATGAGCTGGTCAGGGGTCACGTCCTTGACCGTGCAGCGGAAGGGCGGTCCCTCGCCGTCCCGCTGCGCTGTTGCGAGGCCGTCGCGGACGGCCTTGAGCGCCTCGGCCAACTCGGTACCGCTGGATTCCATGTGGTCCCCTTTATCTCCGGGCACCAGTAGGCCAGTTGGCCACTGACGAGCGTTACCCAAAGCCTGGAACCGGTGCGCTTCGCAAGCGCAAGTCGGCAATTATTCGACGCTTCAGTGGTGCACGTCACGCGAATCGCCTCTCGTCATTCGAGATGGGTGGCCGGCACTGGGGTCTGGGGGCGGCTTGTTGCCTCATAGCTCGCTGTTTCCCGCTGAGTTGGGGCACGCAGAGGGCATGCCGACCCACAAGGGGTCTAGGCAACAAGTAAGCCCCAGGTCGCTGACCTGGGGCTTCTGTATGGAGCGGGTGACGGGAATCGAACCCGCGCTCTGAGCTTGGGAATCACACGGCGCTTGACCCATGCATGGGGCCTGACCTGCAGAAATGTCAACTTGGTCACGTCTCTTCAGCGTCTGGCGGCTCCCCTGTTGTCCGCTGTTCACCGCCTCTACTGCCACGTAGTGGCACGCCCCCTTGGATGGCGTGCAGGTGCGTCGGTGACCACCTCCTGCCGGGGCGAGACGTCAGATCGAGACAACGGCGGAACCTCAGGTCTCGGACCTGGGACTGCTGTTCACCGCTCCCAGGGACACGGTTGGGCCACAGAGCGCGGAGAGCATCCCGCCCTGCGGAGACTCGTTTGATCGAGCCGGTCCGGCCACGATCCACTCAACCTGGCGCCGTTGTCAGTGCCTCCTTCTAAGGTCACCACATGACGACATTCCGTTCCGGTTTCACGCTCTGGCAGATGGTCAGCAGGGCTCGGGAGCTCACTGAGCACCCGAGCGTGCTGGAGCGCATGGATGCAGTGCTGCGCATCATGGGTCCTGCCTTCGGCGGGACTGGGTACGGCAAGGGCAGGCCATTGGTGAACGCCTTGGAAGACGTTGCCCAGGAATCGCTCCTGCTCGGAGACTTCGCTCTTGCGCAGCGGTTCCAGCGCTTCGCCGCCTACGCCGGCGGCGAACTGTTCCTCGAGATCCTGGAGAACTACTACGACGAGAATGCTCGGCATCGTAGCGAGGAAGGGATGCGCAGGCTGGTGGCCATGGGCGCCGATCGAGCGGTGGCCGTTTTGGATGCCCTCTCCAAGGACAACCCCGAGGCGACGGTGGCCGACGCGCGGGACCTTTTTCGCGGTATAGCCCTGTCCGTGGACCACTTGGGCCTCGGTACGGGGGAGGGTGGGATTCGGCTCCCCACTCGAGAGAGGAGGCGACTCCAGCAGTACGGGCACATGGAGCTGGTCCTGAGGAACCTGCCGCGACCGGCCTCGACTGAGGCAGCGCGGATGGTGGGCGACGTCCTCGCGGATGCCGACGCGGGGTTGCTCGCTCAGCTGTTGGAGCTGAAGGCCCGGCGAGCGGGTCTCGACGCTCTGCGTGCTGTGGTGGAGGACGAGACGAGCTCGGAGAGCGCCCTCCACGCCCGTCTGAAGAATCAGGAGTGGATCTTCGGCGGTGCCTACGTGGCAGAACTGGCACGTAGGCAGTACACCGCGGACACGATTCTGGATATCCCGCTTCTGCGTGGTGATGGGTCTCTTCACGTGGTGGAACTCAAGCGTGCCAACATCAAGGACCTGGTGATTCGCCGCAGCGGCCACCTCATGTTGGGTGCCGCGGCCCACCACGCGGTGTCGCAGGCGCAGAACTACCTCCGCACCATGGATGAGAACCGCGAGGTCATCCTCGCAGACCATGGAGTCGATACCCGTAGAGCCTCGGCAACGGTTGTGATCGGGCATCCGCGATTCGTCAGTGGGGGCATTACCCCCCAGGACATCGCGGAGACACTTCGCACCTACAACACGCACGCGGCACGCATCGAAGTGATCACGTACGAAACCCTGCTGGAATCAGCAGCCCGGATGCTGGCCCTCGCGTCGGCACAGCAGGATCCTGAC
The DNA here is from genome assembly GCF_055564055.1 of Streptomyces sp. NPDC029159. Classification (NCBI taxonomy): domain Bacteria; kingdom Bacillati; phylum Actinomycetota; class Actinomycetes; order Kitasatosporales; family Streptomycetaceae; genus Streptomyces; species Streptomyces sp. NPDC029159. The sequence goes on from NZ_JBVHWT010000001.1 coordinate 826,295, forward strand.
CAGACCGAGGAGCCCACGGCATGACCGAAGACAACCGGCCCGCGATCGAACAGCTGCTGGCCCGCCTGTGCGGCGGCGTGATTACAGGCAAGGACTACGTCGGCTACTTCCTCAACGAGCACGGAGAAGAGCTCGTCTTCGCCCAGCGCCGGGGAGAGAAGACCGCCCGGTTCTGGCACAGCGACGCCGACTGGCAGATGCTCCGCGTCGACGACCACTCAGTACGGGTCGGCAGCGTGATGGGCGGAGTGATCACCGTTGGCGACCTGATCATCGATCGCAATGAGGCGACATGGCTGTCCTCATGCCTTGCTGCCTCCCGCCACCTGCGTCAGAAGCGCGGCTGACACGTCGCTCGGAGAATGGGCAACGACGAAGGCCCAGGTCACCGACCTGGGCCTCAATTATAGAGCGGGTGACGGGAATCGAACCCGCGCTCTGAGCTTGGGAATCACCCGGCACTTGAACCCGTTTATAGTCTCTGAACTGGGAGAACGCGCCCGAAGAGTACTTCACGTCATCCCTCTCTTGGGCCGTTGTCGTTCGCAGTTCACGTCTACAGTGGCACACTGTGGCACGGTCACTTGCGTGATACAGGAGAGCCGACGCTTCTGCTGGGGCACTGCATCGTGCGGACTGCCGAATCATCCTGTTCCCTCACCGCGCCAACAGTTGATATGGACGTCTGCTGGTTACGTTGCCAGCTTCGGCCGCCACCGACGGCAGACTTTGCGCACTGGGTTTGTGCACGGGCGTGAGCCTGAAGGTTTCGTGGGCCGGACCGAGACGAGGTCCGACCCCCTCCGCCCTCAGAGAGTCGAGTCGGCCAGCCGTCGGGTCTTCCGCGGGACGTCATGCCTGCCTGCCGTCCGGCTGTCGCGCATCAGAGTGTGCTGGGTGTCGACCAGCCGGGGCGTCAGCCGCAGGGGGACCTGCTGTACCGGGTGGAGGAGGCCGTCGTCACCGAGCTCCGCCCGCCAGACCCGGTAGTCCAGCTCGGAGTAGGCGGGATTGACGCCGATCTCCCCTTTAGGAAAGGTTCCGTTGAAGGGCAGCGAGATGTCCATGTGGTTCCAGTAGTTCCATGCCTGGACGGCCTTGTACGCGTCGAAGAAGTGGTAGAAGTCCGGGTATCGGCGGAAGCGGCGCAGCTCGCGATGGACGAGGTGCCCCAGGAGCGGGCCGAAGGTCTCCGCGACGTGGTCGAAGTCCCACCGGATGCGATGCCACTGCTCGGAGGCCTGTTCCGGTCCGAGGAAACGCGCGGTGGCCAGGTGGCTGATGCGCGCCGTGAGGTGGGCTCGGGCATGGGCCGCCTCGATGCTCGGGTCCACTTGGCCCAGGATCTGCTCCAAGAGGGCGAAGCCGGGACGGAACCGTGCCAGGTCGAAGTGACCCGCCGTGCCGGGGAATCCCTCGAACAGCACTTTCTTGTAGAGCCAGTTGTTGAACTCTCCCTGCTCCGCCAACCGCTGCGTGTGGGGCGAGCGGGAGTACATCATGAGGTACTCCGACAGGGCCTCGAAGTAGACGTAGCCCAGGACGGGGAGTCGGGGGATGGTCTCGGAGAGGAGGCGGGGGAACGCCTCGTACTCTGCCGGTTCCGGCCGGTGGGCGATGGCGGCCGCCAAGCCGAGGAAGTCCGCCGAGTTCTTCACCCGGCTCACCACCGCTTCGCGGAGCGCGCACCGCTCCGCGGGACCCAGGAGGTTCTCCAGCTCGCGGTAGTTGCGCAGGTGGATCGAGCCCAGTCGGAGGTAGTCGATGCCGGCCAGGCCGCGGTAGCCGTGGCGCGGCGTGGTGATCTCCAGGATCAGCGGGGTCGTGACCCGGCCGGAGAACGGGGAGCGGGCCAGGGAGGCGGGCGCCTCCCTGGTGAGGATGTATTCGGCGAGGTTGTGCATGCGCAGCCCTCCGGACGTGGGCGTGAGCGGCGCGCAGTAGAGGCTCCCCACCAGGCAGCCGCCCGACGGCCGGAGCGTGCCGTCGCGCATGATGCGGTCGAAGGAGTGGGTGACGTGGAGCAGGTGCTGGGTGTTCCCACCGCGCAGCGACGCGAACATGGCGTTGTCGGTTAGCAGGGCCCCCTGAGGTGCCGCTTCGGCCAGCCGGGCGTTCCACGCCGCCGCCTGTTCGGCGAGAGGGCCGGAGCGGTGGGCGACGCCCGGTCCGGCGGGCGCGGAGTAGGAGACGTGGGCGTCGGCCCACATGCCGTGGAGATCGGGGTTGCTCATGGGGCGATCACTCCTAGGTCGAAGCAGAGCTGAACGGCTCCGTCGTCTTCTTCGGGCTCTGTCGGTTGATCCCGGGTGGTGGGCAGGACGTACTCGGTGGCCTTGCGGGCCAGGTGGAGCGGGAGCGGTAGGGCGAGCAGGGGGGCCCGTCCGGGCGACTGCCGCAGCCGGTGGGCGAGGGTCGCCCACAGCTCGGGGTCGTCGTCGGGCAGGCATCCCGCGACGACGATCTCCAGCAGCCCGGGGTTCCACGCCGGCCGGTCGGTATCGATCGTGGAACCCGTCTTTCCCTCCCTGGTGTAGGAGCGGAAGGCCCAGCGCGACGCCATGACGGACACGTTCGTGCCCGGCCCCGCCTTCTCGCCGGTGCTGCCGAACACCCGGTTCCGCGGGTGGTGGCCGGACGGTCTCCACAGCCCGGTGGCGATGCCGAACCTCTCCTCCTCTTCGCCGTCGTCCGAGGTCTGCGGTCCGTGGCCCCACCACTGGGGGGTTTCGGTGTCGGTGCTGTCCCGGACCCGGACCAGGCGGAGCCCGGAGCCCTGGACGGCCAGCCGTTGGGCCGGCCGGCCGTGGAGCCGGACCCTGTCCGGCTCGATGTGGCCGTCCTGCAGCCACGGCCACAACCAGCGGGCATTCTGGGCGTGGACCAGCAGCAGGGTCGGGCGATCGCGCAGGCCGAACAAAACCTCCTGCACGGCGTCCGCCACGATCCTCCGATGCCGTTCGGTGGAGCCGTTCCGGTCCTCGTCCTGATCGGGGGCGACACCTTCCTCCGTCCCGGCGGGGCCGCCCGCACCGTCGGAGGGCGGCTCCTCGTCGGAATCGTCGGCGGTCGGCAGTTCGGCCGATTCGGCCAGGCGCATCAGGAGCGTCGGGTACGGGACCCACTCGCCGGTCCTGACGTCCCAGCCGGTGATGCGCTCCGGGGCGGGGTCGCCGGGGCGCACGCGGACGGCGATCGGCACGAGGTCCGCCCGGCGGGTCGGCCCGTCCCGGCGCCGCTTGACCAGCCACAGGGCGGCGTACTGCGTGTCGGCGGGGATCGCCGGACCGAGGCCGTGGGCGGGTACGGCGCGGTGGCCGAGCTGACGGAAGCCGTCCGTCCAGCATGCTTCGAGCTTCCTGGCCCTGGCCGTGTCGGCGTCTGCGGGCTTGCCCGGCACCCTGCGCGGGTTCACCACGAACTGGGTCACCCGCCCCGCGTCCCGGAACCCGAGTCGCAGAGCGAACTTGGGGTCGGAGGAGCGCGGAGCGTAGGCGCCCTTGGGATGGATCTCCAGCAGGGCGAGCGAGGCGCGGTCACCCGCCGACGCGGCGGGCAGGCGCCGTACGACCTGGGCGCGGCGGTCCGCGATGGCCGCGTGCAGGGCACTGGTCCTCCTCTGGTCGGCGGGGGAGAGGGCGAGGCTGTCGGCGAGCCCGCCGATCCGTGCCAGGCGCAGTTCCACCGCGAGCTCGGGCGTCTGCCACGAGAGCGTCTCCCCGTCCGGGGAGGGTGCTTCCCCGGCAGGTTTCCGCACGGGTTCCCCGTCGAGGCCGAGCAGGGTGGCGAGTGCCTGTACGCCCGCGTCCCTGATGGGCTCGGTGAGCCAGAGGAACTCCGCCCGAAAGGGTTCTCCCGCCAGCAGCTCGGCCAACTCCTGACGACGTTCCGTGGTTTCCCGCGTGTCCGGGGCGAGGACTTCCCCGGTACGCTGCCCGGCCGGTCTCCGCACCGTGAACCAGCGGTTCGCCCGCACCGGGTCCGGTGCCCGGCGCAGTTCTTCAGGCAGGGCCTGCTCGAACCATTCCGTGAGCGGGACGCGATCACCGGGCATCAAACCGGCCTTCACCCCGTGCGAGCCCATCGGCGCGCTGTGCACCACGGCGGCGGTGACTCCCCCCGTACCGGCGAGCCAGCGGGTCGGGTCGCCGGTGAGGCTGTCGGGCTGGGGGAACGGCTGCCGGAGCCGCAACCGGGAGAGCATTCCGTCAGGCCCGCCCGCCTCCCATCGACGGGCGCGAAGCGCGCGGTCGTACCGGAGGCGTCCTACGGAGAAGCGGGCGGAGGCCCGGTTCTCCGGGCCGTCTTCGATCCATGGCGCGTTCGCCAGCAGGTAGACGGAGGCGGCGCGACGGGGCGGGAGGTACAGGCCGTTCGGTCCGGTCCGCGTTGCCCACCGCCGGACACCGGACCGCAGGTGGACCCGGAACTCCGGGGAGAACGGGACGGTCTGGAGGGTCAGCGTGAGGAGAGCCGAGAACCACCACGTCCGCCCGTCGCGGTCCACGTACCGGTCGGGCGGCCAGGAGAGTAGCTCTGCACCCCGGTCGGAGGGCCGCCGGGCCACACCGCGGAATCCCAGGGACCCGCCTGGGTAGGAGAACGGATCCAGTCCCAGGGCCAGACCGGCGAGGGCGTCGGGGAGCAGTTGGTAGAGCCGTCCGTCCGGCTGCGCGGTACCGGCGGCCGTCGGCGTTCGGGCCAGCATCGGGACCTCGCGCCGCTCCCAGCGGAGTTCACCGGGACGTAACGCGTCGAGCACCTCGCGGACCGCCTGCCGGTGCTCGGGCTCGGGGCGCAGGTCGTTCGCCCAGGCGTGCACCAGTGTCGCGAAGACGTCTGCGGGTACGGGGCCGCGGGCGTACAGCCACGGCTCGTCGCGGGAGACGTCGAGCCATTTCGCCACCGAGACCACTTCGGGGGCCAGCGCTTGGAGGAGCGAGTTGAGACGGCCGACCGGGACGGCGAGGCAGTCGTTCGGCCGCTTGAGTCCCAGGCGGTAGAGGTCGAGGAGCAGCTTCCGCTGGGGCCGGAGGAGGGCCAGCGTGTAGTAGGGGACGGTCCACTCGGCGTCCGGGTCGGGGACGTAGCCGGCGAGTCTGATGCTGTCGTAGCGGGTCACGGGGTTCCTCATGCCGTGCGGCGCGGCGTGTCCGGCCGGTGGGTGGGGATGTTCTTGAGTGCCAGGTAGAGGGGCTCGTAGAGGGTCTGTACCAGCTGCCGCTGGTCGAGGGGGAGCGGTCCGTCGTCGTCGAAGTACGGGGCGAGGACGTGGACCATGCTGGCGAGCAGTCCGGTGCGGAAGGTGTCGGGCCCCAGGCCGGCGGCCTCGCGTTCGGCGAAGCGGGAGTCCACGAAGACGACCCTGGCCGGGACCCCGCCTCGTACCAGCCGCCCGATCACCTGCCACATCACGACCAGCCGGTCCCAGGTGAAAGCGGCCTTGTCCTCGTCGTTCAGGTGCCGCCAGGCCATCTTCCGGGTGAGCAGGTGGCGCCACCGGATGCGCGCCTCCCGGCGGAAGGCGCGTCCGGCCCGGTCGAGGTCCGGAGCCGAGGAGACCAACTCGTCGAATCCGCCGCCGGCCACCAGGCGGGTCACCCAGCTGTTGATGTCCTGGACCGCCAGGCCGATGTCGTGCGGGCGGGGGTGCGGCCGGGCCAGGAAGAAGACCGAGCCGATCGCCGCCTGTCCGGCGTCGTTCAGGATGTTGTGCCCGCGTTCCACGGACATGAGCGGTGCGATGAGGATCTCGGCGTCCATGGAGCCGAAGGAGGAGACGTCACCGCGCCGCAGCGTCCCGGGCTCGGTGACCGTGGACGGGTCTCCCGGCGTGGCCCCGCCGAAGGAGACCTCCAGCTCCGCGTCGTCCGCGATCAGCCGACGCACCTTTCCCTTCCAGCGGGGGATGGTGTCGAGGAGCTGGAAGCCCCGGCGGGCCTCCTCGTACGAGCCGACGAGCACCAGCAGGCGCTTCCTCCTAGCGCTCCCGATCAGGTTCAGTTCCTGTTCGAAGTCGCTCTGGAGCTGGTCTCCCCGGGGTCGGGCGAGGCCTTCGAGCATCAGTTCCAGGACCTTGGGCCGACGGTCGGGCCGCATGCCGGACAGGTGGAGGGGTTTCCCGTCGGGCCCCGGGATGAAGATCTTCCGGAAGGAGGTACGGCGCAGCGCGCCGCGTTCCTTGGGGGAGGACTTCAGGATGGCTTTGACCGGCGCCAGCACGTGGGCGCCCACCGCGGTGCCCGCCCAGCTGGTTCCCGACATCAGGAGGACGTTGGCCGGCGGGGCGCCGTCGAGCGAGGACACCTCGTGCAGTGAGGTCAGCAGCGACCGTCCCACTCCGGCGCAGCGGAAGAAGCGGAGCACGGCGCTGCCGGAGCCTGGTGCGGCGTCCGGCTCCTCGGGGAGGAACTGGAACCCGAGGATGTTGCCCATCGGCGATTCCGGGACGAGGGGGCCGTAGTCGAGCGGGGGCCGGCGGGACAGCTGGTTGTCCGTCGATTCCAGGTTGAGTGCGGCCTCCACCGTCGGCCACAGTTCGGTGAGGACGTCGAGGCGTTGCTGGAGCACCCCGAGCAGCAGAGTGAACTCGAACCGCATGGTCTTGTCGAGAAGTTCGTCCGCGGAGGCGGGAGCGATCCCGGACAGCCGCCGCAGTGCGGCTTCGGCCCTGGCCCGGGTGCGGTCCTCGTCCAGGGTGTGCAGCAGATCGTGGGCGAGGCCCACCAGCTCGGCTAGTTCGGAGGACTCGGGATGGACGCCCCCGAGGGGCTCATCGCGGAAGGCGTCCAGCACCTCCATGACCGCGGCCCGGCGCGCGTCGTCCGGGTCCGCCGGCTCCTCGCCCTCTCCGGTGCCGTGGGCATCAGGGTCGTCCGGGTCGTCCTCCTCGGAATGTTCTTCCTCGAATTCGTCGTCCGTCTCGTCGTCGGGCTCGTCCTGGGCGTTCTGGCCGCCGAGGGCGGAACGGCCCCGGAACCAGTCCTCGACCAGCTTCTGCTGGAGGGTCCAGGTGCTGAAGTAGTCGGCCTGCACCCAGGCCCGGAGCTTGGGGTGGCGCATCAGCATCGAGTACAGCCGGTTGGTGGCGGCGATCGACGCGGTCAGGGCGGAGGACCAGCGGTCCACGTCCGCGTCCGACAGTTGTAGGCGCCCGTTCCTGGCGAACTCGTCGGTCGTGTGGGCCTGCAGTTCGTCGAGCCAGGAATCCGGGGATCGTCCGACGAGGGTGGCGGAGGGCACGAACATCGAGTCGAGCTGCATCTGTACGCGATCGGCCTCGTCCACGATGATCAGATCGCTCCGGACGCACGCGATCTCCAGAAACCGGGCCCGCTCCCGGTTCTGGTGCCGGGGGGCCAGTCCGTAGAGAAGGCTGGCGGGGTTGGCCACCCAGATGTCCGCGTCGACCAGGTCGCGGGCGCCGCGTTGCCGGGGGCACCCGGACCACAGGGGGCAGCCGTGCCCGGTGCCCGACCGGCTGGTGCCCGTCTCGCCGGGCCCGTCGGCGGTCGGCCCGGCCGGTGGTTCCGGGGTCGGCGCGTCCGTCCCGGCCGGCTCCGGCACGGCCGTTCGCGGGTCCGCCGGGTACAGGCGGGTGCAGGGCGATTCGAGGATGTCCAGGGGCTGGTGTGCCTCGGTACCACGCAGGGCGTCGAGCGGGCAGGCAGTGCTCAGATAGGTGAAGTGCCTGGCCTCGTGGCCGAGCAGGGATGTCGCGCCGGCGCCCGCGAGCCTGCGGTGCATGCGCTGGGTGTTCCGGGCCCGGGTGGAGGACCCCAGCACGGGGGCGACCTTCAGTTCCAGCGCGCCGAAGAGGGCCACCAGCATCAGCTGTTCGGCGACGTCCCCCACGACGATGGTCACCTTCCGTCCTTGCCGGACGGCCTGGACGGTGAGTACGTCCCGCAGCGTGCTCTTGCCGGCACCGACCATGCCCACCAGGTGGAAGAGGCCGGCGACGGACAGCTTCCGGCTCGGCCGGTAGGCCGTTCCTTCGGAATCGAGCATGTCCAGTTCGACTCGCTGCACCCGGTTGTGCCAGGCCTTGCGCGGGTCGGTGATCCCCAGCCGGTCGTCCATCCACGCGGCGGTCGCCAGCAGCTCGTCCCAGGTCGTCTCGACCGGAAGCCCCACGTCGGGAGGGCGCAGGAGGCCGTGCGCTCGGGCGACACCGACCGGGAGGTGTTCGGGCAACCGGACGGAGGTGAGGAGCTTGCCCTGCGGGAAACGGTAGGACCTTCCAAGCCCGGCGATCTTCAGTCGCTGCCTCAGATGGAAGGGGGGAGCGGTGGTGAGGGCTCGTTCGTACGCTCTCCAGCGATCGGAGGCGATGGCCGGTTCGTGCCGTTGGGCAGGCGCGTCGTGGTCGCTGATCAGGTAGCCGCGCACCTCGGCGGGGAAGGACGCGTACTGCCGCAGCGCGCGTTCCCAGGTGCGGGGGCGCCGGAGCATCCACAGCAGGTGCCGTGCGACCCGGAGCATCCTCTCCCGCTCCGGTGTCCGGTCCCCGACCAGGGCGAAGGGATAACCTCCGAGGACCGTCCATGCGGCGCGGGCCGGCTCGCCGGGGCAGAGGCGTTCCAGCAGGTAGAGCCCCAGCTCCACACGGAAGAGGCGGGTCGCTCGGATCGGGCCGCGGTCCTTGGGCCAGGCGGTGCGGACGCGGGGGGAGAGCTCGGCGAACCAGGAGCTGCGGTCACGCATCAGAACAGTCCCTCCGGTGCTTCCCCGGGCGCGGCCGGGGCGATGTCCTCGTACGGGCGGCCGGCGGCGACGAGTCGCCGCGCAGTGCGGAGCAGTTCCCGGTCGGTCACGAGTTCCGGCGATGCGGTCGGCCGGTAGCGCTCGAAGACCGCCTGGAAGCCGGGGTGATCGCGGAGCCTGCCGGCCGGTATCACCCACAGGCAGCGGTCGTACGGAGGGTCGGGCGGCGGCGGGGCGGCCCGGCGTCCCAGCAGTGCCGGGCTCGTCCAGTCCTTGCAGTCGACGGCCAGGGTCGGGCCGCTGGGGAACCGGACGCGCATGCCGTACGCGCCGAAGCCGGGCCACAGTTCGACCTCCGCCCCGATGTCCGTCAGTTGGCCGGCCAGCCGCTTCTCCATGAGGCCGGGCGCCGACACCCACTGGCGCAGCGGCCTGATCAGCAGCTGGACTCCGCCGCCTTCGTCGGCCCGGTACTCGCGCCCGCGTCGGACGGTGCTGGCCTCGTGGCACCGCCGCTGCTCGCACCACAGTCCGCCCCCGGTCGTGGGGTGGAGCAGGCCGTGACAGCGCTTGCAGGAGACGTAACTGCGCCGTTCCCAGTCGAGGTGGCCAGCCGGTGCCGGCTGGTAGACGTCGTACAGCAGGTCGCCGAGCGAACCCAGGTCGCTGCCCGCCGCCGCGGGGAGGGTGGCCAGTTCACGGCGGGTCAATACGGGACGCCGCACCAGCAGGAGTCGAAAGGCCCGGTACGCCTCCGGGTACTTCTCCTCGCGGCAACGCTGGGCCACGACGCTCATGTGGTGCTGCCCGGAGTACCGGGCTGCGGAGTCCTCCGCGTCCACGGCCCATTCGTAGCAGAGCTGGGTCGGCTGGCGGGTGGCCTCGTCGAGGAGCCGGGCCTCCGGAGGAACCACGTCCGGCGGCAGTGTGACGGGCCAATGGTCGAGTGGGCGGCGCGCCGCCCACTCGACGAGTTCGGGAAGGCTCTCCGGGGGGCGTGCCTTGAGCAGCAGGCAGGTGAGGATCGTGGCGTTCAGGGCCCGCTGCGCCTCCTCGGGGTACGGCACGGCGGACGCAGTCCCCGGATCGCCGACCTCACCGAGGCGGACCATGGCGGTGGCGACGCTCCGGAGCAGGAGTACGCCGTCCGCCTCCGACCATCGGGCCGTGCGGACTGTCCGGTCGGGGTTCATCTCAGCCTTTCGTCGGGTCGGGAAGGTCGGGGCGGCACCAGACGGACATCTCGCAGGCCCGGCAGTGGGGGCCCGGACGGGCGACCGCGGTGGTGTCCGCGTGCCAGTCGGAGGCCAGGGACCGCACGACCCGGCGTGCCGAGGCGCGGATCTCGGCGTCGAAGGGGTCGATGACGGTGAGCCGGGCGCCACGCGGACCGAGGACTTCCAGCTCCACCCGTGTGGTGGAGACGTCCTCGCCGACTACCGGGCTGGTGCTGAGCAGGACGGCGAGCGCGAGTTGCGGCCTTTCGCGCAGGACGTCGGTCTCCGGCGGAGGGTCCCGCCGGGCGTCCGTCTTCGTCTCCCGGTAGACCCAGGAGGAACCGTCGAGGTAGAGCGTGTCGGTCTTGGCGAGCACCACTACGTCGGCCTCGGTGTCGTGCACCACAAGGGTGTGTTCGTGGACCAGCTCGCTGACGGTGGAGAGCCCGTACGGGCAGTGGCGGGCGTGCGCTGCGATCATCCGCGCGCCGAGGTCCGCCTGGTCGGGCGGGACCGTCCAGCGTCCCGCTGACCAAGAGGTCCGGCCGTCGGGGGCGTCGTCGGGGCGGCAGGCGAGTCCCGGGTGGGACTCGTGGCGCTGCTGGATCCAGGCGTGCACGGCGTGGCCGCGGACGACGTGCGGGGTGAAGGCACGGGCCTCGGGGTCCGGCAGCCGGAGCCGGCGCAGCCGCTCCCTGGCGGGGCAGCTCTCGTCGCGGTCCGGGCGGCCGACGTACGAGCGCCCGTTGGTGACCGACCACGTACGGCGCGGCCGGTTCCGCTCCTCGATGCTCAAGAGGCCGCCGAGGCGGGGCAGGGCGGGGCAGCTGGGCGCGTATTTGCAGTCCTCGCAGTCGTGGCCGGGGAGGAAGGTGCTGGCGGAGACGGCGGCGGTCAGCCTCGGGAGGCCGTGGGCGGCGTAACGCCGGGCCACGTCCTCGGGACCTTCGGAGAGCACCTCGCGCCGTCCCCCGTCGAGGCAGCTCACCTCGGTGATCCTCACCTCCCCGGGCTTGCGCCGGGCCGCTTCGCCGACGTCCCGCACGGGTCGGGCCGCGTCGCTCCAGTGGAAGCGGTCCGGTAAGCGGTGCGGCTCGCCGAAGGCCACGACCTGCGCGGCCGCCGCGAGGTCGGCCCGTTCGGCGTGTCCGACGCGCTCCGCGGCTTCCCGGCCCGGCCCGCTCAGTCCCCTGGCGACCGGTACGCGCAGTTCGCGCAGTCGGCCGTCTGCCGAGGCATACGGGCGACCCCAGACGCACTGTTCGTAGCGCCGCGCACCGCGGCCGTCGGGTTTCTTGAGCCGGGTGACGAGCACCCAGGAGTAGGGGACCGGCCGCAGGTCCGGGGTCCTGTTCTCCAGGTAACGGTCGAGGGCGGAGCGGGTCCAGGAGGCGAGTCCCGGATCGGCCCGGGGACGCTCCCGGGTGGCCGCCAGGGCCCTGCGGAGGGCTTTCTCGGGGTCGACGTCCTCGTACTCGATCAGGTCGAGCGCCTCACCAAGGGGCCCGAGGTTGAAGCCCTCCCGAGCGTCGGCCTTGTACGCGGGAAGCGGGCCCGGAGCCAGCCTGATTCCGGTCCGGGCCTTCAGCGCCCCTTTGTAGGGGCAGCTGCCATGGGCGCTCGGGCGGAGGAAGGATCCCGCGAACACGCGGATCAGTCCGCTGGTCCACGTGCTCTCACGGGGGGGCATCCATGCAGGCATGCGATCTCCAGGACATCGACCTTGGTGGGTTCCTCATGGGAGCATTTTCTTGTGAAAGGAGTCAACACACTCTTTCGAGTGACTTCAATCAACCCTCTCAAGAGCTATGATCCCCGGGATGCGGCCTGCGAGGAGGATCATCATGACGAACGGAGCCACGGTCACCGCGACCGAGATCGCCCGTATCGCCGGGGTCGGGCCGGCGGCGGTGAGCAACTGGCGCCGGAGGTACGCGGAGTTTCCCACTCCTGTGGGCGGTACGGCGGCGAGTCCGCAGTTCTCCCTGCCGGAAGTGGTGGATTGGCTCGAAGCCCACGGCCGGCCGGTGCACCTCTCGCCGGTCGACGAGGTCTGGCGGGCCATGAACGCCCTGCGGGACCCGGGACGGCCCGGCGGAATACTTGCCGCGGTAGGGCTCCGCCTGCTCGGCGAGGAGCCGCCTCGGCACTCCGGCCGGACGGAGGTGGACGTCGGCGGCCTGCCCATGGACCTGGGCGTCCATGTCGACGCGCTCGGAGACCGGCTCGGCGCGGCAGAGGCGTTCGAAGCGCTGCTCAGCCGCTGGACGGAGGCGCACGCCCGCCAGGTGGAGGTGACCCCCGCCCCGGTGGCGTCACTGATGTGCGCCCTGTCCGGCTCCGTGGACGGCACGGCTCCCGACTTCGTGCTGGACCCCGCGTGCGGGACGGGTGGACTCCTGCTCCAGGCCGCGGAGAACGGCGCCGTCTCCCTGCTCGGTCAGGAGGTCCAGCCCGATCTCGCCGAGGTCGCGGATGTGCGGCTGCGGCTCCACGGGCACCACGACGTCACCGTGGCCACGGGCGACTCCCTCTTGGAGGACGCCCACGACGCCGCACGGGTGCGGAGCATCGTCTGCAACCTTCCGTTCGGCCAGCGGGACTGGGGCCGCTCGAAGCTGGGGTACGACACCCGGTGGACCTACGGTCTGCCTCCGAAGGGAGAGCCCGAACTCGCTTGGGTCCAGCATGCCCTGGCCCATCTGGACGACGGCGGCAGCGCGGTCTTCCTAATGCCCGCAGCGGCAGCGGCCAGGCCGTCGGGTCGCCGCATCCGGGCCGAGTTGGTGCGACGCGGGGCGCTGCGCGCGGTCGTGGCCCTGCCGTCCGGCTCCGCCTCCACCCACTCCCTGGGAACCCATCTCTGGATCACCCAGCCGAGCAACGAGCCGTCCTCCCCCGCCGTACTCGTCGTCGATGCCGAACCGCTGGTCGAAGCGGCTCCGGAGAACCGTGCCGTCGGCGCGGACTGGAAGGCCGTGCACACCGCCGTGACCGAGTCGTGGCGGCGCTTCCGGACGGGAGCGGAGCTCGACCCGGCCGTCTCCAGCGCAGTCCCCGTCATCGAACTCCTCGACCAGGAAGTGGACATCACCCCCGCGCGCCACGTCCGCACGGACCCCGGTGAGACCTTCGATCCGGCACAACTGGAGGAGGACCGGACCCACTGGCGCCGGACGCTGGCCGGGTTGACGGACGTCCTCCCCACGGTGAGGGAGGTCCCGGCGGCCGACCCGCAGGTGCTCGTCTCGCTGGAGGACCTCACCCGTTCCGGTGCCCTGCGGATGTGGCGCGGCTCCTCCGTCAGGGAAGCGCTCGATGGGGTGGAAGCGCGGGTCCCGCTCCTCAGCCTGATCGACGGGCAGTCCCGCACGCCGCCGGGCCGCTGGACGTACGCCACCGAGACCGAGCGCGTCCGCGAGGGGGACGTCCTGGTGTTCGCCGGCTCACCGCAGGGCGCGCGTCCTGCGGATCCGCAGGAGTACGGTGCCGCGGTCGGCCAGGGCATCACCGTCCTGCGTCCCGAACGGGAGTCGCTGGACTCCTGGTTCCTGGCCGGAGCGCTGACCGGGGGACCCGGGGTAGGAAGCTCGACGGGAACCACCGGGCGGACGAGCCGCCTTGATCCGGGGCGTGTCTTCCTCCCGGTCCGGGAACCGGCCGAGCAGCAACGGATCGGTCGGGCCTTCCGGGACATCGCGCGGCTCGACGAACTTCTGGACGAGGCCGCCGAGCACGGTCGCCGCGTCGCCCGCCGCCTGGTGGACGCACTGGCCGCCGGGCTGGCAGACCCGATCGACGACGACAGGCGGGGCTGAGGCGCCGTGGGAAGAGGCCGACGGCATGTTTGAGATTCGGCAGGGTCACGTCCTGAACTCCCGTTACCGGCTCGACGGACCCTTGCGCGCCGGTGGCATGGGGATGGTCTGGCGGGCTTACGACGTGAGGCTCAGTCGCGTCGTCGCGGTGAAGTTCGCGAACCCCGCCGCGGCCCTGACCTTCCAAGGCCGGGACGAGATGCTGAAGCGTTTCCAACAGGAGGCCGGGGTGGCGGCACGATTCACGAACACCGGGGTGGCGTCGGTCTACGACGTCGGAGAGGAACACGGACACTTCTACCTCGTCATGGAACTCGTCCAGGGCTCGACCCTGGACGAACTGATGGAGGAGTGCGGGCCGCTCGAACTCTCCGTGGCCGCCAGCATCATCGTGCCCATCTGCGCCGTCCTCGCGGCGGCCCATCGCGCCGGCATCGTGCACCGCGACCTGAAGCCCTCCAACGTGATGGTCTCCGAACAGGGTCATACCAAAGTCCTGGACTTCGGCATCGCCCGGGTGGAGGGCGCCGCCGTCGACACCAGGCTCACCAGGACGGGAAGGAATCCGGGAAGTCCCGGGTACATGTCGCCCGAGCAGTACGAGGGCAGACAGGTCACCGGAAAGTCCGACCTCTACGCCCTGGGCTGCCTGCTGTACAAGATGCTCGCGGGCCGCCCGGTCTTTCTTCAGGACGACGAGTTCGTGCTCCGCCACATGCACACCACCGTCACCCCCGACGCGCTGGGCGGGTTGCGCGAGGGGCTGCCAGAAGCAGTACTGGACCTCGTCGACCGGCTGCTCGCCAAGGACCCGGCGGACCGCCCCACCAGCGCGGACGAGGTCAACAAGATCCTCCGTGTCTACCTGCCCGCCAACGGTGACGACCCGCCGGACGACCACGTCTTCCCGGACCCCACCCGTCCCTTCCGCCTGCCGTTCGCGCCCGAGGATGTGCCGCTGACCGGCCCTCGGGTGGAGCTGCCCGGCACCGTTTCCCGCACGTACCGGCCGAGGGCCGACGCCAAGGACCTCCACCACGAGGCGCGACGCCTGCTCGGGACGGAGCCGGCGAAGGCGGTCGACCTGCTCAGGGAGCGCCTGCCGGACCTGGCGGAGCAATACGGCCTGCGCGCCCACGAAGTGCTGGACCTCCGCTTCGATCTGGCCGAGGCCCTGCTCGCCCAGATCGACCGCGAGGAGGCCAGAGACCTCTATACGGCGATCCGGCAGGACACCGCCGATGTGGACGGACTGGAGATGTACCGGACCCGGGCGGAGGAGGGCATCGCCCGCTGCGGCTGACGGGGGCGGGCGGTCACGACTCCGCCGCCATGGCCTCGGCCCGTTCCTCGGCCCGGTCCGCCCATCCCGCGATCCTGCGGCTGACACGGTCGAGAGCGTCCCGTACCTCTTTCACCTGGGGGGGGGCCCAGCCCTCTTGGGCGACGAAGCTCGCCCCGCCCTCCTCCACGGGCACGCCCGCCATCCCGTCCACGTCCCTGCGCAGCCTGTCGACGCTCTCCCGCACGCACGCCCAGCTCACGGAGGCGGCTTTGCTACCCACCCGGGAGTCTTCGAGCGGCACCGGCCCGCCACTGTAGGCGTGGCGCACCAAGGCGTCCGTGAGGATCCGTGGTCGGCCCTCGGCCGTGGCCAGGGGGCTGCCGCTCTCGTCCACCTCGTGGAGGCGTTCGCCCGCCCGTCCCGCCCGGACGGCCTCGTACGCCTGGAGGATGCCGCGCCGCCGGGACAGCATGGCCCGCAGCACCGTCGCGGCCCCCCGGTCGTCCTCCTCCTCCCCGCCGCCGAAGACCTCGCGCTGCAGGGCCATCGGCTCGGCCATCGCCATGTGGTAGGCCGCCTTCACCGCGAGTTCGGTCTGCGCGGGGCCGAGCCTGCCGCTGTCGCCCAGGCCTCGGTCCGCCTCGGCCAGGGCCGCGTCGCGCAGCTTCTCCAGGGCGTGGCCGCCCGCCCCTGGCTCCTCCCACCGCGCCTCGGCCCGCAGTTGCTCGATCTCCGGCAGCCGGTACGCGCGCTGGAGCACCGCGCGCCGCGGGCGGACGAACTTGGCGTCGTCGCTCAGCCCGGTGCGCACCGGACGCAGGATCAGCTCCACGGCGACGTCGACACGCTCGTCCCGCTTCGGCCGCTGCTTCGCGGTGAGGGACCGGATGCCCTCGTTGACCCGGCGCGCGGTACTGATCCCACCGCCCAGCAGCGAGCGCACGATTTCTTCCGCGCGGATGTCCAGTTCATGGCTCAGCCCGGCCGCCTTCACCTCCTCCCGGGAGATGGTTCCGGAGAACCAACGCTTCTCCGTCTCCGTGATGTAGGCCGTGGCGGACCGTCCCGGCTCGGCGAGGCTGTCGAGGACGGCGTCCGCCTTCGCCTCGTTCTCCACGGCCGGCCCGTAGGGGCGCGGCGGACGGATGTGGGTGAGGCCGATGAAGTTGCGTACCGCCGTGTGGAACATCTGCCCCGTGCGGGTGTCGGGGCGGAACCCGACGACCACGCGGGCGGGGACGCTGAGCGCGCGGACCTTGCTCCGCTCGTCCTCGGTCAGCCCCGGCCACCCCTGCTTCCGCACCAGCCGGGCCCAGCGGCTGATCTCACCGCGAAGCTTCCGGTCGTCGGCACCCCACTCGTACGCGATCCTCGACGGCTGGTAGTCGAGGAGTTCGTGCACCGCGCTGATCCGGCTCGACCCGTCGGCCGCGATGAGCAGCGCGCAGTCGGGATGGCCGTTCTCGTGCACCACCGTCAGGGGGACCACGGTCAGCGGCTGGAGAACCCCCTCGACGGCGATGTCCTGGGCCAGAGGGTTGTCCCGGACCAGCCGCCCCTTCGCGTCCTCCAAGCGTTGGGCAAGCCTGGACGGCGTCTCGGCGCGCATCTCCAACCCAGCGGCGTCACCCGGGGCCGACCGCGGTTCTACCAGCGTGGACCGTCGCATTCCCAGGCCCGACAGCGCGTATTGGCGGTGCCCGTACTCCCGCGGATTCGCGGGATGGGGCAGTACGGTCGCCGACCACAGCCGCGTCTCCGCGATCAACAAAGTCCCGCCCTGAACCCTCAGTTCGGCGGGGTCCGCGAGCCTCCGTCGCATGTCGTCCGGACGCATGGCGGCGCGGGCCATCGCGCGCACCCCGCCCTCCGTGAGTCCGTGCCTGCGCAGGGCGTCGGCGAGGTTGTCGACCGCCGCGGTGCGGGGCAGCGCCCAGGGGGTGGGCTGCCACCCCGGGACCACTTCCTCTTCCACCGCTCCGTCCAGGCCCGCAGGATCCTCAGCCATGGGCGATGACCTCCGTGATGCGGTCCACGAGGAGCAACGCCCGTGTCGCCTGCCTGTGGTTCTCGCGCGGGGACGGCGCGTCGCCCGCGGTGCGCGTGAGACGCGCGGCGTATTCGCTGAGGGCTGCCCGTGCCTGGTACCACTCCTCCAGGGTGAGTGAGACGCTGTATAGCCGTTCACCGTGGACGTTGACGGTATCGCAGTGTTCCTCGCGCTCAGAGATGGCCGCCCACCGTGCCGCCATACGACCGAGGGTGACCACCGATCGGTCGTATGGCGGGATGCCGGGCACATCCACGGCCCGGCAATCCCGGGCCGCCCGGTGCAACACGGCGGTCACGAGGCTGACCTGTGCCTGGTCGAGGGGGATAAAGAAGGTGTTGGTCGTTTCCGTCACGAGACCGCGCTCCGCTGGGTCGGCCGATGTCTCATCTGTCTCATCGGCGTTGGCGCCTGGCTTGCCCGACCACGGGTGCGTCGGACAGAGCGAGAGAGCGCGGGCGTACCCGACCGCCGACCTCCACCCGTGTCGGTCTGGGGCGGGAAAGGAATCCACAGACCTCTGGTGCCGCGCGGACCGCACACCATCCGGCCCTGGAGAGGAGGCGGTGAGCAGCCTCATTCCCGAGGAGCGCGGCGAGACGACACGACGGCTCGGAACCTGAGGACCGAGCGGGCCGTGCCGCCATGGTGTCGGACACCGAGCGGGTCGCTCGGCGGGACTGTAATCACGCGAGCACGTAACGTGCAAGTCGGCTTCTGAGTGGTGTGGGAAGCCCTGGTGTGCTCGCAGTCATGTGGCAGCCGGGTCCATTTGGTTCGCCGCTCATTCGGTGGGCCGTTACCAGTGCCCTGCTGTGGCTCGTGCCCGCGTCGCCGTCGACCACATCTGGGGGTGCGGCCGGCGGCAGGTCAGCTGATCGTCAGGTAGATGCAAATGTGGCGGCCTCGCCCCCCTGTGGGTGCGGCGGTGGATGATCTCGTCGAAGGTGGCGCGGGCGCCCGTGGGGTCGATGTAGTGCATCGCCAGGAGGGCCGCGATGGCAGCGCCAACCAAGTCGTTCTGGACCTCGGACCAGGTGTGGTCGTCGCCGCAGGTGGTGAGGCCCTTCAGGCCGTGAAGGGTGTGCATGGCCTGGCCGGCTTCCTCGGAGACCTTGCCGACCTGGAGGGCTTTGAGCTCCTTGTCGGGGAGGTGGGCGCCGGCCGCTCGGCAGACGGCGGAGAGTTTCTCGATGTTGTCCCACAGGGTGTCCACGTCGGACCTCCGATCGATGGGTTCGGCTATTCCTGTGCGAGTCGTCCGAGCTGGCGGACGGTCCATCCGGCCATGCGCCAGGCGTCGGCGTCGATGAGGTTGCGGAGGTCGACGAGAACCTGGTCCGCGACCAGCGGGGCGAGGGTCTTGGGGTCGGCCCCGCGCTGGTGCATGAGCGCCGCGATCGCCAGGGCCGGGGATTCGCGGACGTCGTCGGTACCGGGCTTGAAGGAAGCGCCCCAGACGGCGATGCGTACGCCGTCGACAGGGCGGCCGAGCGTCTGCTTGATGAGCCTCAGCGCAGCGGAGGAGGTGAAGGCGCGGACGTCCCCGGGGCCGGTGCGTTGACCGCGTACAGCCGCGTGAGCCGTGCCGCCTCGTCCTCCCGGAACGTGGCGACTTCCCGGCATCGCTGGCTCATGACGAACTCTCCGAGTGGTAGGCAGAGGTCCATGCGTTGGGTGCAGACGCCGACCATGAAGTGGCCGTTGGTGGCGCGGTACATGCGGATGCCGTAGTAGCCCTCTTGGCAGTCGTCGGGGTTATTGAACCGGCAGTCGGCGCAGGTCTCCGGGAGGCGTACGGGCCGGATGCTCTTGGCGTACAGCGTCCGCCCGTCCGACAGGCGGTACCGGATCCGTTGGTCCGATGCCCCGGCTGTGATGATCCGCCGGACGGGGACGGCGCCGAGGTGGTCGACGACCTGCTGCATCGCGGCGAGTGAGGCGCCGTCGTCCTCCAGGGAGACGAGCATGCGGACCACGACAGTGCGGCCGTGTTGTTCGATGATGCGCAGGACGCGTTCGACGTGGTGGTGGTCGGGGATGACGATGTTCGCGGAGACCTTGATGCCGTGCTCGCGGGCGGTCGCGATCGTCTGCGTGAGCGCGTCCAGCTTCCGGGCCGCGAGCTTCGGGGAGGCGAGGCGTGGGGCTTGGACGGCGGCGAGTTCGTCGGGGGTGGTGCCGAAGGCGCTGAGGTTGATGCGGTCGAGGCCGGCGGCTGCGGCCTCGGGGAGGGCGGCGGCGCCGTTCTCGCCGTTGGAGGTGAGGCCGACGGTCAGTCCGAGGCGGCGGGCGATGCGGATCAGGCCGGGCAGGTCGGGGTGGAGGGTCGGTTCGCCGCCGGTGAAGTGCACTTCGTTGGTGGGGAGGCTGCCGCGGACGGCGGCGAGGGCCAGGGCGAAGTCGGTGTCGGCGGGGATGCGGGCGGGCAGGAAGTCGGCGCCGTTGGTCTTGAGGTAGATCGACACGCGGCCGGAGCGGCCCGGTGCGCCGGTGAACTGGTCTGCGGTGCGGCCGGTGTTGTCGGCGGTGACGGGTGTTCCCTCGTTGTGGCAGAACGAGCAGGCCAGCCCGCAGGCGTCGATGATCTTTACACGTAGCGTGCGGTCCGGCCTGACCTCGACCGGCAGGTTCTTGAGGTCGTGCATGATGCTCCCCCTTTTCCCGTACCGGCCTGGGCTGCTGCCCCGGCCGATGTCGACGGATGCCGCTGGCTACGTGAAGCGCAGGTCGGCGATGGTGTCGAGGTCGATGCCGTAGCGGGCGTAGACCTTGGTTGTGTTGATCGACGTCAGGTATTCGCGGTCGATCCCGAGGACCGTGGCGGTGTTCCAGACCTGGGCTTCGTCGTCGGCTTCGATCTCCAGGTACGGCGGGATGCGGGGCCACTCGTCGATCTCCAGCCGCACGCCGCCGAGCGTGTAGGAGGTGCGGCGGTTCTCCTGGTAGCTGCGCGGCGTGAGACCGACCAGGCCGAGGAGCGCGCCGGCCTCCTCGAAGGAGTCGACGGTGATCTCGGTTTCGTGGGTGCCGTCGACGGCGTCCGTGGCGATCTGCTTGACGCACAGGGTGACGCCGTCCCCGGTGTCGCGGAGCCGTACCCAGCGGCCGGGGACGGCCGGGACGGTGTCGTAGACGTAGCGGCGCATGAGCCGGGGCTCGGACTGCTGGATGCCGCCCGCCTCGACGATGAGCCGAGCGGTCTTTTCGGGGTCGATGTCGAGGGCCTTCGCCTCGTATTCGATGCCTGCCATGAGGGATCCGATCTGTGTAGGTGTCGCTGGGGTGCGAGTGGTCGCCTCGGGTCGGTGGGGCAGCCGTGTTCGTCGGGTATCTGGCTACGGGCCGACCGTCGGCGAATGCCGGGACAGAGCGACTGCCACGCCGACCACGAAACCGCACGAGGTCGAGAACAGAATGATGAGCAGCGGGCCGGCGTAGCGCGCGAGCCAGCGCACCAGGCGCGTTCTCACCGTCCCCACCGCCCATTGGCGACAGACACTTTGGCACTCAGCTCTTCGGCACGGGTGGGTTGGCGAAACTCATCGGGAGGCACGTCCCACTCCGTGCCTCCCCGAGGCGGCCGGAGCTGCACGTACGCGCCCACGTGTCCCATGACCACTCCGGCCCGCCCGCTCCGTTTGTCGATCGTCAAAGAGCCCACGGCGGGGCAAGCCGCACTGCTCAACACGTTCACCGCCTCCTGGCCTCATCGACGGCATGGCTCCGGACCGAGGTACCGGTCCCGATGCTCGTCAGCTGTTCGTTCGCCATGGGGAGAGCATCGCGAGCGGGGCAACCTGCTCCAAAGGCCCTGCTGATTACCCAACTTGGGTACCATCACGGCCTGGTGATTCGTAGCGACAGTGAGTAGTTCTCAGTAGTTGGAGCTTCGCGATGCCCGAGACCTCCCGTGCGCAGGAACTGCCTGCCCGGCTGCTCACCGACGCGGAGATGATCGAGGCTTGCCGCGTCCGCGACTTCGCCAGGGTCTTCCAGCTGGTCAAGGTGCGAGCAGGCATCTATCCGTCGATGATCGCCCGCCGGTGTGACCTGACTCCGAGCCGCGTCGGCGAAGTGATGGCCGGGCGTCGCCAGTTGGTGCACATGGACGTCATCGAGCGCGTCGCGGACGGCCTGCGCATCCCCGGCCACATGCTCGGCCTCGCCCGGCGCTCCTGGGAGACGCCCACTGCTCTCGCGGTGTCCGAGCGGCAGCCGCTCCAGAAAGCGGCAGTACAGGAACCTGTTCCCGCCACGCTGCCCGGTTCCGAGGTGGACAGCTTTCTCGCACTCGCCTCGCGGGCGGACCCCGGCCCGTCCACGCTCCGGGCCCTGCAGGCGTCGATCGAGGACTATTGGCGCCGGGACGACCAGCACGGTGGCGAGGCCCTTCGGCCGGCCGTGGTCGGCCAGTTCCGGTACGTCGTCGGCCTGCTGCGCGACGGCTACCCCGAACCCATCCGCCAGGAGCTGCACGGAGTCGCGGCCGAGCTGGCGCGCCTCACCGGCTGGACGTACTTCGACGCCCGCCAGTACAGCCAGGCCCGTGCGTACTTCGCCGAGGCGCTGCAACTGGCCAAGCAGATCGACGACCGGCAGTTTATCGGTAACGTCCTGGCGTGCATGAGCCTCCAGGCCACGTACCAGGACAAGCCCGGAGATGCCCTGGCCTACGTCAACGCCGCCCAGGACGCGGCACGGGGAGCGCCCGGGGCGACGCCACGCGTGATGTCGATGCTGTCCATGCGGGAAGCCTTCGCCCACGCCACCCTGGGCAGCCACACGGCCACTCACGCGGCGCTGTCCGAGGCGCACCGCCAGTTCGACTGCATTCGCCCCGGCGACTCCGACCCGACGTGGGTGCGGTACTTCGACGAGCCGAAGCTGATCGTGGACACCGGCATCGCACACGGACGCCTGGGCGAGGCGGCAACCGCCGAACCGCTGATCGCCGACGCCCTGCGCCGGGAGAGCGACTCCAACCAGCGCGGGCGCGCGTTCCACACGCTCTGGCTCGCCCGCACCCAGCTCCAGCGCGGCAAGCTGGAACAGGCGTGCCGGACGGCCACGGAGGCCCTGGAACAAGCCTCAGCGGTCGCATCTCAGCGGGCGACCGGCCACCTCAGAGAGTTCTACGACCAACTCGGCCCACACCGGAACGAGCCCACCGCCATTGCCTTCGAGGCACGTCTGCGGGAACTGCTGCCGGCGTGATCCGCTCGGGCGTCAGCGGATCGCCTCATCCATCAGCACGTACAGCAGACCGACGAGGGAGCCACTGCTCACGATCTCCCGGCGGTCGATCATGCCCCGCACGTCGGCGAGCGGAATCCACTCGATGCGGTCGGACTCGTTCTTCTCCGTCGGCGGCCCGACGTGGGTCGCGCCGTCGGCCCGGAAAACATGGTGCTGCGAGTCGGTGATGCCGTTCGCGGGCTCGGCGTAGATGAGCTGCTTGAGCGGTCCTGGGCGCCATCCCGTCTCCTCCAGGACCTCGCGGCCCGCCGCTTCCTCCGGGGTCTCGCCTTCCTCGATGAGCCCCATGGGCAGCTCCCACGCCCAGGAGTCGGTGATGAACCGGTGCCGCCACATCATCAGGACCTCGCGGCGGTCGTTGACCACCGCCGCCACGGCCAGGTGCCGGAGCCGGACGACGTGGTGTTCCCACCGGTGCCCGTCAGGCTGTTGGACATCCACCAGGCACAGGTTCACCCACTGGTTCGTGTAGATCTGCCGTTCGCCATGGGTCTTCCACTGCATCTACGCCGCCCCTTCCGCGTGCTGGACTCAGCATCGCAGAGCGATCGGGTGAGGTGACCATGCCCGACGCCGTTCTCGCCTCCTCCGGCCCGTGTGCGGAGGGGACGAGAACACCGGTCGGGTGTTCAACGCCGTCGCCGCTGCACCGCTGGCGCGGTGGGCTGAGACCGGCTGAACGTCGCGTCGTGCATCCCACCTGTACGGACTGGCCCTGTGGTGCTGCGGGCCTGCGCGGCGAGGGCTCGGACGCTGGGGGCCGGCCTCTGCGCGAGTCGGTGGATGCGCCAGGTCAGCACCTTCGCCGGAGAGCGGGCATCGATCAGGGCACGTTCATCGGCGGCCTGGTGGAGGAGCCGTACCGGGTCGTGGCCTGCGGTCTCTGCGGTGGCGAGGACCGCGGTGAGGGCGTTCCAGGCGGGGTCATTGAGGATGTGTTCCGCGTGGTTGGGCACGGCCTGCCGGAGCTGGTCGGCGTGCCGTTCCGTTTTCTGCTGCGGAGGCGTTCGCCGGGCCAGTGTGGCCAGCGGCTCTACGGCGGCCTGGTCGTAGGCGGCCTGGAGGTGGTTCAGGCTCTCGTGGGCGGCCGCGACCTGCTGGTCGTGGTGGCGGGTCTGGTGCCAGCGGGTGGCGGCGAGGGCGATGAGGACGGCTGCGTCGAGGAACATCGCGAGGGCGGCGCCGTCCTTGGGGGCGGATTCGCGGAGCATGGCCCGGACGGCGTTGCGCAGGGCGCGGGCGTGCTGGTGGTCGGCCTGGATGCGGGAGCGGGTGGCGCGCTCGAACGTCTCCGCCGCCTGGCGGAGGTGGGGGCGGATGTTCTGGGGTGCGAGGTGGGGCAGGGCGTCGAGGGCTTCGCCGAAGGCGGCGAGGTGGGCCTGGGCGGCTTCGTCGGTGGCCTGGTCGAGGTGGTGGGGGACGCGCTCCGCGGCCGCGGTGGCCTGGTGGAGTGGGGCGGGCCTGCGGTGGCCCGGCTTCGGGGTGGTGGGCGCCGATTCGGTTGCTGCGAGGCGTTCGCTGATCTTGGGCAGGGACAGGTCGGGGGCCAGCTCGGAGCCGGAGAACCAGACGGGCTCGCCGGCGTCGTTGGTGTCGTCGGCCAGGGCGACTTTGTAGCCGCGGAGGTCGCCGGAGGGGAACCGTACGACCTCGACGAGGACGCCGTCGGTCCGGTCGAGCAGAGCGACGAACTCGTCGGTGCTGGTGGCCACGGCGACGTAGGTGCGCACGGTGGTCCGCAGATGCTCGCGGGCGGTGCGGGCGCGGCCGGTGCGGTGGACCTTTTCCCGTTCGGCGCGGGTGGGTCGCTTGGCGGAGGTGCGGTCGCCGCGTACGACCTGGCGCAGGTCATAGTCCTTCTCGATGGCGGCGAGTTCCTTGTCGGCGGTGAGGTAGTCGTTCCAGTGCCGGGCCGGGCGCAGGTCGGCTCGGACGGTGGTGGCGGCGATGTGGATGTGGTCGACCGCGTGGCGCACGGCGGCCCAGCGGCAGCCGTCCGGGTCGCCGTCGGGTGCGATGCCGGTGGCCGCGACGACGCGGCGGGCGATGTCCGCCCACTCGGCGCCGCTCAGGACGCGGTCCTCGGGCGCGGCGCGCAGGGAGCAGTGCCACACGTGCTTCTCCGGTGCGCGGTCGAGGCGGCGGGCCTGCTTGGTGTGCAGGTCGAGGTCGGCCACGAAGAGTTTCGTCGCGGCGGTGAAGTCGTCGGCGCGGCCGGGGTCGGGGGCGAAGCCGTCCCAGGACGCAACGAGGTGCGGGTCGGTGTGCTCGTTGGCGCGGCCGGGTCCGTAGAGGTAGCGGATCAGACCAGCGGTGCTCTTGCCCCGGCTGATCTTCGCGATCACCGGCCGGCCTTCGTGGCGGTGGCCTGGTTCGCCGCTGCCGCGATCTGAGCGACGGTGGCACGGACGCTGTCCAGGGTGCGCTCGGCGCGGACCAGGACGGCGGTGTCCCCAGGGTGTGGGGAGCCGTCGGAGTTGAGGACGCGGGCGATCTGGTTGATGTTGGTGCCGATCCTCGCGACTTGACCACGCAGGGCGTTGAGTTCGTCGATGTAGTCGTCGGTCCGGGTGCGCTGGCCGGGCAGGGCGAGGTCACCGTGGACGTAGGCCATGACCGCGGCGGCGACGAGGTGGGCACCGGAGACGTTCAGCGAACGGGCCTTGGCCAGGATCGCGCCCTTCTCCTCGACGCTGTAGCGCGCGTCGACACGCTCCTTACGCTGCTCGCCCTTGCGCGTACGGCGACGGGCCACGCGGTGGAGGGCGGCTTCGTCGGCGGCACGCGGCAACGACGGCACGGCGACGCCGACGGGCCGCTCCTGCTCGGGCATCCCCTGGTGCCCGAGTGCCTCCGCCACCCCCAGGGCGGAGGCACCCCCGTGAGACCGGCCCCTGGACGGTCCAACGGGATACCTTGCTCCGCCTGGGGGCGTGCGGGCACTCCCTCCGTGCTGGTCGCCATCGGACAGGTTGTGCGGGTGGTACATGGCAGATCTCCGTGGGACCCGGCGGGCCGGAGGCAGCAGGTTCTGCCTCCGGCTGCTCGGCCGGGATGGGGCGGATGGGTGGGGGAGAGGGCGCCTGGGCCTGTTAATGGCCGCGGCGCCGCCTGCGGTCGTCGCCGCCGAGGATGACGCGGGTGGTCATCTCGGCGAGGCGGGAGGCGACGCGGTCGCCGACGGCTTCGCGCAGGTCGGCGATGCGCAGATTGGTGGTGACCAGGGTTGGGAGCATGTCGTTGTAACGGCGGTTGACCAGCCGGTACGTCAGCTCCTCGGTCCACTCCGTGCTCTTGGCCGCGCCGAGGTCGTCGAGGATCAGCAGCGGGCAACGGCCGAGGGCCCACAGGGCGCGCTCGGGGTCGTGGCCCTGCCGGGGGCGCAGGCTCGCGTAGAGGTCGGCGGCAGTGGTGGCCTCCCAGCGCAGCCGGACACCCGCGGCCAGCAGGGAACGCACCGCGCCGTACGCCTGGTGAGTCTTGCCGGTGCCGGTGGGGCCCGCGATCAGCAGCGACGGGCCGTGTGCGATACCCGGAGCCCGCGCCGGGCCCCGGATGCCCGGCGCGGGTGATCTCCTCTAACCAGCCGGTGACCTGGGGATGGTCGGCACGGGCCCTGCGGTAGCGGACGGGGACGCGGGCATCGGCCAGCTCCAGTGCGGTCACCGGCTCGGCGGGCGGCTCGGGAAGGGGCGCGGCGGGGTCGATACCCCGGTCGACGAGGATCGCGTCGAGCCGGGCCAAGGCACCGATCCGCTGCGGCTCACGGGCGGCAGGAACGGCGGTGGTCACAGCTCACCCCCGTACGCGGCCTCGACGTCGGTCGGGTTGGTCCAGGCGCGGTGCGTTGCCCGTGCGGGCGGCTGCGTGGCGTTCATCGCCTCGTTGACGAGGCTCGGCAGCACGCTGGGGCTCAGGCCCTTGGTGCGCAGACGCTCCAGCCCGGCCCGGATGTGCGGGGGAGCGATCTGCTTGGCGAGGAGTTGGCCGACCTCGCGTCCGAGGTGTCCGAGGACCTTCTCGGGCGGGCGGTGGGCGCAGGCAGCGACGAATTCGCCGATCAACTGCTGGGCCGAGACGGTGTCCGGCGCGGGGCCGCTCGCGTTCCCCGAAGGTACTGATCCTAGGTCCAGGATCCTAGGTCCTAGATCCGGAACGTGAGGGTGCGAGGAGGGCTCACTGAATCGCTCCTGACCTGCATCTTCGCTGTCCTCAAGTAGACCGCCGCGAGCCCTCACTGAGGTATCCGTGAGGGTTCCGTGGAGGGTCCGTGCGGGTACACTGCGCGGTGCTCCGTCGTGACGTAGGCAGGCGGGGTGACGGCTGCCGCTCGGCCGGTTGATTTTCTGGTGGCGGCGCCAGGTGACGATGCGCAGGTACCGCTTGCCGTCCTCGCCCTCGTAACGGCAGATCAGACCGGCATCGTCGAGCTGGTTGAGGTCGTCCTCGACGCCGATGGGGCCATGCTCGGGGCGCAGCGACCAGAGCAGGCCGGCGATGACGGCAGCCTGATCGCGGAACCGGCCGTGGTCGTCGGCCTGGGTGAGCAGGCCGAAGAACGTCCGCTCGGCGGTGACGGACACCGCGGCGAGGGACTCGGAAGCGAAGGCTTCCGGCTTGATGGTGCGTATCCGCGCCATGCCTATCGCCCCGCCTTCGCGGAGGGGTGGCAGAACGAGGGTGCAGGGAAGGTACGTGGGCACGTACTCTGGGGCATAGAGTTCCTCACGCGGCAGGCCATCGAGGCGGCAACCTCGGCCTGACCGGTTGTCCGTTCAGGGATGGGCGGTGGTGGGGGTTTCGCTTCGGCCCCGGTGCTCGCGCACCGGGGCTTCTTGCGTTTGCGGGGGCAAGGGTCCTCTGCGTGATCAGGTGTACCACAGATTATGCTTAATGCAGCAACTCGTTGCGTATCGCAGAATAGGGGTACGCGTTTAGGGTTGCCAATCGCAGCACCTTGCTGCCTGAAGGAGTGGAGCTGGCCATGGGTGCCGACGCCGGTCCTGGTGAATCCCTGGTGCTGAGGGGGGAGGAGAACGTCGCCGTACGGATCAAGCTGGAGAGGGAAGCCCGTGGCTGGAGCACCAGCGCGGTCTCGGACCGGCTGAACGAAGCGGGCTACGAGATCAACCCGTCTGCCGTGTGGCGCATCGAGAACCGCAAGCGGCGGGTCAACCTCGACGAGGCCATCGGTTTCGCCGAGCTCTTCGGTATCTCCCTCGAAAACCTCGTCGGCCCTCCGCGGCTGGCGGCCCAGCGCCGCGCCATGGAGCTGATCGAGAACGTCCGTCGCCGATATCGTGAGATGAGCCTGGCCAATCGCGCTGCCGCCGACGCACGCGACGCACTCGACGCTTACCTCGCCGATCATCCGGATCTGCGGGAAGAGGCCGACGTCCTCGTCTCGAACGCCATCGCCGAAGACCTCATGGCCGCCGTGCAGCCCCCCGGCTCCCTGCCTCGGCCGCCGGAAGAGCCAGGAGGGCGCCACCCCGGCGCTGGCTCCGGCCGCTGATCCCGGGTGCGCGGACGCCGCGAACGCCCGCGACCGAACGTGGAAATCCCACCGCCCATCCCTGAACGACGACCGGCAGAACCGGGGTTGCCGCCCCGTGCCGGTCAGAAAAGGACCCACATTGCGCCGAGCCGCAATACCCCCTGCCCTGCCGCCCTCCTCCCGCACGGCCGAGGAGGTGAACACCCCCGCCGACCGTCTGCTCACCGTGTCCGAAGTCGCCGAACAACTGGGCACCGGTGAACGGTTCCCGCGTCGGCTGATCGCGGAGCGACGCATCCGCTACGTCAAGATCGGCCGGCATGTCCGCATCCCGCAGAGCGCGCTCGACGCGTACGTCGAAGCTCGCACAGTAGAACCGGTACGCCGGACCCGCTCCGCCTTCCGGCTGGCGGCCTGATGGCCCGCAAGCGCAAGCCGCAGCGGCGGCGGTACGGATCGGTACGCCAACTTCCCTCCGGACGCTGGCAGGCCCGCTACCCGGATACGAGCGGAGCCCTGCGTGCCGCCCCGGAGACCTTCGAGACGAAGACGGACGCGGAGATCTGGCTCAGCCAGACCGAGGCCGACCAGACACGCGGCGACTGGATCGACCCAAACGCCGGAGCAGTCAGCTTCGTCGCGTACGCCACGAAGTGGATCGACGAGCGGGGCCTCGCCGCAACCACGGACGAGCTGTACCGCAGGCTGCTGCGCCTGCACCTGGAGCCGTTCTTCGGCGAGCTGGACGTCAACGAGATCAGCGCGGCGAAGGTGCGCACCTGGCGGGCCGAACGTCTGAAGGCGACGGGCGCGACCACGGTCGCCAAGACGTACCGCCTGCTCAAGGCCGTCATGGAGACCGCCCTCGACGACGACATGGTCAAGAAGAACCCGTGCCGCATCCGGGGCGCGGGCAGGGAGGAGGCTGACGAACGGCCCGTCGCCACCGTGGCGCAGGTCTTCGACCTCGCCGACGCGATCGGTCTGCGCTGGCGCCTGATGATCCTCCTCGGCGCCTTCGCCTCGATGCGTCCGGAAGAGCTGGCGGAGCTGCGCCGCAAGGACATCGACCTGGAGGAGGGCTCGGTCTGGGGCAAGCGCGCCGCACCGGAGCTGACCACCGGCAGGCGAGTGGTCGGCGATCCCAAGTCCCGGGCGGGCGAGCGCGAGATCGTGCTGCCTCCGTTCGTACTGGAGGATCTGCGGCGCCACCTGGACTGGTTCGCCGAGCAGGGGCCCGAAGGGCTGGTCTTCGTCGGGGAGCGCGGGGCGCCGTTCCGGCGCTCCACCTTCGGGCGCAAGTTCCGTAAGGCACACGTGAAGGCCGATCTGCCCGAGGGCTTTCGCTTCTACGACCTGCGGCACACCGGCAACAACCTGGCGGCCGACACCGGCGCCAAGCTCAAGGACCTCATGGTCCGGGCGGGACAGTCTAGCGAGCGGGCCCAGCTGATCTACCAGCGCTCCAAGAAGCAGCACCAGCGCAAGATCGCCACCGGCATGGACGCCGACGTACGGCGTGAGCGCCGGGAAGCCGCCGAGCGCAACGTGCAGAAGGGGGAGTTGGCAACAGTCCATCAGCTGCCCGGTTCGGCTGGTCCATACGCTTCGTCAGGAGGCCGTATAGCTGTCCGAAGGGGTGGAGTTCGGTGAAGGAGGGCTGGGTCGGCACATTGCCGGCCCAGCCCCCAGGGCAGCTCAGGAAATTATTTCGCATTGCTGGGCGGACGTGATTTTGATATCCAACCCAACTGTGTAGGCAGCGGCGGGCTGGACGACGCATTGACTAACCCGCCAGATGGGGAACGGGTGAGGAACCCGCTGAGCCTGGTTTCCGATGGCCACCACGCCGATCTCTATCCGGTGGAATTATTCGAGTCTGCGGTAGTCTGGCGACCTTCTCTTTGATCGGATGATTGCTCCAGCTGAAGCTCTCGTTTCTTTTGCTCATCCTTGAAGTCCTCTACCCGTTCAGCGAGCTGTTGAAGGGCTTCCTTCTCTTCGAGACCCTTGTAATCTCTGATGCGTAGCTCCGCAGACTGCATCTCTTTTTCGATGCGGTCGGAGGTTTGCTGCTCGTTAAACCCTCGTTCGCGGAACTTGAAGTATGCAGAGATCCCGGCGGATACACTCACGAGGAAACTGACGATGGGGGCCGCGATTCCGATGAACCCTCCATCTGGCGCGCTCGCGCTCGTGAAACTGGTGGTGGCGACCGAGCCTGCGATGACGATCCACTGAAGAATATTGCTGTACCGTCGGTTCTTCTTTGCGCCGCTTCGGTACTGGTCGATGTACCGGGCGGCGTCTGCTCGGTACTCGCGGAGGGAGTTCAGGGGGTCGTGCCGTTTTGTTGCCTCGACCCAGTAGCGCCTCTGTGCTCGGGCGAGTCGCGCCGAAGCCGAGTCGATCTCCCGGGTGTTATCCAGTAGGAAGTATGCTGCTGCGGCCGTTGAGATTACCGCGGCCACGCAGCCGATGATGCTCAGCTGCCCCCTATAGGACTGGAGTATTCCTGCCAGCATTGACCAGCCCAGTAGGAGGGCGGAGATTATGCTGGCGAATAACCAGAGGTATCGCAATCGCTGCTTCAGGCGTAAATTATGTAGATCCGATTCCAGCATCTGCAGGTCCGAATTTCTTTCGGATTGCATGTTTCCCCCTCTGTTTGTGTGCTGTCATCTGCGCAGGGCATTGTCGCTTACTTCGTGACTTGGTGGGGGTGTTTTCAGAAGAAGTGCCGCATTCGCTCATGCGTTCCATCTGGTAGGTGCGGGTCGACTATGAACGGGCTCGCGGGTGGCCCTCGCGCGTCCCGGGTGTAGGCAGTTGGCGACCGGCCGGCGGGTCTGTAGTGCGAGCAGGGGTGGGGTGAAGCGTCCGGCGCCCTCCTCCTTGCTGCCGCCCGCCAGGGGGAGTGCCACGCGGGTTTTAGGTGCAGCTCGGCGAGGCTGGTTGGTGATATTGCATTGCCCCCGCGGTGGCACGGTGCGACAGCTGGGACCTCATGCCTGGCCCACCCCCGTTGCTGGTTGTCGCTGCTCTCTCGACCGTCGAACTCTTCGAGGAGCCCTCGTGAGGAGCGGGTCAGGTTCCCTGAGTGCGCCTGCGACTTGAGGCGGCGGTTGGTTCGAGCCGGCGGAGGGGTGAGGGCATCAACTCGGCGTACTGGCAGTGTCGTTATGGCACGCGAATGGCACGTCGTCCGAAATTGGTCCAGACAACGAAGAAGCCCCAGGCCGCTGACCTGGGGCTTTCGTCTGGAGCGGGTGACGGGAATCGAACCCGCGCTCTGAGCTTGGGAATCCCTGGTCACTGCGGAGCGCAGTCGTGTTGACCTGCGCAAACGCTCCGTATGACGCTCATGGCGGGGTACTTCATTTACCGCTGTTGACCGCAGGTATCCGCAATACGTGGTGCGGAGGTGGTGCGACGTGGTGCGGTCCCTTGGCCTCGATGCTCACGACCGTTCGTCGTCCACCCGGGCCTGTGCCAAGGCGTCTCCGTGTGCGCATCGCGAGGACCTTTCTGGGGCCTTCCGGTCCTGTTTCGGCCTGTCCCGTTCGGGGTGGGCGAGCTACGAGGAAGCGAGAATCGAATGGCTGAGTCATCCGCACGCGTCCACCGTTACGCTGGCCAGCACCAGCCGACGATCCGGGAGGGCACGCCGAGGATGGGACCCAAGACGCTGCGGGTCTACGAGACGATCCGCTCACGGATCGAGTCGGGCGAGTACCTCCCCGGCGAAAAGATGCCGAGCGAGCGCACCCTGAGTGCCGAGCTGGAGATTGGTCGCACCGCCCTACGGCAGGTGCTGACCAGGCTTGCCAGCGAGCGTCTCATCAGGGCGTACGGCCGCAGTGCCTACCGCGTCATGGGCGGAGAGCGAGTGCCGGACCCGACCGGACTGGAGCCGTGGGAGATCCACGGGAGCCGGCGGATCTACGAGAACCGGTGGGTGAACCTTGACCTCGTCGACGTGACCCCGCCCGGCGTCGACCGGTTCGAGCATCATGTGGTCCGGCTGCACCACGTCGCGATCACCGCCGTGGTCGACGAGCAAGAGCGTGTGCTGATGCTGTGGCGCTATCGGTTCGTTCCCGAGCAGTGGGGGTGGGAACTGCCCGGCGGGATCGTGGACGCCCACGAGGACCCCGCGGTCACGGCTGCGCGCGAAACTGAAGAAGAGACCGGTTGGAGGCCTGCGACGGTTGAGCATGTGGTGACCTACCAGCCGATGATTGGCATGGTCGACTCGCCGCACGAGATCTTCGTGGCGCGAGGGGCTGAGAAGGTGGGAGAGCCCACCGACGCCGAGGAAGCTGGATACGTTGCGTGGATCCCGCTCGATGAGATCCCCACCCTGATGAACGAGGGCAAGCTGATGGGGTCGGGGACGCTCGTCGCCCTACTCCATCTCCTGTCCACTCGGTCTACAGCCGGCCGGTGAGGAGTTCCACCCGTCGGCGGTGCCGCACGGAGCCTGTGCGGTTCGCCAACAATCGGGCCTGCTGAAGATGGGACCGGGCCTCGTCCGCTTCACCGCGGGCGAGGTGTGCCTGTGTGAGGTCACAGTGCAGCCCCGACCTCGCCCGCACGAAGGACGGATCGACGTGCTGCAGGGATGCGTACAACTCGTCCATGGCTGAGGCGTCCCCGACCTTGGCGAGCACGTTCCCACGCCATCTCGCGAGATGGCCGGCGTTGAGGAAGATGCTCATCATGTCGGGGTCACGCAGTTCCCCGTCCTCGGGTAGCAGAGCGGATGCTCGGTCCAGAGCCGCATGGGCGTCCGGCACCATGTCCGGCCCGGCAGCGGCGCACAGCTCGGCTTCGGCAGCTGCGAGCCACGCGCGCAGCCTGGGCGTCTGCCGCTCAGGCTGTGTCCGCTGCGCATCCCGCACCAACTCGACGGCGAGCAGGGGCCGACCGGCGTCCGCCAGCACGTAGGCCTGCTCACCCATGGCGTGTGCCAGGTACAGCGGGGACTCGGCCTCCTGAGCCGCCCGCTTGGCAAGCTCGTACCGGCGCCAGGCTCGCTCGACCGCGCCCGCGTCCAGCGCCTGCCACGCAGCGAGGGTGGACGCGCCGGCGAGGGCGGTCGCAATGGGGCGGCGCGTGCCCGGCAGAACGGCGAACGTAAGCGCGTCCTCCATGGCCGCCAGGTGCCCGTTCATCTGGTCCACCAGCCCCGCGGCGCCCATCTGACGGTCCATCGTCCGCAAGAGCTCCGTCTGGTCGAGGAACGACTGGACCATGCCGGCGCTCAAGCTGCCCGCAGCGTCGATCCGGCTCAGCAAGTCCGTGTAGCCATCGGCTACGGGCTGGGAATCGGTCTCGCCTCGTAGCTCGGAGTCCGTGACACCGAGGAGCGGCCGCAGGATCGCTGCGTACCGCTCTGTGATGGCGCGGCGTCCGTTCTCCCACTCGGAGATGTAGGTCTTCAGGCTCGCCGCCGAGGCGATGTCGACGAGCCTCTGTTCGGCGAATCGCCGCATCTCGTAGACCAATCGGTCCTGCGACCACCCTCGTGCCGTCCTGGCTGCTCGTAGCCCCGTCGTCATCCCGTTCCCCGTAAAGCCGCAGGTGAGAGCTGGTTAACCCCTCTGAGGTTAACCCCAGTTGGCTACCGGAGCACCCAACTGGCGCCGTTCTCTGGAGATGTGCGCCGCACCGATCGCACCGAAGGGGTTGCATCTGGTGCGCACCAGATGTCATTCTTCTGGTGCGCACCAGAAGGGCCCCGGAAGGGGCCGGACGGCGTGTGTCGAAGGCGGGGACGCTGCAATCCCGCTGAAGGCCAGGGGACAGGGCTTCGGCCCGACTGGCGAGGTGGCCCGGTGACCGCGAGCAACGGCCGGAGGGTGGGGACTCGGTCCCCCTTGCAGTGCAACACCTTTGACCTCCTCCCTGAAGGGAGTCCTTGCTGATGAGAGTTCGTCGCCATATCTAGGCGCTGCCGCCGTCTGACCAGCACGGCAGCCACGCCCATCGCGTCCCAGCTCGGGGCCGCCTCACGGACGTATCCGGAGGCGGCCCCGAGCGTTCACCGGAGTTCCGCGGGCTACTTCCCGCGCCGGTTGCCTCCTCCGCCCGTCCGGGCGCCCTTCGGGGCGGTCGTACGGGCGGGGTTGCAGGGAGTCGGGATTCACCCTCCGTTCACCGTCTCGCCGCCCGAAAGGGGTCTGCTCATGTTCAGCAGCATCGTCGCCGTCATCGGCACGCTTCTCGGTTCGATCACCGCCTACGTCCTCCAGCAGCGCGCCGCCCGCTCGGAGCGGGCCGAGGCTCGCGATGCTGAGCGCCGCGCCGCTCAGCTCGCCGCCGTCGCGGACCTGGTGGCCGCGCTGGCGGATCACCGCCGCGCGATGTGGATGCGTGAGGACATCGCGCTGACGTCGGGCACTGACACCGACGCCTACCGCGAGGCTCGCGCCGCCAGCCACGCCACTCGCGCCGCGCTCTCCACCCCGCTGACCACGCTGCGTCTGCTGGCGCCCGACCTGGCCGACGCCGCCGACGCCGCGGCCCGCGCCTCCTACGCCCTGCGCAACGCGGCCGACGCCGACACCCTGGCCGCCCGCCGCACCGCCGCCGTCGAGGCCGCCGACCGCCTGGCCGCCGACGCCGCCACCCACCTCAACCGCTGACCTGCCTGACCCGCAAACAACGGCGCGGCCCGGTGCTGGAACACCGGACCGCATGAGCCGTCTCTGAAGGGACCAACTCATGAACCACATCGCCATCCCCCTCGCCCCCGTTACGCCGCCCACTCCGGACGGCGGTCCGTCGGCCGCCGAGCTGGCGGCGATCGAGGCGGAGATGCCCGTCATCACCGCCGAAGTCGAGCTTCTCGACGTGGAGATCGCCGTCCTCGACCGCGTGCCGAACGAGCTGGACGAGCGGCGCCTGCGCCGGGCCCGCCGGCGGGTGCTGGCCGCCCGCTGCGCCGTGGCCGACCGTGCCGCTCACTCTGGGGGTGCGGCGTGAGCTTGGCCGATCGCCGTCAGGCGGCGCGGGACGACCGGGCTGCCGACGCCGAACAGGATCGCCTGGACGCCGCGGCCCGCGAGGATCGACGGGCGCAGCGCCAGCAGGCGCAGGACGAGCGGGCGGCGCGCCTGCGGGACCAAGCTCGCATCGACAAGGCGGCCGACCGTGCTGCCCGCGCCGAGCGGCGGGCGGAGCGGGCGGGGCGGTGGGCGGAGGCGTTGACGCCGGAGCGGATCTACCGCACCGGCACCCTCGCCCTCGTCATCGCCTCCGGCCTCGCCTCCCTACCCGCGCAGATCCTGCACTTCGTGGGCATCTCGCCGATGCTGCTGCCCGTCCCGCTGGGCCTGGAGGGCGCCGCGTGGGTGATGGCGGCGGGCGTCGCCTACGCCGACGCCCGCGGCGTCGCGGTGTGGGTCCGCTGGCTGCTGCGAGCCCTCGTCGCCGCCGCCGCGGGGTTCGCCGCGTCCATCAACTACACCTACGGGCTGCATCTCGACGGCTTGTCGCCTGCCAACGCGACGGCCGCCGGGGTCGGGTTGGCTGCTGTCAGTCTGCTGGGTCCGCTGGTGTTCGAGATCCGGCAGTGGGTGTCCACCCTCGCCGCCCACGACGCCGACGCCCGCGAGCGTCGTCGGCACGCGTCCCGGCGTCGTCGGCATCACTGGCGGGTGCGTCGGGTCGCCACCCGACTCCTGTCCGCCGCCCCGCACGAGACCCTCACTGAGTCGGAAGCGTGGGAGCAGGCGTGGGAGATCGTCCGCGGCTGCGCCAAGCCGGGCATGACCCCCCGACTGCACCGCCGGGCCAACAAGGCCGCCGCCAAGCTGGCCGCCGCCCTCGCAGACACCCCCAAGAATGTGGAGGAATCGCCGCAAGATGGTGTGGAAGGGTCGGGGTCTGACCTGCATGAGTCGGCTTCGCCGCGCCGCCGGTGGCTGCGTGTCCGCACCCGACTCACCCGCCGCCCCCGCACCCGAGTCGGGTCGACCGTCCAGCCGACCGACTCCATCCCGACCACCGGCCTGACGGCCGTCCCGGACGACGGGCCGCGTCCGCGCCGGGCGACGGGTCGGGTCCCGGCGGCGGCCCGGCCGACCCGACCCAAGCGCACCCGCGACCAACTCCTGACGGAAGCGCGGCGGGTGACGGCCGACTGGTCGACCGACGAACTGACCGCCGACCGCATCCGACGGGCCGTGCGCACCTCCGCCGACAACGCCCGCGGGTTGCGCGACACCCTCCGCGCCGACCGCGCCGAGCAGTCGGCCAGTGAGGGGGCGGCGGCGTGAGCGAGCCGATCGCCTACGCCGGTCTGTGGCGGCCGGTGATGGAGGCCGCAGGGTGGCGGTGCTGGTGCACCGGCCAGTGCGGCACCCCCCACCGCAAGTCGGAGGGTCGTTGCCCCCGCACCCACGACGGCTACACCAACAAGCACGGCGGATGGGTCCGTCTCATCGCCGCCCCCGCCGACCCCAGCATCCCGCCCCTGGCCGCCGCTCAGCTCGCGCCCGGCGACCTGCGGGCCTGGTGCCCCGCCTGCCACGCCGGCGTCACCCGCGCCCACCGCAAGACCACCCGCCCCGCCCCGCCCCGCCGCAGGCCGACGGCCTGTTCGACCTCTGAGGAGACCCGCATGATGGCCATGACCGAGACCAGGTCCTTCGGGCAGCAGGGCAGTCACCACTGGGTGATGACCCTGGAGCTGCCGGGCAAGGCGATGTTGACCCGCACCGGCACCTACACCCCGCCCCCCGGGTTCACGCGCTACGACGCCTTCCAGGACCTCAAGGAGTCCGTCGCGCTGGAGTACCCGGAGATGAAGCGGGCGATGGTCACCTTCTTCTCCCTGGAGCCCAACCAGATCTGACGGTTGCCCAGACGCACCCCGGCCCGAGTGGTCGGGGTGCGGTGGGGAGCCGGGACAGACCCGGTGAAGGGAGGCCCCAGTGACCTCGCGTCGCTACGAGTTCGACAACCCCCTGCCCGCACCGCGGCAGGACACCTACCCGCCCGTCCACTACCCCCAGCCGATGCCCGGCCCGACCGCCGCCTACGACGGTGACGGTGGGCGGCCGGTCGTCGTCCAGCACATCCACCAGGCCCCGCCCGACCGCACCACCCAGCGCATCGCGCTCGGTACCGGCGTCGGCGCCGGCACCGTCGCGGCGGGGGTCTACTTCGGCCCGCTGCTGGTCGCCGCCCTGTCCTCCATGGCCATCTCCCTCGCCGTCGTCGCCCTCGTCGCCGTCGCCACCGCCTGGGGCGTCGTCACCGTCGTGCGCTCGATCGGCGGGGACGACGGCAAGCAAGCCGCCGAGAACGTCGCCAAGGCCGCCCGCCGCCGGCGCTGACGACTGCCCGATCCGCCCGCCCGGCACGTCTGGGCGGGCGGTGAGGGGAGTCGGGACAGACCCGGCCCGGAAGGGACCGACATGGCGACGAACGAGCCCAAGCTGACCGCCGGAGAGAAGGCCCGCCTCGCAGGGCTGACGGCCCGCATGTGCAAGCGCAGCGTCGCGGGTGAGGGCGTCGACCGGAGCGACCTGGAGCGGCGTTTCGACCGCATCCTCGACGGCGCCCGCGAACGCGAACAGCGCAACCAGAAGAAGTGACTTCGCCCCGGGGCGGCCGCATTCGCCTGGCAGCACTCGGCCGCCCCGGGCCCCGTCCCACCACACGGCACGACAGGAGATACCAGCATGACGGACACCGTCACTCAGGACGAGACCGCACCTCCCGCCGCCCGCCTGCACGCCGTCCCCGACCCCAAGCCCGCCGCCGAGCCCGCCCCGGTCCCCGACGACGGGGAGGAGGGGGCGCGGGCGGTGGCGGTCGACAATCCGAACCTGCCGGAGCCGAAGGTCACCACCGAGAAGCGCCGGCCGATCCTCGCCGGGTGGCTCACCAACCGGCGGGACTTCACCGCCACCACCCGCCACGCCGCCGCCAACGCCACCTACGCCGCGGGCTACCACGGTGTGCGCATCCCGGTCTACGCCGCCCGCCTGAGCCTCATGGCGCCGCGGGGCGCCTGCCGGTTCGTCGCCGCCACCGGCCGGTGGGTCTGGGACCGGGAGGCTGCCCCGTTGCGGGCGGTCGCGGTCCGCAACGAGGACGCCGAGGAGTACATGCGCCTGTCCCGCCTGCGGGCCGGACGCGTCCGCCTGCGGGGCCTGGTGACCCTCATCGCCGCCGTCTTCGGCCTCGGCTTCGCCCTGTGGCTCTACGTCATGGCCCCCGGCGCCCTCTACGCGTTCGCCGCCGGCGGCGTCCTCCTCCTCGGCGCCGCAGGCCAGCAGAAGGACGCCCCCGTCATCGGCCCCGCGGTGCTCAAGACGGAGGTGCAGAAGCTCACCGGGTCCATCGTGCTGCGGGGGATGGACGCCATCGGCAACGCGAAGATCTCCGCCGCCATCAAGAAGGGCGGCGACATGAACGGCATGCGCTTCACCTCCGAGATCGTCCGGGACGGCCCCGGCTACCGCGCCGACCTCGACCTGCCCTACGGCGTCACGCCGGAGGACATCATGGAGGCCCGCAAGCCCCTCGCCTCCGGCCTGCGCCGCAAGGTCGGCTGCGTCTGGCCCGCCCCCGACCCCACCGAGCACGAAGGCCGCCTGGTGCTCTGGGTCGGCGACAAACCCATGAACGAGACCACCAAGCCCACCTGGCCGCTCGCCAAGACGGGGCAGGTCGACCTGTTCAAGCCCGTGGTGTTCGGCAACGACCAGCGCATGCGCGACGTGGCGGTCACCTTGATGTTCGCGTCCGTCGTCGTCGGCTCCATCCCGCGGATGGGCAAGACGTTCCTGATGCGGCTGTTCCTCCTCATCGCCGCCCTCGACCCCCGCGCCGAGCTGCACGCGTTCGACTTCAAGGGCACCGGTGACTTCGGCGCCCTGGAGCCCGTCTGCCACCGCTACCGAGCGGGCGAGGAGGACGAGGACATCACCTATGTCCTCGACGCGCTGCGGGAGTTGAAGGAGGAGCTGCGGCGCCGGGCAAAGGTCATCAAGAACCTGCCGCGCTCCCGGTGCCCGGAGTCGAAGGTCACCCCGGAGCTGGCCAGCGACAAGGCGCTTGGCCTGCATCCGATCGTGGCGGGATTCGACGAGTGCCAGGTGCCGTTCGAGCACGAGGAGCACGGCAAGGAGATCGAGGCGATCTGCACCGACCTCGTCAAACGCGGCCCCGCCCTCGGCATCGTCGCCCTCTTCGGCACGCAGCGGCCCGACGCCAAGTCCCTGCCCACCGGCATCTCAGCGAACGCGGTCCTGCGGTTCTGCCTGAAGGTCATGGGCCAGCCCGCCAACGACATGGTGCTCGGCACCTCGATGTACAAGGCGGGCTACCGGGCCACCATGTTCTCCCGCTCCGACCGGGGGATCTGCTGGATGGCCGGTGAGGGCGACGACCCCCGCATCGTCGCCTCCGCGTTCGTGGACGCGGTCGCCGCCGAGCAGATCGCCGCCCGCGCCCGCCAGCTGCGCGAGGAGTACGGCAACGTCACCGGCCACGCCCTCGGCAAGGGCCCCGAGAAGAGCAGCACCAGCGACGTGCTGGCCGACGTCCTCGACGTCATCGCCCCGATGGAGAAGGCCGTGTGGTCCGAGCGGATCGCCGCCCGCCTCGCCGCCGCCCACCCCGACCTCTACACCGGCTGGAAGGCGGAGAACGTCGCCGCCGCCCTCAAGCCCTGGGGCATCAAGACGACCCAGGTGTGGGGCACCACCGACGACGGCGAAGGCAAGAACCGCCGCGGCATCGACCGCACCGACATCACCGCCGCCATCACACGC
The DNA here is from genome assembly GCF_055564055.1 of Streptomyces sp. NPDC029159. Taxonomy (NCBI): domain Bacteria; kingdom Bacillati; phylum Actinomycetota; class Actinomycetes; order Kitasatosporales; family Streptomycetaceae; genus Streptomyces; species Streptomyces sp. NPDC029159. The sequence continues at coordinate 865,922 of NZ_JBVHWT010000001.1, forward strand.
CGTAACGCTGAGCGGGCCGCAGCCTGACCCAGCACCGCCGCTAGACCTAGCACCCTCGCGCGCTAGGTCTAGCGGCCCCGCTAGCACCCCGCAGGCCATCTGATCAGGCAACTAGCTCCTAGCGCCTGACCTGCGACAACCCCGGAAAACACCCGAGACAGCAAGGGACACCCCACATGCTGGCCGCTAGCTTCCTCATCCTCGCAGCCTGCGCCGGTTACGCACTGTTGTGCATGGTCCGGCCGTTCGCCGTCTGCCGCCGCTGCTCCGGCACCGGCCTGCGCAACCGCACCGGCCGCAACCTCAAGCCCTGCCGCCGCTGCCGCGGCCACCGCACCCGCCTCCGCATCGGCCGCCGACTCCACAACCACGCCCACCGCCTCCACACCGACGGCACCCGCCCCAACCGACCCACCAAGGACACCCTGCCGTGGCAATAACGATCTCCCTCGTCGCCCTCTTCGGCGTCCTCCTCGCCCTCCTGATCCGCTTCAAATCTCTCGGCATCGGCGCCGCCCTCGTCGCCGTCCTCTTCGGCTTCTACCTCGCCTCCACCGACGCCCGCCACACCATCACCCAGCTCACCAACGCCGTCACCCGCACCCTCACCGGCCACTGACACCCGTAGGGGAACCCATGGAAACCGAGACGTTCGAGACCATCCGCTACACCACCGACATCATCGCCATCACGCCCGACGACCGCGTCCTGCTCATCGAACGCGGCTGGGACCCCTATGAGGGCATGTGGGCGCTGCCCGGCGGCCACGTCGACCCCGGCGAGACCAGCCTCACGGCGGCCGTGCGGGAGCTGGAGGAGGAGACCGGCGTCCGCGTCGCCTACCGCGACCTGCGCCAGCTCGGCGTCTGGGACATGCCCGACCGCGACCCGCGCGGCAGGTACATCACCGTCGCCTACCTCGTCGTCGTCCCCGCCGACACCCCGATCATCGCCGGGGACGACGCCCGCCAGGCCGCCTGGTGGCCCATCAACGCCCTGCCGCCGCTGGCCTTCGACCACGCCGACATCCTCCGCACCGCCACCGGCCACTGACACAGGAGACCGCCATGGACGCCATCACCATCACCACCGCCACCGGCGAGACCGTCGAGGCCACCTCCGCCGATGCCGACACCACCCGCTGGTATGAGGATCTGCCCTTCACCACGGACAACGTCACCAGCGTCTCCGTCGACACCGAGAGGAACTGACCCGTGGACACCGTGATCGAGGCCGTCGCCGCACGCCACACCCGCCCCGTCTCCTGCTACATCCCCGTCTGCTCCCTGTGCGGCGGCAGCAGCGACATGGAGGGGTACACCCAGCACTTCGACAGCCCGGAAGAGGCCCTCGACCAGGCGACCGCCGACGACGAGGCGGGATGGACCCTCACCGAGGACGGCCTCCTGGTCTGCGACACCGTCCGCGACACCGCCCACGAGGACGTCCACGCCGCCGCCGGCAAGCGGATGTCCGCGTGCGCCATGACCGTCACCTGGGGCGACGCAGCGTAGTAGCCGACTGGTGGAGGCGCCTCCGGCAGGTCCCGGAGAGCCCGGGTTTGAGGTCCTGAGAGTCCTTTCCTTCGCCTTGCCGTCAAGGACGCACGGCACCGGCGTGGTCGGAACGCCCGGCCGCGCCGTCTCCTGAGAAGAGGCAGTCATGTTCGAGATCCGCATCATCTGCGAGCCCGCCGACGTCGACCGCATCACCGGCGACCTGGCCGACACGTTCGTCCTCGGAAAGGTGCGCACCTACCCCGCCCGCGACCGGCGGCGCGTGCGCCTGTACGCCACGGCCCACCACCGCCTGGACGCCCCGCAGCAGGACGGCGGCGACGTCCGGTAACACCCTCGTCCAACACGATCTGTGAGAGGACACTCACGCCATGACGCACGCTACGAGGATCTTCCCCTTCGACCCGGATGCCGACATCGCCCCGCTCTGGGCCTGCTACCACTGCGGCGCCACCGGGGCCGACGACGCCGGCATGAACGTCGCGACCCACGTCCTGACCGACCCCGCGGTCTACCTCCGCCCCTGGTGCGCAGCCTGCCTGCCCACCCCGCCCGGCCCCTACGATCCCGCAGACCGCACCTGGCACGCCCACACGCGCACCGCCGGGGACCGGGCCCAGGCTCTGAGCGCTCACGTCGAGAACGGGCTCGTCGTCGACAGCTACGGCACGCACGCTGAGGCCACCTACCAGGTCCTCTGCCCGGTCTGCGGTGGACAGTTCACCGAGGGGCGCGGGCCGTGGCGGCCCGTCTACGCCGTCGCCGCCGACCGCGACGAGAACGCCTGCCCGCCCTGCATCGAGACACGGCCCGCAGCCGAGATCGCCGAGGCATACCGCCGCCGCGCACTCGGACTGACCCCGCTCTGGTCCCTCTGACCACCCGCACCGTGAGGGCCCGGCGACATTTCGCCGGGCCCTCACGGTGCCGCCGCAACATCTGGTGACCCGCACCCGGCCTCCGGCCGGGTAACGAGCAGCGCCCCCGAGAGGTCACTGGCCGCTCACGCGTTCGATTTCCCCTATGGCTAGGGCGGGCCGCTGTCTTTTGCCGAGAGGCGGCCCGCCCTGGTCTCCCAGACAGGAGGACCCCAGCATGACCCAACACACCCCCGTTCCGCGAGCATCCGGACACCTCGCCGTCGCACTCGACCTCGCCCGGCGCGGCGTGCCCGTCCTGCCGCTGCGTGTGGGCAAGGCCCCTTTCGGGAACTGCGCCGCCTGCGCGAAGAACGCGTGCGGCGGCCGGCCGAACATGAAGCAGGCCGGGCCCTGCATGTGCCCACGCCCCTGCCATGCCTGGGCTGCGGCCACCACGGACGCCGCCACGCTCACGTCCCCGGCCTGGGCGGCCGCGTGGAGGCAGGCCGCCGCCGTCGCCTACCACCCCGCCGGTGTCCGTCTCACCGTCGTCGACCTCGACCACGCCGACGCCGTCGCCTGGGCCCACGCCCACCTCCCGCCCACCCGCACCGACGCCCGCCACACCATCAACCAACTCACCAACGCCATCACCCACGCCTTCACCGACCACTGACAGGAGTTCCTATGTCTCCCCGCATCCCCGGCCTGTGCGCCGCCTGTAAGCGCGGCCACTGCGACGAGTGCTACGCCGTCGACCATCCCGACATGCCCGACCTCTACGCCTGCCACTGCAAGGAACGCGGTAAGTCCTGCCCCCGGCCCTCCAGTCCGGCACCGGACCCGGACGCGGACCTCTACCTCAGCATCGCCTTCCTCGACGTGGAGGGCGAGGACACGCAGGACTGATCACCACCAGAGATGGCTAGGGCGGGCCGCTTCTTTTGTCGAGAGGCGGCCTGCCCTGGTGACCTGCACCCGGCCTCCGGCCGGGTAACGAACCGCGTCCCGAGAGGTCACGGGGTGCTCGTTCGTTCGATTCCCCTCATGGTCAGGGCGGGCCGCTGTCTTTTGGCGAGAGGCGGCCCGCCCTGGTCTCCAGTCCAGTCACAGACCAGGAGGACCCCAGCATGACCCAACCGCCCCCCGTACCGCGACCCGCCCCGCAGGAGTTCGCCGACGTCCTGTGGGACCGGGCCCGCGCCGCCTACTTCGCGGGCGGCTTCCCCGCCTACGCAACCGCGGCCTGGTGCGGGCTGCCTCTCGACACCCCGCAGCGGCTGGCCGCCGTCCTGGACGCCGCCGAACGCTGGCGTCGCCACACCGCCGAACAGGCCCGCTTCGACGCGCTGATGGACTCCGACCCGGACGCCTGGTTCCGGGAGGTCACCGCGGACGCCAACGACCAGGCTCGACGCACCCTGCGACGCCTGCGGCTCTCCAGCGTGCCGACCGTTGAGGAGCTGGCCGCACGCCGGCACCCCCGTCCCGCCTGGCCCGTGGAGGCCAGTCCCGGCTGGTCCCCGATTGCCATTCCCGGGCGTCCCGGCTGGTGGCGCCACCACCTCGACGGCCAGCAGGTCGACCTGCCCCACAGCCACGCACCCGCCGCCGAGGTGATCGCGGCATGAGCATCAACGCCGAGGAAGTCCCCCCGCCGTCCAACCCCATGGCTGCCGCACGGCACGTCCTGGCTTCGTGGCAGAACCCGCAGGGGAAGATGCTGCGGCGCCGCTGGCGCGGATCGTGGATGCACTGGACCGGCACCTGCTGGCAGGAGCTGGACGAAGAGCAGATCCGTGCGGAGATGTACCTGCGACTGGAGCACGCCGTCTACATGGCGCCGACCAAGACGGACGGGGAGTTCGAGGAGCGCGACTGGGCGCCCACGAAGCCGAAGATCAACGGCCTGCTGGACGCGGCCGGCGCCATCACGCTCCTGCCGTCGACTGCCGACACCCCGTCCTGGATCGACGGCAAGACCAGCGATGACAGTCCGATCGTGGCCTGCGAGAACGGCATCCTGCGCGTCCACGACCGGGCCCTCCTCCCGCACTCGCCCAGCCTCTTCAACCTCGTCTCCGTCCCGTTCGCCTACGACCAGGACGCCGCGGCGCCCGAATGGGAGGCGTTCCTCCACAAACTCTGGCCGGACGACCCCGAAGCGATCCGGGCCCTGCAAGAGTGGTTCGGCTACGTCCTGTCCGGCCGCACCGACCAGCAGAAGATCCTGCTGATCATCGGCCCGACCCGCTCCGGCAAAGGCACCATTGCCCGTGTCCTCAAAGAGCTGACCGGCCGCGACAACATCGCCGGGCCCACCCTCGCCAGCATGGGCAGCAACTTCGGACTGTCCACCCTGGTGGGTAAGCCCCTCGCCGTCATCTCCGACGCACGCCTGTCCGGCCGGGACAACGGCCCGGTGGTGGAGCGACTGTTGACCATCTCCGGCGAGGACACCATCGACATCGACCGCAAGTTCCGCGACCCGTGGACCGGCAAACTGCCGACGCGACTCATGGTCCTGTCCAACGAGCTGCCCGAGTTCGGCGACTCCTCCGGCGTCATTGCGCGGCGGTTCATCGTGCTGAAGATGACCGAGTCCTGGCTCGGCAAGGAAGACACCGAGCTGACCGACAAGCTCACCGCGGAGATGCCCGGCATCCTCAACTGGGCCCTCGACGGCCTGGCCCGCCTGGAGGAACAGGGCCGCATCACCGACCCGGCCTCCTCCCGCGAATCGGTCCTCACCATGCAGGACACCGCATCCCCCGTCTCCGCGTTCGTCCGCGAACGCTGCACCACCGGGCACGACGCGACCGTCCCCGTCGACCAGCTCTGGACGATCTGGAAGGAGTGGGCCGAGGACAACGGCATCAAGTCCGTCGGCACCAAGCAATCCCTCGCCCGCAACCTCCAGTCCGTCGTCCCCCAGCTCCGCCGCTCCCGTCCTCGTGACGACGCCGGCCGACAGGTCCCCACCTACACCGGCATCACCCTCACCGCCCCGCCCCCGGACGAAGCTGACTCCGGCCCAGGCGCGGCAGCCAGTGGTCTTAGCGGTCCGAACGTCGGCCCCTGCACCCGCTGTCACACCCCGACCGTCCGCTACGGCCCCTTCGGCAAACCGCTCTGCCCTGACTGTCGGTAGCCAGACCCCAGAGAAGTCCAACAACTTTCTCGAAACTATCCGTCTCAGCGACTCAGCGACTCACGCACCCCGATGACCTGCGGATTTCCGATCGACTCGGTGTGCGTTCCACCGGCTCACGTCCGGCTCAGCCTCCGTCTCAACGCGCTCCGCTCGCTGCCTGAGTCGCGTTGAGACGGACCTGAGTCGGACGTGAGTCGGATCCCCAACTCTCAGAGCAAGGCCCCTGACCTGCACTGAGACGGACTGAGTCGCTGAGACGGACGAAAACAGAAAAGTGCGCGCTCCGGCAATCGCCAGCATGGGCGATCTTCACGCCGCGTAGCCGTTCCCTCGTCCACTGGAGGTAACAGCGATGACTCGCCTATCCATTGTGAAGCCGCGCAGCGATACGCCTGCGGTACTCGAACCTCACCTGACCGTGCGCGAAGCTGCCGCCTTTCTGGGGGGAGAACGGTTCGTCCGCCGCTTGATCGCTGAGCGGCGCATCACGTACGTGAAGGACCAGCGTCGCGTTCTCATCCCCGAAAGCTCCGTCGCGGAGTTCTTGACCTCGCGAACCGTTCCGGCCCTTAGCCGCGCCACCCGTAGGAGGGCTGCCTGATGGCGAAGATGGGGCCCGAGCCCGGCGCGAACATGCGGCGGTTCGGCGCGGTGCGGCAGTACCGCTCCGGCCGCTGGACTGCCTCTTACCTGGACCGCTCCGGCGAGCGGCACCGCGCGCCCGAGACGTTCGACAGCAAGACGGATGCGGAGATCTGGCTGTCGCAGGTCGAGGCGGACCTCACGCGGGGGGACTGGCGGGCGCCCGACGTGGGCGCGGTCAACTTCCAGGAGTACGCGCTGGAGTGGGTGGAGGACCGCGACCTCGCCGCCACCACCGAGGAGCTGTACCGGCGGCTCCTGCGGCTCCACCTTCTGCCCCAGCTCGGTGAACTCGACCTGGACGAGATCACTGCGCCGGGTGTCCGCAAGTGGAGGACGGAGCGGTTGAAGGCGACCGGCGCGACCACGGTCGCCAAGACCTACCGATTGTTGAAGGCCATCCTGGAGACGGCGGTTGACGATGAGCTGATCCGCCGGAACCCGTGCCGCATCCGCGGCGCGGGCAAGGAGTCGGCGGCCGAGCGGCCTACGGCGACCGTTGAGCAGGTGGACGCTCTGGCCGACGCCGTGGGCCCGCGCTGGCGGCTGATGGTCTTCCTCGGCGCCTACGGCCCGCTGCGGCCCGAGGAGCAGGCAGAACTGCGCCGGAAGGACGTGGACCTGGACGCCATGACGATCCGGGTCCGGGCGGCGGCTCCGGAGTTGACGACCGGGAAGCGCGCCGTTGGGGACACCAAGTCGGATGCCGGCCGACGGTGCATCGTGCTCCCCGGGTTCCTCCACAAGGATCTGCGGCGCCATCTCGACTGGTACGCGGAGAAGCCCCAGGACGGGTTGCTGTTCGTCGGGGAGAAGGGGGCGCCCTTTCGGCGCTCCTCCTTCGGCCGGAAGTGGCGCAGGGCGCGCACGGCGGTCGGGTTGCCGGACAACTTCCGGCCCTACGACCTTCGTCACACCGGGCACACCCTCTCGACGCGGTCCGGGGCGACGCTGAAGGACACGATGGTGCGGGCAGGTCAGTCCACCGAGCGGGCCGCTCTCATCTACCAGCATTCGGATCTCGACCGTCAGCGGGAGGTGGCCGGTGGCCTTGACCGGATGGTCCGTGAGGCGCGCAAGAAGGCGTCCGAGGCGGTGAAGGAAGGGGAAGGTGGTGCGGAGGTGGTGCGCGGCGCCTGAATCGGTCTAGACAACACGACGGCCCAGCCGGGGACTTGTGTCCCTGAGCTGGGCCGGATTCGTTGGAGCGGGTGACGGGAATCGAACCCGCGCTCTGAGCTTGGGAAGCTCATGTTCTACCATTAAACTACACCCGCGTAGCCGCCGGAATGTGCGGCGATAACTGCGGACACTGTACCCCATGGTGCGACCGGTGTGTGCCGGGTCCTCCTGCGGGTGGTGCGGAGCGGGTGGGCCCCCTCGTGTGAAGCGGCTGTGGGGTGCGGGAGTTGGGGCGTACGGTGGGGTGGTTCCCCGGGTGGTGCGCGGGGTGGGTTCACGGTTCTCGGTGGGGGCTTTCGGGCGGCGGAGTGCCGCTGGAAAAGGCGCCCGGTTGATCCCCTAATGTGGCTTTCGTTGTCCACGCAGTTGGGAGAGGACTTGATGGAGCGCACCGTCGTCCGTTGTGCCGAGGGGCACGTGTTCAGCACCGCTTCGTTCCCGATGCAGACCACCGACCGGCTGGGTCCCGGGCGGCTGCTGCGGTGTCCGCGCTGTGCGCGGCTGCGCAACGCGGTCCCGGTGGAGTACGCGAAGCGGTAGCCCGGCGGTCCGCCCGGCAGGTGTCGCGGCGGGCCGGAACCGGAAGCAGGAGTACCGACGGAAGCAGGAGTGACGGATGGCGGCCCGGTCCCGGTGGGGGCCGGGCCGTCGTCATGTATGGCGCCCGATAGGGCCTCCCCGCATCCGCTGCCCAGCCCGGCCCGGGCCGTCCTCGTGCGCGGCGCCCGGCCCGGGTTCTCCTCGTATCCCTTCCCCGGCCGGGGGAGCCCCCGCGTCCCGCAGGTGCCGGGGCCCCTGAGTTGCGCAGGTCACGCCCACCCCATCGCGGGTGGGGTCCGCGCGGGTGGGCGCGTATCCTCGTCCCCGTGCTTCTCTCAGACAAGGACATCCGAGCCGAGATCGACGCCGGCCGGGTGCGCATCGACCCCTACGACGAGTCGATGGTGCAGCCGTCCAGCATTGACGTCCGTCTCGACCGCTACTTCCGGGTGTTCGAGAACCACCGCTACCCGCACATCGACCCCGCTCAGGAGCAGGCCGACCTGACGCGTGAGGTCGTGCCGGAGGGGGACGAGGCGTTCATCCTGCACCCCGGCGAGTTCGTGCTGGCCTCGACGTACGAGGTCATCACGCTGCCGGACGACGTGGCCTCCCGGCTCGAAGGCAAGAGCTCGCTGGGACGGCTGGGGCTGCTGACGCACTCGACGGCCGGGTTCATCGACCCGGGGTTCAGCGGGCACGTGACCCTGGAGCTGAGCAATGTGGCGACGCTGCCGATCAAGCTCTGGCCGGGGATGAAGATCGGGCAGCTGTGCATGTTCCGCCTGACCTCGGCGGCCGAGCACCCCTACGGGTCGGAGCGGTACGGCTCCCGGTACCAGGGCCAGCGGGGGCCGACCCCGTCGCGGTCCTTCAAGAATTTCCACCGTACTCAGGTGTGAAGGCACGCCCGCCGGAGCGCGCGTGCGTCGGCGGGGGTGGCGTACGGCGTGCGGAAGGCGGGGCTTGCGCCCCGGCGCGTGGCGCGCACAGGGCGTAGGACAGAGAAGGTCTGAGAGAGATACGTGAGTGACGTACGGGAAAACCTGACGTACGAGCGGTTCGGCGGGGCGATCCGTGAGCTGGCGCAGACGATCGCCGACGACGGCTTCGAGCCCGACATCGTGCTGTCGATCGCCCGCGGCGGGGTCTTCGTCGCCGGCGGTCTGGCGTACGCGCTGGACTGCAAGAACATCCACCTGGTGAACGTGGAGTTCTACACCGGCGTGGGCACCACGCTGGAGATGCCGGTGATGCTGGCGCCGGTGCCGAACGCCATCGACTTCAGCGACAAGAAGGTGCTGATCGCCGACGACGTCGCCGACACCGGCAAGACGCTCAAGCTGGTGCACGACTTCTGCAAGGACACCGTCGCGGAGGTCCGCAGCGCGGTGATCTATGAGAAGTCGCACTCGCTGGTGAAGTGCGAGTACGTCTGGAAGCGCACCGACGACTGGATCAACTTCCCGTGGTCCGTGCAGCCGCCGGTGGTCCGCCGGGACAACCAGGTGCTGGACGCCTGACGGGCGGCTGGACCGAACCGAAGGGGCCGTGGCGCTGCGCCGCGGCCCCTTCGGCGTTCCCGCGCGCCGGTTTCGGCCAATACCGTTCCGGGCGTTCCGCCGTTCCGTCCCGCCGAGTAGAAACCGGCGGTAACAGCGGACCGGAGGGGAGACCTCATGGCACGTGTGAGAACCGTGCGGCGGGCGGGACCGGGGCGGCGCGGCAGACGGTGGCCGGTGGCCGCCGTCGCGGCGCTGGCCGTGGTGTGGGGCACCGGCGGTGGGACGGGCGCGGCGGTCGCGGCACCCGCGGCGGCGAAACCGGCGGCCCACTCCGAGGCCACCGCCAGCGCGCCCCTGGCGCCCCGGGTGGAGGCGGCCCGGGCGCGGGAGGCCACCCGGCTCTACGGCGACCCGGCGGTGCGGCCGTTCGACGAGCGGAAGACCTCGCTGATCTCGCTGGGCGACAGCGAGATATCCGGCGAGGGCGTCGGCACGTACGAGCCGGGCACCAACGGGCCGGACAACTGGTGCCACCGCTCGCCGGACTCGGCGATCCACCGCACCGGCGTCCCGGCGGATGTCACGTACAACGTGGCCTGCTCGGGCGCGTACAGCCGGAACATCGTGATCGGCGGGGACAAGCAGTACCCGGACGAGGAGGTGCAGAGCGACAGTCTGGCCGCGGCGGCGCGGAACACCCGGGTCAAGATGATCGTGATGATGGTCGGCGCCAACGACGACCTGCAGTTCGGGCCGGTGATGACGGACTGCGTGAGCCGGTGGCTCACGCTCCAGGGCACCTGCGAGCCGAAGTACCAGCCGGGCTGGCAGGCGCGGGTCGACGCACTGGTGCCGAAGGTCGAGCGGACCGTCGGTGACCTGCGGACCGTGATGCGCGGCGCCGGATACGCGGACGGCGACTACCACCTCGTGCTCATGTCGTACCCGAGTCCGATCGGGCCGGACATGACCGACAACCCGAACTTCCCCGGGAAGCTCCCGGGCGGCTGCACCGGCTACACCTCCGACTCGGCGTGGGGGCGGAACACCGCGGTCCCGGCGTTCGAACGCGGAGTGCGGAAGGCGGCGAACGCGTCGGGCGCGGAGTACCTCGACACCTCGCGGCTCTTCCACGGGCACGAGGTCTGCACGGAGGACACCTGGGCGCGCGGGCTCTACGTGGACGTCTCGAACCCGTTCCCGCCGGACGCCAACTCGGTGCGGCAGTCCTTCCACCCGAACGCGAGGGGCCACGCCGCCTTCGCCTCCTGCCTGACGCAGTTCTACGGCAGCGGGCTGCGCGAGGCGTCCTGCGCCGACCCGGCGAGCACCGGGAAGCCGCAGCTGTACCCGGGCGCCTGGGACGACGCGTTCCGCCCGCTGCGCAACGCGGCCACCGGGACCTGCGCGGATCTCACCGGCGGCGCCTCCGCCAACGGCACGGCGGTCGGCGGCTGGGACTGCCTCGGGCAGCGCAACCAGGGCTGGTGGTACGACTCCGGTGAGCGGTCGCTCCACACCGAGCTGACCCATGACCGCTGCCTCGACGTGCCCGGTGGCCGCTACGAGGCGGGTGCCGCGCTGGTGGTGTGGAACTGCTCCGGGGCGGAGAATCAGCGCTTCACCGAGGGCAGCGGCGGCACCTACCGCCCGGCGGCGGCCGCCTCGCTCTGTCTGACGCTGCGGGCGGCGAAGGACCCGCTGCGGCTGGAGAGTTGCGACGGCTCGGCGGCGCAGAAGTTCACCCGCGGCTGAGGACACCGGCCATGGCGAAGGGCCCCGCCTCCGGACGAGATCCGGGGGCGGGGCCTTTCGGTCCGTACGGGCCGCGGCGCCCGTTTCACGTGAAACAGGCCCGGGCCGCCGTACGGTCAGAGCGTGCCGAGCTTGACCAGGGCGAGCAGGGCGACCAGTTGGATCGCGGAGGCGCCCAGGGCCTTGGGCCACGGCAGGTCGTGGGACTTGCTGACCATCTGTGTCAGCAGGAAGCCGGAGGCCAGCCAGGTCAGCCAGCCCAGGACGGTCACCAGCGGGCTGTCGCCGCCGAGGAACATCGCGAACAGCAGCCGGGGCGCGTCGCTGATCGCCATGATCAGCATCGACAGGCCGATGGTGGGCGCCCAGGCGCCGTCGCCGCCGAGCTGGCGGGCGAGGGTGTGGGTGACCGCACCGAGGATCAGACTGCCGACGATGAACATCACGGCGGTGATCAGCACCCACGGGATGCTCTGCGCCAGCGTGGCGTTGAGGACGTCCTCGCGCGCCTTGTCGAAGCCGAAGACCGCGAGCAGCCCGTAGAGGAACGAGACGATCAGTGCGGGCGCCCAGACCTGGTGGTCGCGCATCTGCCAGAACGTCGCGACCGGCCGCAGCACGATGCCGGGCAGCAGCTGCTTCCAGTGCATCCGGGGGCCGGACGGGGCGGTGTTCTGCCCTGCCTGGTAGACGCCGGCGTCGCCGTACTGCCCGTCGTCACCGTAGGGCTGCTGCCCGTACGCGTCGGCCTCGCCGAGGCTGAACTGCTGGGTGTGCCCGGGGGCGTCGGCCTGGGAGTACGGGGTGTACGGCTGCTGGTAGCCGCCGTCGCCGAAGTACTCGGGCTCGCCGGGGCGGTCCGGCTGTGTGGCACCCGGCCCGCCGTACTGCCCGGGCTGCGGCTGCTGCCACTGGGCGTGCGGGGGCGGGGGCTGCTGTCCGTAGGGGCCCTGCCCGTACGGCGCCTGCTGCCCCTGCTGCTGCCTGTCCTGTGCGGCGCGGGGATCTTGTCCGCGACCCATCCTGAATCCAGCCACGCCCTCGAACGTACCTGCTCCGCGCGATCCCCGTGGTGACCCGGGGACGACGGGGGACCTTTGCTGCCGAGCTGTGACATCCCCTAGGGGGAACCGGACACCGCTACCTGCGCAAACCGGCCATGCCCCCTAGGGGATGCCCCGACGGGACGCCCCGCCTCAGCCGGTCGGGCCCCGGTGGAGGGTCAGCTCGGGCAGACCCTCCATGTTGTCGGAGCCGCCGGCGACGGCGGTGAAGCCGTGGCGCTCGTAGAAGGCGCGGGCGCCGGTGTTGGCCTCGAAGACGTGCAGGGTGAGGCCGTCCGGGCGGTGGGCGAGCGCCTTTTCGAGGAGCCGGGTGCCCAGGCCGCGGCGGAGCTCGCCGGGGTGGAGGTAGAGGTCTTCCAGCTCGTCGTCGCGGACGGCGGCGTAGCCGACGATCTCCGTGCCGCGTTCGGCCACCCAGGCGGTGCAGCCGGGCAGCAGATGGTCGCGGACCCAGGTGATGACGTCATCGAGGCCCCGCCGCTGCGGCGGGAGGTAGGGCATGGTGACCCGCCGGGACTCGCGGTGGACATGGGCGATGGCGGGCGCGTCCGCCGTGGTGGCGCGGCGGATGCGGACGCCGTCGTCCGGGGTCGCGGCGCCGGGGCGCGCGTCGGGTGCCGGGGCAGAGGTCATGGCCGTCATCGTGCCGGACGGCGGGGCGGACGTCGCGTGGTTTTTTCCGGGGCGGGAGACGCCTGGGGAGAGTCCGGGGAGGCGGTGCCGGGCGGCGGCGCCCACGGGCTTCCGGGGCCCGCAACCGGTCCTCTCCTACCGGGCCCCCGGACAAGCCAACGGCCGGTCCGCATCGAGGTGAGGTCGATGCGGACCGGCCGTTGCCGTGGGGCGCGGCCCCTAGGGGGCCACGGGTGCCGGGATCACTTCGCCGGTTCCGGCTCCGGCGCGTCCTCCGCCGGGGCGTCGTCGGTGGGGTCGATCGGCGTCTTGACGGAGTCCAGCAGCAGCTGGGCCACGTCCACGACCTGGATCGACTCCTTCGCCGTGCCGTCGTTCTTCTTGCCGTTGACCGAGTCGGTCAGCATGACGAGGCAGAACGGGCAGGCGGTCGAGACGATGTCGGGGTTGAGGGAGAGCGCCTCGTCGACCCGCTCGTTGTTGACCCGCTTGCCGATGCGCTCCTCCATCCACATGCGGGCGCCGCCGGCGCCGCAGCAGAAGCCGCGCTCCTTGTGGCGGTGCATCTCCTCGTTCCGCAGGCCCGGCACCTTGGCGATGATCTCGCGCGGCGGCGTGTAGACCTTGTTGTGCCGGCCGAGGTAGCAGGGGTCGTGGTACGTGATCAGGCCCTCGACGGGCGTGACCGGCACCAGCTTGCCCTCGTCCACCAGGTGCTGGAGCAGCTGCGTGTGGTGGATGACCTCGTACTCGCCGCCGAGCTGCGGGTACTCGTTGGCGATCGTGTTGAAGCAGTGCGGGCAGGTCGCGACGATCTTCTTCGAGGACTTCGGCTTCTTGGTCGACTCGTCCTCGTCGTCCTCGCCGAAGGCGGCGTTCAGCGTGGCGACGTTCTCCGCGCCGAGCTGCTGGAAGAGGAACTCGTTGCCCAGGCGGCGCGGGGAGTCACCGGTGCACTTCTCGTCGCCGCCCATGATCGCGAAGTTCACGCCCGCGATGTGCAGCAGCTCGGCGAACGCCTTGGTGGTCTTCTTCGCGCGGTCCTCCAGGGCGCCGGCGCAGCCGACCCAGTAGAGGTAGTCGACCTCGGTCAGGTCCTCGACGTCCTTGCCGACGACCGGGACCTCGAAGTCGACCTCCTTCGTCCAGGCGAGGCGCTGCTTCTTGGCCAGGCCCCAGGGGTTGCCCTTCTTCTCCAGGTTCTTCAGCATCGTGCCCGCCTCGCTGGGGAAGCTGGACTCGATCATGACCTGGTAGCGGCGCATGTCGACGATGTGGTCGATGTGCTCGATGTCGACCGGGCACTGCTCGACGCAGGCGCCGCAGGTGGTGCAGGACCACAGGACGTCCGGGTCGATGACGCCGCCCTCTTCGAGGGTGCCGATCAGCGGGCGCTCGGCCTCGGCCAGCGCCGCCGCCGGGACGTCCGCCAGCTGCTCGGCGGTCGCCTTCTCCGCGCCCTCGGCGTCCTTGCCGCCACCCGCGAGCAGGTACGGCGCCTTGGCGTGCGCATGGTCGCGCAGCGCCATGATCAGCAGCTTCGGGGAGAGCGGCTTACCGGTGTTCCACGCGGGGCACTGCGACTGGCAGCGGCCGCACTCGGTGCAGGTGGAGAAGTCGAGGATGCCCTTCCAGGAGAAGTGCTCGATCTGCGAGACGCCGAACTGGTCGTCCTCGCCCGGGTCCTCGAAGTCGATCTCCTTGCCCTCGCTGGTCATCGGCTGCAGCGCGCCGAGCGCGACATCGCCGTCCGCCTCGCGCTTGAACCAGATGTTGGGGAAGGCGAGGAAGCGGTGCCAGGCGACGCCCATGTCGGTCTTGAGCGCGACGGTGATCATCCAGATGAAGGAGGTCGCGATCTTCAGCCCGGCGAAGAAGTAGGTGAGGTTCTGGAGCGTCGCGACGTCCATCCCCTCCAGCCAGCTGACGACCGGGTACGAGAGGAAGAACGACGCCTCGTAGCCGTTGACGTGGTGCTGGGCGCCCTCCAGCGCGTGCAGCATGAAGATGCAGACGCCGACGATGAGGATGACGGCCTCGACGAAGTACGCCTGGCCGAAGTTGGAGCCGCTGAAGCGGGACTTGCGGCCCGGCTTGCCCGGCTTGCTCAGCTGGCGGATCGCGATCAGCACGAGGATACCGAGCACTGTCATCGTGCCGATGAACTCGACGAAGACGTTGTACGGGGCCCAGTCGCCGATGATCGGCAGGAGCCAGTCCGCCTTGAAGAGCTGGCCGATGGCGTTGACGATGGTCAGCAGCAGCGAGAAGAAGCCCACCGCCACGAACCAGTGCGCGACGCCGACGACGCCCCAGCGGTTCATGCGGGTGTGGCCGAGGAACTCCTTGACCACGGTGACGGTGCGCTGCTTCGGGTCGTCGGTCCGGGAGCCGGCGGGGACGTTCTGGCCGAGCCGTACGAAGCGGTAGATCTGTGCGATGGCACGGCCGAACAGCGCGACGCCGACCGCGATTAGGACCAGCGACACGATGATCGCGGCGAGTTGCATTGATGGCTCCTCGGGCCTGCGAGAGCGGGGACTACTGCGACTACTAAGCAGTAACTTTTCGGGTCTGCGCTGAGGTTACCCAGTATCCGGGGCCCCATGAAGCCGCCCGGCCGGTGATCTGCGTCGCGCGGGCGCCCCCGCGCGAGGGCGGCGCGCGCCTGCCGGGCGGCCACCGTGCCCCGGAGGCTCCTCCTTGATCGTGCCGGTGAGGATAAGGCCCGTATAAAACTTGAGTGGTCACGACTCAAGTCTGTTGACAGGTTTTGGAGGCTCATGCATGCTTGAGTCCGTTCCACTCAAGTCACTGGAGGAATCGACATGGCACGTGCGGTCGGCATCGACCTGGGCACGACGAACTCCGTCGTCAGTGTTCTCGAAGGCGGTGAGCCCACCGTCATCACCAACGCCGAGGGCGCCAGGACCACGCCGTCCGTCGTCGCCTTCGCCAAGAACGGCGAGGTGCTGGTCGGCGAGGTCGCGAAGCGCCAGGCGGTCACCAACGTCGACAGGACCATCCGGTCGGTCAAGCGCCACATGGGCACCGACTGGAAGGTCGACATCGACGGCAAGGGCTTCAACTCGCAGCAGATGAGCGCCTTCATCCTGCAGAAGCTCAAGCGTGACGCCGAGGCGTACCTGGGCGAGAAGGTCGTGGACGCGGTCATCACCGTCCCCGCCTACTTCAACGACTCCGAGCGCCAGGCCACCAAGGAGGCCGGTGAGATCGCGGGTCTGAACGTCCTGCGCATCGTCAACGAGCCCACCGCGGCCGCGCTCGCCTACGGCCTGGAGAAGGACGACCAGACCATTCTGGTCTTCGACCTCGGTGGCGGCACCTTCGACGTCTCGCTGCTGGAGATCGGCGACGGCGTCGTCGAGGTGAAGGCCACCAACGGTGACAACCACCTCGGTGGTGACGACTGGGACCAGCGCGTCGTCGACCACCTGGTCAAGCAGTTCCAGAACGGCCACGGCGTCGACCTGTCCAAGGACAAGATGGCGCTCCAGCGGCTGCGCGAGGCCGCCGAGAAGGCGAAGATCGAGCTGTCGTCCTCCACCGAGACGACGATCAACCTTCCCTACATCACCGCCTCCGCCGAGGGCCCGCTGCACCTGGACGAGAAGCTCACGCGCTCGCAGTTCCAGCAGCTCACCAGCGATCTGCTCGACCGCTGCAAGACCCCGTTCCACAACGTCATCAAGGACGCCGGCATCTCGCTGTCCGAGATCGACCACGTGGTCCTGGTCGGCGGTTCGACCCGTATGCCGGCCGTCGCCGAGCTGGTCAAGGAGCTGACCGCCGGCAAGGAGGCCAACAAGGGCGTCAACCCGGACGAGGTCGTCGCCATGGGCGCGACCCTCCAGGCCGGTGTCCTCAAGGGCGAGGTCAAGGACGTTCTGCTCCTCGACGTCACCCCGCTGTCCCTCGGTATCGAGACCAAGGGCGGCATCATGACCAAGCTCATCGAGCGGAACACCACGATTCCGACGAAGCGCTCCGAGATCTTCACGACGGCCGAGGACAACCAGCCGTCCGTGCAGATCCAGGTCTACCAGGGCGAGCGCGAGATCGCGGCGTACAACAAGAAGCTCGGGATGTTCGAGCTGACGGGCCTGCCGCCGGCCCCGCGCGGTGTCCCGCAGATCGAGGTCTCCTTCGACATCGACGCCAACGGCATCATGCACGTGACCGCCAAGGACCTGGGCACGGGCAAGGAGCAGAAGATGACCGTCACCGGCGGCTCCTCGCTGCCGAAGGACGAGGTCGACCGCATGCGCCAGGAGGCGGAGCAGTACGCGGACGAGGACGCGAAGCGCCGCGAGGCCGCCGAGTCCCGTAACCAGGGCGAGCAGCTCGTCTACCAGACGGAGAAGTTCCTCAAGGACAACGAGGAGAAGGTCCCCGCCGAGGTGAAGACCGAGGTCGAGACCGCCGTCGGTGAGCTGAAGGAGAAGCTCAAGGGCGAGGACTCCGCCGAGATCCGCACCGCCACCGAGAAGGTCGCCGCCGTCTCGCAGAAGCTGGGCCAGGCCATGTACGCCGACGCCCAGGCCGCGGGCGCCGAGGCCGGTGCCGCGGGCGCCGGTGCGGGCGAGGCCAAGGCCGAGGACGACGTCGTGGACGCCGAGATCGTCGACGACGAGAAGCCCAAGAAGGACGGTGCGGCGTGACGGAGGAGACCCCGGGCTTCGACGAGAAGCCCGACGTCTCCGCCGAGTCCGCAGCTGACGACGCGGCACGAGCCGAGTCCGCCGACAAGGCGGGCTCGGCCCCGGCCGGGGACGACAAGCAGAGCGCACAGGACGTCGCGCTCACCGCGCAGCTGGACCAGGCCCGCTCCGCGCTCACCGAGCGCACCGCGGACCTCCAGCGGCTCCAGGCCGAGTACCAGAACTACCGGCGCCGGGTGGAGCGGGACCGCGTCGCGGTCAAGGAGGTCGCCGCGGCGAACCTCCTGTCCGAGCTGCTCCCGGTCCTGGACGACGTGGGTCGCGCCCGCGATCACGGCGAGCTGGTCGGCGGCTTCAAGTCGGTGGCCGAATCGCTGGAGACCGTGGTCGCCAAGTTGGGCCTGCAGCAGTTCGGCAAGGAGGGCGAGCCCTTCGACCCGACGATCCACGAAGCCCTGATGCACTCGTACGCACCGGACGTCACGGAGACCACGTGCGTGGCCATCCTGCAGCCCGGGTATCGCATCGGTGAGCGAACGATCCGCCCCGCGCGGGTCGCCGTCGCCGAGCCGCAGCCCGGCGCCCAGGGCGGCAAGTCCGCATCCGAGGACGGCGCCAAGGCTTCGGACGAGGAAAACGGTGGCCCGGACGAGGGCTGACGTGCGGACGGCAGAGAAGAAGACACGGAAGGAGGGACGTCGGGGATGAGCACGAAGGACTTCGTCGAGAAGGACTACTACAAGGTCCTCGGCGTCCCGAAGGACGCCACCGACGCCGAGATCAAGAAGGCGTACCGCAAGCTCGCCCGGGAGAACCACCCGGACGCCAACACCGGTGACTCCGGCGCCGAGGCGCGCTTCAAGGAGATCTCCGAGGCGAACGACATCCTCGGCGACCCCAAGCGCCGCAAGGAGTACGACGAGGCGCGGGCGCTGTTCGGCAACGGCGGCTTCCGGCCCGGTCCCGGCGGGGGCGGCGGCAACTTCAACTTCGACCTCGGCGACCTCTTCGGGGGCACGCCGGGCCAGCAGGGAAGTGCCGGCGGCTTCGGCGGCGGCCTCGGGGACGTCTTCGGCGGCCTGTTCAACCGCGGCGGCGGGGCGGGCACCCGTACCCAGCCGCGGCGGGGGCAGGACATCGAGTCCGAGGTGACGCTGAGCTTCACCGAGGCGGTGGACGGGGCCACGGTCCCGCTGCGGATGTCCAGCAAGGAGCCGTGCAAGGCGTGCTCGGGCACCGGCGACAAGAACGGCACCCCGCGGGTCTGTCCGACCTGCGTGGGCACCGGTCAGGTCAGCCGGGGCGCGGGCGGCGGCTTCTCGCTCACCGATCCGTGCGCCGACTGCAAGGGCCGCGGCCTGATCGCGGAGAACCCCTGCGACGTCTGCAAGGGCAGCGGCCGGGCCACCAGCGCCCGGACGATGCAGGTCCGCATCCCGGCGGGCGTCTCCGACGGGCAGCGCATCCGGCTGCGCGGCAAGGGCACGCCCGGCGAGCACGGCGGTCCGGCGGGCGATCTCTACGTCGTGGTGCACGTCCAGCCGCACCCGGTCTTCGGCCGCAAGGGCGACAACCTCACCGTCACGGTGCCGGTCACCTTCCCGGAGGCGGCGCTCGGCGGCGAGGTGCGGGTGCCGACGCTGGGCGGGCCGCCCGTCACGCTCAAGATCGCACCGGGCACGCCCAACGGCCGCACCATGCGGGCGCGGGGCAAGGGCTCGGCACGCAAGGACGGCACCCGGGGTGACCTGCTGGTCACCGTCGAGGTGATCGTTCCCAAGGACCTCGGCGACAAGGCGAAGGAGTCGCTGGAGTCCTATCGCGAGGCGACCGCGGATCATGATCCGCGGGCGGAGCTGTTCCAGGCCGCGAAGGGAGCATGAGATGGACAGCCGGGGTCACCGTCGGAATCCGTACGAACTGACCGAAGATTCGCCGGTATATGTCATCTCCGTCGCGGCTCAGCTCTCCGGCCTGCATCCGCAGACCCTGCGTCAGTACGACCGGCTGGGCCTGGTCTCGCCCGACCGCACGGCCGGGCGGGGCCGCCGGTACTCCGCCCGGGACATCGAACTGCTCCGCACGGTGCAGCAGCTGTCCCAGGACGAGGGCATCAACCTCGCCGGCATCAAGCGCATCATCGAGCTGGAGAACCAGGTCACCGCCCTCCAGCAGCGGGTCGCCGAACTCCAGGGCGCCCTGGAGGGCGCGGCCAGCGCGATGCAGCAGCGGGAGGCCGCGGTCCATGCGTCCTACCGCCGCGACCTGGTGCCGTATCAGGATGTGCAGCAGACCAGCGCGCTGGTGGTGTGGCGCCCCAAGCGGGGCGAGTGACCGCCGGAGCGCGGTGGTGAGCAGCGAAGAGGGCCGGGGCGACCCGGCCCTTTCGCATGTCCGCAGGCGGGGGCCCGGGGCTCACCGGGGGCCCGCTCAGCGTCCGCTGTACCCCGCCGTCGGCATCGACAGGCGGCGGTGGACGCCCGAGGTCAGGGCGCGGTCGTAGACCGGTTCGTCGAGGTCGGCGGTGGCCAGGCGGACGCCGGCGGCGGCGCAGCGGGCGGCGAAGGCGTCGGCGTCGTCCACGGCGTGCTCCAGCGCGCGGCGGTGCGGGGCCACGAAGACGTCGACCAGTCCGCGGTCCACATCGCGCCAGAGCGTGGGGTGCCCGGCGGGCAGCCGGTGCAGGCTCAGCCGGCAGGTGAGGTCGTAGCCGCGGGCCGCCGCCCACCGCTCGCACATCGCGTGCTGGCCCCGGTCGTCGACGAGAAAGGGCTCGTCGCCCAGGTCCGACAGCGGCATCAGACAGGCGAGGGCGGTGGCGCGGACCGGGTTCATCGTGCCCTTCGGACGGGGTCGGTGTGCGGGCGACGATACCGGCGGACGGCGCCCGCGGTAACGGCGCGCACACCCGCCGCGCACCACCGTCGTACCCGCTCAGGCGCGGCCGAGCGCCCGGGTCACGGTGATCTCGATCGCCACCCGCTCCGGGTTGGGTGTCGGCGTCCGGCCGTACCGCTCGGCGTACCGGCGCTCGGCTTCCGCGACCGCCGCCGCGTCCGTCCGTACCCGGGCGATCCCCTCCAGCGTCGCCCACCGCCGCCCCGCGACCTGGCAGACCGCGACCCGCGCCCCGTCCGCCCCCGCGGCCCGCACATTGCGCGCCTTGGTGGAGCCGCCGCGGGTGATGACCCGTGCGATCCGCTGCTCCGCGTCGTACGTGACGCCGACCGGCACCACGTGCGGGGAGCCGTCGCGCCGCGGTGTGGTCAGCGTCGACATGACGTGCTCACCCCAGAAGGCGAGGTAGGAGGGGTCGAGGGCGGCGAGATCGTGAGCCATGGGGGAAGCGTAGCGACGGGCGGTGGGCCGCCTTTTTCCGCGTACGGCGAGGGGCCGGGCCCCGCGCGGGCGGCCCGGCCCCTGGTGGCGGCCGTCTCAGAGGAAGTCGCCGGTCTCCAGCGTGAAGGAGAAGGGGGCGGGGAGCGGCAGCGGTGTGCCGAAGGGGACGGGGTGGGACTCGCGGTAGTCGTCGCCCTCGGGCTTGCTGAACAGCGTGACCATGGAGGTCTCGCGGTCGACGAGGAGGTAGAGGGGGAGGGCGCCGCGGGCGTAGGAGTGGCGTTTGTCCGTGCGGTCCCGGTCGGGCTTGGTGCTGGTCACCTCGACCACCAGGGCGACACCGTCGGGTGACATCCATGGTGGAGCGCCCCGGAAGACGCGCAGGGACCAGGGTGCCATTGTGGCGTCCGGGATCACCCGGTCTGTGAGACCGAGATACGCTCCGGGAAGGATGAGCCCCTTCCCGCCTGAGATCTGCATGCGGGTCGCGGACGCCGCTTTCACCTGGTCGTTGATGAGGTCCAGGTAGTCCTCGTGATCCCCGTCAGTAGGCGGTGACAGAACAATCTCCCCCTCGATGAACTCGGCGCGGTACCCGTTGGGGGTGTCCATGCCGAGAAAGTCGTCCAGGAGGGACTGCTGGTCGGTCGCCGTCGGCTCGTATGCCATAGCCGTCATGCTGCACCTCCGTTGCGTTCGGGGCCAGTGTCGGCGCCGCGCGCCGGGTGCCGCAGGCATATGCCAACCCGTTCACCCGTAGGTGTGGCCCCGGGCGTCCCGGGGAACCCGGATGCCGCCGCGGCGCGGCAGGCTCGGCACCGGACCCGGGTGGGCCGCCGGCCGCCGCCCTTTCCGGAATCTTGAGCACAATCTTGAGCCGCCCCCGCTCAACTTCACTCTTGAGTGTCGTAGACTCAACTTACTGAACGTCGACCCGAGCATGACGCCGAGCACGAGGAGGACCCCGCGACCGTGGACGCCGAGCTGACCAACAAGAGCCGGGAGGCGCTGAGCGCCGCCAACGAGCGGGCGATCACCGCCGGGCACGCGGACATGACGTCCGCCCATCTGCTGCTCGCACTGCTGGCCGGGCCGGCCGACAGCAACGCGAACATCACCGATCTGCTGGCCGCCGTCGGCGCGGACGCCGCGGTGCTGCGCGGCGGCGCCGAGCGGCGGCTCGCCGCGCTCCCCAGCGTGCAGGGCTCGACGGTCGCGCCGCCGCAGCCCGACCGCGAGCTGCTGGCCGTCCTCGCGGACGCCGCTCACCGCGCCAAGGAGCTGGGCGACGCCTATGTCTCCACCGAGCATCTGCTCATCGGCATCGCGGCCAAGGGCGGCGCGACCGGTGCGCTCCTCGACGAGCAGGGCGCGTCCGCCAAGAAGCTGCTCGCCGCCTTCGAGGAGTCGCGCGGTGAGCGGCGGGTCACCAACGCCGACCCGGAGGGCACGTACAAGGCGCTGGAGAAGTTCGGTACGGACTTCACCGCGGCGGCGCGTGAGGGCAAGCTCGACCCGGTCATCGGCCGGGACCACGAGATCCGCCGGGTCGTGCAGGTCCTCTCCCGCCGGACGAAGAACAACCCGGTGCTGATCGGCGAGCCCGGCGTCGGCAAGACCGCCGTGGTCGAGGGGCTGGCCCAGCGCATCGTCAAGGGTGATGTGCCCGAGTCGCTGCGGAACAAGCGGCTGGTCGCGCTCGACCTCGGCGCGATGGTCGCGGGCGCGAAGTACCGCGGTGAGTTCGAGGAGCGGCTGAAGACCGTCCTGGCGGAGATCAAGTCCAGCGACGGCCAGATCATCACCTTCATCGACGAGCTGCACACCGTCGTCGGCGCGGGCGCCGGCGGCGACTCCGCGATGGATGCCGGCAACATGCTCAAGCCGATGCTGGCCCGCGGTGAGCTGCGGATGGTCGGCGCGACCACGCTGGACGAGTACCGCGAGCGGATCGAGAAGGACCCGGCGCTGGAGCGCCGCTTCCAGCAGGTGCTGGTCGCCGAGCCGACCGTCGAGGACACCGTCGCGATCCTGCGCGGTCTCAAGGGGCGCTACGAGGCGCACCACAAGGTCGCCATCGCCGACTCCGCGCTGGTCGCCGCCGCCACCCTCTCCGACCGCTACATCACCTCCCGCTTCCTGCCGGACAAGGCCATCGACCTCGTCGACGAGGCCGCGTCCCGGCTGCGGATGGAGATCGACTCCTCGCCCGTCGAGATCGACGAGCTCCAGCGCTCCGTGGACCGGCTGAAGATGGAGGAGCTGGCGCTCAAGAACGAGACCGACGCCGGTTCCGTCGCTCGGCTGGAGAAGCTGCGGCGCGACCTCGCCGACAAGGAGGAGGAGCTGCGTGGGCTGACCGCCCGCTGGGAGAAGGAGAAGCAGGGCCTCAACCGCGTCGGCGAGCTGAAGGAACGCCTCGACGACCTGCGCGGACAGGCCGAGCGCGCGCAGCGCGACGGCGACTTCGACACCGCCTCCAAGCTGCTCTACGGCGAGATCCCCAAGCTGGAGCAGGAGCTGGAGGCGGCGGCCGCCGCCGAGGCGGAGCAGGAGGCGTCCGCCGAGTCGATGGTGAAGGAGGAGGTCGGCCCGGACGACATCGCCGACGTCGTCGGCTCCTGGACCGGCATCCCCGCCGGCCGCCTCCTCGAAGGCGAGACGCAGAAGCTGCTGCGCATGGAGGACGAGCTGGGCAAGCGGCTGATCGGGCAGGGCGAGGCGGTGCGCGCGGTCTCCGACGCGGTCCGCCGCACCCGCGCCGGGATCGCCGACCCGGACCGGCCCACCGGCTCGTTCCTCTTCCTCGGCCCCACCGGCGTCGGCAAGACCGAGCTGGCGAAGGCGCTCGCCGACTTCCTCTTCGACGACGAGCGGGCGATGGTCCGCATCGACATGTCGGAGTACGGCGAGAAGCACTCCGTCGCCCGCCTCGTCGGCGCGCCTCCCGGCTACGTCGGCTACGAGGAGGGCGGCCAGCTGACCGAGGCGGTCCGCCGCCGGCCGTACAGCGTGGTGCTGCTGGACGAGGTGGAGAAGGCCCACCACGAGGTCTTCGACGTGCTGCTCCAGGTCCTCGACGACGGCCGCCTCACCGATGGCCAGGGCCGTACCGTCGATTTCCGGAACACCATCCTCATCCTCACCTCCAACCTCGGCTCGAACTTCCTGATGGATCCCCTGCTGAAGGAGGAGCAGAAGAAGGAGAAGGTGCTGGAGAGCGTCCGGGCGTCGTTCCGTCCGGAGTTCCTCAACCGCCTCGACGACCTCGTCGTCTTCCACCCGCTCGGCACCGACCAGCTCCAGCGGATCGCGCAGATCCAGATCGACCACCTGCAGAGGCGCCTCGCCGACCGCCGGCTGACCCTCGACGTCAGCGAAGCGGCCCTGACCTGGCTCGCCTGGCTCGGCCAGGAGCCGGTGGCAGGCGCCCCGGCGCCGGACCTCTCGTACGGCGCCCGGCCGCTGCGCCGCCTGGTGCAGACCGCCATCGGCGATCAGCTGGCGCGCGCCATCCTCGCGGGCGACGTGCTGGACGGCGACACCGTCCGCGTCGACGTGGACGGCGACCACCTCGCCGTGGTGTCCGCCCGCGCCGCCGTCTGACGCGCCACGCTCCGCCCCGTCCGGGGTTGCCAGGACGGGGCGGGCATGGTGGAGGATGGCGCAGACCATACGAAGGGAAATCCACGGTGAGCATCGACCCGTCCTCGATTCCGAATTTCGGGGGCCAGCCCGAACCGCAGCCGACGGGGCCCGAGGGTCCCGTCGTGCCCGACCAGGATCTGGTCAAGCAGCTCCTCGACCAGATGGAGCTCAAGTACGTCATCGACGAGGAAGGCGACCTCGCCGCCCCGTGGGAGCAGTTCCGTACGTACTTCATGTTCCGCGGTGAGGAGGAGCAGCAGATCTTCTCCGTCCGCACCTTCTACGACCGCCCGCACGGCCTGGAGGACAAGGCCAAGCTGCTGGAGGCGATCGACGACTGGAACCGCCGCACCCTGTGGCCCAAGGCGTACACCCACACCCATGACGACGGCACCGTCCGGCTGATCGGTGAGGCGTCGATGCTGGTCGGCACCGGTGTCGCGCTCGAACACTTCGTGTCGAGCACGGTCAGCTGGGTCCGCGCCTCCATCGAGTTCGACAAGTGGATCGTCGAGCAGCTCGGCCTGGAGTCCGAGCTGGACGACTCCGGCGACGACAAGCCGGACGACGAGGGCTGACCCTCCGTCCGACGCCCGCCGCGGGCCCCCGGAACGCTTCCGCTCCGGGGGCCCGCGGCGTGTCCGGAAGCGGTCGAACGCCCGCTTTTCCCGTCGTATGGGGGCGGCTGCCCGTTCCGGTACGACCGTCTCACCATGGCGGGAACCGGATCTCCAACTCGCCGGTAAGGCCCGGATACACTCCCCTGCCATGCGTGAACGGACAGTGGAGACCAGGTGGCGAATACGGGCGCCGCGGCAGGACGGGAACAGATCGGACGGCGCCGGTGACCCGCACAGTCCCGATGTCCGCCGCTGATGGCGGGCCGCTCCCAAGCGACCGGTAACGGCGCCGCCCGCCACAAACAGGCGAGGGATCCCCGGGCCCACTGGCTTCTCCTCGCTCTCACCCTGCCCGTCCTCTTCGGCGCCCTGCTCTTCCAGGGCTGGACCGAGAACGAGGTCGACGGCTCCAAGACCAAACAGGACTGCTCCCAGCCGGTACCCGCCGCAGCGGCGGACGCCGGGCCCGTCCTCACCGTCAACGGCGACGGTGCCCGCTCCACCTCGATGCCCGCCGGCACCGTCGCCCTCACCTATGACGGCGGCCCCGACCCCTACTGGACCCCGCGGCTGCTCGCCCTGCTGAAGAAGCACCATGCCCACGCCACCTTCTTCCTCGAAGGTGCGGACGCCGCGCAGTACCCCGACCTCGTCCGGCAGATCCGGGCCGAGGGACACGAGATCGGCTCCCACTCCTACACCGGCGCCGACCTCGGCAACGCCTCGGGGGTGCGCCGCGCCCTCGAACTCCGCCTCACCCAGAGCGCGTTCGCCGGAGCCGACGGTTTCCGGACGAAGCTGCTGCGGATGCCGATGACCACGACCGTGGCCACGCTGTGCGGCGCCGAATGGCCCGCGGCGCAGCAGGCATCCGAGCACGGCTACACCCTGGTCGCCGCGGACCACTCCGGCCGCAAGCCCGCGCACGGCCTGGTCCGGCAGTTCAGCCTGACCTCCCTCGCCTACGGCCAGACCAAGCAGCTGCTGGCCGATCCGAAGGCCCGCCGCTTCACCACCATCTCGGCGGGCACCGGCGCCACCGAGCCCGCCATGACCGAGGCGGGCGCACCGGAGCGCTGGCTGGGCACCGCGCTGATCTGGTTCCAGCAGCTGGGCCGCAGCTCCGTCTCCGCCCTGACCTGGGTGCTGACGATCGCCGCCGCGCTCGGCCTGCTCCGGCTGTTCACGCTGGTGCTCTTCGCCCGCGCGCACGTCAGACGGCTGGAGCGGGAGCGGCCCGGGGCGCCCCGGCTGCGGCAGATCGCCGACCCGGTGACCGTCCTCGTCCCCGCGTACAACGAGGAGGCGGGCATCGGCACCACCCTGCGCTCGCTCCTCGCCTCCACCCACGAGCGGCTCCAGATCCTCGTCATCGACGACGGATCGACCGACCGCACCGTGGAGATCGCGGAGGGGTACGCGGAACGCGACCCGCGGGTACAGGTGCTCTGCCAGCCCAACGCCGGCAAGGCCGCCGCCCTCAACCACGGTCTCGCGTACACCCGCTCCCCGTACGTGGTGATGGTCGACGCGGACACCGTCTTCGAGGCGGACGCGATCGAGCGCCTGATCCAGCCACTCGCCCACCCGGCGGTCGGCGCGGTGAGCGGCAACACCAAGGTCGGCAACCGCACCCGCCTCCTGGGGCGCTGGCAGCACCTGGAGTACGTCTTCGGGTTCAACCTCGACCGCCGGATGTTCGAGGTCCTGGAGTGCATGCCGACGGTGCCCGGCGCGATCGGTGCGTTCCGGCTCGACTCGCTCATGGGCGTCGGCGGACTCAGCGAGGACACCCTCGCCGAGGACACCGACCTGACCATGGCGCTGTGGCGGGCCGGCTGGCGGGTGGTCTACGAGGAGAACGCCATCGCCTGGACCGAGGTGCCCACCACGCTGCGGCAGCTGTGGCGTCAGCGCTACCGCTGGTGCTACGGCACGCTCCAGGCGATGTGGAAGCACCGCCGCGCCGTCCGGGAGGTCGGTCACGCCGGCCGCTTCGGCCGCCGCGGACTGTCGTATCTCCTCCTCTTCCAGGTACTGCTGCCGCTGCTCGCCCCCGTCATCGACGTCTTCATGCTCTACAGCACGCTGTTCACGGACAGCCCGGTGAAGTCGGTCGTGACGTGGTTCGGGTTCCTGGCAGTGCAGATCGCCGTGGCGGCGTACGCGCTACGGCTGGACGGGGAATCCCGGCGTCCGCTGTGGGCGCTCCCCTTCCAACTGCTGGTCTACCGGCAGCTGATGTACCTCGTCGTCCTCCAGTCGGTGGTCGCCTTCGTGACCGGCAGCCGGCTGAAGTGGCAGCGCATGCACCGCTCCGGTACGGCCGCCGCGGCGGCCCAGCACATCGGCGGACCCCACGACCGCCGCAGTCTGACCGTTACGAGGTGACGACCCTGTATCCCCCCACACCCCCCACGACCCCACCACCCCCCGATCCCCTCACCCCCACCACCGGATACGTCCCGTGGCCCGCGAACCCCCACGTCGCGGGGCACCAGGAGTACGGACCGGGGTACGCCCAGGGGTACGGCCACACCGCCGACCCGCTGCACCCCGGCGCCATCCCGGCCCAGACCGCCCCTATCCCGCAGCCCGTGGCGCCCCACCGCCCCGAGCCGTACGGCTACGCGACCGAACCGCCGGGTGTGTACGCGTCCGATCCGCTGACGGCGTACGCCCCCGATCCCTCGCTCGCGTACGCCCCGGAGCCGCTGACCACGTACGCGCCGGAACACCCGGCGTCCGAGGGGTACGAGGCGTACCCGGCGCCGCACGACGCCCCGGTCACGGAGTTGCCCGAGCCGCATCCGCTCGACCCGGCGGACGCGGACGCGGTACTGCCGGACGCGCCACCGGTCGCCGGGCTGCCCCGGCGGGTGCGCCGGCCCTCGCGCCGCCGCCGCACCCGCCTCGGGCGCGCTGTCCGGGCCTGCTGTGTGCTGCTCGTCCTGACACTGTGCGGCGGCGCCGGGGCCTACGCCTGGGCGGATTCCCGGCTGGACAGCACGGTCGATCTGTCCGCGCTGCCCGGTCGGCCCGCCCCCGGCAAGGGCACCAACTATCTGATCGTCGGCTCCGACAGCCGCGCCGGGCTCACCGCGAAACAGGCGTCGGACCTGCACACCGGGTCCGGCATCGACGCCGAGGGCCGCCGCACCGACTCGATGATGGTGCTGCACACCGGTGCCCACGGCACCACGATCACCAGCCTCCCGCGCGACTCCTGGGTGGTGATCCCCGCCTACGTCGACCCGCGCACCGGCATCCACCACCGGCCGGCCCGCAACAAGCTCAACGCGGCGTTCTCCCTGGGCGGACCCCAGCTCCTGGTCCGCACCATCGAGTCCAACACCGGCCTCCGCCTCGACCACTACACCGAGATCGGCTTCGCCGGTTTCGTCGGCATCGTGGACGCGGTCGGCGGGGTGCGGATGTGCGTGAACCGCCATGTCACGGACGAGAAGTCCGGCCTCGACCTGACCCGCGGCTGCCACACCCTCTCCGGCCGCCAGGCCCTGGCCTTCGTACGCCAGCGCCACCAGGAGAAGCAGGGCGACCTCGGGCGCTCCCGCAACCAGCGGAAGTTCCTGGCCGCCCTCGCCGCGAAGGCGGCCTCCCGGGACGTCCTGCTCAATCCGTCCGCCCTCGTCGGCACCGCCGGCGCGGGCCTGAAGACCCTGATCGTCGACTCGGCCACCGGGCTGCCCCGGCTGACCCGCCTCTTCGAGGCGCTGCAGGACGCGTCCTCGGGCCGCGGCAAGCAGCTCAACGTGCCCATCTCCGGCTTCGGCGTGGGCACCTCGAAGGGCAGCGTCGTCGTCTGGGACAAGGCGAAGTCGCGCCGCCTCTTCGCCGAACTCCGCGCGGACCGCCCGGTCACCGTCACCGGCTGACCGGCACCCGGTCCGCATCCGGACAAGGGCCCCGCCCGACTGCCACAGAGGACGACGGCGGTCGGGCGGGGCCTCGTTAGGGTGATGCCTGCGCCACCCCTGAACAACTGAAGTAGCTTCTGGACCGCAGGGGTTCATCCGTGGCGCAGCGGTGTCCGGCATGCGGCGGAACGGGAACGGGCGAGGGAGGCGGCAGGGGCTGATGGCCGAGTGCAGCGGGCAGGAGGACGACCCCGGCTGTCCGGGACCGCACTCGGGCTGTGACGGATGCGGCGCGGTGGGGCAGCGGGTGGAGCAGACGCTCGCCGTCACCCACTACGGGCAGGGCACCTCCGCCGTCGCCCTGCACAGGTGCCGGAACTGCGCGGGGCGGGGGTTCTTCTGCCAGGCGCCCCTGAAGTGCGAAGGCCCGCACGGCAGTGGGACATACATGCTCCCGCCCCACTCCCTGCCGCCCGTGTAGCCGCCTCACGCCCCGGTCAGACGGCCGACTCCTTGAGCCGGTCCACCGCCTCCTGGAGCACCTCCGTCTTCTTGCAGAACGCGAAGCGGACGAAGGGGGCGCCCTGTTCCTGGTGGTCGTAGAAGACCGCGTTCGGGATGGCGACGACCCCGGCGCGCTCCGGCAGCGCCCGGCAGAAGGCGTGGCCGTCGGTGTGGCCCAGCGGGCGGATGTCGGTGGTGACGAAGTAGGTGCCCTGCGGCCGGTAGACCTCGAAACCGGCGGCGCGCAGCCCGTCGGAGAGCAGATCGCGCTTGGCCCGCAGATCCTCCAGGAGCCCGCTGAAGTAGCTGTCCGGCAGCGCCAGCGCCTCGGCGAGCGCGTACTGGAACGGGCCGCCCGAGGTGAAGGTGAGGAACTGCTTCGCCGAGCGGACCGCGGCCACCAGCTCCGGCGCGGCGGTCACCCAGCCGACCTTCCAGCCGGTGAACGAGAACGTCTTGCCCGCCGAGCCGATCGTCACCGTCCGCTCCCGCATCCCGGGGAACGTCGCGAGCGGCAGATGTGCGCCCTCGAAGACCAGATGCTCGTAGACCTCGTCGGTGACGACCAGCAGATCGCGCTCGCAGGCGAGCCGGGCGATCTCGGTCAGCTCCTCGCGGCTGAGCACGGTGCCGGTGGGGTTGTGCGGGGAGTTGAGGAGGATGAGGCGGGTGCGGTCGGTGATCGCGTCGCGCAGTTCGTCCAGATCGAGGGCGTACGTCCCGGACTCCGGCTGCGGGCGCAGCGTCACGGGGACGCGCCGGCCGCCGGCCATCGCGATGCCGGCGGCGTACGAGTCGTAGTACGGCTCCAGCGCGATGACCTCGTCGCCGGGCTCCAGCAGGGCGAGCAGCGAGGCGGCGATCGCCTCGGTGGCGCCGGTGGTGATCAGGACCTCGGTGTCGGGGTCGCAGGTCAGGCCGAGGTGGCCGTAGAAGCGCTCCTGGTGGGCGGCGACGGCGGCGCGCAGTGCGGGGATGCCGGGGCCGGGTGGGTACTGGTTGCCGTGGCCGTCCCGCAGGGCGCGCACCGCCGCCTCGCGGACCTCCTCGGGGCCGTCGGTGTCGGGAAAGCCCTGGCCGAGGTTGATGGCGCCGGTCCGTACGGCGAGCGCGGACATCTCGGCGAAGATCGTCGTGCCGAATTCGGCCAGGCGGCGGTTGAGCAGCGGTCGGTCCATGCGCGCCATCCTCCGCCGAACCTCTGGACTTCCTCAACTGTGCTTTGCGTCAGCGGCGGTCGGGCATCAGCCCCGCACGGAAGGACCACCGGCGCGCCCCGCGGCCGCCGGAGAGCCTCGCTCGGGGGAGCGGAAGGAGTGTGAGGCAGATGGGTGTGGCGCTGTTCCTGCTGATCGTGGTGGCGGTGCTGGGCATCGTGTCCGCCGCGTCCCGCGGCTCCGGCGGAGGGAAGCGGGCGGGCGGCTCCAGCTGGTGGGTCGCGGGCGACTCCGGCTCCGGTGCGGGCCATCACGGGGGTGGCGGCCACCACGGCGGCGGGCACCACGGCTGCGGCGGTGGCTCGTCGTGCGGGGACGGCGGCTCGTCCTGCGGCGGTGGCGGCGGCTGCTGAGCCGCTTCCCGGGCCGGGGCGCGGGGCCGCCCCGCGGGGCACCGGCGTGCGCCGGGGAGTGACCCCGGGGGCGCCGGAACCCCGCCGGACGACGGCCGCGCCGCCGCCCGTCCCGCCGGATCGCGGGGCCCGGCCCGGCCCGCCCGCCCGGGTACGCACCGTGGCCACCGCCTTCGTCCCCACCGTCGTACGGCCGCTGCGACGCCGCACGTACCGGGGCCTCCGGCGACGGGCGAAGAGCCCTTGTGTGCTTGGCGGTTGAACAAATGATCTGATGGGCCCTCTGAGGGATGGAAACCCCGTGAACATGGGTAATTCCGCTGTGGGTGCCTGCCATTCGTGATTCCCTCTTCAGTGAGAATCCCCCAGTTCTCGGATCCCGCGTGGGCGCGAGCCGGCACAGATTTCCCCGATGTTTTCTCCGGGGCGGACCGGCCCACCCATCCACTGCGTGCTTGCGGAGCCGACCCATGCTCACGACCTTGACAACGGCCTATACCGATACCCGTGCATCAGATCTCGCCTGGGCGCTCGGCAGGGAACCCCTGCCGGCCCTCGCGGTTCTCGATCTCCAACTGGCAGGCGCCCAGCTGCAGTTGAGGCTGCTGGGGGCCTCCCATCAGGTGCTGCTGGAGGAGGAGCGCGGCACCTGCTCCGAAACCGTCGCCTGTATGCCCGGCAGCAGCACCCCGCTCCCCCTCGGCGTCGCCAAGCGCCTCGGCGAGTGGGAGTACGAATTCGCCGCCCATGTCGAGACGCTCTCCCGCGGCTCGTTCGCCGTGCGCGCCCAGGAGCTGCTGGCGCTGGTCTCCGACCATCCACACGGTCTGGCCGGGACGTTCCCCGGCTCACCGCACGCCTTCACCGCGATGCTCGCCCAGCGCCGGCACGGCGAGGTCTGCTGGCGCACCTGGCACTCCTATCCCCAGGAGGGGTGCCTGGTCACCACCAGGACGAGGGTGGGCGTACGCATCCCCGCCGCGGTCTGAAGCGGGCGGTCGCGTACGGCGGTTCGCCGGGGCGGCCGGGGTACGGCCCCGGACCGGCCCGGCGTCCGGCGCGGCTGCGGACCGGCGTACGGCGCCCGGTGTGAGCCACCCCGCGCGCGGCGGCGATCGAGCGCCCCCTGCGCACCCCCATCACCCAACTCGCATGTGTAGCACGCCTACTGCACTCTTGTGGGTGACGAATACGCACGGAATCGTCACGTAGCGTTCATTTCATGATCGATCCGCAGGAGCCCGTCCCAACCGCTGCCTACGGGCCACCGGAGGTCATGCGACCGGCGCTGCTGCCGGTGCGGTCCGGGCCCGGCCGATTGCTCGTCCTCGCCGCGGTCTTCGTCTGCGCGGCCTGCGGTCTGGTCTACGAACTCGAACTGGTCGCCCTCGCCTCCTACTTGACCGGCGACTCCGTCACCCAGTCCTCCGTCGTGCTGTCGGTGATGGTCTTCGCGATGGGCCTCGGGGCGCTGCTGGCCAAGCGGTTGCGCTGCCGGGCGGCGGTCGGCTTCGGTGCGATCGAGGCGGGGCTCGCGCTGGTCGGCGGCTGCTCGGCGATGGCGCTGTACGCCTACTTCGCCTGGTTCGGCCAGTCCCGCTCGGTGCTCGTCGGCTTCTCGCTGGTCATCGGGGTGCTGATCGGCGCCGAGGTGCCGCTGCTGATGACGTTGATCCAGCGGGTGCGGCAGCAGGACGCGGGCGGCGCGGTCGCCGACCTCTTCGCCGCCGACTACGTGGGCGCCCTCGTCGGCGGGCTGGCCTTCCCGTTCCTGCTGCTGCCGGTGCTCGGCCAGCTCACCGGCGCGCTGGCCACCGGCGCGGTCAACGCCGCCGCGGGCGGGGCGCTGGTCCTGTGGCTCTTCCGCCGAGATCTGACCCGGCGCGCCCGCCGCCGCCTGCTGGCCGTCAACGCACTGGTCCTGGTCCTGCTCGCGGCCGCGGTCCTGCTGGTCGCACCGTTCGAACGCGCCGCCCGGCACGCGGTGTACGGATCGGCCGCCCGGGTCGTGGTGCAGACCGGCGTCCAGGAGGTGGTGATGACCGGCGGCGCGGGGCGCGAGGGCGGTGCGGGAGACGCGAGGAAAGGTTCCGGCGGGCCGCTCGCGCTCTACCTGGACGGCCGGCTGGAGGTCAGCGCGGAGAACGAGGGCCGCTACCACCGGGCCCTGGTGCGCCCCGCCGTCGCCGGTGGCCCGCACGGCCGCGTCGTGGTCCTGGGCGGCGGCGACGGGCTGGCCGTCCGGGAGGTGCTGCGCCACCGTTCGGTCCGCTCGGTGACCGTCGTCGAACTCGACCCGGGCGTCAGCGACCTGGCCCGCACCGACCCCGGTCTCTCCGCCCTCAACCGCCACGCCCTGGACGATCCGCGCGTCCGGGTCGTCACCGCCGACGCCTTCGACTGGCTGCGCGCGGCGAGCGCCCGCTGCGGACGCCGCTGCCGCGGCCCGTACGACGTCATCGTCTCCGATCTGCCCGACCCCCGGATGACCGCCGGGACCAAGCTCTACTCCCAGGAGTTCTACGGCCTGGTGGCGCGGCTGCTCGCGCCGGACGGGCGGCTCGCGGTGCACGCCGCGCCGCCCGAGGTGCGGCCGCGGGTGTTCTGGACGGTCGAGTCGACGCTGCGGTCGGCGGGGCTGGCGACCGCACCGTACGAGGCGCCCGGGCGGGCCGTCTCCGGGGCGCGGTACTGGGGCTTCATCCTGGCCGGGCACCACGCCCGCGACCTGGACCCGGCGCCCGCATCGCGGCTTCCGCCGGCCGTCCGCGCCACGCTGCCGGGCGGTGTCCGGCCGCTGTCCGGCGCCCGGGTCGACGGGCTGCCGCCGTCGACGCTGATGCATCCGCGCTACGGCTGAGCGCGGCGTTCCGGGCGCCGGGAAAGTCGCACCGATGCGGGTACGGGTCAGGGGGCGCTGGGTAGGCTGCCATGCCATGGAGCATGAGATGTACGTTCCGCTTCCCGTGGGGACCGTCCGGCGGGCGCTCGGTGAGGTGGCGCGGGTCGCGCGCTGCGTCCCCGGCGCCCAGCTCGACGCCGAGGCGGATGCCGCGCGCCCCGAAGGCCGGTTGCGGCTGCGTATCGGCGGCTCCACCATCACCTACCGCGGTGCGCTGACGGTCGCCTCGCCGGGCGCGGCGGACGCCGACGTCACGGTCGAGGCGCAGGGCACGGAGGCGCGCGGCGCCGGGTCCGTCGCCGTCACCCTCGCCGTCCGTCTGTCGCCCGCCGATGGCTCCGGTACGACGCTGACCTGCACCGGAACGGTCCGCAGCGAGGGGCGGCTGGCCGAGGCCGAGGCGCAGACCGCGCTGACGGCCGGGCGGCGTCTGCTGGACCGGTTCGCGGAGAATCTCGCGGCGGACGTGGCACGGCATCCGGTGGCGGAGGAAGAGGAGCCGGACCGTGACCGCGCGGGCGGCTCCGTCTTCGACACCGAGGTCCCGCCGCCGTCCCTCGATCCGGAGGCCGACGACGCCCCGGAGACGGCTGCGGACGCCGGGCCGGAGGCGGACGGCGCGGACCGCACCGGCCCCGACGACGACGTACCGCTCCCCGAACACGGCCCCGACGGCGTCGTCGACGGGGAGAACTACGACGGCCAGACCTACGACGGGCAGGACTTCGGCGACGACGAGGACGAGGTGCCCGCCGAGGCCGCGCACGCCCGGCGGACGATGATCGGCCGCAGCGCCGAGGAAGTCGACCACGCCCCGCCGCGCGGGCGGTACGCACCGGTGCCCGCGCCCGAGACCCACACCGCCTCCGCGGCGCTGCGCTGGGCCGCACCGGCCGCCGCCGTGGTGCTGGCAGGCGCGGTCGTCGTCGGCCGGGCGCTGCGCCGCCGCCGCTGACACCCGGGCCCGGCCTCCGGGGACGGCCGCTCCGCGGATCGCCTAGGGTCGGGCGGTGTGAGTACGGACAACACCACACAGGCACGGCGGAACGTCGTACGGCTGACCGCGGGCGACGCCGAGGTCGACGTCGAGCCGGAGAACGGCTGCCGCCTCTCCGGGCTGCGCGTCGGCGGCACCGAACTGCTGCGCCAGGGCGCGAAGTACGGCTGCTTCCCGATGGTCCCCTGGTGCGGACGGATCGACCAGGGGCGGTTCCGCAACGGCGGCGAACTGCATCAGATGCCGGTCAACGCGCCGCCGCACGCCATCCACGGCACCGGCCGTGACCTGCGCTGGCGCACCGCCCGCCGCGATGCCCGCTCCGCCGTCTTCACCTACGACCTCGCCGACCCGGCCGCCCCCTGGCCGTACCCGGGCACCGTCACCCAGGTCGTGGAACTGGCCGAGGACGGCCGGTCGCTGACGCTGACGCTGGGGGTGGAGGCGGCGGCCGACTCGTTCCCCGCGCAGGCGGGCTGGCACCCGTGGTTCGTGCGGCAGCTCGACGGCGGCGGCGCGCCCGTGGAGCTGTCCTTCGACGCGGCGTGGCAGGAGGAGCGCGGCGCGGACCATCTGCCGACCGGCCGCCGGATCGCCCCGCTGCCCGGCCCCTGGGACGACTGCTTCGGCATGCCGGACGGCGTCGAGGCCACGGTGACCTGGCCCGGCCGTCTGGAGCTGACCGTCGCCGGCCACGCCGAGTGGGTCGTGGTCTACGACGAGCAGGAGGCGGCGGTCTGCGTCGAGCCGCAGTCCGGCCCGCCCAACGGCCTCAACACGCTGCCGCGGCTGGTCACCCCGATCGACCCGTTGGAGGTCTCGACCACCTTCAGCTGGCGGACCCTGGACTGACCGCCCGCCATGGGCCGGTACCTGCCCAATTAAGCTCAGGGGCATGACCGAGGACGTACGCGGCGCGCTGCTGCAGCAGATCAAGGACAAGGCCGTGGTGCACGGCAAGGTGACGCTCTCCTCCGGCAAGGAGGCCGATTACTACATCGACCTCCGCCGGATCACCCTGGACGGTGCGGCGTCGCCGCTGGTCGGTCAGGTGATGCTGGACCTCACCGCCGACCTGGAGTTCGACGCGGTCGGCGGGCTGACGCTGGGCGCCGACCCCGTCGCCGCGTCGATGCTGCACGCCGCCGCCGCGCGCGGCCGCCGGCTGGACGCGTTCGTCGTCCGCAAGGCGCAGAAGACCCACGGCATGCAGCGCCGTATCGAGGGGCCGGACATCAAGGGCCGCCGGGTGCTGGTGGTCGAGGACACCTCGACCACCGGTGGTTCGCCGCTGACCGCCGTCGAGGCGGCCCGGGAGGCGGGCGCCGAGGTCGTCGCGGTCGCGACGATCGTCGACCGCGGTGCCGCCGATGCCATCGCCGAGGCCGGTCTGCCGTACCTCACCGGTTACCGTCTCGGTGACCTCGGCCTGGCCTAGCCAGGTCCGCCGGGACCGCCGCGCGGGCGGCCGGCGATCGGTGGGTGGCGCCGGGCCTGTCCCAGCGCCACCACACTGACCAGTGGTTTTCTTCGGGGGGCGGCTGTTTCACGTGAAACGGCCGCCCCTGGCATGTCCGGCACGGCGGGGGATGCCGAGCAATCCGGACCGTCTGGGAAGATGAGGACGGCGAGGTCGTCGCCCCCTGGTCAGGGCCTAAACGCATACCCGTACTTCACAAGGAGCGGACAGATGCCCATCGCAACTCCCGAGATCTACAACGAGATGCTCGACCGGGCGAAGGCGGGCAAGTTCGCCTACCCCGCCATCAACGTGACCTCCACGCAGACGCTGCACGCGGCGCTGCGCGGCTTCGCCGAGGCGGAGAGCGACGGCATCATCCAGATCTCCACCGGCGGTGCGGAGTTCCTGGGCGGCCAGTACAGCAAGGACATGGTCAGCGGCGCGGTGGCGCTCGCCGAGTTCGCGCACGTGGTGGCCGGGAAGTACGGCGTCAACGTCGCGCTCCACACCGACCACTGCCCCAAGGACAAGCTGGACGGCTACGTCCGCCCGCTGATCAACATCTCCGCCGAGCGGGTCGCCAAGGGCCAGAACCCGCTGTTCCAGTCCCACATGTGGGACGGCTCGGCCGAGACCCTCGCGGACAACCTCGCCATCGGCCAGGAACTGCTGGCCAAGGCCGCCGACGCCAAGATCATCCTTGAGGTCGAGATCACCCCGACCGGCGGCGAGGAGGACGGCGTCAGCCACGAGATCAACGACGAGCTGTACACCACCGTCGACGACGCGCTGCGCACCGCCGAGGCGCTGGGCCTGGGCGAGAAGGGCCGCTACCTGCTGGCCGCCTCCTTCGGCAACGTCCACGGCGTCTACAAGCCGGGCAACGTCGTGCTCCGCCCCGAGCTGCTCAAGGACCTCCAGGAGGGCGTCGCCGCCAAGTACGGCAAGCAGTCGCCGTTCGACTTCGTCTTCCACGGCGGCTCCGGCTCCACCGAGCAGGAGATCGCCACCGCGCTGGAGAACGGCGTCGTCAAGATGAACCTCGACACCGACACCCAGTACGCGTTCAGCCGCCCGATCGCGGACCACATGTTCCGCAACTACGACGGTGTGCTGAAGGTCGACGGCGAGGTCGGCAACAAGAAGGTCTACGACCCCCGCAGCTGGGGCAAGCTCGCCGAGGCCGGGATGGCCGCGCGGGTCACCAAGGCATGCGCGGACCTGCGCTCCACGGGCACCACGCTGCAGAAGTGAGCTGACAGCTCGTACGGACGAGGGCCCCGCACCCGGGTGGTGCGGGGCCCTCGTGCATGTCGGCGGGAAACCCGGGCCGATCGCGGGCATGCTCCCCGTATGACGATGCCGAGTCCGCCCGGAGGCGTCCGCCTGGCCTCGCCGCAGGGGCGGTGGGTGCTGCTGACCGCCGTCCTGGGGTCGGGCATGGCGATGCTCGACAGCACGGTGGTGAATGTCGCGCTGCCGCACATCGGCGACGATCTCCACGCCGACCTGGGCGTTCTCCAGTGGACGATCACCGCGTACATGCTCACGCTCGCCTCGCTGATCCTGCTGGGCGGGGCGCTGGGTGACCGCTACGGGCGGCGGCGGATCTTCCTCGTCGGGGTGGTGTGGTTCGCGGTGGCGTCGCTGCTGTGCGGGATGGCGCCGACGTCGGGCGTGCTGATCGCCGCGCGGGCGCTCCAGGGCATCGGCGGGGCGCTGCTCACGCCGGGGTCGCTGGCGCTGATCCAGTCGGTGTTCCGGCCGGACGACCGGGCGCGGGCGGTCGGCGCCTGGTCCGGGCTGGGCGGCGTGGCCACGGCGATCGGCCCGTTCGTCGGCGGCTGGCTGGTGGACGGCGCGGGCTGGCGCTGGGTGTTCTTCCTCAACGTGCCGCTGGCCCTGGTGTGCGTGCCGATCGCGCTGCGGTTCGTACCGGAGACCCGGGAGCGGGCGGCGGCGCGCGGCGGGTTCGACGTGGCGGGCGCGGTGCTGGGCGCGCTGGCGCTCGGCGGGGTGACGTATGCGCTGATCGCGGCGCCGGGGCGGGGGCTGTCGGCGGGCGTGGTGGTGCCGGGCGTCGCCGGGTTGCTGCTGGGGGTGGCGTTCGTCGAGGTGGAGCGGCGGCGGGCGGAACCGATGCTGCCGCCGCAGCTGTTCACCGTCCGGCAGTTCAGCGCGGTCAACGCGGTGACGGTCTGCGTCTACGCGGCCTTCAGCGGGTTCTTCTTCCTGGCGGTGGTGCAGCTCCAGGTGGTGGCCGGGTATTCGGCGCTGGCGGCGGGCACCGCGCTGCTGCCGACCACGGTGCTGATGCTGCTGCTCTCCGCCCGCTCGGGCGAGCTGGGCCAGCGGATCGGGCCGCGCATCCCGCTGACCGTGGGGCCGCTGCTCTGCGCGATCGGGATGCTGCTGATGACGCGGGCGGGCGCCGGGTCGTCGTACGTGGTGGACGTGCTCCCGGCGCTGGTGGTGCTGGGCGCCGGGATGGTGACGCTGGTCGCGCCGCTGACCGCGACGGTGCTGGCCTCGGTCGACGTGGACCGCGCCGGGCTGGCGAGCGGCATCAACAACGCGGCGGCGCGGGCGGCGGGTCTGGTGGCCATCGCGGCGCTGCCGCTGCTGGCCGGAATGGGCCCCCAGGCGTACCGCTCGGCCGACGCCTTCGACGCGGCGTTCCGCCGGGCCATGCCGTGGTGCGCCGGGGTGCTGCTGGTCGGCGCGGTGATCGCCGTCCTGACGGTGCGGACCGTGCCCGCGGCGGCGGAGGAGCGGCCGGAGCCGGCGCTCGCGGCGCCGGAGGCGGTCGGCGCGGCGGAGACCGCCGGGGGCGCGAGCGCGGTGCCCGAGGGGCCGCGGCACGGGGCGCCGTGCCACCCGGAGTGCACGTACCACTGCGGGGTGGGGGCGCCGCCGCTCGACCCGGGGGACGCGGCGGCGGAATCGCCGGTGGGCGCGGGGGCGCCGCCCGGGCCGGGGCTCTCGCACGGGCCCGGCGCGGAGGCGTCGGATCCGGACGGCCTCGCCGGTCCGGAGGGCGACCGGGAGCCGTAGGGCGGACGACGGGCCGCGGCGGGGGAGCAGCCGGGGGCCGGAGACGCGCCCCGCCCGGCCCTGCACCGCCGCTTTTCGGCCACCCGCACCGGCCCCCTCCGGGCCCCCGCCGGGCGGTCCCCGGGACCAGGCAGACTGGGGGCATGGCCATTCACGAGAACCTTCTCGGGGGACCGCCCCCGACCCATCTGCCCGACGACCCGGGCCCGCGCGAGCTGCTCGCCGCCGGTACGGCCCCGGCCGATGTCGCGGCCAAGTTCCCGACCTCCTCGCTGGCCTGGGCACAGCTCGCCGACGACGCGTTCCAGGGCGGCCGGACCGTCGAGTCGTACGCGTACGCCCGGACCGGCTACCACCGCGGGCTCGACGCGCTGCGGCGGGCGGGCTGGAAGGGGCACGGACCGGTGCCGTTCGAGCACGAGCCGAACCGCGGCTTCCTGCGGGCGCTGCACGCGCTGGCCCGCGCCGCCCACGCGATCGGCGAGGAGGCGGAGTACGAGCGCTGCACCACCTTCCTGCGCGACTCGTCCCCGACCGCGGCGGACACCCTCTCCTGACCCGGCCCGGGGGCCGGCCGTGCGGACGGCCCCCGGAACGTGTCCGCGGCATCGCACCCGGTTACCGGCCGGACGTCCGGTCGGCTCTTGCGTCGCACGGGAGCAGCACCGATGATGCGAGTGGGGCGGCTGATCCGTCCCGAGGGGACCGGGGCTCCCGAGCCGATCAGGAAGGGGCGGACCGCTACCCGGAGTTCGCAGCCTGAGGAGTCCCTCATGTCGCACCCTTCGCCGTCCGCACACGGTTCGCCCGCCGCCTCCGGCGAGGCGCCGCTCGCCCCGGACCTCTCCATCGGCGCCGACGCCACCACCCCGTACGAGGACTACGTCCGCGCCGACGTCCTCACCCATCTGCAGCATCCGCTCTCCGACGACCCCGGCGAGATGGTGTTCCTGGTGACGACCCAGGTGATGGAGTTGTGGTTCACCGTCGTCGTCCACGAGTGGCGTACCGCCTGTGAGGCGCTGCGCCGCGACGATCTGCCGGTGGCGCTGGACGCGCTGCGGCGCTCCACCCACGAGCTGACCGCGCTGAACGCCGCCTGGCAGCCGCTGGCCCGGCTGACCCCGGCGCAGTTCAACGCCTACCGCGGGGCGCTGGGCGAGGGCTCCGGGTTCCAGTCCGCGATGTACCGGCGCATGGAGTTCCTGCTCGGCGAGAAGTCCCCGTCGATGCTGGTGCCGCACCGCGGCGCGCCGCGCGCCCACGCCGAGCTGGAGAAGGCGCTGCACGAGCCGAGCCTGTGGGACGAGGTGCTGCGGCTGCTGGCCCGCCGCGGTTACGCGGTGCCCGCCGCCGTCCTGGAACGCGATCCGACCGAGCGCCATGAGCCGGATCCGGCGGTCGAGGCGGTCTGGGCCGAGGTGTACGCCGGGGACCAGGACTCCGACCTCGTCACCCTGGGGGAGACGCTGACCGACGTCGCCGAGCTGGTCTGGCGATGGCGCAACGATCATTTGGTGGCGACCCGGCGGGCCATGGGCGCCAAGATGGGTACCGGCGGTTCCGCGGGCGTGGCCTGGCTGGAGAAGCGGGCCCGCAAGAACGTCTTCCCCGAGCTCTGGACGGCACGCAGCCATGTCTGATCACCGCGAGAACCACGAGCCCCAGGCGCCCCGCGACCACCGTGCGGAGGCCGCCACCCTCGACGCCTCCGACCCGCTGGCCGCCATCCGCGACCGCTTCGTCCTCGACGACACCGTCTACCTCGACGGCAACTCCCTGGGCGCGCTGCCCCGCTCCGTCCCCGGCAAGGTCGCCGA
Organism: Streptomyces sp. NPDC029159; assembly: GCF_055564055.1. Classification (NCBI taxonomy): domain Bacteria; kingdom Bacillati; phylum Actinomycetota; class Actinomycetes; order Kitasatosporales; family Streptomycetaceae; genus Streptomyces; species Streptomyces sp. NPDC029159. Next base: position 907,250 of record NZ_JBVHWT010000001.1, read on the forward strand.
CGCCGTCGCCCGGCAGTGGGGCGAGCTGCGCATCCGGTCCTGGACCGAGGGCGGCTGGTGGGAGGCGCCGGAGCGGATCGGCGACCGCATCGCCCCGCTCATCGGCGCGGCGCCCGGTCGGGTGGTGGTCGGTGACTCGACCAGCGTCAATGTCTTCAAGGCGGTCGTCGCGGGCATCCGGATGGCCGGTCCCGGCTGTACGGAGATCCTGGTCGACGCCACGACGTTCCCCACCGACGGCTACATCGCCCGCTCCGCGGCGCGGCTGACGGGCCTCGCGGTGCGTCCGGTGGAGCCCGCGCGGATCGCCGACGAGGTCACCGAACGGACCGCGCTGGCGCTGGTCAACCACGTCGACTACCGCACCGGACGCCTCCACGACCTGCCTGGCATCACCGCCGCGCTGCACTCCGCGGGCGCGCTGGCGGTCTGGGACCTCTGCCACAGCGCGGGCGCGCTGCCGGTCGGGGTGGACGCGCACGGCGTCGACCTCGCGGTGGGCTGCACGTACAAGTACCTCAACGGCGGGCCGGGCGCGCCCGCGTACCTCTACATCCGCGAGAGCCTCCAGGAGCGGTTCGACTCCCCGCTGCCGGGCTGGAACTCGCACGTGGAACCGTTCGGCATGGCCACGCGGTACGAACCGGCCGAGGGCATCACCCGCGGCCGCGTCGGCACCCCGGACATCCTCTCGCTGCTGGCGCTGGACGCGGCGCTGGACGCCTGGGACGGCGTCACCGTCGAGGCGGTCCGCACCAAGAGCCTGGCCCTGAGCGACTTCTTCCTCGACTGTGTGGCCGTGTACGTCCCGCCCGGCGAGGTCCGCTCGGTGACGCCGTACGAGCATGCGCGGCGCGGCAGCCAGGTGTCGCTGGAGTGCGCCGGGGCGGGCGAGGTGATGGCGGAGCTGATCCGGCGCGGGGTGGTCGGCGACTTCCGCGAACCGGATGTGCTGCGCTTCGGGCTGACCCCGCTCTACACCTCCTTCGCCGACGTGGAGCGCGCCGCCCGGGTCCTGGGCGAGGTGCTGCGGGAGCGGACGGCGGCGGACGGGGCGGCTGAGGGAACGGCCGGTGCCGGTCCGGACGCCGGGCCCGACGAGGCCGACGCCCCTGCTCCGGAAGGCCCCGCAGCATGAGCGTCGCCGACGAGAAGCCGACGTTGCTGGCGCTGGCACAGGTGGCCCCGGACCGTTCGGTGACGTACGGGCCCCATCCGGATCAGCGCGTCGACCTGTACGACCCGGCGCCCGGCACCGCCCGCGGCCCGCACGTCGTCCTGGTGCACGGCGGGTTCTGGCGCGCCGCGTACGACCGGACGCATCTCTCGCCCGCCGCCGCGGAGCTGGCCCGGCAGGGGATGCCCGTCGCGCTCGTCGAGTACCGCAGGGTCGGCGGGGGCGGCGGCGGGGACCGCACCTTCGACGACGCGGCGGCGTCGGTCGCGACGGCCGTCGAGGCATGGCGGGAGGACGGGCCGGCGCCCGCGCCCGTGCTCGTCGGGCACTCGGCGGGCGGGCAGCTGGCGCTGCTGACGGCGGCCCGGGCGGAGCCCGGGCGGATCGGGCGGGTGGTCGCGGTCGCACCGGTCGCCGACCTCGCTCAGGCGCACCGGCTCGGGCTGAGCGACCACGCCGTCGCTGCCCTGCTCGGCGACGGCCCCGGCTTCGCGGAACGCCTCGCCGCCGCCGACCCCGTCCGGCATCCCCCGGTGGGCGTCCCGGTCACGGTGCTGCACGGCACCAAGGACCCGGATGTGCCGCCGTCGCTCTCGCGGCGCTTCGCCGCGGCGGCACGGGCCGCCGGGGTGCCGGTGACGCTGGAGGAGCTGCCCGGGGTGGGGCACTACGCGCCGTTCATCCCGTCCACCGCGGTCTTCCGCACGCTGCTGGACGAGGTGCGCGGCAGCGCCGGGGACCGCGCGTAGTACTTGAGGCGGACCTCGGCAGATCCCCTTCGGTGGGGACGATTCCGCAGGGCGTGCTGCTTACCGTGGTGGGGTGAGAGACACCCAGCCGCAGGACGCCCTGCGTACCGAGGCCCGGATAGCCCGTGGCGCGCTGCATCTGCTGCGCAAGGACCTCTTCGAGGACGCCTTCGCCTTCCGCCCGATGCTGCCGCTCGACGACCCCGGCGTACCGGGCTGGCGGCAGCGGCTGCCGAAGCGTGCCCGGCACTACATGCGGTGGGCGCCGCACATCATCGTGACGCTCGCGGCGATCGCGAACTTCCTGCTGGGGCTCACCGCCACGCTCAACCTGGGCTCCTACAGCCACGGCCTCGTCCACACCCCGATCTCCATCGCCTTCTCCCTGCTCGTCGCGGCCCCCGTGGCGCTCACGCTCTTCCGGCCGGTCGGAGCGTTCTGGGTCTCGTTCGCCGGTTTCCTCCTCGCGCTGCTGGACGCCGTGAACGGCCCCTACGACGCGACCTGGCCGATGGTGTCGCTGCCCACCCATGTCGTGGTGATGACGCTGGTCGTGTTGCGCACCCGGCCGCGGCTCGCGCTGGAGATGTGGGCGGTGACGGTCGTCGCCGGCGGGATGCTGTCGACGACCACGGGCTTCGGCTACCGCGAACTGGTCTCCCTCGCGGTGCCCTCGGCCTTCATCCTCACCGCCGCCGCCGCGGTCCGCGCCTGGCGGGAGGAGCGGCGGCACGTCGTCGAGACGCAGACGGTCACCGCGGAGGAGCGCTCCCGCCGCACGCTGCTGGAGGAGCGGGCCACCATCGCCCGGGAGCTGCACGACGTCGTCGCGCACCACATGTCGGTCATCGCCATCCAGGCCGAGGCCGCGCCGTACCGCGTCGAGCACACCCCGCCGGAGCTGGCGACCTCGTTCGCCACCATCCGGGAGAACGCCGTCGCCGCGCTCACCGAACTCCGCCGCATCCTCGGCGTCGTCCGCTCCGAGGACCCGGACGCGTTCGCCGAGAACGACCCCGAGGCGCCGCAGCCGAGCCTCGCCCAGCTCGACGGGTTGCTGGAGAGCGTGCGCGGTGCCGGGCTGAGTGTCGAGGCGATCGTCACCGGCGCGGCGCGCCCGCTGCCGCAGGGGGTGGAGCTGTCCGCGTACCGCATCGTCCAGGAGGCGCTGAGCAACACGCTGCGCCATGCGCCGGGTGCCGAGGCGCGGGTGGAGGTCTCGTATGTGCTCGGCGGGATCGGGCTGCGTATCGTCAACGGCAAGCCCAGCCGGCTCGCCACCCCGTCACCGGGCGCGGGCCACGGCGTGCTCGGGATGCGTGAGCGCGTGCAGATGCTGGGCGGGGAGATGACCGCCGACCACACCGAGGACGGCGGGTTCGAGGTCGCGGCGTTCCTTCCGGTCTCCGCCGCGGGGGAGGCGCAGTCATGATCCGGGTGCTGATCGTCGACGACCAGGTGATGGTCCGCGAGGGCTTTTCGGTGTTGCTCAACGCGATGCCGGACATCGAGGTGGTCGGCGAGGCGGTGGACGGGCGGCAGGCCGTCGCCAAGGTCGGGGAGCTGCGGCCGGACGTCGTCCTGATGGACATCCGGATGCCGGAGATGAACGGTCTGGAGGCCACCCGCGAGATCGTCGCCGCCGACGCGGACGCGAAGGTGCTGGTGCTGACCACCTTCGATCTCGACGAGTACGTCTACCAGGCGCTCCGGTCCGGGGCGAGCGGCTTCCTGCTCAAGGACGCCTCGGCCGGGCAGCTCGCCGACGGCGTCCGCGTCGTCGCCTCCGGCGAGGCGCTGCTCGCGCCGACCGTCACCAAGCGGCTGATCTCGGAGTTCTCCCGGCTGGGCACGCCCCGCGCGCCCGCCCAGGAGCGCATCGGCGAGCTGACCGAACGGGAGACGGAGGTGCTGGTCCTCGTCGCCCAGGGCCTGTCGAACGGCGAGATCGCCGAGCATCTGGTGGTGGCCGAGTCGACGGTGAAGACCCACGTCAGCCGCATCCTCGTGAAGCTCGGCCTGCGGGACCGTACCCAGGCGGCGGTGTTCGCGTACGAGGCGCGGCTGGTGACGCCGGGGGGCTGAGGAAGACGGGCGGGGAGCCGTCCGCCGGGCGGCCGGGCCGGGCCCGGCGGAGGTTTCACGTGAAACCGTCCACAGGCTGTGGACGGCAAGGCGCCCCGCCCGGCACGGCCCCGCCGTCACTCCGGCGCGCCGCCCCCGTCACTCCCGTGGCAGCGTCAGCCACCACGCGCCCGGCTGCACCGTCCAGGTGCGCGTCCGGACCGGACCACCGACCACCGCGTCCGCGCGGTAGCGGAAGTCCGGGCCGGAGACCGTCACCGCCCGGGCGCGGGCCCGCAGCGGCCGGTCGCCGCCGGGACGGTCCACCACCACCTCGGCCAGCCCGTCGCCCGCGCGGGGCGACCCGGCGTCCGGCCCGTCGTCCCCGGAGCGGGGGCCCGGCACCACACGGACCCGCTGCACCGGCTGGTCCAGATCGGCCAGCAGCACACCGTCCGCCTCGATCCGCAGCCGCCGGCCCGGTACGGCCCGCCGCTCCCGCCCGGTGGCCTGGGCGGCGAGCGCCGACAGCGCGGACCGTGCGGTGCGCGCCGCCGGACGCCACCAGGACCGCCCGCCGCCGTCCCCGGACGCCGCGGGTGCCGCGGGCGCGGTGGGGGTGCGCTCGGCCGCCGGATACGTCCCGGCGGCCGGGGCGTCGTCCCCGTACGGGATGTGCAGCCCGCCCAGGACGATGCCGTCGCTGTCGTCGGTGAGCAGATCGAGGGCGCGGGCGTCGCCATCCAGGACGGTCCGGGCCGCGGCCACCGTGCCCGACGGCACGCCCAGCGTCCGGCTGAGCGCCACCGCGTCCGCCGCGCCGACCGGCACCACCGACACGGCGACCTGCGCCAGCTCCCGTTCCTTGTGCAGTACGCCGACGGCGAAGCGCAGCGCGCGGTCGTCGCCGATCACCACCGGCCGCCTGCGGCCCCGCCGGGAGAGCGCCCGGGCGAACTCCTCGGGGCCGTCCGGAAGGCAGATTTTCGCGCCCGCGCCCGCGCACAGCACGTCCTTGGCGATACGGACGGACTCGCCGTCCGCGGTGCGGGCTGCGGGGTCGATGACCACGAGCAGAGGGGTCCCCCGGACGGAGTCCGATGAAGAGTGCCCAGAAGGCTGCGCCGACACCTCGGTCCTTCCTCAGGTAGCATCTCGGTGCAAGAGCCCCTTGCGCTATTGCGCCAGGGGCTTCGTCTATTCCGGGGCACCGGTTCGACGGCTGCAGTGATGACATCCGCGTGCGACCGCATGCTCACGCCATCCACGCACGTTGGACATGCCCCGCCCGGAAGGGGTGTACGCCTGTGCCCGCACTTGTGCTGCTCGGTGCTCAGTGGGGTGATGAGGGCAAGGGAAAGGCCACCGATCTGCTCGGTGGGTCCGTTGACTACGTGGTGCGTTACCAGGGCGGCAACAACGCCGGTCACACGGTCGTCGTGGGCGACCAGAAGTACGCGCTGCACCTCCTCCCTTCCGGAATCCTCTCGCCGGGGTGCACCCCGGTCATCGGTAACGGTGTCGTCGTCGACCCGGCGGTCCTGCTCTCCGAGCTGAGCGGACTCAACGAGCGCGGCGTCGACACGTCCAAGCTGCTGATCAGCGGCAACGCGCACCTGATCACGCCGTACAACATCACGGTCGACAAGGTCACCGAGCGCTTCCTCGGAAAGCGCAAGATCGGTACGACCGGCCGCGGCATCGGCCCGACCTACGCCGACAAGATCAACCGCACCGGCATCCGGGTGCAGGACCTCTTCGACGAGTCGATCCTGCACCAGAAGGTCGAGGCGGCCCTCGACGTCAAGAACCAGGTGCTGGCCAAGCTCTACAACCACCGCGCGATCGCCGCGGAGCAGGTGGTCGAGGAGATGCTCGGCTACGCCGACCAGCTCCGCGGCTTCGTCGCCGACACCACGCTGCTGCTGAACAACGCGATCGACGACGGCAAGGTCGTCCTCTTCGAGGGCGGTCAGGGCACCCTCCTCGACGTCGACCACGGCACGTACCCCTTCGTCACCTCCTCGAACCCGACCGCGGGCGGCGCCTGCACGGGCGCGGGCGTCGGGCCGACGAAGATCAACCGCGTCATCGGCATCCTGAAGGCGTACACCACCCGCGTCGGCGCCGGTCCGTTCCCGACCGAGCTGTTCGACAAGGACGGCGAGGCGCTGCGCACCATCGGCGGCGAGCGGGGTGTCACCACCGGCCGTGACCGCCGCTGCGGCTGGTTCGACGCGGTCATCGCCCGCTACGCCACCCGCGTCAACGGTCTGACCGACTTCTTCCTCACCAAGCTCGACGTGCTGACCGGCTGGGAGCAGATCCCGGTCTGTGTCGCGTACGAGATCGACGGCAAGCGGGTCGAGGAGCTGCCGTACAGCCAGAGCGACTTCCACCACGCGAAGCCGATCTACGAGATGCTGCCGGGCTGGTCCGAGGACATCACCAAGGCCAAGACCTTCTCCGACCTGCCGAAGAACGCGCAGGCGTATGTGAAGGCGCTGGAGGAGATGTCGGGCGCACCGATCTCCGCGATCGGTGTCGGCCCCGGCCGTGACGAGACGATCGAGATCAACTCCTTCCTCTCCTGAGCCCCGCGGGGCGGCCTGCGGGCCGCCCCGGCGAGCTGAACGGCCGGGCCGGTGGACGCACGCTGTCCACCGGCCCGGCCGTTTCACGTGAAACGCCAACTCCGTTGAGAGGAGGGCGGTTTCACGTGAAACGGCGAACCCTGTGCGCCGCTCACTGTTTCACGTGAAACGCCAACTGCCGTACCCCGCTTGCCGTTTCACGTGAAACAGTGCCCGCCGGTGTCGGGCCGCTCAGCTCGCGCGGGAGTAGTTCCGGGGGCGCAGATCGCGGCCGAGGAAGTCGCGGCGGAGATCGCCGGTGCCGGTGAGCCGCAGCACGGAGGAGTGGCCCGGGCGGCACTGCGGCCCGGGGTGATCGACCATCGTGGGGCCGATGACCAGCTGGTTTCCTCCGGCGTAGAGGTCGGCGTGGGCGGTGCAGCTGCCCTCGGGGCCGGTGGCGACGAGGGTGGCGACCTGGCTGCCCACCGGCGAGCGGGTGATCGTCAGCCGCTGGGTCGAGCCGTCGCCGGTCGGCCGCTCCCAGGCGCCCACGAAGCCGTCCGGTACCCGCTCCGCCGCCGGTGCGATGCGGCGCAGCGTCGCATCGCGCCCCGCCGCCGTCCACCGGAGCGTGCCGTCGGGCCCGGGCCGCAGCGTGTGCTCGCCGAGTGCGGCGCACCGGCCGGGCGGCAGGGAGCGGACGACCTTGGTGTCCAGCCGCAGCGCGGGGCGGTTCTCCCCGTCCCGGACGGAGACCAGCTTGGCGTCGCTGCGGCACTCGTAGGTCCCGCCGAGGCTGGTGCTGTTGGCGACCACCTCGCCGATCTTGCCGTGGCTGATCACGAACCGGCGCCGCTGCCCGGTGGGCACACCGTCGCGCAGCACCGGCCCGGACCAGACGCCGACGTAGCGGTCGGTGATGTCGGAGGAGTCGTCGCCGTCCGCGCTGTTGCCGCCGCGCAGCGCGGGGAACGCGAACGCACCCGCCGCCACCGCGCACACGGCCGCGGCGATCAGCAGCACCCGTCGCCGGCGGCGCCGCGGGGCGCCGGGGTCCGGATCGGCCGGGCGCGGTACGGCCGTGGCGCCCGGGACGGCGGTCGGTGCGCCCTCGGCGGGGATGAGCGGCGGCCCGGCGGGCGTCTGCACCCCGGGCCCTGCGGTCGCCTCCGCGTCCGCCGCGGTGGCCGGGGGCCGGGGCGGCAGCGGCGCCGTGCGCTGCGGGTCGCCGGGCGGGGTGTCCGTGTCGAGGAGGCGTACCGCATGGCGGCCCAGATGGGCGATGAGCCCGGCGGGCAGCCAGGGCGCGGCCGGGTCGCCGTCGCGCAGCGGATCTATCCGGCCGGCGATCTCCTGGGGCGTCGGCCGGTCCTGCGGATCCTTGGCCAGACAGGCGTGGATCAGCTCCCGCACCGGGCCCTCGGGCGCCGCCGTCAGATCCGGCCGCTCCTGCGCGATCTTGAACATCACGGCGTGCACACCGGAGTCCATGCTGCCGAACGGCGCCCGGCCGGTCGCCGCGTACGCCAGCACCGAGCCGAGGCAGAACAGATCGCTCGCCGGGCCGACGCGGTGGCCCTGGACCTGCTCGGGCGACATGAAGCTCGGCGAGCCGACGACCGTTCCGGTGCGCGGCTGGGTCTGCTCGCCGGCCGCGTCCAGCGCCCGGGCGATACCGAAGTCGATGACGCGGGGACCGTCGATGGTCAGCAGAACGTTGGAGGGCTTGAGGTCGCGGTGGACCAGCCCCACGCCATGGATGTCGATCAGTGCGCAGGCCAGCCCGTAGGCGAGGCGGCGCAGTGCGTACTCCGGGAGCGGGCCGTGCAGTCCGCTCCTGCCGAAGCCGCCGCCGACCACCTCGCTCAGCGTGGGCCCGGCGATGTAGCCGGTGGCGACCCACGGCACCGCGGCCTCGGTGTCGGCGTCCAGGACCGGCGCCGTCCAGCGGCCGCCGACCTTCCGGGCGGCCGCCACCTCGGCCCGGAAACGGTCCCGGAACTCCTGCTCGGCCGCCAGCTCCGTACGGATCAGCTTCACCGCGACGGTCCTGCCGCCCTCCGAACGCGCGAGGTAGACCCGGCCCATGCCGCCGCTGCCGAGCCGGCTGAGCAGCCGGTAGTCCCCGATCCACGCCGGATCGCCGGCCGTCAGCCCGCGCAGGCCCTCCATCCGGGCGCCTCCCGTGTCGTTGCCGTGCCCGCCGTCCTCGGCCGCCGCACCGTCCGGCGCCCCTCCCGAGCCTAGGTGCCCCCTGATCGCACACCGGCCGCCAAGTCGTTACGACGGGAGAACGATCGGTGGCGGCACGGGTGTCGGGGCACCCGGCCTGACCGGCGGCTCTTCCCCCGCCGCAGGCGCTACGGACGCCCGGCTCACCGCACCTTGCGGTACGTCAGCGTGGGCGCCCCGTCGTCGCCGTCGAAGGAGCGGCGCAGCCCCTCGGCGGTCTTCTCCAGAGTGCTCGGCTCCCCCGGACGGCAGCTGGTCGCCGGGCCGGAGACGACCCGGGAGGGCCCCAGCCGGACCGGTGGGCCCGCCGAGCGGAGCGCCGCGGAGAAGGTGCAGCTGTAGGCGGCGCCGGACGCGGTCATCGTCATGACGGTGTCCCCGGCCGCGCCCTGGGTGAGGGTGAACCGGCGGACGTCCGCCGAGCCGTCGGCCGACGCCTCCCAGGTGCCGAGGAACGCCGCCGGGATCCCGGCGGTCTGCGTCCCGCCCGAACTGCTGCCGCCCGCCGAGTCGTTGTTCTCCGCCGCCGCGCGGTCGCTGCGCAGCAGGAAGTACGCCCCGCCAGCCCCGGCCCCGGCCAGTGCCAGCGCGGAGGCGAGGACCAAGGCGGTGACGGCGCCACGGCGGCGCCGGCGTGGCGCCGGGGCGGGCACCGCCTCCGCCACCGGGCCGGCACCGGCCTCGGGGTGCTCGGCCTCCAGCAGCTCCACGGCGCCGCGGCCCAGCCGCGCGACCAGCGCGCCGGGCAGCCACGGTTCGTCGTCCGCCGCCGGACCGGCGAGCGCCGCCGCATCCCGCTCGGCCCAGGCGACCAGCTGCGCCGGGGAGGGCCGCGCGGCCGGGTCCTTCGCCAGACAGGCGGAGATCAGCGGGCGCAGCCCCTCGGGCACCGCGGCGAGGTCCGGCTCCGCCTCCGCGATGCGGTACATCACGGCGTGCACCTGGCTCTCCGGCGTACCGAACGGGGAGCGCCCGGTCGCCGCGTACGCCAGCACCGAGCCGAGGCAGAAGACATCGCAGGCGGGGGTGAGATCGTCGCCGCGGACCTGCTCGGGTGCCATGAAGCCGGGTGAGCCGACGGCCTCGCCGGTGCGTGTCACGCCGTGGTCGGTCACCGCCTCCAGGGCCCGGGCGATGCCGAAGTCGATGACGCGGGGGCCGTCGAGGGTCAGCAGGACGTTGGAGGGTTTGAGGTCGCGGTGGATGATGCCCGCGGCGTGGACCGACTCCAGCGCGCGGGCCAGCCCCGCCGCCAGGATGCGGACGGTCCGCTCGGGCAGCTTGGTGCCGCCGCCGACGGTCTGCTGGAGGGACGGCCCGGCGATGTACCCGGTGGCCACCCACGGTGTTTCGGCCTCGGTGTCGGCGTCCAGGACCGGGGCGGTCCACTCGCCGCCGACCCGCCGCGCGGCCCGCACCTCGCGCCGGAAGCGGGTACGGAACTCCTCCTGTCCGGCCAGTTCGGCGCGGACCAGCTTCACCGCGACCGTGCGGCCGCGGTCCGAGCGGGCCAGGTAGACATGGCCCATGCCGCCTTCCCCGAGGCGCCCGATCAGGCGGTAGTCGCCGATCCGGCGGGGGTCCTGGTCCCTGAGCGGCACCGGCCCACCGGTGCGTACCGGCCGTCCCGCGCGTCCCGGGTGCAGTTCCACGATCGCCGCCCTTTCCCCCGAAGCCACCCCCCGGAGCCGCCCCGAGGATATCGACCGTCCGACCCTGCCCGGGGCGCGCACCCGACGGAGTGCACCCCTCCGCCTCGCGATGCCCGGGAGAGGGGTGCGCTTAACCCGGGGATGGGGGCGCGCTTAACCCGCGGCTGCCTAGCGTGCGGACGTATCGGAGAGCGGTCAACGGGGCCGCCGCACGGACCGCAGCGCCGGAAGGGACGGAGGGGACGGGATGGAAACGCCGGGGACCTCGGCCGATGCGACCGGCACCGGCACCGGCCGGCGCGGGAACGCCCGCCACCGGTGTGGCCGGAACTGCCCCGATCCGCTCCCATACGGGCAAGCCTTTTTCCCCCTCCTGTCCCGATATCCGGACGGTCGGTCGGGTGCCCGGTGCCGGAAAACGGGTATGCGGCCTGCAACCCGGCGCCTTCTCCGGGCGGACCGGTCCCGGCGAGCCACCCGGCCCCGCCCGGCGGACCGCCCGCCCCGGAACGGCGCCGCCCGTCCCGTCCGCCCCGAACCCGCCGTCCGCCTTCCGGTTCCGCCCCGCCGCAGGCCCCCGCAGCACCCACGCCAAGGAGACCCGCGTGATCCCCGCCGTACGTGCCCTCGCCCGCGCCGCCATGGCCGCCCGCCCCGTCCCGCTCACCGACGTCCAAGAGCGCGCCGCCCTCCTCACCCGGTACGACAGCCGCTACCTGGTGCCGGTCGACGTCTTCGCCGAGTTCGCCGCCGAGCTGACCGACCGGCGCCGCCCCGGCGGCCCGTTCGCGGCGCTCTGCATCAACGGCCGCCGCTGGTTCCGCTACCGCTCCGTCTACTTCGACACCCCCGACCTGCGCTCCTTCCACGACCACCAGCAGGACCGCGGCGGCCGCTTCAAGATCCGCGAGCGGCTCTACCGGGACACCGGGGAGCGGCAGTTCGAGGTCAAGCTCAGCGGCGCCGGCGGCCGGACCGTCAAGCACCGCCGCCCGCTGCAGCCGGAGGACGCGGCGCTCGGCACCGGCCAGCGCGACTTCCTCGCCGACGTCCTCGACCGCGCCTACGGCATCGACGCCCCCGCCGAACTGGACCCCTCGCTCACCACCGACCACCAGCGCGCCACCTTCGTCGCCGACGGCCAGCGCATCACCTGCGACGTCGCGCTGGTCGGCGAGGACGCCAGGACCGGCCGCAGCGTCCGGGCCGACGGCGGACTGGTCCTCGTCGAGACGAAGACCACCGCCCCGCTGTCCGAGGCCGACCGCCTGCTGCACGGGTACGGGCTGCGCGCCGCCCCGTACACGAAGTACTGCGGCGCCCTCGCGGCCCTCCGCCCGGACCTCGCCGCCCACCACGGGCAGCACACCGCGCGGACGCCGTTCCCGGTCCGCTGACCGGCGCGCCGCCTCAGTCACCTCGCCCCGGGCGGCGCGCCCCGGCTGCCGGATCCGGTGCCCGTACGGGATCCCGTACGGGCACCGGCCCTGCTCCGTGCGCCTCGCCCCGTACGCGGCCCGTCCCCGCCGAACGTGGCCGTCACCCGGGCGCCGCCGCCGGGGGCAGAGGCGTACTCCACCGTGCCGCCCGCCTCCTGGGCGGCGCGGCGGACGATGTCCAGGCCGAGGCCGGTGGAGCCGCCGCCGCTGCGGCCGCGCTCGGGGACGTGCCCCTCGGGGAAGCCGGGGCCGTCGTCCTCGACGGTGAGCCGGCCGCCGTCGCCGTCCGGGGCGCGGACCACCGCGAGCCGGACGCCGGTGCCCTCCGGGGTGTGGTCGAAGACGTTGCCGAGCAACGCGTCGACGGCGGCGGCCAGTTCCGTCTCCTCGGCCCGGACCGCCACCCCGTCCTCCGCGTCGTCCGGGAGCGTGCACCCCAGGGTGCGGCCCTGGTCCTCGGCGAGCGGCAGCCAGAAGGCGGCGCGGCCCTGCACCACGGCGGCGAGATCGGCGCGCGGCGGGCCCGAACGGTCCTCCCGCAGCGGTTTGCGGGCGGTGCGGATCACCTCGTCGACGCTCCGCTCCAGCGCCGCCACGCCCGCCCCGATCCGCTCCGCCTCCGCCGGGTCCCGCAGCCCCTCGGCGTCCAGCCGCAGCGCGGCGACCGGCGTACGGAGCCGGTGCGCGAGGTCGGCGGCGTTCTCCCGCTCGGCGGTCAGAAAGGTCTGGATACGCTCGGCGAGATGGTTCAACTCACCTGCCACCAGCCGTAGTTCGGGCGGTCCGGACGGTTCGGCGCGGGCCGTGAGATCGCCGCGGGCCAGCCGGTCGGCGACCGCGGCGAGCCGCCGGGTGGCGCCGACGAGCCGCGCCCCGAGCCGGTCCGCGAAGAGCAGCCCCAGCACCATCAGCCCGGCGCCGAGCCCGGCGAACCCCAGCGACGAGGCGAGCGTCCCGTCGTACAGCCGGTCGTCGCCGATCGCGATGTGGACGACGGCGGTGCCGCCGACGACGCCCTGGACGGGCAGCAGTACGGTGCGGCCGCCGCCGGACGGTTCGTAGGTGAAGGCCCGCCCGTAGCGCGCCAGCCGGACCGCGTCGGAGACCGGCGCCGGGGGCCCCAGGACTGTGCCGTTGCCGAGGATCACCGAGGTCCGGGGCAGCCCCGGACCGTTGGCCGCGGTGACCAGCGCCTCCGCGGCCAAGTGGTCGGACGCGGCAGGTCCGGAGCCCGCGGCGAGCGTCTTGCCGAGTCCGGCGGCGAGGGCGTGCGCCCGCGAGGTGGCGTCGGCGGTCGCCCGGTCCGCGGCGTGGCTGCGCGCCAGCAGCGACAGCGGGACGAGGAGCGCGGCGAGGATCAGCGCGGTGGTCGCCGCGGTGACCAGCAGGATCGAGCGGCGCACGGCTACGCCCGGCCGGGGGAGGGGCGGCGCGGGCCGGGCTCCGCCGCGTCGGGCTCCGCCGCCTCCCCGGGCGCGTCCGGCGCCGCCAGCTTCACCCCCACCGTCCGGACCGTGTGCAGATAGCGCGGCCGCTGCGCCGTCTCACCCAGCTTCCGGCGCAGCCAGGACAGATGGACGTCCACGGTCTTGTCGGCGCCGCCCAGCGGCTGCTGCCAGACCTCGGCGAGGAGTTCGCGGCGGGAGACCACCTGGCCGGGGCGGCGCGCGAGGTACGCCAGCAGGTCGAACTCGCGCGGGGTGAGGTCCAGCGCCGCCCCGGCCAGCGTCACCTCGCGGGCCGCGGCGTCCAGGACCAGCTCCCCGATCCGTACCGCGGGCTCCGGCTCGGCGGTGCCCAGGCGGCGCAGGACGGCCTTGATCCGGGCGTCCAGCTGGGCCGCGCCGAACGGCTTGACGATGTAGTCGTCGGCGCCGTCCCCGAGCACCGCGACCATGTCGGGCTCGTCGTCCCGGGCGGTCGCCACGATCACCGGGACGTCGCTGACGGCGCGCAGCATCCGCAGCACCTGCGTCCCGTCGACGTCCGGCAGACCGAGGTCCAGGACGACGAGGTCGGGGCGGTCGGTGACGGCGGCGTCCAGCCCGGACATGCCGGTCGCCGCGGTGGCCACGGCGTGCCCCCGGTCGCGCAGCGCCCGCACCAGCGCACCGCGCAGCTGGGGATCGTCCTCGACAACAAGAAGATGTGGCATGCACGTACCGTGTCACGCCCGGCGCGCCCCGGAAACTGCGGGCGGCGGGCTGCCGACCCGCTGCCCCGGGGCGCCCGGCCCCGGCGCGCACCCGGTACCCACGCGCCCCCGGCTTCCCCGCCGCCCCGGCCGCCCCGCGCCCCGTCCCCGCACGTCGACACAGTGTCCGCGCCCGCCCCGGCCGCCGTACAGACTGTCGGTACCGGCGGGCGGCCGGTGATCCCTAGGGTGAAGAGGTTCGCCGCGCCTGTCCCCGGCGGACCCGAGCGACCGATCCGAGGTACTGACCGTGACCACGATGCCCCCCGCCCCCTCCGCCGCCACCGGCGCGGCCGTGAAGGCCGCCGACCGCGCCCACGTCTTCCACTCCTGGTCCGCACAGGGCCTGATCGATCCGCTGCCCGTCGCCGGCGCGGAAGGCTCGTACTTCTGGGACTACGACGGCAACCGCTTCCTCGACTTCTCCTCGCAGCTGGTCAACACCAACATCGGCCACCAGCACCCGAAGGTCGTCGCGGCGATCCAGGAGCAGGCCGCGAAGCTCTGCACGATCGCCCCGGGCTTCGCCGTCGACGTCCGCTCCGAGGCCGCCCGGCTGGTCGCCGAGCGCACCCCCGGCGACCTCGACAAGATCTTCTTCACCAACGGCGGCGCCGAGGCCGTGGAGAACGCGGTCCGCATGGCACGGCTGCACACCGGCCGGGCCAAGGTCCTCTCCGCCTACCGCTCGTACCACGGCGCCACCGCCGCCGCGATCAACCTCACCGGCGACCCGCGCCGCTGGCCCTCGGACACCGCGTCCGCCGGCGTCGTCCACTTCTGGGGCCCGTTCCTCTACCGCTCGCCGTTCCACGCCGAGAACGAGGCCCAGGAGTGCGAGCGCGCCCTCGCCCACCTGGAGGCGACCATCGCCTTCGAGGGCCCGCAGTCGATCGCCGCGATCATCCTGGAGACCATCCCGGGCACCGCGGGCATCATGGTCCCGCCGCCCGGCTACCTCGCCGGCGTCCGCGAGATCTGCGACCGCCACGGCATCGTCTTCATCCTCGACGAGGTCATGGCCGGTTTCGGCCGCACCGGCCACTGGTTCGCCGCCGACCACTTCGGCGTCACCCCCGACCTGCTGACCTTCGCCAAGGGCGTCAACTCCGGTTACGTCCCGCTCGGCGGCGTCGCCATCAGCGCCGAGATCGCCGCGACCTTCGAGACCCGCCCCTACCCGGGCGGCCTCACCTACTCCGGCCACCCGCTGGCCTGTGCCTCCGCCGTCGCCACGATCAACGCGATGGCCGAGGAGCGGATCGTGGAGAACGCCGCGGAGATCGGCGAGAGCGTCATCGGCCCCGCGCTGCGCGCCATGGCCGAGCGCCACCCCTCCGTCGGCGAGGTCCGCGGCCTGGGCGCCTTCTGGGCCCTCGACCTGGTCCGCGACAAGGAGACCCGCGAGCCGCTGGTGCCGTACAACGCGTCCGGCACGGACAACGCCCCGATGGCGGAGTTCGCCGCCGCCTGCAAGCGCGGCGGTCTGTGGCCCTTCGTCAACATGAACCGCACCCATGTCGTTCCGGCCTGCACCATCACCGCAGCCGAGGCCGAGAAGGGGCTGGCGATCCTCGACACCGCCCTGGAGACCGCGGACGCCCACACCGTCTGACGGCACGCCGGCCCGCCGCCTCCCGGCGCACACCCTGTACCGGGAGGCGCGCGCCCGGACCGTACGCGCCCCGCGCGCGGCGCGCCCGGACCGGCCCCGAAACCGCCCCGCACCGGCCCCCGGCCAGGTCAGGAAGGCCCTCGCCTATCGTGGACGGGCCGCCCGCCCGCCGAGCGGCACCAGGTCGTCGAAGGGGACGGACGGACACCATGGCCGCTGACTGGCCCGGCTCGGTCGTACGGCGCAACACCCTGCGCCGGCAGATCGCCGATGCGCTGCGCGACGAGGTGCTGGCCGGGCGGCTGCCGTGCGGCCTCCGCTTCACGGTGAAGGAGATCGCCGAACAGTACGGCGTCTCCGCCACCCCGGTCCGCGAGGCGCTCCTCGACCTCTGCGCCCAGGGGCTGCTCGACATCGAGGAACACCGCGGCTTCAAGGTGCGCGCCTTCACCGCCGAGGACTACCGCGCGATGGTCGAGGCCCGCACCCTCGTCGTCGAGGGCATCTTCCGCGGCCCCGGCGCCACGATGCCGCGCCCGCCCGACGAGGACCTGCTCTCCCTGCGCCGCCGCGCCGAGGAGGCCGAACGCGCCGCCCGCGCCGGCGACCTGGACGTCCTCATCGGCTACGACCTGCGCTTCTGGCGCGAACTGGGCGGCCTGGTCGGCAATGCGTACATCCGGGAGTTCCTGGACCGCCTCCGGGTGCAGACCTGGATGTTCGCCGTCCCGCTGCTGCGCGAGCGGCACGAACTGCGCGGCCTGCTGTGGCAGGGCCACCGTGCCCTCGCCGAGGCCGTCGCCCGGCACGATCCGGCCGAGGCACAACGGCTGATCGCCGAGTACAACGTGCACGCCCTCACCCTCGTGGGAACGCCCGGCTAGCACTACGCTGTCCCGACCGTCGGCCGAAGCCTCCGCCACCGCGGACCGCCCCACCCGTACGCCCCTCCGCCCCCGATACCGTCCGCCCTCTCCGCAACACGCGCGCCGTGCCAGTGGCCCCGACCGGAAGCGAGCACTCACTCGTGGCATGTGACCTGTGGCTGGTACCCCTCGTCGATGTGCTGTGCCACAGCCCCGACAACCCCTTCTCCGAAGAGATCGCCGTCTACGACAAGGCCCTGACGGACGCCGGGCTGCCACCGGTCCCCGTCTTCAGCTACATGCCGGGGCTCTCCGGCGACGTGGCGCCGGTCGCCGGCTTCGACTACGACGCGCTGCACTTCCTGCGCCGCGCCTACCTGCTGCACCTGTGCGGTCTGGAGGTGACCCCGGTCGACGAACTGGGCGGCGACTACGAGCAGTTGCTGGAGATGTTCGAGCAGGCGGCCCAGCAGTCGCACCTGGTCTGGCACTACGACCACGCCGGGGCGTACGTCCCGGTCGACTTCCCGCACCCGCTGGCCGGCGACGAACTCCTCGACGGCGGCGGCCCGTTGGGCTCCTCCCACGGGCTCCTGCGCGACCTCGAACTCGTCGCCCCGGCCCTCGGCATCGACCCGGCCAACCCGCCGGCCCCGCCCGCGCCGCCGTCCGGACCCACCGGTCTGGAGGAGCCGGCGGTGAGCCCGCCCGCCGACGACGGCCCGTTCGCCCGTGAACGCCACGTCTGGCTCGGCCTGCACGCTGCCGCCACCCGCAGCCTCGGCCAGGGCTCCATGATCGTCTTCAGCTGACGCGGCCCCCCGGATGCGCGCCCGCCCGGCGACGGACGGGCCGCGCATCCGGACCGTCAGCGCGGCGGCTCCGGCGGACGCTGCCGCGGCATGTTCGGCCGGGCGCCCGGCGGCAGCGTGAACCGCCCGCCGCCCGGCTGCCCCGGCGCCTCCGCCCGCGGCCCGGACCACGGCGGCGCCGGCCGGTCCGCCCGCGGCACCGGCCCGGCCCGGAACTGCGTCATCCAGTCGCCGGTCTCGGACCGCACCAACTCCCCGATGTCCTCGTGGAAGCGGCGCAGCACCCCCAGACACCGCTCCGCCGCCTCGCTCGCCGTGCCCTCCGCCGGGCCCAGCACCTCGCGCACGCTCTCCGACGCCCAGTCGAACTGCAGCGCCTCCAGCCGCCGCTGGATCGCCTGCGCCGTCGCGACGTCCCGCATCCAGCCCGCCGTCGCCCCGAAGTACCGGTCACACCCCCCGCAGACGGCGGCTATCAGCAGCGCCACATACCCCCAGGGCGCCCCGCCGTGCCAGGCACCCGCCAGATCGATCAGCGGCAGCGCGGCGCCCACCGAGACCCCGGCGGCGGTCCCGGCGCGCAGCGCCCGCGCCGCGCGCCGCTTGCCGCGCCGGTCGCGCAGATACCAGTCGGCGGCGCGCAGCGCGCTCTCCTCCGTCCACGCGTAGAGCGCGTCCAGCCGGTCGGCGGGCTCGCCCCAGTCGCCCTGCGGGAAGGCCCGGCCGGTCAGATCGCCGGGCCCGCGCCCCTGGGTGCGGGCCCCGAGCAGGGCGGCGGCCCGCTGCCAGGCGCGCCACGGCTCCCGGCCCCGCCCGCCGCCCCCGGGCGTCCCCTCCGGCTGCATCTCCGGCTGACTCAACCGTGGACCCCCTCGTTGCGGCTACGTACGGTGCGCCCGGTGCGTAGGAAAAACGGATGCGAACACCCCTTCCTACCGCCGAACGGTGGGGCTTGCCCCCAAGATCACGGGATTCCCGGCCGGAAGTGGCCTGCCATCGGGTATAGGCCAACCGGGCGTCTCACCCGAAAGAGGTGCCGCACCCATGGGCGCGGAGTTGCCGGGGCCCCGGTGCCCGCAGGGGCGCCGGGCCGGGCCGGCCCCCCGGGCGACTAGGCTGCGCCCTGTGAAGGTCCTCGTCATCGGCGGCGGCGCCCGCGAACACGCCCTGTGCCGCTCCCTGTCCCTCGACCCCGACGTCACCGCTCTGTACTGCGCCCCCGGCAACGCCGGTATCGCCGAGGTGGCCGAACTCCGCTCCGTCGACGCCCTCGACGGCGCCGCCGTCGCCGCGCTCGCCGCCGACCTGGGGGCCGGGCTCGTCGTCGTCGGTCCCGAGGCGCCGCTGGTGGCGGGCGTCGCCGACGCGGTCCGGGAACGCGGCATCCCGGTCTTCGGCCCGTCCGCGCAGGCCGCCCGGCTGGAGGGCTCCAAGGCGTTCGCCAAGGACGTGATGGCCGCCGCCGGCGTGCCGACCGCCCGCAGCTACGTCTGCACCACCGCCGAGGAGATCGACGCGGCGCTGGACGCCTTCGGTGCCCCGTACGTCGTCAAGGACGACGGGCTGGCCGCGGGCAAGGGCGTCGTCGTCACCGAGGACGCCGCGGCCGCCCGGGCGCACGCGCTGGCCTGCGTGGAGCGCGGCGGCGAGGGCGGCGGGCAGACCGTCATCGAGGAGTTCCTCGACGGCCCCGAGGTCTCCCTCTTCGCGGTCACCGACGGAGAGACGGTCGTCCCGCTCCAGCCCGCGCAGGACTTCAAGCGCGCCCTCGACGGCGACGCCGGGCCCAACACCGGCGGCATGGGCGCCTACAGCCCGCTGCCCTGGGCCGACCCGCACCTCGTCGACGAGGTCCTGGCCACCGTCCTCCAGCCCACCGTCGACGAACTGCGCCGCCGCGGCACCCCCTTCTCCGGACTGCTCTACGCGGGCCTGGCGATCACCTCGCGCGGGGTGCGGGTCATCGAGTTCAACGCCCGCTTCGGCGACCCGGAGACCCAGGTGGTCCTGGCCCGCCTGAAGACACCGCTGGCCGGGCTGCTGCACGCCGCCGCGACCGGCACGCTCGCCGCCGTCCCGCCGCTGCGCTGGAGCGAGGGCGCCGCGGTCACCGTCGTCATCGCCTCGCACAACTACCCGGGCACCCCGCGCACCGGCGACCCCATCGAGGGCCTCGCCGCCGTCGCCGAGCAGGACGGCCCCAAGGCGTACGTGCTGCACGCCGGCACCAGGCAGGACGCGTCCGGCGCGGTCCTCAGCGCGGGCGGCCGGGTCCTGTCGGTGACCGCGACCGGCGCCGACCTCACCATCGCCCGCGACCGCGCCTACCGCGCCGTCGGCCGGATCTCCCTGGACGGCTCCCAGCACCGTACGGACATCGCCCGCAAGGCCGCGGCGGACGCGGCCCAGGAGGCGAACGCGGGGGCGCGGGCGTAACGCCGCTCCTGCACGGCACCACCGGACGGCCCCGGGGCCCCGCCTGTCACGGCGGCGGCACCGGGGCCGTCGGTATGTTCGAGGCCGTTCGGTCCGTACGGCCCGTCCCTCCGTCGGGTGGCCGCGGGGTACGGGGGCGGTCACCGCGGTGGGGGAGCGGGCCCGGGGCGCGCCGGGCGTGCGCCGGGAGCAGGTCGGGCGCGGTACGCGGTGGGGCCTGGCTGCCGTCGGCCACCGGTTTCCGGGGCCGCCGGGAGACAGTTCCCGGCTCTGCCCAAAGCCATACCATCGAGTGACCGATCCGGCGAGCTGCTGACGTGAGCCGGGCCCCCAACTAGGGTGCCGCGCAAGCGTTCTGTGTGCGCCGTGCTGCTCTCCGGCACGGCGACCACGGTGACGTGCGGCAAGTGGCTCACCGGCGTTGCGATGTCAGTGGCCGGTGCCACAGTGGTGGGGAAGCGCGCGAAGGCTCGGGCCCGGTGCCCGTACGGACCGCAGCCGCCGGGCGCTCCCGAAGTTCGGTTCGATACGCGTGATCTCTCCGATGTCTCCGTCCGTCTCCACGAGGACAGCAGGGGGTGCAGGCTCATGGCAGGTCCGGAAACAGGCGCCCTCGCGGCGCGCTCCCGTGCCCTGGCCGTGCTGCGGATCCGCGGCGCGGCGCTCGCCGTGGCGCTGCTCCCCGCCGCCGTCGCCGTGGTGCTGCTGGTCGGCGGCGCCACCGGCCACCTCGGCGCGCCGGACGCCGCCGCGGGCTCCGGCTGGGGCCTGGCCCGGCTGATCGCCTGCGGCGCCGCGGTGCTGGCGCTGGCGCTCGCCGCGCTGGTCGGCGCGGTCGTCGCCGGGGCCAGGCCCGCGCTCAGCCCCTCCGTCCCGGTCCCCGAGGCGGCCGCCCCCGACCTGCACCGCCTGGTCCGCGAGCTGGCCGACCGCCTCGACGTCCCCCCGCCGTCCGCCCTCGCCCTCACCCCGGACTGCGACAGCTGGCTGGAGGACCGCACGCACCGCGCGCTCGCGCAGCGCCACGGCGCCCGCCGCACCGCCCGGCGGACGGCGGCCCCGGTGCTGGTCATCGGCTCCCCGTTCCTGTGGTGGATGCGCGTCGGCGAGCTGCGCGCCCTGCTCGCCCCCGTCGTCGCCGGTACAGGCCCCGCGGCCGACCCGGACATAGCCGCGGCCCGCCGCTTCATCCGCGGGCTGGATGCCGCGGTCGCCGTCGCCGCCCGCGCCCGGGGCGTACGGGCCCCCGCACTCCGCTTCGTCGGCCGGGTGGCCCGTCTGATGCTGCGGGCCTGCCGCGACCACGCCACGCTCATGGAGCGCGCCGTGGCGGCCGCCGCCTCCGAGCGCGCCCAGGACGTCGACCACCGCCTGCGGACCGTCGCCCAGGAACAGGTCGGCCTGGCGTACGCGGGGTGGGACCGGCTGCTGACCCGCGTCGCGCTGCCCGCCTGGCGGCTGGGCCGCTGGCCCGCGCACCTGGACTCCGGCGTGGTCTCCGCGCTCACCGAGCTCTCCCGCCGCGACCGGCTCGCCGACGGCTTCACCGCCCGGCTCGGCGAGCGGCCCGCCTGCGACCTCCTGGAGGAGCCCGGCACCATCGACGGCGCGACCTCCCTGCTGGCCGCCCGGCTCTTCCACGGCGGCCCGGCGGCGGCCGGTCCCGGCTGGTCGCCCGTCGGCTGGGGCGAGTATCCGGACGAGGTCGTCGACCGCACCTGGCGCCTGGAGGCCGCCCGCCTCCACCGCGTCCTCGACGATCTGCCCGCCACGCCCCCGCCCGGCACCGACGACCGCCCGGCCCGCACCCCGGACGCCACCGCGCCCCGTACGGGCCCGGATACGGCGGAGCCCGGCGCCGCGCCCCTGGCCGCCCCGGTGGCGGGCCCCGCCGTGGCCGGGACCGGCAGCTCCGCCGTCGGCCCGGTCCGCCCCCCGTCCGCCCTGGCCACCGCGACGGCCCCGCCGCCCGCCGCCCCGGCCCTGGGCCCGACGCTGGAGCGGGTCATCGACCACCTGTCCGGCGACACCGCGGCCGGCGACCTCGTCGCCGCCCGCCTGGACGCCGAGCTGGCCCGCGAGGCCCGCACCGCGGCCGCCGGAGGTCCCGGTCACCCCGAGCCCCCGGAGCCGACGGGCCCGCCCGCCTTCCCGGCGGCGGACCGTTCCGGCCCCCCCGGGGCGGCCGACGGCGCCGGCTCCCCGGCAGCGGGGGAGAGCGCCGAGCTGCCCGTCCTCCCGGAGCTGCCGGATCCGGACGGCGCGGACGGCCTCGCCGACGGTGCCCTGCCGCTCTTCCCGCTCCAGCCGCCCCGCACCGGCCGCGAGCTGCTCGCCGACCACGTCACGGCGATGGTCTGCTGCGCCGCCGTGGACACCGCGGGCGCCGCCCCCGGCCTCGACTGGCTGGACGGCCCCGCCCTGCTGATCGACGGCGCCCGCCGCGCCGACCTCGGCACCCCGGTCCGCAGCCTCGTCGAGGACGGTGACGCCGCCCCCCTCCGCGCCTGGCTCGCGACCATAGGCGCCCGCCCGGAAAAACCGGTTCGCCTGCCCTGACTCCCGCGCACCGGACCGCCCCGGGCCCCGGGCCCGCTCCCCGAATCCCGAGCCCCGCATCCTGAACGCCGAACACCCGGCCCGCCCGCCGCTGCCGCCCGGCCCACCCGAGGAGCCACCCGCCCTCCGCCCGGTGCCGCCGCTCGTCCCAGGCGTCCCACCCGGCACCCGCGCCCCGGCACTCCGCGCCCCGGCACCGGCCCCGCGGCCCTCGTCCGGCCTTCTCCACCCTTCCTCGGCCGCCCGCCCCTATCCGAACGCCCTTTCCTCCACGCCCCCTAAGGCACCGTTCCGTATACCTGTCGGGTTGTTTCTCTCGTCAAGTCCGTTGAATTCGCGACGAAGGGTGACGAACTGAGTGCTTAATGTGATGTGCTGGGTGTGGCCGCGTCGGTTCGAAAGGAACTCCGCGGCGCCGTTCCCGCACGCCGTAGCGGCTCTGTGCGGACGGCCCGCGACGCCGGCCCGCCGCAGGTGTCCGACCGGCGGTGCGTACGGAACGAGGCCGGCCCACGGGGGACGCGGGAGGGGAGCTGATGGTGGGGACGGATCAGATCAGGCGCTGGGAGTCGGGCGCCCTCGCCCACGCGGTGACGGACCCGTTCGGGCAGGGCCCGCTGCCCTGGCTGCGCGGCAGCGAGAACTACTTCGACTCCGGCCACCTCGTGCCCTGGTACGTCGAGCAGGCCACCGCCCACGGCGACCCCCGGGTCCCGCCGCCCCGTAAGCACAACGGCCCGCGCACCGCCGACGACGTCCACCGGCAGATCAAGGGGTTCGCCACCACCGGCGCGGTCGCCCCGGGCGAGGCGATCGACTTCCGGGTCTCGGTCGATCCGCCGCAGCCGTTCAGCATCGACATCTACCGCATCGGCCACTACGGCGGCGCCGGCGCCTTCAAGATCACCACCAGTCCGCGGCTCGCCGGCATCGTCCAGCCCGCCCCGCTCGCCGCCGAGCGCACCGTCTCCTGCCACCACTGGTGGCTCTCCTGGCGCCTCCAGGTCCCCGCGTACTGGAATCTCGGCGCGTACGTCGCCGTCCTGACCACCGCCGACGGCTACCGCAGTCACATCCCCTTCACCGTCCGCGACGACCACCCGGCCGATCTGCTGCTCCTGCTGCCGGACATCACCTGGCAGGCGTACAACCTCTACCCGGAGGACGGCCGCACCGGCGCCAGCCTCTACCACGCCTGGGACGAGGACGGCGCGCTCCTCGGCGAGCCGGACGCCGCCACCACCGTCTCCTTCGACCGCCCCTACGCCGGCGCCGGACTGCCGCTGCACGTCGGCCACGCCTACGACTTCATCCGCTGGGCCGAGCGGTACGGCTACGACCTCGCCTACGCCGACGCCCGCGATCTGCACGCCGGACGCGTCGACCCGTCCCGCTACCGCGGCCTGATCTTCCCCGGCCACGACGAGTACTGGACGGCGCCGATGCGCCGCACCGTCGAGCGCGCCCGCGACCAGGGCACCTCGCTGGTCTTCCTCTCCGCCAACACCATGTACTGGAAGGTCGACCTCTCCCCGTCGCCCTCCGGCCCCGATGCGCTGCTCAGCTGCCGTAAACGCCAGGGCCCGGGCCGCCCCGCCCTCTGGCGCGAGGTGGGCGACCCCGAGCAGCGGCTGATGGGCGTCCAGTACGCGGGCCGGGTGCCGGAGCCCGCGCCGCTCGTCGTCCGCAACGGCGCCCACTGGCTGTGGGAGGCCACCGGCGCCGGCGAGGGCGACGCCCTCCCGGGCCTGGTCGCGGGCGAGGCCGACCGCTACTTCCCGCGCACCAGCCTCCCCGAGCACACCGATCGGGTGCTGCTCGCCCACTCCCCGTACCGCGACTCCGAGGGCCACCGCCGCCACCAGGAGACCTCGCTCTACCGCGCCCCCTCCGGCGCCCTGGTCTTCGCCTCCGGCACCTTCGCCTGGTCACCGGCGCTGGACCGCCCCGGCCACGTCGACCCCCGTATCCAACGCGCCACGGCCAACCTCCTGGACCGCATCTGCAAACGCGACTGACACCGGGGCGGCACCGGCGAGCGGCCCCCGCGTGGCGCCCGCCCCGTGGCGAGCCCCCGGCCGCAGCCGGGGCTCACCCCACCTCCGGCCCCCGCTCCGCGAACGGCGCCATCTCGCGGGCCAGCGCCACCGTCAGCGCCCGGAAGATCCGCACCTCGGGATGGGGGTCGCCGGACCGCGTCGCCAGCACGCTGTGCGCGGGCGCCGCGTCCAGCACCGGTACGTACACCGCCCCCGGCCACGGGTAGTACCGCGCGAACGACGCCAGCCCGGAGCCCGCCCCGCGCCCGGCGGCCACGCTGGTCAGCACGTCCTGCGGGGTCAGCGCACAGTCCGGCGCCCGCCGCTCGCCCGCGTCGAAGTAGAGGTAGTCCGTGAACGGCCGCGGCGTGTGGGACGGCAGCCGCAGATACGGCAGATCCAGCACATCGGCGACGCGCAGACCCTCCCGCCGCGCATCCGCGTACACCGAACCCGCCGACACCGCGACGATCCGCCGCTCCGTGGTCAGCACGTCCACCTCGATGTCCTCGGCCTCGATGGCCGGGCGGACGAACGCGACGTCCACCCGGCCCTCGCGCAGCGCGCTGCAGTGCTCCGTGAAGTTCAGCTGGACCAGCCGCAGCTCCACCTCGGGCCGCGCCCGCCGGAAGGCGTTGACCGCGGCGGGCGTCACCTCCGCCGAACCGTGGCCCATCACCCCGACGCGCAGCCCCCGCGCGGCCGGACCGCTGTCCAGGGCCACCTCGGAGACGTCCTCGACCGCCGCGTTCACCGCCGCCAGCAGCGTCCGGGCGTGCGACACCAGCCGCCGCCCCGCCGCCGTCGGCACCACCGTGCCCCGGCCGCGCTCCAGCAGCCGGGCCCCGAACTCCCGCTCCAGCTGTTGGACGTGGCCGGTCACCGCGGCCGGTGACAGGAACAGCCGGGCCGCGGCCCGGCCGAAGTGGCCCTCCTCGACCACCGCCAGAAAAGAAGACAGCCGCCGCAGATCCATGGCGCCACGATACGGCCGATGCCCCCGTCGGCTCGTACGCATTCACGATTTCTGAACGGCGGCGGCGCCGACCCCGCGGCCTCCCGTAGAACGGCCGGTATGACGACGCCTTCTCTCCGGACCGACGCGCCCGCAGCCGCCCCGGCGCCCCCGGCCGCCGGGTCCCGCCACTGGCTGCGCGCCGGCTGGCTGATGACCGCGTCCGGCTGGAGCGCCAACCAGTTCTCCGCCCTCCTCGGCGCCTACCGCTCCGACCTGGGCCTGACCGACGCCACCACCACCGGCCTCTTCGCGGTCTACGTCCTCGGCCTGATCCCCGGCCTGCTGCTCGCCGGACCGGCCGCCGACCGCCGCGGGCGCCGCCCGGTCACCTTCGCCGCGCTCGCCGTCTCCGTGCTGGCCACCTGCCTGCTGATGGCCGGCCCGTCCGCCGCCTGGCTGCTGTGGCCCGGCCGCTTCCTCACCGGGCTCGGCGCCGGGACCCTGCTCACCGCCGGCAGCGTCTGGATCAAGGAGCTGTCCGCCGCCCCGTACGGCACCGCCCCCAGCCCCGGCGCCGCCGCCCGCCGCTCCGGCCTCTTCCTCTCCGCCGGGTTCGCCTCCGGCGGCCTCGCCGCCGCCTGCATCGCCGAGTGGGCGCCGCACCCGATGGTGCTCGCCTACCTCCCGCACCTCGTCCTCGCCACCGCCGCCGCCCTCGGCGCGGCCCGCACCCCGGAGACCGCCGCGGCCCACCGCCCGGCCGGTACGCCCGCGCCGTCCGCCGAGCCCGCGCCCGCCCCGTCCACCGCGACCTTCCGCCGCCTCGTCGCCCCCATGGCGCCCTGGGTCTTCGCCGCCCCGACCATCGCCTTCGCGACCCTCCCGGGGCTGGTCGACACCCACCTCGACGGCTGGCGCACCGTCTACGCGGGCCTCGCCACCGCCGTCACCCCCGGCACCGGCATCCTCGTCGCCCCGCTCGCCCGCCGCCTCGCCGCCCGCCACCGCATGGCCACCGCGTTCTCCGGCCTCGGCGCGATCGCCGCCGGTCTGCTGCTCGGCGCCCTCGCGGTGGCCCGCACCGACCCGGCGCTGGGCCTGCTCGCCGCGGTCCTCCTCGGCGGCGGCTACGGCCTCTGTGTCGCGTACGGCCTCACCGAGGTCGCCGCGCTCACCCCGCCGCACCGGCTGGCCCGCCGCACCGCCCGCTTCTGGGCCCTGTGCTACCTGGGCTTCTGCGCCCCGTACGTGGTCACCCTGCTCACCGGCGCCTGGTCGCCGTCGGCGGTCCTGACCGGCGGCGCGGTCCTCGCCCTGCTGACGCTCGCCGCCCTCGTCCGAGGCGCCGCCCGCACCTGACCGGTCGGCCCCGCCCCGCCACGCTTGTGCCGCGTACGGGAGAATCGCCAGGACTCCTGGACCAACCTACGCGGAGGCAGCGTGTCCGGTTTTGTAGAAAAGCCCGAGCCCTTGCAGGTGCCCGGCCTCACCCACCTTCACACCGGCAAGGTGCGTGACCTCTACCAGAACGCCGACGGCGAACTGATCATGGTCGCCAGTGACCGCATCTCCGTGTACGACTGGGTGCTGCCCACCGAGATCCCGGACAAGGGCCGCGTCCTCACCCAGCTCTCCCTGTGGTGGTTCGACCAGCTCGCCGACCTCGTCCCGCACCATGTGCTCTCCACGGAGCTGCCGCCCGGCGCCCCCGCCGACTGGGCGGGCCGCACCCTCGTCTGCAGCTCCCTGGAGATGGCCCCCGTCGAGTGCGTCGCCCGCGGCTACCTCACCGGCTCCGGCCTCGCCGAGTACCGGGAGTCCCGCACCGTCTGCGGCCTGGCGCTCCCCGAGGGCCTCGTCGACGGCTCCGAACTCCCCGCCCCGATCTTCACCCCGGCCACCAAGGCGGCCGTCGGCGACCACGACGAGAACGTCTCGTACGAGGAGGTCGCCCGCCAGGTCGGCGCGGAGACAGCCGCCCGGCTGCGCCGCGCCACCCTCGACATCTACGGCCGCGCCCGCGACATCGCCCGCGGCCGCGGCATCATCCTCGCCGACACCAAGTTCGAGTTCGGCTTCAAGGACGGCGAACTGGTCCTGGCCGACGAGGTCCTGACGCCCGACTCGTCGCGCTTCTGGCCCGCCGACCTCTGGCAGCCGGGCCGCGCCCAGCCCTCCTTCGACAAGCAGTTCGTCCGCGACCATCTGACGTCCCCGGCGTCCGGCTGGGACCGCCACGGCGAACTCCCGCCCCCCGGCCTCCCGCAGGACGTCGTCGACGCCACCCGCGCCAAGTACATCGAGGCGTACGAGCGGCTGACCGGCCTGGCCTGGGCGTGAGCCCATGACAAAGGCCCCGGCTGGTGTTTCCACCGGCCGGGGCCTTTTGCTGAGCGGACGACGAGGCTCGAACTCGCGACCTCAACCTTGGCAAGGTTGCGCTCTACCAACTGAGCTACGTCCGCATGCTCCGGGCGAATCCGGCGGCCGTTTCCGGCCTCCACCGCGCGGTGCGGGGACCACTATAGCCAATGAATGCGGCCGCGCGAACCACGCCGCGACCCGCACCGCCCGGCCGCCACTTTTCTGTGTCCGCCGCCACATCTCCACAAGGGGCGGGCGGCGCATGACAAAGGCCCCGGCTGGTGTTTCCACCGGCCGGGGCCTTTTGCTGAGCGGACGACGAGGCTCGAACTCGCGACCTCAACCTTGGCAAGGTTGCGCTCTACCAACTGAGCTACGTCCGCAGGCATCCACCCGGCTTTCACCGAGCGGCGCGACAGCTACTCTACCTGATCGAAAAGACTGCTTGAGTCCAAAGACCGAGAACTGTCAGAGCGGGTGACAGGGATTGCACACTGCGCCTCCCTCTTGGAAAGAGGGCGCTCTACTACTGAGCTACACCCGCATGACTCCTCGGGGCCTGGCCCTGCGGCCTCGCCCCTCGGCGTGCTCCAGACTCTAGCTGATCAACAGGGGTGCCGTGCAAGTCGGCTCCGCGCGGGCCCCGGCGGGCCGCGCGCGGCTCAGTGGTTGGCCGCGCTGAACGCCTCGTAGACCTTCTTGGGGATGCGGCCGCGCGGCGGCACCTCCATCTGGTGCGAGCGGGCCCAGGCGCGGACCGCCGCCGGGTCGGGCGTCACCGCGGTGCGGTGATAGGTCTTGCCCGACCTGGCCCGCTTACGGCCGGCCTCGACGAACGGCTCCAGGGCGTCGCGCAGTTTCTTCGCATTGGCGGGATTGAGGTCGATCTCGTACGACTTCCCGTCCAATCCGAAGGCGACCGTCTCTGCGGCTTCTCCTCCGTCGATGTCGTCGGAGAGCGTTACCACTACGCGCTGCGCCACGGATATCGGTCCTTTCGTGCAGCAACCCCGTGTTGACGTGGGGTGTTGCTTCGGATCCTGTTGTCAGGAATCAATGCTTTTTCATTTGTACAGCGGTGGGCAATGCATTGTGAAGCCCAGTTAATTTCTTCAGCGTGTCATGTCGCAATCCGGAGCGTCGATCTTTTCGAGGATTTTCCCCGGTGTGCACGTCGGGCCGATACCGCACCGTGAGGGGACGATCACTTGTCTATGCGCGTAGAATTTCGCACACGGTAGTGTGAGGGAACCGCCTTACGCACCACACCACCGGGAGTGCCAGTGGCACGCGTCGTAGTCGACGTCATGCTCAAGCCGGAGATCCTCGACCCGCAGGGGCAGGCGGTGCAGCGCGCACTGCCACGCCTGGGATTCGAGGGGATCGCCGACGTCCGTCAGGGCAAGCGTTTCGAACTTGAGGTGGAGGGCCCGGTCGACGACGCCGCCCTCGCCCGTATCCGCGAGATGGCCGAGACCTTCCTCGCCAACACCGTCATCGAGGACTACACCGTCCGCGTCGAGGCCGGATCATGACTGCACGCATCGGAGTCGTGACGTTCCCCGGGACGCTCGACGACCGCGACACCCAGCGTGCCGTCCGGGTCGCCGGTGCCGAGGCGGTGCCGCTGTGGCACCGGGACAAGGACCTCAAGCAGGTCGACGCCGTGGTGCTGCCCGGCGGCTTCTCGTACGGCGACTACCTGCGGGCCGGGGCGATCTCCCGGTTCTCGCCGGTGATGGAGTCCGTCGTCGCGCAGGCGAAGGACGGGATGCCCGTCCTCGGTATCTGCAACGGCTTCCAGGTGCTCACCGAGACGCATCTGCTGCCCGGCGCGATGCTGCGCAACGAGAGCCTGCACTTCGTCTGCCGTGAGCAGAAGCTGCGGGTGGAGAACGCGGACACCGCCTGGACCGCGGATTACACCGCCGGCCAGGAGATCTCCGTCCCGCTCAAGAACATCGACGGCCGCTACGTCGCCGACGCGCGCACGCTCGACATGCTGGAGGCCGAGGGCCGCGTCGCCTTCCGCTACCTCGCCCACGGCGAAGCCGCTGATGGGTACGGCAACCCCAACGGCTCGCTCCGCGACATCGCCGGCATCACCAACGAGGCGGGCAACGTCGTCGGCCTCATGCCGCACCCCGAGCACGCCGTGGAACCGCTGATCGGCACGGGCCGCACCGACGGCCTCGGGTTCTTCACCTCGATCCTGAAGAAGTTGGTCAACGCATGACGCTGGACACGGTCAAGCATGCCGCTCAGACCCCGGAGGCCGAGCAGCCCTGGGCCGAACTGGGGCTGAAGCAGGACGAGTACGCGCGCATCCGCGAAATCCTCGACCGCCGCCCGACCGGCGCCGAGCTGGCGATGTACTCCGTCATGTGGTCCGAGCACTGCTCCTACAAGAGCAGCAAGGTCCATCTGAAGCAGTTCGGCGAGAAGGTCCCCGAGAACGACGCGATGCTCGTCGGCATCGGGGAGAACGCCGGTGTCGTCGACGTCGGTCAGGGCTACGCCGTCACCTTCAAGGTGGAGTCGCACAACCACCCCAGCTACATCGAGCCGTACCAGGGCGCGGCCACCGGCGTCGGCGGCATCGTCCGCGACATCCTCGCCATGGGCGCCCGTCCGGTCGCGGTCGTCGACCCGCTGCGGTTCGGCGCCGCCGACCACCCCGACACCAAGCGCGTCCTGCCGGGCGTCGTCGCGGGCATCGGCGGCTACGGCAACTGCCTGGGCCTGCCCAACATCGGCGGCGAGGTCGTCTTCGACGCCTGCTACCAAGGCAACCCGCTGGTCAACGCCGGCTGCATCGGTGTGATGAAGCACGAGGACATCCACCTGGCGAAGGCGTCCGGCGCCGGCAACAAGGTCATCCTCTACGGCGCCCGCACCGGCGGCGACGGCATCGGCGGCGTCTCCGTGCTCGCCTCCGAGACCTTCGACGACACCAAGCCGACGAAGCGCCCGGCCGTCCAGGTCGGTGACCCCTTCCAGGAGAAGCTGCTCATCGAGTGCACCCTGGAGGTCTTCAAGGAGCAGCTGGTCGCCGGTATCCAGGACCTCGGCGGTGCCGGTCTGTCCTGCGCCACCAGCGAGCTGGCGTCGGCCGGTTCCGGCGGTATGCGCGTCGAGCTGGACACCGTTCCGCTGCGTGACTCCTCCCTCTCGCCCGAGGAAATCCTCATGAGCGAGTCGCAGGAGCGCATGTGCGCGATCGTCGAGCCCGACAAGGTCGACCGCTTCCTGGAGATCTGCGAGAAGTGGGACGTCATCGCCACCGTGATCGGTGAGGTGACCGACGGCACCCGGCTGGAGATCTTCTGGCACGGCGAGCAGATCGTGGACGTCCCGCCGCGCTCGGTCGCCCACGAGGGCCCGACCTACCACCGGCCGTACGCCCGCCCCGACTGGCAGGACGCCCTCCAGGCCGACGACGCGAACAAGCTGGCCCGCCCGGCCGGCCCCGAGGAGCTGCGGGCGCAGATCCTCCAGGTCGTGGCGTCGCCGAACCAGGCGTCGAAGGCGTGGATCACCGACCAGTACGACCGGTTCGTACAGGGCAACACCGTCCTCGCGCAGCCGGAGGACTCCGGCATGGTCCGCATCGACGAGGAGACCAACCTCGGCGTCGCCCTCGCCACCGACGGCAACGGCCGCTTCGCCAAGCTCGACCCGTACGCGGGTGCGCAGCTGGCGCTGGCCGAGGCGTACCGCAACGTCGCGGCGACGGGTGCCAAGCCGCTGGCGGTCTCCGACTGCCTGAACTTCGGTTCGCCCGAGGACCCGGCGGTGATGTGGCAGTTCGCCGAGGCCACCCGCGGTCTCGCCGACGCCTGCCAGACCCTGGGCACCCCGGTGACCGGCGGCAATGTCTCGCTCTACAACCAGACCGGCGAGGTGGCGATCCACCCGACGCCGGTGGTCGCGGTGCTCGGTGTCATCGACGACGTCAACCGCCGGACGCCGGTGGCGTTCGCCGAGGAGGGGCAGCTGATCTACCTCCTGGGCGACACCAAGGAGGAGCTGGGCGGTTCGGCCTGGTCGCAGGTGGTCCACGACCACCTCGGCGGTCTGCCGCCCCAGGTCGACCTGGAGCGTGAGCGGCTGCTGGCGGAGATCTTGATCTCGGCCTCCCGCGACGGCATGGCCGACGCGGCGCACGACCTCTCCGACGGCGGTCTGATCCAGGCGCTGGTCGAGTCGTGCCTGCGCGGCGGCAAGGGCGCCCGGCTGGTCGTCCCGGAGGGCGTCGACCCGTTCGTCTTCCTCTTCTCCGAGTCCGCCGGCCGCGCCGTCGTCTCGGTGCCGCGGAGCGAGGAGCTGCGCTTCACCGACATGTGCGGGGCGCGCGGTCTGCCGGCCACCCGCATCGGTGTGGTCGACGGCGACGCGATCGACGTCCAGGGCCAGTTCAGCATCGCGCTGGACGAGCTGCGGACGGCGCACGAGGAGACGATCCCGGGCCTGATCGCCTGAGGGACCACCCCTGTGCGGCGGTGAGATGACCGCGGAACGGCCCGCCGGGATTCCCGGCGGGCCGTTCCTGTGGGGCCGTTCCCGTTCCGTACGGCAAGGACGAGGGCGCCCGCCGGTGACCGGCGGGCGCCCTGTCGTGCGGTGCGGTGCTCAGCCCTGCGCGGGCGTCACCGCCGTGCCGGCTGCTTCACCTCCTGGTCGCAGTGGTCCTCCTCACAGGGCTTGTCGCAGCGCTCGTCCCCGTGCCTGTCCCCGTGGTCGTCCTTGTACTGGTCGTCGTCGCAGGACTTGTCGCAGTGCTTGCCGTGGCACGGACGGTCGCAGTCCTTGCCCTTGCACGGCTTGTCACAGTGCTTGCCGTGGCAGGGGCGGCAGTCCTTGCCCTTGCAGGGCTTCCGCTCCTTGACCTTGACGGTGGCCTGGGCCGGTTCGGAGCGGACCCCGCCGTCGGCGGTGGCCACCGCGGTGTTGGTGATCGTGCCGCGCTCCGCGTCCTCCTTGGTGACGGTGTAGCTGCCGGTGCAGGTGGTGGACTCGCCCGGCGCCAGTGTGGTCGCCCGGCAGGTCACGTCGGAGACCCGGTTGTCCTCGACCGCGACGCCGTGCAGCGTCGTGGTCCCGGTGTTGGTGACGGTGTAGGTGTAGGTGATCCGGTCGCCCACCCGGTAGGTGCGGGAGGTGTCGACGGTCTTCTTGATCGACAGGCGCGGCTCGTTCTGCCCGACCTGGACCTCCGCGCTGTCCGGCGGCGATTCCACCGTGGTGCCGTCGGACTGTCCGTGCGCCACCGCCGTGTTGGTGATGTGCCCGGTTTCCGCGTCGGCGGCGGTCACGGTGTAGCTGCCGGTGCAGGTGGTGGACGCACCCGGGTCCAGCGTGGTCGCCAGGCAGGTGATCCCGGAGACCCGGTTGTCGGCGACGCTCACCCCGCTGATCGTGGTGTTACCGGTGTTGGTGACCCGGTAGGTGTAGGTGATCCGGTCACCCACCGCGTAGGTGCGGGAGGTGTCCACGGTCTTGTCGATCGACAGCCCGGGCCGGTCGGCGACGGTGTCGATCCGGGCGCTGTCCGGCGGTGAGGTGACTGCGGTGCCGTCGGACTGCCCGTGCGCCACCGCCGTGTTGGCGATGCTCCCGGCGTCCGCGTCGGCCGCGGTCACGGTGTATGTCCCGGTGCAGGTGGTGCTCTCACCGGGCGCCAGCGTGGTGGCCTCGCAGGTGATCCCGGAGACCCGGTCGTCGGCGACGGTCACGCCGCTGATCGTGGTGTTGCCGGTGTTGGTGACGCTGTAGGTGTACGTCACCTCGTCACCGACGCGGTACGGGTGCGAGGCGTCGACCGTCTTGTTGATCGACAGCGCGGGCTCGTTCCGTCCCACCTCGATCACCGCGCTGCTCGGCGGCGACTCCACGGCCGTACCGTCGGACTGCCCGTGCGCCACCGCCGTGTTGGCTACGCTCCCGGCCGCCGCGTCGGCATCGGTCACGGTGTACGTCCCGGTGCACTCGGTGCTCTCACCGGGCGCCAGCGTGTCGGCCGCGCAGGTGATCCCGGAGACCCGGTCGTCGACGACGTTGACGCCGGTGATCGTGGTGTTCCCGGAGTTCCGGACGACGTACCGGTAGGTGACGGTGTCACCGGCCTGGTACGGGTGCGAGGCGTCGACGACCTTCTGGATCTCCAGACCCGGCTGGTTGGGTACGACATCGATGCTCGCCTCGCCCGGCGGCGATTCCACGGTCGTGCCGTCGGACGCCGTCCCCTGGGCGACGGCCACATTGGCGACATTCCCGAGATCGGCATCGGCCCTGGTCACGGTGTACGTGCCGGTGCAGGTGGTGCTCTCACCGGGCGCCAGCGTGGTGGCCTCGCAGGTGATCCCGGTCGCCCGGTCGTCGGTGACGGTGATGTCGCTGAGCGTCCCGTCCCCGGTGTTGGTGACCGTGTAGGTGTAGGTGACCGTGTCCCCGACCTCGTACGGGTGCGAGTTGTCGACGCTCTTCGTCAGGCTCAGCGAGAGGTCGGAGGCGACCGCGATGACCGCCTGGTCCGGTGGAGACTCGACGGGGTTGCCGGCGGGATCCGTCCCGTGGGCGACGGCGGTATTCGTCACCGACCCGGCCCGGCCGTCCGCCTCGGTGACCGTATACGTCCCCGTACAGGTGGTGGAGTCACCGGGCTCGCCGCTCGGCGCCAGCGAGGTGGCCTCGCAGGTGATGCCGGTGACGTGGTCGTCGGAGATGTGGATGTCGCTCAGTGTGGTCGGACCGGTGTTGGTGACGTTGTAGGTGTACGTGACCTCGTCACCGACGCGGTACTCACGGGTCTCGTCGGTCGTCTTCTCCAGCCGCAGTCCCGGCCCGCGTTGGACCGGTAGCGTCACTTCGTCAGGCGGGGATTCCACCGGCCCTTCGGGTCCCGTGCCGTGGGCGACGGCGGTATTGGTCACCGACCCGGCCTCGGCGTCCGCGTCGGTGACGGTATAGGTGCCGGTACAGGTCATGCTCTCGCCGCTGGCCAGGGAATCCCTCGGACAGGTGATGCCGGGGACGCGGTTGTCCGTCACGTTGATGTCGTTCAGCGTGACGTTCCCGCTGTTGGTGACGACGTACTCGAACGGCACCTGCTGCCCCGGCGTCAGCGGCGTCGGGACCTCGGTGGCCTCGGAGACCTGCTTGACGAGGTTGAGCTGCGGCAGCGCCGCGGCCGGGCGCACGCTGACGTTCCGGATCAGATGGACGTCGGTGAAGAACCCGGTCGAGCCGGCGAACCCGAGCTTGTAGGTGCTCGGCACCGGGTTGGGTGCCGGGGTGGAGAGCACCTCCTGGGTGCCGTGGCCGTCGTGGAAGTCGATCCAGACGGTGACCACCGGGTTCGGGGACGGCGAGACCTCCACCGTCACGGTGCGCCGCGAGGGCTCAAGCAGCGCCTCGGCCTCGGCGGGCGACACGCCCGCGGGCAGCGAGGTGGTCGGCCCGTGCAGCTGGCCCGGCAGGGTGGAGGGCCAGGGGCCGCTGGTGGAGTGGTTGCTGGTGGTGGCGTCGAGGAAGCAGTAGCCCTCGGTGCCGTGGCCCGGCCCGCGCAGCGTGACCATGTTCGGGCCGGGGGCGGGGACGTGGAAGCCGGTGCCCGCCGGGGACCGCTGCGTACAGCCGTTGCCCCGGTGCTCCCAGTCGCCGAAGTAGTTTCCCAGGACGTCGAGACCGACGCCGAGGTAGCCGCGGTTGACGCCCGGCAGGAACGGCTGCGTCGGATCGTCGTCGGGGATCTTCTGCGCGTAGCCGAGACTGCCGCCGAACGCGCCCGGCGCGTCCAGCGTGGCCGCCCCGTCGATGAGGAAGAACGAGATGCCGTCGGCCGGCGGGTTGGTGGTGCCGCCGTACTGCCACTGGTCGAACGTGGTCACCAGGCCCTGGTTGGCGGGGAGGGCGTGGTTGTAGAGCGCCGCCGCGGCCCGGTCGTGCCCGGCGTCGGTCAGCCTCAGATAGCCGTGCGGCGCGGCGTCGTCCGGCGGTACGGGCCCGACCCCGTTCGGCGGGCAGCCGCCGAGCGGATGCGTCCCCGGGCCGGGGGCGGGGGCCGAAGGCGCGCCGGTCAGGCACGCATCCCCGAAGCCCTCGAACTCCGGGTCCGCCGTGGCCCCGGTGAACGTCTCGTTCACCAGCGGTACGCCCACCCCTTGGGCATGGGCGGCGGTGGCGGGCATGCCGAGGGTCGCGGCCACCATGCTGAGGACGCCCAGCAGGGCCATGGCCCATCTCCGCGCCCGGCCGTGCCACCCACTTTCGCCATATGCCCGATATCTACGTTTCAGCATCATGCGGGGAACGTAGGTATTTCTCCGCTTTGCGGGCGTCAGTACACGCACTTACCTCTGCTTTATCCACACCCATGGTGGTACGGGCCCGCTTTTGTCAGACCGGTTCACCGAAGGCGCCCCGCCACGGCGCCGGACCGCCCCGCCCGCCGCGGCGGCAGCACCGCACAGGCCGCGTCCCGCAAGGCTTCCGGGGGTCTCCGGCACGCCGCCGCCCGCGCCCGCCGGGACCTCCACCGTGCGGTGCGGAAGGCATAGCGTTCCGTACCGGCCCTCCCGGTACGTCGGCACATCGGGATTCACAGAACGTTTTTTCCGGCCGTTCACCGGTACGTGCCGGAAAAGGGCGCGGACGGCATTCCGCGATACGGCCCGGAGGGCGGAAAGACCCCGCCGATTGTCAGTGGCGCCGCCTACGCTGAAACGCATGACAACCGCCGCCCGCGCCCGCCGGTACGACGGCAGGAAGACCCGCGCCGCCGTCCTGGCCCAGCTCGACCACGTACGCGCCGCCGTCCGCACCCTCACGCCCGAGCAGTTCGCCCTGCCGACGCGGCTGGGGGAGTGGACGGTGCGCGAGCTGGTCGCGCATCTCGCCATGGCCACCGGCAGCGTCGCCCGCGGCCTCGAACTGCCGCCGCCGGCGCGGGCGGAGGCCACCCCGGCGCAGTGGCCGCACGCCGCCGCCACCTTCGCCGCCTCGGTCGACGACCGCACCCGCGCGCTGGCCGCCGCCCACGACCCGGTGGAGCTGCTGGAGCGCACCGCCGAGGAGTTCGCCCGGGTCGTCGAGCCGGATCCGGCCGAGCGGGTGGTCGCCGTCCGGCCCGCCGCCATGCGGCTCGTCGACGTCCTGGTCACCCGCTGCGTCGAACTCGTCGTCCACAGCGACGATCTGGCCGCCGCGACCGGCATCGAGATCCCCTACGACCGCCAGGCCCTGGCCGCCGCCACCCGCCTGCTGGCCGATGCGCTGGCCGCCGCGGCGCCGGGCGGGTCGGTCGAGGTCCGGATCCCGCCGTTCGCCGTCGTCCAGTGCGTCGAGGGCCCCCGCCACACCCGGGGTACGCCGCCGAACGTCGTCGAGACCGACCCGCTGACGTGGATACGTCTGGCCACCGGCCGGACGTCCTGGTCCGAGGCGCGGGAAGCCGCGCAGGTCACCGCCAGTGGCGAGCGCGCCGACATCGGCGGATATCTGCCGATCCTGTCCTGAAGGGCCGTTGCCGCCCCCGGCGTAGCGCATCTCACACGCGGTCCCCCGCGCCGGCCCGGGGCGCGGCGGCCGATCGCCTCCCGCCCGTCCGCCGCAGCCGCGCCCCGGCCGGTGCGCCCACCCCGCGCCGTACCGTCCGAGGCCGGGCGCCCCAAGGGCTGCGGCCGCCGCGCCACCCGGTGCACGGCCCCGGCGGGCGGACGGCGCACCGGCCCGGCGCGTCGCCGTCGCGCGCCGCTCACGTACCGGCATCCGGCCCACCGGCCATCCCCGGTTCGGATGAATCAGCGACCTGCCCTAGACTCAAGATGTGCCTCGTGGTGACGGACGACTCAGCCACGACCTGCTCCCCGGCGAGAAGGGCCCCCAGGACGCTTGCGGCGTCTTCGGTGTCTGGGCTCCGGGTGAAGAGGTCGCCAAACTCACCTATTTCGGGCTGTACGCGCTGCAGCACCGTGGACAGGAGTCCGCGGGCATCGCAGTGAGCAACGGCTCGCAGATCCTCGTCTTCAAGGACATGGGCCTGGTGTCCCAGGTCTTCGACGAGACCTCCCTCGGCTCCCTCCAGGGCCATATCGCCGTGGGCCATGCCCGCTACTCCACCACCGGTGCCTCGGTGTGGGAGAACGCCCAGCCGACGTTCCGCGCCACCGCGCACGGCTCGATCGCGCTCGGCCACAACGGCAACCTGGTGAACACCGCCGAGCTGGCCGATCTGGTCGCGGCGCTGCCCCGCGAGGGCGGCCGGGCGACGCAGGTCGCGGCCACCAACGACACCGACCTGGTCACGGCGCTGCTCGCCGGTCAGGTCGACGAGGACGGCAAGCCGCTGACCGTCGAGGAGGCCGCGCCGCGCGTCCTCCCGCAGGTCAAGGGCGCCTTCTCGCTCTGCTTCATGGACGAGCACACGCTCTACGCCGCCCGCGACCCGCAGGGCATCCGCCCGCTGGTCCTCGGCCGTCTGGAGCGCGGCTGGGTGGTCGCCTCCGAGACCGCCGCGCTGGACATCTGCGGCGCGTCCTTCATCCGGGAGATCGAGCCCGGCGAGATGGTCGCCATCGACGAGAACGGCCTGCGCGCCACGCGCTTCGCCGAGGCCCGCCCCAAGGGCTGCGTCTTCGAGTACGTCTACCTCGCCCGCCCGGACACCGACATCGCCGGCCGCAACGTCTATCTCTCCCGTGTGGAGATGGGCCGCAAGCTGGCCGCCGAGGCGCCCGCCGAGGCCGATCTGGTGATAGCGACGCCCGAGTCCGGCACCCCGGCGGCCGTCGGCTACGCCGAGGCCAGCGGCATCCCGTACGGCTCCGGCCTGGTCAAGAACTCCTACGTCGGCCGGACCTTCATCCAGCCCTCGCAGACCATCCGGCAGCTCGGCATCCGCCTCAAGCTCAACCCGCTCAAGGAAGTCATCCGCGGCAAGCGCCTGGTGGTCGTCGACGACTCCATCGTCCGCGGCAACACCCAGCGCGCCCTGGTCCGCATGTTGCGCGAGGCCGGCGCCAAGGAGGTCCACATCCGGATCTCCTCGCCGCCCATCAAGTGGCCGTGCTTCTTCGGCATCGACTTCGCCACCCGCGCCGAGCTGATCGCCAACGGCCTGACGGTCGACGAGATCGGCAAGTCGCTGGGCGCCGACTCCCTGGCGTACATCTCCATCGACGGCATGATCGAGGCGACCACCATCGCCAAGCCGAACCTCTGCCGCGCCTGCTTCGACGGCGAGTACCCGATGGAGCTGCCCGACCCCGAGCTGCTCGGCAAGCACCTCCTGGAATCGGAGACCGCGGGCGGGGCCAAGCCGGATGTCGACGGCGTCGGGACGCTGACGGCCGGTATCGGTGGCGCCGATGCGCTGCGCCGTCCGTAGCCTGCACACCCATCACACGAAAGTTCTGGGCCATGTCTCCTGAGTCCTCCGAGCCCGCGCGCACCAGCGGCGCCAGCTACGCGGCCGCCGGTGTCGACATCGAAGCGGGCGACCGCGCCGTCGACCTCATGAAGGAGTGGGTGAAGAAGGCCACCCGCCCCGAGGTCGTCGGCGGGCTCGGCGGCTTCGCCGGCCTCTTCGACGCCTCCGCCCTCAAGCGGTACGAGCGCCCGCTGCTCGCCTCCGCCACCGACGGCGTCGGCACCAAGGTCGACATCGCCCGCAAGATGGGCGTCTACGACACCATCGGCCACGACCTCGTCGGCATGGTCGTCGACGACCTGGTCGTCTGCGGCGCCGAACCGCTCTTCATGACCGACTACATCTGCGTCGGCAAGGTCTACCCGGAGCGGGTCGCGGCGATCGTCAAGGGCATCGCCGAGGGCTGCGTCCTCGCCGGCTGCGCCCTGGTCGGCGGCGAGACCGCGGAGCACCCCGGTCTGCTCGGCGCCGACGAGTTCGACGTCGCGGGCGCCGGTACCGGTGTCGTCGAGGCCGATCAGGTCCTCGGCGCCGACCGCATCCGCAGCGGCGACGCGGTGATCGCCATGGCGTCCTCCGGGCTTCACTCCAACGGCTACTCACTCGTCCGCCACGTCCTCTTCGACCGTGCGGGTCTCGCCCTCGACCGGGAGATCCCGGAGTTCGGCCGCACCCTCGGCGAGGAGCTGCTGGAGCCCACCAAGATCTACTCGCTGGACTGCCTGGCCCTGACCCGTACGGCTCCGGTGCACGCCTTCTCGCACATCACCGGCGGCGGTCTGGCCAACAACCTCGCCCGCGTCATCCCCGACGGACTGCACGCCACGGTCGACCGCTCCACCTGGACCCCGGGTGCGGTCTTCGACCTGGTGGGCTCCGCCGGTGCGGTCGAGCGCCTGGAGCTGGAGAAGACGCTGAACATGGGCGTCGGCATGATCGCCGTCGTCCCGCAGGAGTCCGTGGACGTCGCCCTGACCACCCTCGCCGACCGCGGCGTGGACGCCTGGGTCAGCGGTGAGATCGTCGAGCGCGGTGACCACGCCGAAGCGGTGACCCTGACCGGTGACTACGCGGGCTGACGCGCCGGTCACCGGGGCAGCACAGAACCCGGTCCGAGGTGAGACACCCCGGACCGGGTCCGTGGAGAAGCTGTGCGCGCCGTGAGTGGATACACAGAGGCCCGCAGAACAACCGCGGGTGGATTCCCGCGGAAGTGTCTACGGTGCGTCGTCAGGCGCGGCGACGATGCTGGGACGAATCCTTCTCGTCCTCGTCATCGTCGTCGTTATACAGGTCGGCGTACCGTGCGTACGGGTCGTCGTCCTCGTCATCCTCGAACGGCTCGCCGTTCGGCGGCTGCTGTGCCGGCTGTTGCGGCGATGCACCCAGCTCTTCGGCCAGGCGTGAGAGATCAGTCCCACCGCTGTTGTACTTCAGCTGGCGGGCGACCTTCGTCTGCTTGGCCTTGGCCCGGCCGCGCCCCATGGCTCGACCCCCTCAACGACGGGGCTCGACGGCCCCAGAGTCTTGACACGCGTTCATGATTCAGAGCGGACTCTCGACGGAGAGACCGGTCCGTAGGGCTTCAACGGTACCTGCTTCCGCGGCCATACGGTACGTCGCCCGCATCACCCGCCGCTCGGCATGACCTGCGAGGTGCCCTGTCCGCGCTGGTCAACTGCGATTTTAACCCGTCCCTTGCGGCGACCCGCCGACGGGTGGTGAGAGAAGTCTCCCCGGACCCCGCCGAGGACTCCCGTAAGGGGCGATTTCCAGCCAGATTTCGGGCGCCGCAAGGGTGCCCGGCCGCGCCAGTCGACGTTCCGACACGGGGGAGGGTGTGTTTCCGGCCTTAGGCGCGGAAACACACCCTCCGACGGCGTCAGCCGCGCCGGGCCTCCGTCATCCGCTGCTCCGCCATCCGGTCCGCCGCCGCGGCCGGCGGGATGCCGTCGACCTTCGCACGAGCGAATATCGTCAGCGTGGTGTCGAAGATCTTCGCTGCCTTCGCCTTGCAGCGGTCGAAGTCGAAGCCGTGCAGCTCATCGGCCACCTGGATGACCCCGCCGGCGTTCACGACGTAGTCCGGCGCGTAGAGGATGCCCCGGTCGGCGAGGTCCTTCTCGATACCGGGGTGGGCGAGCTGGTTGTTGGCCGCGCCGCAGACCACCGTGGCGGTCAGCGCGGGCACCGACGCATCGTTCAGCGCACCGCCCAGCGCACACGGAGCGTAGACGTCCAGCCCCGGCGTACGGATCAGCGCCTCGGTGTCGGCCACCGCGGTCACCTGCGGATACGCCGCGAGCACCCGCGCGACGGAGGCGTCGCGCACATCGGTGACGACGACCTCGGCGCCGTCCTCGACCAGATGCCCGACGAGGTGGTACCCGACCTTGCCGACCCCGGCCACCGCGACCTTGCGGCCGCGCAGCGTCGGATCGCCCCACAGGTGCTGCGCCGAGGCGCGCATCCCCTGGAACACGCCGTACGCGGTCAGCACCGAGGAGTCACCGGCGCCGCCGTTCTCCGGGGAGCGGCCGGTGGTCCACTTGTTGGTACGCGCCACGACGTCCATGTCCGCGACGTACGTGCCGACGTCACAGGCGGTGACGTACCGGCCGCCGAGCGACGCGACCGCGCGCCCGTAGGCGAGCAGCAGCTCCTCGGTCTTGACCGTCTCCGGGTCACCGATGATCACGGCCTTGCCGCCGCCGTGGTC
The DNA here is from genome assembly GCF_055564055.1 of Streptomyces sp. NPDC029159. Classification (NCBI taxonomy): domain Bacteria; kingdom Bacillati; phylum Actinomycetota; class Actinomycetes; order Kitasatosporales; family Streptomycetaceae; genus Streptomyces; species Streptomyces sp. NPDC029159. The sequence goes on from NZ_JBVHWT010000001.1 coordinate 949,129, forward strand.
CAGCCCGGCGAGGGCGTTCTTGTACGACATCCCGCGCGAGAGGTTGAGCGCATCGCGCACCGCCTCCTCCTCGGAGGCGTACGCGTGGAAGCGGGTGCCGCCGAGGGCCGGGCCCAGGGCGGTGTTGTGGATCGCGATCACGGCCTTGAGGCCGCTGGCGCGGTCCTGGCAGAGCACGACTTGTTCATGGCCGCCCTGCTCGGTCCGGAACAGGGTGTGCAGAACGCCTTCGGCGGGGGGTGCCCCCGGGGCGGACTGCTCGGCGGAGGAAGGACGTACGTCGGTCACGGTGGTGACTCCCATAGGCCGGGGAGGACGCCCTCCTGTGGGGTGGGGAGGGCCGGTCGGGAAGAGCGTAAGACCTCCGGACCCGAAGATCGGCCGGGTCCGCGGGATCACCCACTCGCGGGGGACGGACGTGCGACGATTTGCCGTGTCCCGGGCCCGCCGGTGGCCCTGACCCCCGGTAACTCCCGGTGGCGGACTTCCCCTTGAAGGAGCGTGCGTGGCCTTGGCGTCGTCGGTGACGGTCCCGTATGGGGCATACCTTCGGGTCTACGAGCCGCTGGCGGCATTCCCGGAGCCGGAGCGCTCCCACTGGGCCCGGTACGCCCGCCGCGAGTCCACCCCGACGGCCCAGGACGAGCAGCGCAAGGCCCTCGCCGACCTGCTGCCCACCCCGCCCGTCCCGGTCCCGGTGCACGAGAGCGCCGACGCCTTCGTCGCCCACCTCGACGACGTCCCCTGCATCTGTCCCTGGCGCACCCGGCTGCGCGGCTGGCAGGCGCTCCAGGGTCTGCCGGAGCTGCTGCCCGCGCCGGTGCTGGACGCCGCACTGCCCCCGGTGGTGCGCCGCCAGGCCGCGACCGATTACGAGGAGTGGCAGGAGCGGAACCCGGACGCCCGCCCCTGGATCCGCGGCGCCACCTGGCACGTCCCGGTCCGCTGGTTCGTCCTCTTCGACGACGCCGAGCGCGAGTACGAGCCGAAGGGCGCCGACGGACCGTTCCTGCGCTACCGCACCCCGATGGTCGAGGCCCGCCGCCGGGTGGCGCGCGGCCTGCGGACGCTGCGCGACGCCCTGGAGGAGGGGCCGCTGATCGACGGCCTGCTGGACGTGGGCCGTTGGCTGGAGGAGTTCCACCCGCGCTCCCTGGTGGAGTTGGACTACGGCGGGCTGGTGCACACGGTCTCCGGGGAGCAGCTCGCCGAGGACCGGTCGGCCGCGGAGGTGGCGGAGGGGCTTGCCGCACTTCGCGACGGCGACGGCGAGCGCGCGGGCGCCGCCTACGAGAAGCTGAGCGACCGCTGGCGGTCGGTGCGCGAGCGGCAGTTCTCCAGCTGATCTTCCGGTGGGCTCAAGTCGGCCGGGGCGGGCCGGCCGGAGCGGGGCGCGGTGGTGCCGCTGTGGTCTGCGTGGCGCCGCGGCCGGATCCCGGTGGACGTCCGGGCGATGCTTCCGCGACACGAGATGATCTTGAAAGCGGGCGTCGTCGCGTAGGCTGGTGCTCTCCAGGACGTAGGTCCCGATCCGGGCTTTTGCCTCAGCAGTGACCTAAAGCACTGACAACGGGCCTTGCGCCCAAGCCGTCTCCTCGTGCCAAAATAGGACAAGGAGTCTGACTTGGGCTCCTCCGTCCAACTTTGGGTGGATAGATCGGTATTGCGCTCCTTGAGGGGTCTAGTGACGCGTGATCACCCTGTGACTGATCGTCACGGTGGCGTGACTGTCCGCTATGACATGGTCCATCGGCTTCCGTCGAGGTTGAACACCTGAGAGGGCAATTCCATCGGTTTGGCCGACGTGGCTGGACGGATGGTGTAGTTGTAGTGCCGAGGACAAGCCGTTCGTCCTATAACCGACTCGGCCCGCGTCCGCCATTTCGGGCAACGCGGGTCAAGGTGCAGAATTTAGAGGAAAGAACCGTGATGGTTCGGTTCTCCCGAGGAGGCCGCTCATGACCGCTCGCACCCCTGACGCCGAGCCGCTGCTTACCCCCGCCGAGGTCGCCACGATGTTCCGCGTGGACCCGAAGACGGTGACCCGTTGGGCCAAGGCAGGCAAGCTCACGTCCATCCGTACGCTCGGAGGACACCGGCGTTACCGCGAGGCTGAGGTCCGCGCACTGCTCGCGGGCATTCCGCAGCAGCGCAGCGAGTCCTGAATAACCGCATAGCTGGGCTGTTTTCGGGCCCCCCAACCCGGAAAGCGCCCCTGCAACACCCCTAGCTTCACCATGCTCCACACAGCTCCACACGACGCGGCGCCCGCCCCAACGGGCCCACACCCGCAGTAGCCGGGTACGTCATCGATCGCGCTGGACTCCGCCGGGTCCAGCGCGATCTTTTTTGTGCGCGCGCTCACGGGCCTCCCGTCGGTGCGAACTTCCGCCCGTCGCGCCGTGCCCGCCGGCGCCCTTGCGGGGCGCCTCCGCGGCCCCCGCGGGCCGTTCCCCGGACAGACCTGGCGGTCTCCTTTGGGGAGCCTCGAAGGGCGGTGCAATTGCACATATTAAATGGGCCAGTTGTAGGGCGGGGGTAAGTTCCCCGCATCTGGAAACTTGTACGGTGACACCCGTCACACGGCGGAGAGGTTGAAGCTCTGCTTGCCTCTGCGGTAAGGCCGGATTGTCCGACGCTCTGTCACCATCCTCCTGTCGTAAGGGAGATGGGGCGAGCGCTCTCCGGTCGCCGGGTGGCGGCACTTCCGGCCCTCGCTGCCTGCTCCCGTGAGCGCCTGTGGCGTCACCGGAGCGGATGTGGACGCCGAGCCTCCTGAACGGCCCGCACACGGCCGCTGAGCCGCCCGAGGGTGTCATGGAGTGGAGGGGTGGCCCGCGCGCCGTCCTCGGCTGCGGATTCCCGCCGTCACGGAGAAACCGACCGCGGTACGGAAACGGCGTCGGGAATGCGGCCGGTGGCGCGGTGGGAGAGGTGGCGGGCCGGTGGCGTGACGAGGGAGGTGAGGGGGGCTCGTACGGCGCGCGGGCCTTTGGCGCGGGAACGGAAAACGGCCCGCATCCTTGTCGGATACGGGCCGTTCTGCTGCGGTCCTGACGGGATTTGAACCCGCGGCCTCCACCTTGACAGGGTGGCGAGCACTCCAAACTGCTCCACAGGACCTTGCTGCCGCTTCCGCTTGCGCGGTCGCTGCGAAGCAAGACTCTACAGCAGGTCAGGGGGTGCGGTCGAACCAGGCTCCGAGGGGCACCCCGCCCGGCGTGCGGGGCACGCGCCGTGTCCCCGTATGTGCCGGTGTGCACCGTTCCCGGGGCGTCTGCCGGCGGGCGCTCCCGGAAGCGTGGGCGCCCGCCGCCGCGCCCCGGGCTACGGCGCCGCCGCGTCCACGGCCTTGACGATGCGCTTGTCGGACACCGGATAGGCCGTGCCCAGCGCGTGCGCGAAGTAGCTGACCCGCAGCTCCTCGATCATCCAGCGGATCTCCCGCGCCGCCGCCGGAACCGGCCGGCCCTGGGGGAACTGCTCAAGGAGCCAGCCGTACTCGTCCTGCATCTCCTTGACCTTCGCCATCCGCGCGCGGTCGCGCTCGGCGTTGGTGGGGAGCTGCTGGAGGCGGCGGTCGGCGGCGACCAGATAGCGCATCAGGTCCGGCAGCCGCTTCGCGCCGTGCGCGGTGACGAAGCCGGGCTTGATGAGCGCCGCCAGCTGCTCCCTGATGTCGGTGAGCGACGGCAGCAGCGAGGGGAACGAGGTGTCCTTCAGTCGCCGCTCGCACGCCTGCCAGGCGGCCAGCACCTCCTGGACCTGCCCGATCGTCTTCATCGTCGCGTCCACCAGACCGGCCCGGACGCCGTCGAAGAGCTTCCGGAACGACTCCTCGTCCCAGGCGGGGCCGCCGCGCGCCGCCATCAGCCGGTCGGCGGCCGCGGTCACACAGTCGTCGAAGAGCGCCGGGATGGAGCCGTGCGGATTGCGGGACAGGGCGAGCTTCTGCTGATTGCTCAGCTTCGACTGGGCGAACTTGGCGGGGTTGGAGGGGATGTTGAGCAGGATGAGGCGGCGGGTGCCGGCCCACATCGCGGTCAGCTGCTCCGCCTCGGTGTCGAAGAGGCGTACGGCGACGCTGGAGCCCTCGTCGACCAGCGCCGGGTACGCCTTCAGCGGCTGGCCGGCCCGGCGCGTCTCGAAGGTGCGGGGCAGGGCGCCGAGCGTCCAGGACGTCAGGCCGGTGCGCTGCTCCAGGCCGGGCAGGGCCGGGCCGTCGCCCTTGGCGCCCTTGCCTTCGCGGGCGGGACGGTCGGCGGCCTGCTCGAACGCCTTGGAGATCGCGGCGCGGGTCTTCGGCTTGAGCTGGAGCCGCAGCGCCTCCAGGTCCTTCGCCTCGGCCAGCTTGCGGCGCCGCTCGTCCACCACCCGGAAGGTGATCTTGAGGTGGTCGGGGACCTTGGCGGTGTCGAAGTCGTCGGCGGAGACCGGGACGCCCACCATCCGCTGGAGCCCGGCGGCCAGCGACGCCGTCAGCGCGCCCTGGAGCGGGACGGTGGTGTCCAGGAAGCGGGCCGCGAAGTTCGGTGCGGGCACGTAGTTGCGGCGGATCGGCTTGGGCAGCGAGCGGATCAGCTCCGTCACCAACTGCTCACGCAGGCCCGGGATCTGCCAGTCGAAGCCCTCGGACGCGACCTGGTTGAGCACCTGGAGCGGGATGTGGACGGTGACGCCGTCCGCGTCCGCGCCGGGCTCGAACTGGTAGGTGACCTTGAACTTCAGCTTTCCCTGCCGCCAGGAATCGGGATAGTCGTCCTTGGTGACGGCCTCGGCCGATTCGTTGATGAGCATCGAATGCTCGAAGTTGAGGAGCTCCGGCTCCTCCTGCCGCTTCTTCTTCCACCACGCGTCGAAATGCGCACCGGAGACGATGTCCGCCGGAATGCGCTGGTCGTAGAAGTCGAAGAGGGTTTCGTCGTCGACGAGGATGTCGCGGCGGCGGGCGCGGTGCTCCAACTCCTCGACCTCGCCGAGGAGTTTGCGGTTGTCGTGGAAGAACTGGTGGTGGGTACGCCAGTCGCCCTCGACCAGGGCGTTACGGATGAAGAGATCGCGGGAGGTCTCCGGATCGATCCGGCCGTAGGCGACCTTGCGCTGCGCGACGATCGGGACGCCGTAGAGCGTCACCCGCTCGTACGCCACCACCGCGGCCTGTTTCTGCTCCCAGTGCGGCTCGCTGTAGGTGCGTTTGACCAGGTGCTGGGCGAGCGGCTCGATCCACTCGGGCTCGATCTTGGCGTTGACGCGGGCCCACAGCCGGGAGGTCTCGACCAGCTCGGCGGACATGATCCAGCGCGGGGGCTTCTTGAAGAGCGCGGAGCCGGGGAACACCGCGAATTTGGCGCTGCGGGCACCCAGATATTCGTTCTTCGCGTCGGTGTCCTTCAGGCCGATGTGCGAGAGCAGACCGGCCAGCAGTGACGTATGGATGTGGTCGGGGGCCGCGTCCTGTTCGCTCAGATGAATTCCCATGGTCTTGGCGACCGAACGCATCTGGGAGTAGATGTCCTGCCATTCGCGTATGCGCAGGTAGTTCAGGAATTCATTGCGGCACATACGGCGGAAGGCGGAGGAGGAGAGCGCCTTCTGCTGTTCGCGCACATAGCGCCAGAGATTCAGATACGCCAGGAAATCGCCGGTCTCGTCCTTGAACCGGGCGTGCTGCTGATCGGCCTGCTGCTGCTTGTCGGCGGGCCGCTCGCGCGGGTCCTGGATGGAGAGCGCCGCGGCGATGACCATGACCTCGCGGACGCAGTTGTTCCGGTCGGCCTCCAGCACCATGCGCGCCAGCCGCGGGTCGACCGGCAGCTGGGAGAGCTTGCGGCCCATCGGGGTGAGCCGGGGGCCGCCGCCCTTGGCCGCGCCCTTCGCCGCGCCGCCGGAGCCGCCCTTCGTACGGGCCTCCAGCGCGCCCAGCTCGTGCAGCAGGTCGACGCCGTCCTTGATGTTGCGGCGGTCCGGCGGGTCGATGAACGGGAACTTCTCGATGTCGCCGAGGCCGGCGGCGGTCATCTGGAGGATGACGGAGGCGAGGTTGGTCCGCAGGATCTCCGCGTCGGTGAACTCGGGACGGGTGAGGAAGTCGTCCTCGGAGTAGAGGCGGATGCAGATGCCGTCGCTGGTCCGGCCGCAGCGGCCCTTGCGCTGGTTGGCGCTGGCCTGCGAGACCGGCTCGATCGGCAGCCGCTGCACCTTGGTGCGGAAGCTGTAGCGGGAGATCCGCGCCATGCCGGGGTCGATGACGTACCGGATACCGGGCACCGTCAGGGACGTCTCGGCGACGTTGGTGGCCAGCACGATGCGGCGGCCGGTGTGGCGCTGGAAGACGCGGTGCTGCTCGGCGTGGGAGAGGCGGGCGTAGAGCGGCAGCACCTCGGTGGCGCGGAGGTTCTTCTTGTTGAGGGCGTCCGCGGTGTCGCGGATCTCCCGCTCGCCGGAGAGGAAGACCAGGATGTCGCCGGGGCCCTCGGCCTGGAGTTCGTCGACGGCGTCGCAGATCGCGGTGATCTGATCGCGGTCGCCGTCGCTGCCGCCCTCCTCCAGGAGCGGGCGGTAGCGGACCTCGACCGGGTACGTCCGGCCGGAGACCTCGACGATCGGGGCGCTCGGCGCCTCCTCGCCCCCGTCCGGGCGCGGCGCGCCGGGGCCGACCGCGGCGAAGCTGCCGAAGTGCCGGGCGAAGCGCTCCGGGTCGATCGTCGCGGAGGTGATGACGACCTTGAGGTCCGGCCGCTTGGGCAGCAGCTGGGCGAGGTAGCCGAGGAGGAAGTCGATGTTGAGGCTGCGCTCGTGGGCCTCGTCGATGATGAGCGTGTCGTACTGGCGCAGCTCGCGGTCGGTCTGGATCTCGGCGAGCAGGATGCCGTCGGTCATCAGCTTGACGAGCGTCTCGCCGCCGACCTGGTCGGTGAAGCGGACCTTCCAGCCCACCGCCTCGCCCAGCGGGGTGTCCAGCTCCTCGGCGACCCGCTCGGCGACCGTACGGGCCGCGATCCGCCGCGGCTGGGTGTGCCCGATCAGACCGCGGACGCCGCGCCCCAGCTCCAGGCAGATCTTGGGGATCTGGGTGGTCTTGCCGGAGCCCGTCTCACCGGCGACGATCACGACCTGGTGGTCGCGGATCGCCGCCAGGATCTCGTCCTTCTTCTGGCTGACCGGCAGCTGCTCGGGATAGCTGATCGCGGGCACGGCGGCGCGCCGGCGCGCGACGCGTTCCTCGGCCTCGGCCATCCCCTCGGCGATCTCGGCGAGCACGGCCGCACGGGCCTCGGGCTTACGGATCCGCCGGGCGCCGTCGAGCCGCCGCCCCAGCCGCTGCTGGTCGCGCAGCATCAGCTCGGGCAGCCGCTCCAGCAGGGCGGGGAGCGTGGGCGCGGCCGCGGACACGGCGGAGGCGCCGTCGGGCAGGGCGGAGGCAGGCTGACTGGACATACGGACCCCAGGATCTCACCTCACCGATTCGACTGGCGAACGATTTGCCGCAGCGGCCGGGCGCGCGCCGTGGGCACGGCGGTCCGTACGGCCGGGAAGCCGCCTCCCGTACTCCGGTGCCCCGCCCCGCAGAGGTATGTCCGCATTACGTGCTTTAGCGTGTTCGCATGGCTGATCAGCACGGCGCCCATGGCCCGGACGGCACGCCTGCGGACGACGGGGCGGGCCCGCGGGGCGACGGCGACGTGCCCGGTGACGGCGGCGGAGCCGCGCACGGCGCCCACCGCAGGCCCCCGACCGCCGCACAGCGCTGGCGCGCCTTCAAGGCGTCGCCGTTCCTCCCCGCCTGCGTCCTCCTCTTCATCCTCGCGGCCGCCGCCGGACTCTTCGCCGGCTCGTACACGTACGCCATGGCCAATCCGACGCCGCGCCATGTGCCGCTGGCGATCGTCGGGCCCAAGACCGCGCCGGACGGCGGCCCCTCGCACGAGAAGCTCTTCGCCGACGGCATGGAGAAGGCGCTGAACGCCTCGCTGCGGCTGACCGCGTACCCGACGTATGCGCAGGCCAGAAGGGCGGTCGAGGAGCAGCGGGAGTTCGGGATCGTACGACAGCGGGGGCCGGGCGTGGAGCTGGACGTGGCGGGCGCCGCGGGTGCGTCGGTGGCGGAGCTGCTGGCCACGGCGGGGCCGAAGGTGGGCGAGGCGGTCGGGGTGCCGGTCCGTGTCCAGGACATCAAGCCGCTCCAGAAGGGCGACCCGCGGGGCCTTGCGCTCTTCTACATCTCGCTCGCCGCGGTGATCGTCGGCTTCGTCGGCGCGATCCAGCTCAGCGTGCACGCCCGCGGCCTCAACCCGGCCGAACGCATCGCCTTCACCATCGCCTACGCGCTGCTCGGCGGCTTCGTCATCGCCGCCGTCGTCGACTGGTGGCTGGGCGCGCTCCACCTGCCGTTCGTGCACTCCTGGCTGATCCTGTCGTTCACGATGTTCACGACCGGCATGGTCTTCACGATGTTCAACACCCTGATGGGCCGGTGGGCGATGATCCCCACCTGGGGCGTGATGGTGCTGCTCGGCAACCCGTCCTCGGGCGGCGCGGTCTCCTGGCCGCTGCTGCCGTCGGGGCTCGGCCACATCGGGCAGTGGCTGCCCCCGGGCGCGTCGGTCAATGCCCAGCACAACGCCGTCTACTTCGCCGGCTCCCAGCACCTCTTCCCGTATCTGGTGCTGGCCGGGTGGTCGGTGGTCTCCTGCACGGTCTTCTGGGTGTGGCGCCACCGCCATCCGGGCGGCCGCGAGACGGAGCAGCCCCCGGCGCACGCGGCGGAGTGAGCGGCGTCCGCACACGAAGAAGGCCCCGATCCGAAGATCGGGGCCTTCTCCCAATGGGTGTGGCTGGGGCCGGGGTCGAACCGGCGACCTATCGCTTTTCAGGCGATCGCTCGTACCAACTGAGCTACCCAGCCGCAGCGGTCCTGACGGGATTTGAACCCGCGGCCTCCACCTTGACAGGGTGGCGAGCACTCCAAACTGCTCCACAGGACCTTGCATTGTGCGGAACGACCTGAGTCATTCTTGCACACGGTGTTACGTGCCCCCAACGGGATTCGAACCCGTGCTACCGCCTTGAAAGGGCGGCGTCCTGGGCCACTAGACGATGAGGGCTAATTGGCCCGCCTTGGCGTCGTTACCGGCGCCGTCGGGGACGTGAGAAGCATATGGGATGGGGGGACCGTTCGCCAAAACGGTTGACCCGGCGTCGCCGCGACGGCCTGCGGCGGGGTGCCGCGGCGCCTCCCGCGGGCGGCCCCGTGCGTGCCGGGAGCGGCGCGATACGGCGCCGGGGGCGGACAATGGCCCCGTGCTGGAAATGACGCGCGAGGAGTTCGAGGAACTGGTCGCCGAGGCGCTCGACCGGATTCCGCCGGAGCTGACCCGGCTGATGGACAACGTGGCGGTCTTCGTCGAGGACGAGCCGCCGTCCGACGACCCCGATCTGCTCGGGCTCTACGAGGGGACGCCGCTCACCGAGCGCGGTGAGTGGTACGCGGGTGTGCTGCCCGACCGGATCACCGTCTACCGCGGCCCGACGCTGCGGATGTGCGACAGCCGGGAGGACGTCGTCGCCGAGACGGAGGTGACGGTGGTCCATGAGATCGCCCACCACTTCGGCATCGACGACGCGCGGCTGCACGCACTCGGGTACGGCTGAGCCGCGCGGGCCCTTCCCGGGCAGCCCGGTCGTGCCCGTAGGCGACGGGTTCCGGTCAGGGTGGATGCGTGGACGCGCCAAGGATCGGCGTCGTCCGGCGCGTGTCCTCGGGCGGGGCGCGGGAGTTGGGCAGGGCGTCCCCGTTCTTCCAGCCGGCCGCGCCGACGCCTGCCGCAGTCCGCGCCCCGGGCCCGGAGGCCGCCCGTGCGACCGAACCCCGCGACGCCCGTGCCCCCGGCGGGCTCCGCCCCGCCGCCGACCGAGGCGCCCCGCGCCGTGCCAACGTCCGCTTCCCGTAAGGAGGGTGGACCGGTGCGCCGGGCCGTGGCCGCGGCGGTGGTCGCCGTGTCGCTGACCGCCTCGATCGCCGGGTGCGTGAGCGTCGCCGGCTCCGGTCATCCGCCGCGGCCGGCGGGCGGCACCGGCACCGCCCCGCGCGGCGATACGGACGTCCGGGCGCCGCGCGCGCCGGGCGGGCTCACGGTCGACGGCAGCGGCTCGGCGCCGCACCGCATGGGGCGGCCCGGGGCCACCGCGGGGGAGCAGGGCATGACCCGGACCGCGGCGCCCGGGGCCGGACGCGCGCCGGGGCCGGGCACCACCGCGCCGCCCGCGCCGTCCCGCACCGCCGGGGTCCCGCCGCGCGGGCCGGGCTCCCCGGCCGGGGAGCGGCCGTCGCCGTCGGATCCGGCCGCCGGGCCCGCCTCGCCCGCCGGGCCGACGCCGCCGGCCACGCCGGGCAGCCCCGTACCGCCGTCCGGTGAGGCCGGGTCGCCGAGCTCCGGGGCGTCGGGGCCCACGCCGCAGGCGCCGGGGCCGCTGCCGGGTGTGCTGAGCTGAGACCCGGCGCGGGGCCCGTCGTGGCGCCGGGGAGGGCGGCGGCCATTTGCCTTACCGGGGTGGAGGTGCGTATGGTGGTAGATCGTTTGATCCCATTTGCCCGGCGCCAGAAAAGAAGCGCGCCGCGTGGCGCGTTCTCTCCCTTGCCGTGGCTGACCGCATTGAGGCGGTCTCTGTGAAACACACGGAGTTTGGGCGCGTGCCGAGACTCCGGAAGGTTTCGCATTTCGCATGTCCATTTCCACTGAACAGTCCGTCCTGCCCGCAGACGACGAGCAGGCCGTGACGGCGCTTCCCGCCGAGGGCGCCGAGCAGACCGAGCAGGCCCCCGTCGAGCAGGCCCCCGAGGCCGTCGAGGCCGTCGAGGAGGCCGCCGCCGACGAGGAGCCGCAGGTCACCTTCGCGGACCTCGGTCTCGACGAGAAGATCGTCCGCAAGCTGGCGCAGAACGGCGTGACCACGCCGTTCCCGATCCAGGCGGCGACCATCCCGGACGCCATCGCCGGACGCGACATCCTCGGCCGCGGCCGCACCGGCTCCGGCAAGACCCTCTCCTTCGGTCTGCCGCTGCTGACCCGCCTGGCCGGCGGCCGTACCGAGAAGAAGCGCCCCCGCGGCGTCATCCTCACCCCCACCCGTGAGCTGGCCATGCAGGTCAGCGACGCGCTGCAGCCCTACGGCGACGTCCTCGGCCTGAAGCTGAAGGTCGTCTGCGGCGGTACGTCCATGGGCAACCAGATCTACGCCCTCGAGCGTGGCGTCGACGTCCTCGTCGCCACGCCGGGCCGGCTGCGCGACATCATCAACCGCGGCGCCTGCTCGCTGGACGAGGTCGAGGTCGCCGTCCTCGACGAGGCCGACCAGATGGCCGACCTGGGCTTCCTGCCCGAGGTCACCGAGCTGCTCGACCTGGTGCCGACCGGCGGCCAGCGGATGCTCTTCTCCGCCACGATGGAGAACGAGATCGGCACGCTGGTCAAGCGGTACCTGAACAACCCGGTCAGCCACGAGGTCGACAGCGCCCAGGGCAACGTCACGACCATGACCCACCACGTCCTCGTCGTGAAGCCGAAGGACAAGGCGCCGGTCACCGCCGCCATCGCCGCCCGTAAGGGCCGCACCATCATCTTCGTCCGCACCCAGCTCGGCGCCGACCGCGTCGCCGAGCAGCTGCGCGACGCCGGTGTGAAGTCCGACGCGCTGCACGGCGGCATGACGCAGGGCGCGCGTACCCGCACCCTGGCCGACTTCAAGGACGGCTACGTCAACTGCCTGGTCGCCACCGACGTCGCCGCGCGCGGTATCCACGTCGACGGCATCGACCTGGTCCTCAACGTCGACCCGGCCGGTGACCACAAGGACTACCTGCACCGCTCCGGCCGTACGGCCCGTGCGGGCCGCTCCGGCACCGTCGTGTCGCTGTCCCTGCCGCACCAGCGCCGGCAGATCTTCCGCCTGATGGAGGACGCGGGCGTCGACGCCTCGCGCCACATCGTCGGCGGCGCCGGTGCCTTCGACGACGACGTCGCCCGGATCACCGGTGCGCGCTCGCTCACCGAGGTCCAGGCCGAGTCGGCCGCGAACTCCGCCAAGCAGGCCGAGCGCGAGGTCCAGGAGCTGACCCGCGAGCTGGAGCGCGTCCAGCGTCGCGCCACCGAGCTGCGCGAGGACGCGGACCGGCTGACCGCCCGCGCCGCCCGCGAGCGCGGCGAGGACCCGGCCGAGGCGCTCGCCGCCGTCGCCGCGACCGTGGAGGCCGTCGCCGCCGAGGTCCCGGCCCAGGCCGCCGCCCCCGAGGAGCGCCGCCCCGCCCAGCGTGACGAGCGCGGCAACTACGAGCGCCGCGACCGCCGTGACGACCGTTCCGGTGGCCGTTCTTTCGACCGTCGCGATGACCGTCGTGACGACCGCTCGGGTGGCCGTTCTTTCGACCGTCGCGATGACCGTCGTGACGACCGTTCCGGTGGGCGTTCCTTCGACCGTCGCGACGACCGCTCGGGTGGCCGTTCCTTCGACCGTCGTGACGACCGTTCCGGGGGCCGCTCGTTCGACCGCCGTGACGACCGCTCCGGTGGCCGTTCCTTCGACCGCCGCGACGACCGTCGTGACGACCGCTCGGGTGGCCGTTCCTTCGACCGTCGCGATGACCGCCGTGACGACCGTTCCGGTGGCCGCTCGTTCGATCGCCGCGACGACCGCGCCGGCTTCAACCGCGACCGCGGTGACCGCCCCAGCCGTCCGTTCAACCGTGACGACCGCTCCGGTGGCCGTCCGTCCTCCGGCGGCTACCGCTCCGGTGGCGGCGACCGTCCGTTCAACCGCGACGACCGCTCCGGCGGCCGCCCGTCCGGTGGCTACCGCTCCGGCGGCGACCGCCCCTACGGCCGCCGTGACGACCACCGCGGCTCGGGCGCCGGCACCGGTTCCTTCGGCCGCCGCGACGACAAGCCGCGCTGGAAGCGCAACGGCTGACCACGGCCGACGTGACGCCGTGACCCGGCGCCGCTGAACCACCGCAGGGCCCGTACCGCACCCAAGTGCCGTACGGGCCCTGCGCGTTGCGGCACCGGACCCGCGGCGGGCGGCCCCGCCCCCGCCGCCGCGGAGCGCTCCGTACGGCAATGCCTTCGGGCCGCGGGAGGGTGTCGGGCTATGCTGCTCGGAGCGGGCCATTAGCTCAATTGGCAGAGCAGTGGACTTTTAATCCATTGGTTCAGGGTTCGAGCCCCTGATGGCCCACCGGATGCGGTGCGTTGTGGCGCCGTTGAACTGTGCGGAAGCGCCCCACCCGGGATCACCGGGTGGGGCGCTTCGGCTTTGCGTGCGGGCCGATGCGCGGGAGCGGCTTCGTCTCGTACCGGGTGCGGCCCTTGGTGCGTGCGCCGGGTGGGGAGAGCCGGGACCTCGCCGTTGCTGCCGTCGCCTGCTGTGCCTCCCGGCCCGCCGCGGACGGGAAGCGGTGGGCCCGTATGACCCGTTCGGCCCTCTTCGGGTCGCGGGTCGGGGGAGGGGCGGAAAGCCTGGGGGGCCGGAGGAGCGGCCGGGAGCGCGGTCGGCCGTGGGCAGGTGAGGCGGGAAGAGGCCGGTGCGGATGGGGCGAGGCGGGCGGGTCCGCACGGAGGACCGGGAGCGGTGGGCGCGGCGGGCGCAGATGTCGCCGGTCGGCCGCCGGTTGGCACGGTGGCTGCCCGCCCTGCTGATCGTCGGCGGCATCGTCTTCGACAGCGTCACCCCCGCGCGCTACACCGCCTCGCCGTTCTTCGCGGCGGCGCCGCTGGTCGCCGCGCCGCTGTACTCGCTGCGGAACACGGCGTTCACCGCCCTCGCGGCGCTGCTCGGGGAGTTGCTGACGGTGCTCCACACCGACACCCAGGACACCGGCCTCTCCGCCACCGAGGTCTCCACCGTCTTCGTCGTCGCCGTCCTCGCCCTCGGCATCAACCGCGTCGTACGCCTCTCCGACGCCCGGCTCGCCTCCGTACGCGATGTCTCCGAGGCGGCCCAGCGGGCGGTGCTGCCGACGCCGCCGGAGCGGATCGGGCGGCTGGCGGTCGCCGCCCGTTACGTGGGGGCGCAGGCCGATGCGCGGATCGGCGGGGACCTGTACGCGGTGCAGGACACGCCGCACGGGGTCCGGCTGATCGTCGGTGATGTGCGGGGGAAGGGGCTGGAGGCGGTCGAGGCGGCGGTGATCGTCATCGGGGCGTTCCGGGAGGCGGCGGAGCAGGAGGCGACGCTGGAGGCGGTGGCCGGGCGGCTGGAGCGGGCGCTCCAGCGGGAGGGGCGGCGGCGCGAGGGGCTCGACCAGTACGAGGGGTTCACCACGGCGGTGCTCGCGGAGATCCCGTCCGGGGAGCGCGCGGTGCTGCGCGTCCTGAACCGGGGGCATCCGCCGCCGCTGCTGCTCACCCCGGACGGCGGGCTGCGGACGCTGGTGCCCGCGGTGCACGCGCTGCCACTGGGGATGAGCGAGGTGGCCGGGTGGCCGGACCGCGCGGACGAGATGTTCTATCCCGCCGGTTCGGTCCTGCTGCTGTTCACGGACGGGCTGACGGAGGCGCGCAACCGGGCGGGGGAGTTCTACGACCCGGTGGCCCGGCTGCGCGGCCGGGTCTTCCCCGGGCCCGACCGGCTGCTGGACACGCTGGTCGCCGAGGTCGCCGCCCACACGGGCGGGGCGGGCGCGGACGACATGGCGCTGCTGGCGGTACAGCGGCCGTTGGAGGAGTAGGCGGGGGAGCGGCGGGGCGTGCGGAGCCATGGCGCGCGCCGGGCGCGCGGGGAGACCGGGGCCGCCCCGGCGCGCGGGGCGCGCGGCCGGGCCCCGCGCGCCGGTACGGCCCCAGGGGCGGGCCCCTACGCCACCCAGTGGAGGCTCTGGCCGTGTGCCCCCGTCAGCGCCACCGGGCGGTCGTCCAGCGCGAGGGTCAGCAGCTGCTCCCGGTGGTCCGGGGCGAGGCGGTCGGCGGCCGGGACGGGCAGCCACGGGGTGACGGAGTGGTGTTCCTGGGAGATCCAGTGGCCGCCGCCCGGCCGCCCGGCGAGCAGCGTGCGCACCTGGTCGGCGAAGCGTTCCCGGTGGGCGGGCGGCAGATACGGCAGGACGGAGGTGTGGAAGACGACGAGCGTGGCGTCCGCCGGGACCCGCGCCGCCAGCGCCGGCAGCTCCTCGACCAGGTCGCCGCGGACGATCTCGGGCCGCGGCGCCGCCCGTACCGCGTCCACCGCCGCCGTCAGCCGCTCCGCGCGCTCCGGGGTGCCCGGCCACACCAGGGAGCGCAGCCAGCGCAGCGCCTCGGGGTCGGCCACCGGGTCGAGCGGGGTGAGGTCGATACCGCCGCGCCACACGACCTCCGGCAGCCGTGCGGGCGCCGCAGCCGCCGCGGTCGCCCGGTCCTCCCGCCCGACGCGGCACCGGAAGGTGACCGGACTGTCCGGGGCGCCGAGGGTGTGTGCCTCCAAGGGCGCGTCCGGTCCGGGCGTCCCCCAGGTGGCGTCCGGCTCGTACGCGTACCGATAGCGGTCCGGGTGGAGGCAGAGGCCGGCCGAGGTGCCGACCTCCAGGAGGGCCAACGGGCCGCGGAGGCGGGCCAGGAGGGGCAGCAGGGTGGCGCAGCGGCCCGGTTCGTTGGTCTGGGTGGAGCGGCTCATGACGACCGCGCGGACCTCGTCCCAGTGCCGGATCGTCCACTCGCGCCAGCGGCGGTACGCCGGCTCACCGCGCGGGCCCTGCTCGGCGTGCGGGCCGTCGAGGTGGCGGACGGCCGCGAGGAGGAGGTTGGGCTGCTGCTTGTTGCCCACCGGGAGGGATGCGGCGAGGAGTTCGCACAGCTCCGGGTCCTGCCCGATCCGTGCCGTCAGCTCCTCGTGGGCCGCACACCGGCCCCGCGCCTCCCCCCAGGAGAAGTCCCGGTAGCGCGCTGCCAGGGCCTGTGCGTTGTTCACGAAGTCGACGACCATGATCAGACGCTACTGCCCTCACGGAGCGTGAGGGATGCGCACCCCTCCGCATCACAAGTGATGCACAATCACTCGCAGGCCGTTTCGTGAAGGGCGATCAACTCGCCCGGTTTGCACGCGCGTTGCCCCGAAAAGTCTTGGCCAGGAGTCGTCGTCGTACGGAGGGGATTCGCGGGATCGCTTGGAAATCGGCCGCGATCTCTATTACTGTCCGATAACGGAGCGCGGTCGTCCCAGCCGTCGCAGAGGCGGCACCGTGCCCCCACGCCGAATCCCGTACGCGCTCTTCAGGTATGCCGGGCACCCAGGCACACCGGTGGTCACTTCTCGCTACGGCGCCTCTCTGTACGCCGCTGCGTCGATATTTCGTGAACTGCCGTGATGTGTCCTGTCTTTGCCGAGGGCATCCCGAGCGGCGCGGAGGGAACCGGGGAACCACCTTCATGGGGTGAATCGGACGCCTCGGCCAGAGGCCGCCCGTAGGAGACCTTCCTGCTCCGAACCCGTCAGCTAACCCGGTAGGCGCGAAGGAAGGAAAGGAGTGCGCCCCCGTGGCGTCCAACAGGCTTGCCCCCGAGGCTCCGTCCGCCCACCACCTCCCCCAGGATCTGCCGGGTTCCCCGACCGATACGGCCACCTTCGCCCCGGGCGCGTTCGCCCCGGAGGGCCCCGGTCCGTACGGCGTCGCGGACGACGAGCCCGGTGAGTGGAACCCGACCGAGGAGTCCGTGCGGTCCGTCCGCGGCCGGCACCGCGTCGGGAAGCAGCGCTCCGCGCTGGCCCGCAGCGGCACGGTCCTCGGCGTCGGGGTGATCGCGGCGGTCGGCGCCGGCGGCATGGCGGCCGCCGAGGACAAGCCGGCGGTCCCGATCTCCATGCCGGACATCGGCTCCCTCGCCTCCGACGTCACCGGAGCGCTGCCGGACGCCGAATCGCTCCCCGGCATCGGCCCGTTGCTCGGCTCCGACGACGCGTCCGACGCGGCCACCACCGCGGCGCCGCTCTCCTCCGCCGGCCTCACCACCGAGGACGGCCGGGGCACGGGCGCCGGGGAGGCGCTGCGCAGCCGCATCCTCCAGCAGGCCGACACCCAGCAGGAGGCCGCCGAGCGCGACGCCCGGGACGCCGCCGAGCACGGTGCGCTCGTCCGGGCGGAGCAGACCGCCGCGAGCGACCACGAGCAGGCGGTGGCCGACGCGAAGGCGGAGCGCGCCGAGGCCGCGCGCAAGGCGGCGGCGGCCAAGGCGAAGCGCGAGGCCGAGGCCCGCGAGAAGGCCGAGGCCGCGCGCCTGGCCGAGCTGGCCAAGAGCTATCTGCTGCCGGTCACCTCGTACACCCTCACCGCCGGCTTCGGCCAGGCCGGCGACCGCTGGGCCGCCGACCACACCGGCCAGGACTTCGCCGCCCCCACGGGCACGCCGGTCAAGGCCATCCACTCCGGCACCATCACGCAGGCGGGCTGGGCCGGCTCCTACGGCTACCGCATCGTCCTCACCCTCGACGACGGTACGGAGCTGTGGTTCTGCCACCTCTCGTCGATGGTGAAGACCGGCGGCAAGGTCTCCACCGGCGAGGTCATCGGCCGCGTCGGCGCCACCGGGAACGTCACCGGCCCCCACCTGCACCTGGAGGTCCGCCCCGGGGGCGGCGGTCCGATCGACCCGATGCCGTGGCTGCGGGCCCGGGGCCTGAACGTCTGAGGCCGCTGCGGCCCTGAGCGGAGTCCGGGGCCCGGGTCCGGGGCGCGCGCAACTGTGCCGCGCGCCGGGCCGGGTTCCGGACCGGTGGCGCGCTCGGCCACGCACCCCGCGCCGCCGGGCGCCCGGCGGGCGCTCCGGGCCGCTGCACCCGGATGCCGTAACCGGGAAATGCTGCCGCCCCGCGCTGTGTTGAATGACCGCATGACCACCACACGTAAGCCTCTCGGCTCGCTCTCCGTCTCCCCGCTCTGCCTCGGCGGCAACGTCTTCGGCTGGACCGCCGACGAGGCCGAGTCGTTCGCGGTGCTCGATGCGTACGTCGCAGGCGGCGGCAACTTCATCGACACCGCCGACGTCTACTCGGCCTGGGTCCCGGGCAACGAGGGCGGCGAATCCGAGACCGTCATCGGCAACTGGCTCACCGCCCGCGGCAACCGCGACGAGGTCGTCATCGCCACCAAGGTCGGCGCCCACCCCGGCCTCAGGGGCCTCTCCGCCGCCACGGTCAAGAAGGCCGTCGAGGGCTCGCTGCGCCGCCTGCGCACCGACCACATCGACCTCTACTACACCCACTACGACGACGAATCGCTGGAGGTCGGCGAGTTCCTGACCGCCCTCGACGACCTGGTCCGGGCCGGCAAGGTCCGCGAGATCGCCGCCTCCAACATCTCGGCACCGCGCCTGGCGGAGGCCCTGGCCTTCTCCGAGCGTGAGGGCCTCGCCCGCTACGTCGCCCTCCAGCCGCAGTACAACCTGGTCTCCCGCGACACCTACGAGGGCGAACTGGCCGAGGTCGCCGCCCGCCACGGCCTGGGCGCCGTCCCGTACTACGGGCTCGCCTCCGGCTTCCTGACCGGCAAGTACCGCCCCGGTACGGACATCGACAGCGCCCGGTCCGGCAAGGCCGCCGCCCACCTCGCCACCGACCGCGGCCGCCGCGTCCTGACCGCCCTCGACACGGTCGCCGCCGCCCACGGCGCGGAGGTGGCCACCGTCGCCCTCGCCTGGCTCGCCGCCCGCCCCACGGTCACCGCCCCCATCGCCAGCGCCCGCACCACCGCCCAGCTCCCGGCCCTCCTGGCCGTCCAGGACCTCCGGCTCACCGCCGAGGAACTGGCGCTGCTGGACGAGGCTTCGGCGTAGGAAAGGGCGAACGCACGGTCCGCCCCCGGTGCCGGATACCGGGGCGGACCGGAAGCCGGGTGCGCCGGGGTACGTCGGGGACGTTCGGATACGTGGAGGGACACGTGGAGGAGAGGAGCCGCCCATGGACAGCGATGCGGACGAGGCCGGCGCAGCAGGTGCGGGGCCGGTGGCGGGGGCCGGCGGGATGGAGCCCGAACCCCTTCCCGCCGCGCGTCTCTCCTCGTACGCGGAGGTGGGCGCGCGGCTCTCCCTGCTGAGCGACCGCGGCCTCGGCGACGCGGTGGCCGCCGCTCCGGCGCGCGGTTCGGGCATCGGCGGCCGCCGGTCGGAGATGGAGGTCGCGGGGCGGCGGGTCTTCGTCAAACGGGTCCCGCTGACCGACCTGGAACTGCGCCCGGAACACGTCCGCTCCACCGCCAACCTCTTCGGCCTCCCGCTCCACTACCAGTACGGAGCGGGCTCGGCGGGCTTCGGCGCCTGGCGGGAACTGGCCGCACATCTCCTGACCACGGCGTGGGTGCTGCGCAACGCGTACCAGGGCTTCCCGCTGCTGTACCACTGGCGCGTCCTGCCGGACCGGCCCCCGGCCGACTTCGCCGACGCGTTCGGCGGCGTCGACGGGGCCGTCGCCCACTGGGAGGGCTCCGGCGCGGTACGCCGCCGGCTGGAAGCCATCGGCGACTCCTCCGCGAGCCTGGTGCTCTTCCTGGAACACCTGCCCCGCACGCTCGCGGACCGGCTCGCCGATGTCCGCAACGGCGCCTGGGCGGAGCCCGGCGGCAGCGCGCCCTACACCTGGGCGGAGCGCGAAGTGCTACGCGGCACGGAGTTCATGAGCGCCCATGGGCTGGTCCACTTCGACACCCACTTCGCCAACCTGCTCACCGACGGCCACCGCGTCTACATCACCGACTTCGGCCTCGCCCTGAGCCGCGACTTCGACCTCACCCCCGAGGAATCCGCCTTCCTCACCGACCACCTCGTGTACGACCGCTCGTACGCACCGTGGCATCTCCTCCGCCACCATCTCCCGGCCCCCGTACGGCAAGCCCTCGATCAGGAACCCTTCCTGAAAGCGTGGCTCACGGGCCATCGCCCCGACGTCATCCCACCCGACATCGCCGGACTCCTCGACCGGCACGCCTCGCATGCGGCGGTGCTGGACGAGTTCCACCGGCGGTGGCTGGGGGAGAGCAAGCGGACGCGGTTTCCGGGGGGTGAGGTTGAGGTGCGGTTGGGGCCGGGGCGTTTCTGAGCCGGGGCTGGGGCTGGGGTGGGGATGCCGTTGCCTGCCCTCGTCCTGGCGTTGGTCCCGGGCCGGTGGCTGGGCCGGTGCCGCTCGCAGCCTCCGGCTGGTCGGCCGGGCTCCGGCCGGGTGTCGACCGGGTGCCGCTCCGGCCGGGCGCCGAGCTTTGGCCTATGGCCGGGCGTCAGGCACTGACCTGCCCCGGCCCCTGGCCTGGCTCCGTACCCGGCCTCCGGCCGATCGCCAGGCCCTGGCCCAGGGCGGGGGCGTCCGGCCCCGCCCGCCCCGCCGAGGTCACCCGCGCCGGTCCGCCACCGCCCACGACGCCAGCGCCATGCCGCCGGCCACCGCAAACACCGACGGCCAGGCCCCGATCTTCTTCGCCAGCGGATGCGACCCGGCGAACGCCGCCACATACGCCCCACCCAGCGCCGCCGCGGCCTTCCCGCCGGCCTTCTCCTGCCACCCCTTGGCCGCCACCGCCCCGGCAGCAGCCAACGCCACCCCACCCAGGGGCCGCTTCTTCGTCCACCGGGCCACGGCGTAACCACCGACGAGCCCGGTCGCGGCCACTGCTGCTGTCGGAATGCCTGCCATCGCCATCACTCATGCCTCTCGTTCACGGGTTTGATAAACCGTCTCGTTGCTGGACCTTACGCCCGTCCCAGCGGACCTGACGGGGCTGCCTGGCGCGCTACGACATCCGGGAGAGCTCCGCTCGCTCACCCGTCGCTAATCCGTTGAGCACTGCGGGGTTGTGCCGCCCCGGCTGGGCAACGGGCACTGCCGATTTGGCGATCTTCGACGAGGTAGCGCACGGGAAGATGTGGCGCTGCGCACATCGCGTGCAGACGCGTGCTATTCCCCTAGCAGGTTGGCAAGATCGACTCATGGCGAAGGCAAAGGCGAAGTCGGCTCCCATTTGTTTCGGCGCCCCGGCTGGAGTATTCGAGGGGCAGTGGTTCGAGGGGCACGCGGAATTGTGCGAAGCCGGGGTGCATCGTGCCTTGGGTAGAGGGATCGCGGGAACCGCTTCGGGAGGCGTAGATTCCATCGTCCTCTCCGGAGGATACGTGGATGACGTCTACGGCGAAGAAGAGATCATTTATACCGGTGAAGGGGGCAGGGACAGAGACACAGGGTGTCTCCAGGCGGACCAGACCATGGAAAGCCCCGGCAATGCTGGGCTGCTGCTCAACGAGGCACGGGGCAACCCGGTCCGCGTCATTCGTGGCCTGAAGATCAAGGGGAAGAAGCGGCGCAAGGCGACGGGTGGGTATGAGTATTGCGGATTGTTCCAGGTGGCCGACCACTGGATGACTGTCGGGAAAGAAGGCTTTCTCGTCTGTCAGTTCAAGCTGGTGAAGCTGGCACCTGGTGAGACGCCCAAAGCGAAGCCGATAGCGCCGCCGCAAATCGAAGACACTCCCGTCGAGGAGCAGGTGCGTCGTGCTGTGGAGTATCAGCGCCTGGTGCGGAATTCCAAGGTGGTGCGCGCCGTCAAGGAAATGTACGGCAATACGTGCCAAATATGCGAGACTCGCCTACAGGTCTCCCCTGGAGGTGAGGCGTATAGCGAGGCTGCCCATATTCGGGCGCTGGGCAAGCCGCATAATGGCCCGGATGTGTTGGAGAACGTGCTCTGCCTGTGCGCCAACTGTCATGCTCTGTTTGATCGGGGCGCACTTCAGCTTTCCGATCACCTTGACGTACTCGATGGGCTGACCCGGGTGATTAAAAGCAAGCTCAAGAAGGTCCGGGAGCACGAAATAAAGGTTGAGTTTGTGCGCCACCATCGGCAGCGCTGGGACGATCGCTTCAGCACGCCTACTGACCGCTAACGGTGGTGCGCGAAGGTGAGGGGATTCCAGCAGCCCCTCACCTCAGTCCTCGCACGATGGCGGGGCGTCGCCCGCCCCTACTCCCCCCGCCGGAACATCAAATCGTGCACCACGTGCCCCTTCTTCAGGCCCTGGCCCTCGAACTTGGTGAGGGGGCGGAAGTCCGGGCGGGGGGCGTAGTCGGGGTAGAGGTTGTGGAGGGTGGGTTCGGCCGAGAGGACTTCGAGCATCTGCTCGGCGTAGGGCTCCCAGTCGGTGGCGCAGTGGACGAGGGCGCCGGGGGCGAGGCGGGTGGTGGCCAGGCTGATGAAGTCCGGCTGGATGAGGCGGCGCTTGTGGTGGCGCTTCTTCGGCCAGGGGTCGGGGAAGAAGACGCGCAGGCCGGCCAGGGAGCCGGGGGCGAGCATCTCGCGCAGCAGGATGATCGCGTCGCCGTTGACCACGCGGATGTTGGTCAGGCCGTTCCGTTCGGCGAGGGCGAGGAGGTTGCCCTGGCCGGGGGTGTGGACGTCGCAGGCGAGGATGCCGGTGTCCGGGTCGGCCGCGGCCATCTGCGCGGTGGCCTCGCCCATGCCGAAGCCGATCTCCAGGACGACGGGGCGGCCGTCGAAGAACGTGTCGAGGTCGATCCGGGAGAGCCCGTCGATGTCCCGTCCCCACACCGGCCACAGGCGTCGCAGCGCGGCGGCCTGGCTCGGCGAGACGCGGCTGCGGCGGGGCTGGAAGGAGCGGATCCGGCGCTCGTGGTGGTCACCGGCCGGATCGGCGGCGGGCCCGCTCCCGTCGGGGAACATCGGGCCGTCGCGGCGGATCCGCGTCGCGCCGGACGCCTCGGCGCCGCCGGGCTCCGGGGCGCCGTCGTTCGCGCGGCCGTCGTGCACAGCGCCGTCGGCCGTGGCGCCGTCCGCCGGGGAGGGGGCTGCGCCTTCCGGGACGCTGGTTTCCTGGCTGCCGGACTCGGGGGTGCGGGGGTTCTCGGACACAGTGCCGAGATTCTACGGGCCGCGGGCGGGCGGGCGCGTTGCCGATGGGTGGGGGAGAGGGGTTGGGGGCGGTTGCTGGGCGGGCGGTGAATGGTCGCTGCCTGGGTGGTCCCGGGTGGCTCCCGGGGCCGGTCCGGCCGGCCTCGCCGTCCCGGGCCCGATCGCCCCGGAGCGCACGCCCGCCCGGCCCTCAGGACCCGACTCCTCCCAACCCGGCCGTCACCCCAACCCGTACGTCCCGAACACACCTCCCCCACACGCCCCACACACGCCGTCCGTACCCCCTAAATCCCGTGCGGCGCCCGGGCTCAGGGGCGGTTGGCGCGCTGTGCAGCGGGCTGCATACGATGCGTGGCCGCCACAACGAACAAACCAGGGGGTCGGTCGGAATGACGCAGGAGCAGGGGAACGGGGCTCATCCGCAGGGAGGGCCACCGGGCTCCGGGCCGGGCCGGCCCGACGAAGCGGTTCAGGGACCGGCGCAGGAGGGCGCCGCCCCGCCCGCGCCCGCCCCGGGCACCGCCCCCGGGGACGCACCGGGCACCCCGCCCGCGCCCGAGCCCCTGCCGGGCACCGCTCCCGCGGCCCCGGGCGCCCCCGAGGCTCCCCATCCGGGGGCGGAGCCGCCCGCCCCCGCGCGCCCCGCCGGGACCATGAAGCTCGCCGCCGTCCAGCCGTCCGCGGCCCCGCCGCAGGCCCCGGATCAGCAGGCCCCGGCGCGCCCCGCCGGAACCATGCAGCTCTCCATGGCCAAGCCCCCTGCTCAGCCCGCGCCCGGCACCCCTCCGGCGCCGCCGCAGGGCCAGCCCGGTGCCCCGCAGCCCCCCGCGCCCCAGGGACACCCGGGAACCCCGCCGCCCCCGGGGCCGTACGGTGCGCCCCAGGGCCAGCCCGGTCCGCAGCCCGGCCAACCCGGAGTCCCGGGACCGTACGCCCCCGGCCAGGGCGCCCCCGGTGCGTACGGCCAGCACCCCGGTGCGCCGGGGATCTATCCGCCGCCCGGTGGCCCGATGGCTCCCGGCCAGGGTGGTGCGGGTTTCCCGCCGCCCGGTGGGCCGCAGGGGTTCGGGCAGCCGCCGCAGGGCGGGGCGCCGTTCGGGCAGGGACCCGGCGGGATACCGGGGGCGCCGGTGCCGCCGGGCGGGCAGCGGCGCGGGCTGCCGGTGGCTGCGATCCTCGTGATCGTCTTCGTCCTCGTGGTGGCCCTCGGCACCGGCGGGTACTTCCTGCTGCGGGGCTCCTCCGGTGATGACGCGGAGCAGAAGCCGCCGCTCTCCATGGCGCAGCTGTGGAACGTCGATCTGAAGAAGAGCGCCAACCCGCCCGACGAGAAGCTCGGTATGCGGTCGGTGTGGCTGACCGACGGTGCCGTCGTCTACGGCGACAAGGACGGGGTCCGCGCCTACAACGACGAGACCGGCAAGAAGGAATGGGAGCTGGAGACCCCGAAGGGCGCCGGCGCGGTCTGCGCGCTGCCCACGGAGCCGAACAGCGACGGCGTCGGCGCCGCGGTCTTCGACTCCGGCGGCGGCGACTGCTCGTTCCTCTCCGTCTTCGACACCAAGTCCGGCCACACCCTGTGGGTACGGAACCTCAAGGGTCGCCGGTCGGAGAACCACCCGCTCGTCGGCATCAGCCATGAGCAGGTCGTGGTCGCCATCGGCAACACCTACTCCGGCTACGCCATCTCCGGCGGCGCCGGCAAGTGGACCCTCAAGTGGCCCGCCGGCGACTGCACCGCGTCGTTCGGGATGAGCAACGAGTACCTGGCGCGGGTCAGCGACTGCTCGAAGGCCAAGCCGCACCGGACGCTGCTGGTCCAGGAGCACGAGCTGGACAGCTTCAACGCGTTCGTCCCCAACGAGAAGCGGGAGGTCGAGCGCATCGTCTCCGACACCCCGCTGATCCTCCTGATGAGCGGCGACGGCCCCGACGCCAAGCGGGCGCTGCGGACGTTCGACACCGAGGGCAAGCCGAAGCCGGACAAGACCATCGAGCTGACGGGCGACCTGGAGGACCTGGACCTCGACGCCCGGACGACCATGGTCGACGAGGACTCCCGGACCCTGGTGACGACGTACGGCAACCAGGCGGGCATGACCGCCGTCGACCTGAAGACCGGCAAGCGCCTGTGGAAGCGGGCCGCGACGGCGGCGGTGGCCCTCGAGGACGGAAACGTCATCGCGGTCGGCGCCTCCCACGCCTCCGCCACGCACCTCGGCACCCAGGACCCCGAGCTGATGTCACTGGGGCTGCGGGACGCCAAGACGCAGATCATTGGCACGCTCTTCAGCGCGAAGCACGATCTGCCGTCCGGGCCGCAGATGTCGGCGCGGTGGGACGGCAACGCACGGGTGCTGTACGTCGAGGGCGAGTCGCCCGCGGACTTCCATCCGTACCTCCGCGCCTACAAGGCGTCGAACGCCTCCCCGATGTCCGTCCCCACCGACTGACGGCGATCCACCGGGCGGCCCGCCGTCCGTGAGCACCGCGTGGGCGGTGCGGGCCCCGCGCCCGCACCGCCCACGTGTGCGTTCAGCGCCGGTCCAGCACCCCCCTCACCCGCTCCGCGATCTCCCGCCCGATGGGCAGCGACGCCGTGGCCGCCGGGGACGGGGCGTTGAGGACGTGGACGATGCCGGGGGAGTCGGCGAAGAGGAAGTCGTCGACGAGGGTGCCGTCGGGGAGGACGGCCTGGGCGCGGACACCGGCGGGCGCCGGGCGCAGGTCGTCCTCGGTGACGGCGGGCAGCAGGCGGCGTACGGCGGTGGTGAAGGCGCGGCGGGAGAGCGAGCGGTGCAGCTCGCCCGCGCCGTACCGCCAGTGGCGGCGGGCTATCCGCCACGAGCCGCGGTACGCGAGGGTGCCGGCCAGCTCGGCGGGGCGCAGGGTGCGCCAGTCGTAGCCCTCGCGGGCCAGGGCCGGGACGGCGTTCGGGCCGATGTGGACGGCGCCGTCGATACCGCGGGTCAGATGGACGCCGAGGAACGGGAACGCCGGATCGGGGACGGGGTAGACCAGCCCGCGCACCAGCCCGGCGCGCTCCGGGGCGAGGAGGTGGTACTCGCCGCGGAAGGGCACGACCCGCATGCCCGGGTCGTCACCGGCCAGCCGGGCGATGCGGTCGCTGTGCAGACCGGCGCAGTTGACCAGGGCGCGGGCGCGGTGGACCGTGCCGTCCGCCGTGGCGACGGCGACCCGCCCCGGGCGGCGCCCGATCCGCGTCACCTCGGCGCCGTAGGCGATGGTGGCCCCGGCCTCCTGGGCGAGGCGGCCGAAGGTGCGGGCGACGGCGGCGAAGTCGCAGATGCCGGTGGTGCCGACGTGGATGGCGGCGAGGCCGCGGACCTCCGGCTCGTACTCGGTGATCTGCGCCGGGCCCAGCTCGCGGACGGGCAGGCCGTGCTCGCGTCCGCGCTGGATGAGGGCGTGCAGCCGGGGCAGCTCGGCGCGGTCGGTGGCGACGATCAGCTTGCCGGTGACCTCGTGCGCGAGGGCGTGCTCGGCGCAGAACGCCACCAGCTCGGCCGAGCCCTGGAGGGCGTAGCGGGCCTTGAGGGAGCCGGGTGGGTAGTAGATGCCGCTGTGGATCACGCCGCTGTTGCGGCCGGTCTGGTGCCGGGCCGGGCCGGACTCCTTCTCCAGAACCGTCACGCGCAGCCCCGGTACGGCGCGGGTGAGGGCATGGGCCGTCGAGAGTCCGACGATGCCCGCACCGATCACCAGCACGTCGCAGTCGTGCGCCGCCACTGCACCTCCCCAACCGCGAGAACGCGGGAACCGCCCCCGACGCGGACCGCCCCTGACCGCGGCCCGCTCGCCGTCGCCCGACGACCTACCCCATCATGACGCGAGGTACTGACAACACCGCGCGACCAGGGCGGGAACCCCCGCAGAGCCTGCGAAACAGCAGCGGAAGCGGGCAACTCCGGCGGAAGCGGCCGACGGGCCGACCGGGCCGGAGCGCCGACCGGGCCTCGACGGACGGGCCGGACCCCGACCGGCGGCCGTCCGGCCCCGGCCGGCGCTCCGGCCCGTCCGCCCCGCGTGCCCCGGTGCGCCTACGCGGGCGCCGCCAGCAACGGGCGGGCCCGCTCGCGCAGTTCCACCACCCGCGGCTCGTCGCCGTACGGCTCCAGGCGGTGGAGCAGGTCGCGGACGTACTCGGTGGTGCGGGCCGAGGAGATACGGCCGGCGACCTCCACGGCGCGGGTGCCCGCGGCGCAGGCGGCGTCGAGGTTGCCGGACTCCAGCTCGGCGACGGCGGAGACCACCAGCCGCAGACCGTGCGAGCGGACGAACTCCTCGGTGGGCCGGGAGAGGGCCTGCTCGGTGAAGCGCCGCACCTGGCGGGGCAGGCGCAGGTCGCGGTAGCACTCGGCGGCGTCGGCGGCGAACCGCTCGTAGGAGTAGAAGTCGAGCCAGGACGGGTCGGCGTCGCCGCCGCGGGAGCGCTCCAGCCAGCCCTCGGCGGCCTTCAGCGCCACCTCGCAGGCGCGGGCCTCCCCGGCCTTCGCCTGGGCGCGCGCCTCCACCAGGCGGAAGAAGCTCATGGTCCGGGCGGTGGCCAGCCCGCGGTTGCGCTCCAGCGCCGCCTGGGCGAGATCGACGCCCTCGTCGGCGAAGCCGCGGTACGTCGCCTGGAGGGACATCGACGCGAGGACGTAGCCGCCCAGGGGGACGTCGGCCGCGGCGCGGGCCAGCCGCAGCGCCTGGATGTAGTAGCGCTGGGCGGCCTCCTGCTGCCCCGTGTCGAACGCCATCCATCCGGCGAGCCGGGTGAGTTCGGAGGTCGCACCGAAGAGGGCGCGCCCCACCTCGTCGCTGTACGACGCGAGGAGCAGCGGGGCCGCGTCCACCCGCAGGCACTCCGGCACCATGGACGAACGCCAGTCGCCGCCGCCGTATTTGGAGTCCCAGCGGCGTGCGTCCTCCGCCGCCTCGCGGAGCTTGCTGACGTCGCTGTGGCCGACATGCTGGGGCGTCGCCGCGTCCGCGGCCGAGGTGGCCTCCCTCTCGCCCGCCTCGGCCGCCTCGGCTGCCTCGCCAGCGTTTCGCGCCACCGAGCTGTCGGCCGGGGATATCAGCCACCGGGAGGCGGGGGTGGCGTACGCACTGACGGCGAAAGATCCGGCCAGGCTCTGCCAGATCCCCCCGCCGCCGGCCCGCCGTCCGGCCAGATCCAGCCGGTAGAGATCGGTGGCGGAACGCACCGCTGCGCCCACATCGCGGGGAAATGTCAGCCCGACCTCGGGCGCCGGATCCGCGTCCCCGAGGCCGATCTCGTGCAGCGGGACCGGTCGTCCCAGCTTGCTGCCGATCGCGGAGGCGATCAGATGGGGCGCGGCGCCCTGCGGCACCATCCCCTTGGAGACCCAGCGGGCGACCGACGTCTTGTCGTAACGAAGCGTCAGCCCACGCTGCGCGCCGAGGTCGTTCACCCGGCGCGCCAGACCGGCGTTGCTGATACCCGCGAGGGCGAGAACGGTGCCGAGCTTCTCGTTCGGCCCGCGTATATCCCTGGACATGCGCACCCCTCGACACTGCGACGGCAGCCCCGGTGCCCCGGGGCGTGCGTCCACCCAGAGTAGTTCGCCGGATCCCGACCGTTAAGGGCCGGTGTCCCGGATGGCGAGATTCATCTCGGGCGGGGGGAGCGGGAGTTGGCATGTGCTCCGGGTACGTGTTGCCGTGCGCCCACATGTGCGCGCTGCCTCCCCGGGAACGCCGCCGCTTCCATGGGTGCCGCGTGGGTCGGCCCGCTGTACTGGATCCGGTGGGCTGGGGGATACCGCCGCTCCATTCCCCGCGGGCGGTGGTCCGGTCCGGGAGGCGCAGCCCGCTTCCCGGACCGTCGCGCGAGCCGGAGCGGCCCCCCGCCGGCCGCGCCGTACGACACGCCGTGGCGGGCCGCCAATTGAACGGAGTTCAGCAGAGTTTGGCCGAATAACGACGGGCGGCGGAAACACGCCGCGGGCCCGTACGGCACCCTCCGGCACCGCGCGACGCGCCCCCGGCGCCCGCCCCGCGCCTCGGGCCGCACCGCGCGCCCCGGACCCGCCCGCCGCGTCAACTCCCCGCCGCCGGGCGCCACCTCGCCGCTCCGCTCGGCTCCCGTACGCCCCCGCCATGGCAGCATGGACGGCACAACGGCTGAAATCCGCGGTACGGGGTGGTGGCGCGCCCCCGCGGCACGGGGAGCGGGGAGGCGGCATGCGCTGGTTGGTGGGGTGGAGCAGTGCCACCACGGGGCCGGCCGCCACCGGAGGGAGCCGCACGGTCCTGCCCGTGGGCGCCCAACTCCTGTGGGACGGACCGGATCCGCTGTGGGCGGTCGGCGACTGGCGGCCCGACGAGGTCCGCGTCGTCCGCGCCGACCCGGAGACCGCGCTCGCCGTCTTCGGCGTCTGCGGCGCCACCGACGATCAGCTGCGCGTCGGCCTCTTCGCGGCCCGCGGCGGTGCGCTGCGCCACCTCACCGCCTGGCCCGGCAGCTACACCGCCGTCGTCCGCATGGGCCGCCGCCTCACGATCACCGGCGACCTCGCCGGCGCCCGCCCCGTCTTCCACACCCCCTGGGAGGGCGGCACCGCCTTCGCCACCGCCGCCCTGCCGCTCGCCGACCTCATCGAGGCCGGACTCGACATCGGCCACCTCGGCGCCCTCCTGGCCTGCCCGGACGCCCCCGAGGCGCTCGGCTCCGGCACGCCCTACGAAGGGGTGCGCCGCGTCCCGCCCGGCCACGCCCTGGTGCTGCGCGGCGGCGCCCACGAGATCACCTCGTACGAACCGGCCGTCTCGCTGGCCGTCGCCGGTCCCCAGGTCGACCCGGAGCAGGCGGTGGACGGCGTCCGCGAGGCGCTGGTCGACGCGGTCCGGGCCCGGCTGTCGAGCCCCCGGCACGCGGTCGCCCCGGACGGGCCCGACGGGCCCGGCGGTCTGGACCCGGGCCCGGTGCCGGGCATGGGCCCCGCCGAGCGGCGCGCGGCCCGCGGCGCCCCGGCCCCCGGTGTCGCCGCCGACCTCTCCGGCGGCAGCGCCTCCGGCACCCTCGCCCTGCTGGCCGCCGGGCTGCCCGGCGCACCGGGGGCGCTCACCGGCCACGGCGCGCGCCTCCTCGCCGTCACCTTCACCGACCACGCCACCCAGGGCGGCCGCGCCCACCGCGACGCCGAGCTGGAGCGGGCCCGCGCCCTCGCCGACAACCCGCGGCTGCACCACCGCGTCGTCACCGGCGGCGAGGAGGCGCTGCCCTTCGCCGGGCTCGGCACCCTCCCGCTCACCGACGAGCCGGGCCCCTCCCTCGTCACCGCGTTCCGCCACCGCAGCCGGCTGCTCGCCGGGGGCGCCGACCACTTCACCGGCCACGGCGCCCGCCAGGTCCTCGACGCCCACCCGGCCCGCCTCGCCGACCTCCTCCTCGACCGCCGCCGACGCCATCTCCTCCGCCCGGTCACCGCCCTGGCCAGGGCCGACGGCCCCTCGGCCCACTCCGTCCTGGTCCCCTTCACCGTCTACCGCGCCGCCCGCAAACTCGCCCGTACGCCCTACGGGACCGGGGTCGCCGAGACGGCGCGGCGGCTCATGGAGCGGCGGGTCGACGGCGCCGGCGACCCGGGCGCCGTCGACGCCTCCCTCGCCGCGCTCTTCTGGTGCCGCCCGGGGCCGGCCGCCCGCTGGCTCACCGGCGAGGCGCTGGCCGAGGTGTCCGTACGGCTGGGCGCGGCGGCGGCGCGTACCCCCGGCGCGGGGCGGCCGGGCGAGCGCCGGGCGCGGGCCGCGCTGGCCCGCCGCGCCGCCGATCACCGCGTCTTCGAACAGGCCGTGGAGATCCGCAGCCAGCGTCTGCACGCGCCGTTCCTCGACAACCAGGTGGTGCTCGCCTGCCGCGCACTGCCCGACACCCTGCGCGTCCAGCCCGGCGCCCGCGCCGCCGTCCTCCGCTCGGTCCTCGCCAGGGCGGGCGTCCGCGAACTGCCGCCGGGCTGGGGCGCCACCGTGCACCTCCCGCACACCGCCGCCCTGCGCACCGGGCTGCGCGCCGCCCTCGACGGACTGGTGCAGCTCTTCGACGCACCGCTGCTCGCCGACGCCGGGCTGGTCGAGGCGCGGGTGGTCCGCAAGGCGCTGCGGGCCGCCGCCGAGGGCGCCGCGGTCCCCCTGGACGGCCTGGCCGAACTGGTCTCCACCGAGCTGTGGCTGCGCCGCCTGGTGCTGCGCCGCGGCAGCTGCTGGACCGACGCGGCCACCTCCCCGCGCCGCCGCGCGGTCGCCGCCGGGGTCCCGCCCCGGGCCCGCCTCTGAGCGAACCCGCCGGCGGGCCCGTCCGACAGGCCGCGGATCAGCGGCAGTTGATCTCCGACTGCGCCCAGTCGGCGAGCGTCAGCCCATCCACCGGCCGCTGCGGCGCCACGCTCAGCCGCAGCGTCTTCACACCGGTCAGCGGGACGTGCACCGGCACCCCGGGCCGCCCGCCGCGCACCACCTCCGAGTGCCACAGCGGCGCGCCGTCCCCCTCCACGGAGAACCGCACCGCGCCCCGCCCCAGGTCGAGATCGTCCACCCCGGCGACCGCGTCGTACGACGTGCAGGGGCGGTTGAGGTCGATGACGACGGTGGACGCGCCGTGGACCGTCACCCCGTTCGGGTACGACCGGCCGTCGATCTCCGGCGTGTACCGCCGCCATACCCAACTGCTGCCCCAGAGGCGGACCTCCGGCCCCGTACCGTCCCCGCCGAGGTCCGTCCCGAGGGAGTTGAGGGGATACGGCGTCGGCACCGGGGTCGGCGTGGGAGTCGGGGTCGGTGTCGGTGTGGGCGTCGGCGTCGGGCTGGGCTTCGGCGGGGTCGGCGTGGGCTTCGGCGTCGGTGTCGGGGTGGGCTTCGGCGGGGGCGGCGGTGCCGGACGGGTGGCGGGCGGCGGCGTGGGCGCCGGCCTCGGCGCGGGCGGCGGCGGGGGAGCGGGCGTCCGCGGCGCCACGGCGGGCGTCGGCGCCTTCCGCGCCTCCGGCTGCTTCGCCGGCTCGTGGGCCCCGGTCATCGCCATCGCCAGCGCCCCACCGGCCACCACCATCACCCCGGCGCCGATCGCGACCTTCACGGGCGTCCCCAGCGCCTCCCCGGCCGCGGCGCCGCCCGCCGCACCGCCCGAGGAACCGCCACCGGCCGCCGCCGCGGCACCCGCCCCGGCCACCGCGCCGACCCCGGCCGTCCCGGCGACCGCCGCCGCGGCCTTGACCGCGTACGAGGCGGCGAACCAGCCGATGACGGCGACCGGCAGCAGCGCGCCGATCCGCTGGTTGACGTCGGCGACCTCCCGCGCCGCCAGCCGGCACCGCGCACACCCGTCGAGATGCTTGCGCAGCCCCCGCTCCGCCCGCATCCGCAGCCCGCCACGGGCGTACGCACCGAGCCGGTCGGCGTAGCGCGCGCAGTCGCCGCCGGCGGTCAGGGATTGGCTGACGTGCGCCTGGAGATAGGCCTGCTTCAGCCCCTCGCGGGCCCGGTGCGCCAGCACCGCCGTGGCGTTGGCGGTCAACCCGAGCAGCGGCGCGACCTGACTGGGCGTCTCCTCCTCGACGGTGGTGTGCCACAGCACCGTCTGATAGCGCTCCGGCAGACTGCGGAACGCCTGCATCGCCAGCGTCCGCTCGGCCTCCTGCATCGCCCGGACGTCGGCGCCGAGATCGACCCCGCTGCCCGGACCGCCGCCGGCGTCCATCGACGCCCCCGCCGCGGAGACCGCGAACACCGCGAAGTCCTCGACCAGTTGCTCCCGCTTCGCCGTCTTCGCCCAGGCGGCCGCCACCCGCCGGACCGTCGTCAGCAGATACGCCCGCACCGCAGTGTCCGGCCCTGCACCGCCCCGCACCGCCTGCAGCGTGCGGGCGAACACCTCACCGGTCAGGTCCTCGGCGGTGTGCGCGTCCCGGCAGCAGCCGCGCGCATAGCGGCGCACCGCCTCGGCATGGCGGCGGTACAGCTCCTCGTACGCACTGTCGTCACCGGCGCGCACCGCGGTGATCAGCGCGGCGTCGGACGACGGGACGCCCTCGGCGCCCTCCGTGTCCGCCGGCGGTTCCGGCGCGCCGGAGACCGCCTCGGTGCGCTCGCGCTGCGGCGGCACCCCGGCGAGCGGTGCCGTCTCGGCGCGCTCGTGCGGCACCGTCGGACCGGTGGCCGGGGGAGTGGCGCCCAGCGGCCCCGTCTGTCCCGGGACCTGCCCCGTCCGATCGTCCCGATCCGTGGTGGTGCGGTCGCCACCGCGCCGTTCGTCCCGCCCGTCAAGAGTCATCGCCAAGGCCCCCGAACAACGCCGTCACACCGGAACACCGCGCAAGCGTGCCACACGACACGCCCGGGCCGAGGGGGCAGTGCCCGCAACCACTCGTCCGGGGTGCGCTGCACGGAGAGAGCCCCTTGAGGCGCGGTTCCGGGGCACAATGTGCGCGCCCCGGCACCGGCGGTCGACAGCGCTCCGGCCGGGACGCACCGCCCCGGCCGGATCTCACCGTTCGGTCAGCTCTGCGGCCGCGACCGGAGCCCCTCCAGCAGGATGTCCAGCAGCCGGGCGGACGCCGCCTGCTGATGCCCCGGATCGGGCAGCGTCGGCGCGCTGGTGGCGATCACCAGCAGCACGTCGCCGACCGTGACGTCCGGCCGCAGCGCCCCCGCCGACCGCGCGCGCTCCACGAGCCGCCCGACGACGTCCAGCAGCGCGGGCACACCCCCGGTCCGCTCCGCCTCCGCGCCGTACGCGTCCGCGGCGGGCTCCCCGCCCGCCACCGGCAGCCGCTGCTGCGGCACCCGGGCGCCCGCGGCGGCGGACGGCCCGGCGGCATCGGCCGCTCCCTCGCCGACCGCCGCCTCCGCCTCCGTACCGGCGCCGACGCGCAGCACGTTCGGCGGCAGCAGCCGCCCGGCGCCCGAGGCGACCGACGTCCGCAGGAAGCGGGAGAGCGCCGACCAGGGGTCCTCCTCCTGGCCCAGCGCGGTGCGCGCCTGCTCGGTCAGCCGGGACGTCTCCTCCTCGGCTATCCGCCGGACCAGCACGTCCTTGCTCGGGAAGCGGCGGTAGACCGTCCCGACCCCGACCCGTGCGCGCCGCGCGACGTCCTCCATGGGCGCGCCGTACCCCAACTCGCCGAAGACCTCGCGCGCGGCCCGCAGCACGTGCTCCAGATTGCGCTGGGCGTCCACCCGCAGCGGCGCGCTGCGGGAGCCCCCTCCTGCGGGCCGCCCGCTGCGCCCGTCGGCCTCGCCGCCGTGCGCCATGGCGGCCCGGCCGCCGTTACCGGGCGCCGTGACGGTGCCCGACCAATGTGTGCCCTGAATATGCATCTGTGATCCCCCGGTCATGACGTCTCCCCCCGGAGACTCCCCGCCCTGACGGAAAGGGGCGCGCCGATGAGCGGGCCCGCCCCCACGAGCTACCGAACATAGTTGAGCCCCGGTCAAGAATGAAGGGTCAGTTCCGGGCACTCCGCACCCCGATCGGCCTACACCGGCACCACCTTCTCCACGGCGTTCCCCCGCCGCCCCGCCGTCGCCCGCCTGACCTGCACACCTCGTTCGCACACCGCGGAAGCCGACCCTCCGCCCGGGCCCGCGCGACCGCCCGCGCATTTCGTCGAGCCTGTGGACAAAGCGCGGCCGGGAAGGCGTCATGGAACAGTGCTGTGCCTTCCCGGGGGCACAGTGCCTCCTGGGGCTGCCGTGCCACCGGCCGGCCTGACCCCGGGGCCTGCCGGGACCGGTCCACCGCGAGGAGAAGCTCTGTGAAGGCTGTGTCTTCGAACGATGTGGCGCGCATCCTGATCGTCGGCGGCGGCTACGTGGGCATGTACACCGCCCTGCGGCTGCAGCGGAAACTCAAGCAGGAGCTGCGGCAGGGCAGCGTCGAGATCACCGTGGTGGACCCCGAGCCGTACATGACCTACCAGCCGTTCCTCCCCGAGGCCGCGGCCGGATCCATCTCCCCCCGCCATGTCGTCGTCCCGCTGCGCCGGGTGCTGCCGCAGTGCCGGGTCGTCATCGGCGAGGTCACCGCCCTCGACCACGACGCGCGCACCGCCACCGTCGAGACCCTCGCCGCGGAGGCGGAAGGCGTCGCCGACGCCGAGATCGGCTACGACGAGCTGATCCTCGCCCCCGGCTCCGTCTCCCGCACCCTCCCGGTCCCCGGCCTCGCCGACCACGGCATCGGCTTCAAGACCGTCGAGGAGGCCATCGGCCTGCGCAACCACGTCCTCGAACAGCTCGACATCGCCTCCTCCACCCGCGATCCGGCCGTCCGCGACGCCGCGCTCACCTTCGTCTTCGTGGGCGGCGGTTACGCAGGCGTCGAGGCACTCGCCGAACTGGAGGACATGGCCCGCTACGCCGCCCGCTACTACCACAACATCGAGGCCACCGACCTGAAGTGGATCCTCGTCGAGGCGTCCGGAAAGATCCTTCCCGAAGTGGGCCCCGAGATGGGCCGCTACGCCGTACGCGAGCTGCGCGCCCGCAACATCGACGTCCGCCTCGACACCCGCCTCGACTCCTGCGAGAACCGCACCGCCGTCCTCAGCGACGGCTCCCGCTTCCCCACCCGCACCCTCGTGTGGACCGCCGGCGTCAAGCCCCACCCGGTCCTCGCCGCCACCGGCCTGCCCCTCAACGGCCGCGGCCGCCTCAAGTGCACCGCCGCCCTCCAGGTGGACGGCGCCGACCACGCCTGGTCCGCCGGGGACGCCGCCGCGATCCCCGACCTCACCGCCCCCGCCCCCACGAGCCCGGACGACCCGCCCGCCCTCTGCGCCCCCAACGCCCAGCACGCGGTACGCCAGGCCCGCACCCTCGCCGAGAACGTCGCCGCCGCCGTCCGCGGCGGCCCGCTCCTCGACTACCGGCACAAGTACGTCGGCTCCGTCGCCTCCCTCGGCCTCCACAAGGGCGTCGCCCACGTCTACGGCCGCAAGCTCAAGGGCTACCCGGCGTGGTTCATGCACCGCGCCTACCACCTCAGCCGCATCCCCACCTTCAACCGCAAGGCCCGGGTGCTCGCCGAATGGACCCTCGCCGGCCTGTTCAAACGCGAAATCGTCTCGCTCGGCTCGCTGGAGAACCCCCGCGCCGAATTCGAACTGGCCGCCGGCACCGGCCGCCACAACGAGGCCAGCTGACCCGCCGCCCGCCGGGACACGCCCGGCCCCACCCGTGCGGCCCGGCCGCACCGGGTCCGGCCGGGCGAAACGGAGCCCGGAACTCCATCCCGGCGCCCGGACGTCTGACGGATACCGCGCGGGTCGGCCACACTGGTCGTGTGACCATGGGTGGGCTCGTCTCCGCGAAGAGTAATAATCACGAGGAATTCGGACGTTTGCTGCATCACGTCAGAGAGCGCCGCACAGGACCCCGGCCGACCGCCCACCGGTCCCCCGGCAGGCACGTCCCACGAGCCGACGGCCCCAGGACGTGCCCCGAAGGTCCGGCCCGGCGCCCTTCGGGCGACAACGGGAGCATGACGCCAGGTCCGAGCCCGCGCGACGAAGCGAAGTAAGAGGTACCCCTCCGTGATCTTCACGCGCTGGAGCGCCAAGCTCCCCCAGCGGCGCACCGGCCGGACCGCACGCCCGGCCGCCACCTCGCCCAACGGCCGGCAGGCACCCGCCGCCCGCCCCACCGCGGACGGACCCCCGCCCGGCGGCGCCGTCCCGGCCGCCCGCGCCGAGGCCGCCGGCCCCGCCGCCCCCGACGGCGACGTACCGCCCGCCGCCCCCGAGGACACCACGGGCACCGAGGGCCCCGAGGGCCCCGGGGGCGGCCCCACCCCGCCCACCGTCGACGCCCTCTCCGTCCACGACATCCTCGGCACCATCCCCGCCCTGGTCGCCGTCGTCTACGGCCCCGAGCACCGCCTCGCCTACGTCAACGCCGCCTACGCCACCGTCTTCGGCCCCCGCCCGGCCGGCCGCACCGCCCGCGAGGCCCTGCCCGAACTGGACGAACTCGGCCTGCTGCCCCTGATGGACCAGGTCCTGCGCAGCGGCCGCCCCCGTACCGTCAAGTCCCGCCGGATCCGCGCCGGCGCCGCCCGCGCCCGCGACACCTACTACACCTTCACCTGCACCCCCATCGAGGTCGCCGCCAGCGGCCCGGCCCCCGACCCGGAGGTCGCCTGCCTCGCCCCGCACAAGGGCGTCCTCGTCTTCGGCGCCGAGGTCACCGACCAGATCGAATCCGCCGAACGCCTCCGCGCCAGCGAGGCCCGCCAGCGCGCCGCCGCCGTCACCCTCCAGCGCTCCCTCCTCCCGCAGGAGCTGGAACAGCCCGACGACCTCCGCGTCGCCGCCACCTACCGCCCCGGCGGCACCGACGCCGCGGTCGGCGGCGACTGGTACGACGTCATCACCCTCGGCGGCGGCCGCACCGCCCTCGTCATCGGCGACGTCATGGGCCGCGGGGTCCGCGCCGCCGCCGTCATGGGCCAGCTGCGCACCGCCGTCCGCGCCTACGCCCGCCTCGACCTGCCGCCCCACGAGGTCCTCCAGCTCCTCGACGGCCTCGCCGCCGAGATCGACGCCAGCCAGATCGCCACCTGCGTCTACGCCGTCCACGACCCCAACGAGGGCCGCCTGGTCTACGCCTCCGCCGGCCATCTGCCGATCCTCGTCCGCGACGCCGACGGCACCGTCCACCGCGCCGCCGAACCGACCGGCCCGCCCCTGGGCACCGGCGGCTGGCTGCACACCTCCGGCACCGTCCCGCTCGGCCCCGGCTCCGCCGCCGTCCTCTACACCGACGGCCTCGTCGAACGCCGCGACAAGGACATCGACCACGGCGTCGAGGCGCTGGCCGCCGCCTTCGCCGGCGCGGACGACGCCCCCGCCGTCGTCTGCGACCGCCTGCTGCGCTCCATGGGCATCACCGACGCCCACGACGACGACGTCGCGATCCTCGTCGTCCAGCACCCCGAGCGCACCGGCCACGACGCCGAGCTGTTCCACAACGCCGTCCTGGAGCTGCACGGCGGCACCGAGGCCGCCCCGCGCGCCCGCGCCTTCGCCTCCGGCGTCCTCGCCTCCTGGCGCTTCGCCCCCGAGCTGCACGATCTCGGCGTCCTCGCCGCCAGCGAGCTGGTCGCCAACTCCCTCCAGCACGGCACCCCGCCGATGCGCCTGCGGCTGCGCCGTACCGACCGCCGCCTGATCGTCGAGGTCACCGACGGCGACGACCACCTCCCGCGCCGCCGCACCGCCGAGCCCGCGGACGAGGCGGGCCGCGGCATCTCCATCGTCGCGACCATCGCCTCCAACTGGGGCTCCCGCCGTACCCCCGACGGCGGCAAGGCCGTCTGGTGCGAATTCGCCCTCCCGTCCCCGTGACGCGGACCCGCACCCATGACGAACGGCCCGGCGCATTCGCCGGGCCGTTCGCCGTCTGTCACTCACTCCGTACGGGATCCCCCTACGGACACGGGCCACCGCCCGCCGGAACCGCTCAGGCCACCGCCACCGCGGTCTCCGCGTCCTGCACCGCACGCACCGGAGCGGCCGCCGCACGGTGCGGGTTGTCCTGCACCGGGGTGAGCATCCGCCCCAGCCGCAGCGACAGCACCGTGATCCCCAGCGCGCACAGCACCAGCATCCCGATGTACGCCGCCGACATCCCGTGGCCCACCATCAGCGCACCCACGGCCGGACCGACCGCCAGCGCCAACTGCTTGACCAGCGCGAACGCCGAGTTGTACTGCCCGATCAGCGACGCCGGCGCCAGATCGGCCACCAGCGGCGCCACCGTCGGCGACAGCAGCGACTCCCCGATGCCGAAGAGCGCGTACGTCGAGATCAGCAGCGTCGTCGCGATCACCTGCGAGCCGTGCACCAGCCCGGACAGACCGGCCGCGACCCACGCCACCGTCCAGATCAGCCCGACCAGCGCCATCACCCGGCTGCGCCGCCGCCGCTCGACGAGCTTCAGCACCACGAACTGCGCCACCACGATCGCCGCCGTGTTGGCCGCCAGCGCGATACCCAGCGTGGCCGGCGCGATCCGGGTGACCTCCGTGGCGTACGCCGCCAGGCCCGACTCGAACTGCCCGTAGCAGGCGAAGAAGAGCACGAAGCCCAGCACACACAGCCACACCATCCGCCGGTCGGAGAAGAGCGCACGCCACGCGCCCTGCGGCCGCTCACCGGTCGGCACCACGTCCTCGACCTTCGGCGTCCGCGGCAGCCGCACGGTCGCCACCGCCGCACCGAGCACCAGGAACATCGCCGCCTCGATGGCGAAGAGCCGCACGAAGCTCGACGCGTGCGCCGGGTCGACGAGCTGCCCGCCGACGAGCCCGCCGATACCGAGACCCAGGTTGTTCAGGAAGAACTGCGTGGCGAACGCCCGCGAGCGGGTGACCGTCGTCGAGGACCACACGATCATCGTGGCGAGCGCCGGCTGGATCACCGCGATACCGGCACCGAGCGCCACCGCCGACGCGATGACCTGCGCCTGGCTGACGGACAGCCCCATCCCCAGGGCACCGAGCGCCGCCGAGACCGTCCCGGCGACGGCCACCGGAAGGGGGCCGCGCCGGTCGATGGCCCGACCGGTCAGCGGCAGCACGGCCAGCGCGGAGATCGCCAGCATCGCCAGCACCACACCCGCGGTACTGGCACCCAGGTCCCGCACCTTCGCCACATAGACGTAGAGATACGGAACCGTGAAGCCGTTGCCGAACGCGCTCAGCGCGTTCCCCAGCTGGATCCGGCGCAGCGCGGCGCCCATTGCGGTGGTCACACTCACCTACCTAGGTCAGGTCGGAAGACGATCAGGAAGTACGGGATGAACTGCGGAGGAAGCCCGGCGAACGGGCGCGCGGGCACCAAAAAGCCCCCGCCGCTCCAGGGGACCGGACGATCACACCCTGAAGACTTCAACTCTAAAGTTCGAAGCTAAAGAGTACATGGCGAAGGACTTCAACGCCAATGAGTTCCATGCCATACTGCGGCGCATGCCTGAGACCTCAGATACGGCCGGTGCCACCGAGCCGAGCCTTGAGGAACAGATCGCGGCCTATCAGCGAGAGTTCCAAGACCTCGACCCCCAGGTGGAACAGGTCGTCTCCGCACTCCAGCGGCTCAACCGGCGGATGAACGTCGCCTACGGACGCCAGACCGCCACCCTCGGCATGAGCAACGCCGAATGGGAGGTCCTCAAGGCCCTCGTCGTCTCGGGCGCCCCGTACCGCCTGGGCCCCGGCGAACTCGCCAAGCGCCTCGGCCTCACCCCCGCGGCCATGACCCACCGCATCGACCGCATGGCGGCCGAGGGACTGGTCAACCGCGAGCGGGACGAGAACAACCGGGTCCGGGTGATCGTCGAGCTGACCCACGAGGGCCGCGAGAAGTGGCTGGAGGCCATGCGGATGGCCTCCGTCTTCGAGGAGGACCTCCTCCAGGACCTCGACGGCGAGGAGCGCCGCATCCTCGGCGCGGTCCTCACCCGCCTCCTGCGCCGCGTGGAGGAGACCCAGCCCGACGCCGAAGGCCGCCTCAGCGACCTCGACTGACCGGGTTGACACGGCCCTGGCCGATACGTAGTGTTCTCCGAGTTGCCACACAGCCGGAACGGTTCTGTGGCAGCCGTCCGCCGCATCGCGGCACACCACTACTGCACGACTCCTCACCGGGACGAATTTCGGCATGCCCGAATTTCACACCGCGACGTGATTATGCG
>NZ_JBVHWT010000002.1:0-258465 GCF_055564055.1 Streptomyces sp. NPDC029159
GGTTGATAGGCCAGATATGGAAGCGCCGTAAGGTGTGGAGTTGACTGGTACTAATAGGCCGAGGGCTTGTCCTCAGTTGCTCGCGTCCACTGTGTGGTTCCCGGGTTGCGAACAGTCGCAATCGCTGGTTGAACCAAGTTTCACCTTTTAATTGAAGAGTGTGCTTGTTCGCTAGAACCCGATAGGGTTTCGGTGGTCATTGCGTTAGGGAAACGCCCGGTTACATTCCGAACCCGGAAGCTAAGCCTTTCAGCGCCGATGGTACTGCAGAGGGGACTCTGTGGGAGAGTAGGACGCCGCCGAACAAATTTTACGCTCCGGCCCCCGGAAACCAGTGATGGTTTCCGGGGGCCGGAGCATTTTTGCGTTCGGTCATAGGTGGCCGTGTGGGCGTAACGCCGTGTTCACCTCGCGTGGTCAGGATCCGCGGCATGGGGACTGTGGAGACGCTCAAGTCGGCCGGGGTGCGCGCCGGTGACGAGGTCGTGGTGCCGGCGTACGGCAACGCCGAAGTGGCCGAGGCGGTGGTGGAGTTGGGTGCGCTGCCCGTCTTCGCCGACGTCGACGGAGAGAGCTACTGCCTCGATCCCGCCGCGGTGTCCGACGTGGTGACGCACCGTACCGCCGCCGTCGTCGCGATACACCGCTTCGGGCGGCGGGCCGACGACGGCTGGATACGGGAACTGGGGCGACGGCACGGACTGTTGGTGCTGGTGGTGGACGAGCCGGGGGCGGCGTCGGAAGGGGCCGAGCGCCGGCGGGCGCACGCGGCGTACCTCGACGGACGGCTCAAGGGGGTGGAGACGCCGGCGCCCGCCGCGGGGCACACCTATGAGCAGTACGTGGTGCGGGTCCCAGGAAACGGCCGCCCGGACCGGGATGCGTTCGCCAGGGCGTTGCGGGCCAAGGGCGTCGGCTGCCGGATACCCGTATCGGCGCCCGTGTACCGGATGCCGGGGCTGCGGCGGGACGTTTTCCTGCCGCAGACCGAGCGGGCCGTGGACGAGACGCTGGCGTTGCCGCTGCGGGCGGGAATGGAACGGCGGGAATTGCAGCGGATGGTGGGCGCCTGCAATGCGCTCGGGGGGTTGCTGCAGCCCGCGATGTGACGGGGCGACGGGCGGTTCGCGGAGTGATCCGTGCGCGATTCGGAGCTTCGGCGCAGGTCATGTATGATCTATTCCGCTGGCTCGCCCCAATAGCTCAGTCGGCAGAGCGTCTCCATGGTAAGGAGAAGGTCTACGGTTCGATTCCGTATTGGGGCTCAGAAGAAAAGGCCCCCGCCATCTTGGCGGGGGCCTTTTTGCATGTGGTGGACAGGAGGAGCGTCTCTTTCCCGCCGGGGCACCGGGCGGGAAAGAGACGGCCGCTCTACTGCTGTGCGGTGGGGATTTCGGGGACGCGCATCGCGAGGATTGCCATGTCGTCCGAGGCCGGTTCGGCCGCGAAACGCTCCACGGCGCGCAGGACCCGGGTGGCGACCGCGCCCGCCGTCAGGCCCGTACACGTCGTCAGGACATCGGTGAGGCCGTCGTCGCCGAGCATGCGGGTGCCCTCGCGGCGCTCGGTGACGCCGTCGGTGACGCAGAGGAGGACATCGCCCGGGTCGAGGGTGACGGTCTGTTCGTACAGCTCCAGGTCGTCCATGACGCCGAGGAGGGGCTGGGGTTCGGCGGCCGGTTCGACCGAGCCGTCCTGGCGGAGGCGGAGCGGCAGCGGATGGCCGGCGCAGACGACCTTCAGCAGGGCGCTGCCGTCCTCCTGCGGCCACAGTTCGCCGTAGAGGAGCGTCAGGAAACGGCTGCGGGCGCCCTCGTCGAGGATCGCGGCGTTGAGGCGCTCCAGGACGGCGGGGCCGCCGAAGCCCTCGCGGGCCAGGAGGCGCAGGGCGTGCCGGGCCAGGCCCGTGACGGCGGCGGCCTCGGGGCCGGTGCCGCAGACGTCGCCGATGGCGAAGCCGTACGCGCCGTCGCGGATCGGGAAGAGGTCGTAGAAGTCGCCGCCGACCTCGTTGCCCTCACCGGCGGCGCGGTAGATGACCTCGACCTCGACGTTGGGGACGTCCGGCAGTTCCGGGGGGAGGAGGCTGCGCTGGAGGGACTGGCTGATGGCGGTGCGCTCGGAGTACAGGCGGGCGTTGTCGAGGGCGAGCGCGGCGCGGCGGGAGAGGTCCTCGGCCAGCTCCAGGATCTCCTGGCGGAAGTGCTCCTCGGTCGGCTTGCCCAGGGTGAGCATGCCGATGACGCGGTTGCGGGCCACCAGCGGCAGGACGACGGTCTCGCCGCCGACCGCGGAGGCGGTGGCGAGGGAGGCGCCGGGGCCCGTGGAGGGCCGTGCGGAATCGCCGAGGCCCAGGCTGCGCAGGGAGGTGCGCAGCGCGGCGTCGTGTGCGGCGTCGGTGGGGGCGGTCCACACCCGGGCGCCCGGGGTGGGCACCGGCTCCGGCGGGTCGACCTTCAGCAGCAGGGTCTTGAGGCCGTCGATGCGGTCCTCGTCCTCGTGCAGGACGTAGGACAGCTCGGGCTCGGACGCCTGGTCGGCGACGGTGTAGACGGCGCACCAGGTGGCGAGGGTGGGGACCGTCATCTGGGCCATCAGCGCCAGCGTCTGGTCGCGGTCGAGGGTGCCGGCGAGCAGGTCGGACGCCTCGACGAGGAAGGAGAGGGAGCCGCGGCGGAGCTTTTCCAGCTCGGTCAGGCGGGCCCGTTCGACGGCGAGGGCGATGCGGTCGGCGGCGAACTGCAGATGCAGCGCCTCTTCGTTGGTGTAGCGGCCGGCGCTCTCCGCGGCGACGCCGAGCGAGCCGGTCAGGCGGCCCTCGACCTTCAGCGGGACGGTGACGACGGAGCGCATGCCCGTGTCGTTGAGAAGGGGGACGGCGCCGGGGACGGCGGTGAGGTCTTCGTGGACGGACGGCATCCGGGCGGAGCCGTAGCGGCCCGAGCCGGTCTCGACGGGGACGCGGGCGAAGCGCTGGCGGGCGGAGGGCAGGCCGGTGGAGGCGCGGACCTCCAGCTCCGTCTCGTCGTCGGTGGCGAGCAGCAGGTAGGCGGCGTCGCCGTCGAGCATGTCGCGGGCCCGCTCGACGGTGCGCTGGAGCAGGCCGTCGAGGTCGTCGGGGGCGGGGGAGCCGATGAAGACCTCGAACGGGTCGGACGGGCGGCCGTCGGCCCGGGAGGTCTGCGAGGCGGCGTCCGGTGCGGGGGTGCGGGTCGGGCTCTGCAGGACGGCGCGTTCGTGGTCGCGGACGAGGAGGCAGACGGTGGACGCCTCGCCGTCGGCGTCGCGGACCCGCAGGTGGGAGGCGTAGACGGGCAGGACGCGGCCGTCGGCGCCACGGACGCCGTACGAGCCCTCCCAGCGGGAGAGGCGCAGGGCCTCGGCGATGCCGGTGCCGGTGCCGGGGGTGTGCGGCCAGGCGGCGATGTCGGTGAGGGGCTTGCCGACGACCTGCTCGGCGTCGTAGCCGAAGAGGCCGGTGGCGTCGTCGTTCCAGGCGCTGATGGAGCCGGTGCGGTCGATCTGGACGACGGCGACGCGGACGCGGTGGTCGGCGACGGGCAGGGCGTCGACGGGGAGCGCGGGGCCGGCGGCGCGGGTGCCCGCCGGGCGCTCGGGCAGGTCGAGGCGGAACCAGACGTATTTGCGGTCGGGGGAGTACTCGACGCCCCAGCGGGCGGCGAGCGCGCCGCACAGGAGCAGTCCGCGGCCGCCCTCGCGGTCGGGGTGGACCAGGACGCGGCCGGTGTTCTGGAGCGGGATCTCGCGCTCGGGGTAGCGGTCGGCGACGGAGATGCGGACGCCGCTCTCCTCGCGCAGGCACAGGACGTCGGCGGCGGTGCCGGCGTGCACGACGGCGTTGGTGACCAGTTCACTGGTAAGGACGACGGCGTCGTCGACGATGTCGCCGTATCCCCAGCCCTGGAGGGTGTCGCGGACGAACGCACGGGCCTGGGCGACCGAGCGCCCGACCGGCTCGAAGGTGGCGGCGGCCCGCGCGGTGATCACTGGTCTCCTCATGCGTGTGTCGGTGATCTGGTCCCCCATACCTGCGGCGCCCCTCCGATTACCTGTCGTGCGTGTGCCACCGTCTCGGGCGGGAAGCCGTGCGGGTGGACA
Organism: Streptomyces sp. NPDC029159; assembly: GCF_055564055.1. Classification (NCBI taxonomy): domain Bacteria; kingdom Bacillati; phylum Actinomycetota; class Actinomycetes; order Kitasatosporales; family Streptomycetaceae; genus Streptomyces; species Streptomyces sp. NPDC029159. The sequence continues at coordinate 4,120 of NZ_JBVHWT010000002.1, forward strand.
GCCCGGTGCCAGGTTACTTACCTTCGCCGCGGCTGCGGATGCCGGTCACGGGTGATTCCGCCCCGATCGTGCCCAGGGACGGTATGCGATGCTGCCGAACTGTTATGGCCTGGTTGGGCCATGGTGAAACACTGGGCAGGCATCAGGAGAAAGCCCGGGAACGGTCGACCCTTTCGGGAGGGACACGGTGGAGTCTGGCGCAGCGGCGCGGGGCGCAGGCACGCGCGCGAAAGGCGGACGATCCCGGAACAGCGGGACGACCGAGGTGGACACGGCGGCGCTGAACCGGCTGCTGGTCGCCCTGGCCGCCATGCGGGACGGCAACTTCCGCAAGCGGCTCACGGTCTCCGGCGACGGGGTCATGGCCGAGATCGCGGCGGTGTTCAACGAGGCAGCGGACCGCAATCTGCATCTGACGGGCGAGCTGGCCCGGGTGCGCCGGGTCGTCGGACGTGAGGGAAAGCTCACGGAGCGGCTGGAGGTCGGCGCCTGCGAGGGGTCCTGGGCGGCGGCGATCGACGCGTCCAACGCGCTCGTCGACGATCTCGTACGGCCCGTCTCCGAGGTGGGCCGGGTGCTGTCGGCGGTGTCCGAGGGCGATCTGGAGCAGCGGATGGATCTGCGCTCGCGCAGTTCGGACAGCTCCTCGGAGCATCCGCTGCGCGGGGAGTTCCTGAAGGTCGGGCGGACGGTCAACGGTCTGGTCGACCAGTTGTCGGCGTTCACCGACGAGGTCACGCGGGTGGCCAGTGAGGTCGGTACGGAGGGCAAGCTCGGCGGTCAGGCGCGGGTGCGCGGGATGTCGGGCTCCTGGAAGGACCTCACCGAGTCCGTCAACACGATGGCGGCGCGGCTGACCGCGCAGGTGCGTGACATTGCTCTCGTCACCACGGCGGTGGCCAAGGGTGACCTCTCGCGGAAGGTCACCGTCCACGTCGAGGGCGAGATGCTGGAGCTGAAGAACACCGTCAACACGATGGTGGACCAGCTCTCGTCGTTCGCCTCCGAGGTGACGCGCGTCGCCCGCGAGGTCGGCACCGAGGGGGAGCTGGGCGGTCAGGCCCAGGTGCCCGGTGTCGCCGGGGTGTGGAAGGACCTCACCGACTCCGTCAACCTGATGGCGGGCAACCTCACGGCGCAGGTGCGGGGGATCGCGCAGGTCACCACGGCGGTCGCCAACGGCGATCTGTCGCAGCGGGTCACGGTCAGTGCGCGCGGTGAGGTGGCGCAGCTCGCCGACACGATGAACACCATGACGGAGACGCTGCGGACCTTCGCGGACGAAGTGACGCGGGTGGCGAACGAGGTCGGGGCCGAGGGACAGCTCGGCGGGCAGGCGCAGGTGCCGGGCGCCGCCGGCACCTGGAAGGACCTGACGGACTCGGTCAACACGGCGTTCCGCAACCTCACCGCGCAGGTGCGGGACATCGCTCAGGTGACGACGGCGGTGGCCAACGGTGACCTGTCGCAGACGGTCACGGTCGATGTCGCCGGTGAGATGCTGGAGTTGAAGAACACCGTCAACACGATGGTGGGGCAGCTCTCCGCGTTCGGTGCGGAAGTCACGCGGGTGGCGCGGGAGATCGGCGTCGAGGGTGAGCTGGGCGGTCAGGCGGCGGTGCCGGGCGCGGCGGGCACCTGGAAGGACCTCACCGACTCGGTGAACACCGCGTTCCGCAACCTGACGGGACAGGTCCGCAACATCGCGCAGGTGACGACCGCCGTCGCCAACGGCGACCTCTCGCAGAAGGTGACCGTCGACGTCTCCGGCGAGATGCTCCAGCTGAAGAACACCGTGAACACCATGGTGGATCAGTTGTCGTCCTTCGCCGACCAGGTCACGCGGATGGCCCGGGACGTGGGGACGGAGGGCCGTCTCGGCGGTCAGGCGCGGGTGGACGGCGTCAGCGGCACCTGGAAGGAGCTGACCGACTCCGTCAACTTCATGGCGGGGAACCTCACCTCGCAGGTGCGGCAGATCGCGCAGGTGACGACGGCGGTGGCGCGCGGCGACCTGTCGCAGAAGATCGATGTGGACGCGCGCGGCGAGATCCTGGAGCTGAAGAACACCATCAACACGATGGTCGACCAGCTCTCCGCCTTCGCCGAGCAGGTCACCCGTGTCGCCCGGGAGGTCGGTACCGACGGTCGGCTGGGCGGTCAGGCGCAGGTGCCGGGCGTCGCCGGGGTGTGGCGGGATCTGACGGACTCGGTGAACGGCATGGCCGGGAACCTCACCGCGCAGGTCCGCAACATCGCGCAGGTCGCGACGGCGGTCGCCCGCGGTGACCTGTCGCAGAAGATCGACGCGGATGCCCGGGGCGAGATCCTGGAACTGAAGAACACGCTGAACACGATGGTGGACCAGCTGTCGTCGTTCGCGGACCAGGTGACCCGGGTGGCCCGGGAGGTCGGCACCGAGGGCATCCTCGGCGGCCAGGCCGAGGTGCAGGGCGTCAGCGGTACGTGGAAGGACCTCACCCAGTCCGTCAACGGCATGGCGAACAACCTGACCTCGCAGGTGCGCAACATCGCCGAGGTGACGACGGCGGTGGCCGACGGCGATCTGTCGAAGAAGATCACCGTCGACGCCAAGGGCGAGATCCTCGAACTGGTCACCACCGTCAACACGATGGTCGATCAGCTCTCGTCCTTCGCGGAGCAGGTCACGCGGGTCGCCCGTGAGGTGGGTACCGAGGGGCAGCTCGGCGGGCAGGCGCGGGTGCCGGGCGCCACCGGCATCTGGCTGGACCTCACCGACAACGTCAACCTGATGGCCAACAACCTGACGATCCAGGTGCGGAACATCTCGCAGGTCGCGGCGGCGGTCGCCAACGGTGATCTGACGAAGAAGGTCACGGTCGAGGCGCGCGGTGAGGTCGCGCAGCTCGCCGACACCGTCAACACCATGGTCACCACCCTCTCGTCGTTCGCCGACGAGGTGACGCGGGTGGCGCGTGAGGTGGGCACCGACGGCATCCTGGGCGGCCAGGCGCGGGTGCCCGGTGTCGCGGGGACGTGGAAGGACCTCACGGAGTCGGTGAACTCCATGGCCAACAACCTCACCGGCCAGGTCCGCAACATCGCGATGGTCACCACCGCCATCGCCAAGGGCGATCTGACCAAGAAGATCGACATCGATGCGCGCGGCGAGATCCTCGCGCTGAAGACCACCATCAACACCATGGTCGACCAGCTGTCGTCCTTCGCCGAGCAGGTCACCAGGGTGGCCCGGGAGGTGGGTACGGAAGGTCAGCTGGGCGGTCAGGCGCAGGTGCGGGGCGTGGCCGGCACCTGGAAGGACCTGACCGAGTCGGTGAACGAGATGGCGGGCAATCTCACCCGTCAGGTGCGGGCCATCGCCGCGGTCGCCGCGGCGGTCACCCTCGGCGACCACAACGTCCGTATCGACGTCGACGCGGCGGGCGAGATCCTGGAGCTCCAGGACAACGTCAACACCATGATCTCCACGCTCCGCGAGACCACGCTCGCCAACGAGGAGCAGGACTGGCTCAAGGGCAACCTCGCCCGGATCTCCGGTCTGATGCAGGGCAGGCGGGACCTCAAGGACGTCGCCACGCTCATCATGAGCGAGCTGTCGCCCGCGGTCTCCGCCCAGCACGGCGCGTTCTTCCTCGCCGCCCGGCCCGACGGCCAGGAGCTGGGCGCCGACGGCGGTGAGCGCGGCGCGTACGAGCTGCGGCTGATGGGGTCGTACGGCTACGCGATGGGGACGATGCCGACGACGTTCAAGCCGGGCGAGACACTGATCGGGACGGCTGCCGAGGAGGGCCGCACGATCCTGGTGGAGAACGTGCCCTCCGGCTATCTGAAGATCGCATCCGGTCTCGGGGAGGCGCCCCCGGCGAACGTGATCGTGCTGCCGGTGCTCTTCGAGGACAAGGTGCTGGGCGTGATCGAGCTGGCGTCGTTCCAGCCGTTCACCCAGATCCAGAAGGACTTCCTCAGCCAGATCGCCGAGATGATCGCGACAAGTGTCAACACCATCTCGGTCAACACCAAGACGGAGGTGCTGCTCCAGCAGTCGCAGGAGCTGACCGAGCAGCTGAAGGAGCGTTCCGCCGAGCTGGAGAGCCGGCAGCGGGCGCTGGAGCTGTCCAACTCCGAGCTGGAGGAGAAGGCCGAGCAGCTGCGGGCGCAGAACCGCGACATCGAGGTGAAGAACACCGAGATCGAGGAGGCGCGGCAGGTTCTGGAGGAGCGCGCCGAGCAGCTCGCGGTCTCGATGCGCTACAAGTCGGAGTTCCTGGCGAACATGTCGCACGAGCTGCGGACGCCGCTCAACTCCCTGCTGATTCTCGCCAAGTTGCTGGCCGACAACGCCGAGGGGAACCTCTCCCCGAAGCAGGTGGAGTTCGCCGAGACGATCCACGGGGCGGGCAGCGATCTGCTCCAGCTGATCAACGACATCCTCGACCTGTCGAAGGTCGAGGCGGGCAAGATGGACGTCTCGCCGACGCGGATCGCGCTGGTCCAGCTCGTCGACTACGTCGAGGCGACGTTCCGGCCGCTGACCGCGGAGAAGGGCCTGGAGTTCGCCGTCCGGGTCTCGCCGGATCTGCCCGCCACCCTGCACACCGACGAGCAGCGGCTGCTGCAGGTGCTGCGCAATCTGCTGTCGAACGCGGTGAAGTTCACCGACAGCGGCAACGTCGAACTGGTCATCCGGCCGGCCGGGTCGGACGTCCCGGTGGCCATCCGCGAGCAGCTCCTCGAACACGGTTCGCTGCGTGACCCGGACGCCGAGATGATCGCCTTCTCGGTGACCGACACCGGTATCGGCATCGCGTCCAGCAAGATGCGGGTGATCTTCGAGGCGTTCAAGCAGGCGGACGGCACGACCAGCCGGAAGTACGGCGGTACGGGCCTGGGCCTGTCGATCAGCCGGGAGATCGCGCGGCTGCTGGGCGGCGAGATCCACGCCGCGAGCGAACCGGGCCGCGGCTCGACGTTCACGCTGTACCTGCCGCAGAACCCGGGCGGGCTGCCGCCGCAGGGCTACCCGGCGCTGGTGGCCGGGGGCCTGGCGATGGACGCCGAGGCGCGCGAGACGGAGGTCGGGCGGCAGGCGGCCGAGGAGGCGGCGCGGGTGGCCGAGGAGCAGGCGTCGGTGGGCGCGCTGAGCCGCCGGCGCCGGCGCGGGCTGACCGGCGGCGCACGCCGACCGGCGCTGCCCGCCCCGCAGCGGCCCGAGAGCGCCGCGCCCGAGCCGCCGGTACGGCAGCCGGAGGAGCACTGGCTCGGCAACGGCCAGGATCTGGTGGAGCCGGCCGCGAGCGGCGGCTTCCACGGTGAGAAGGTGCTCATCGTCGACGACGACATCCGGAACGTCTTCGCGCTGACCAGCGTCCTGGAGCAGCACGGTCTGTCGGTGCTCTACGCGGAGAACGGCCGGGAGGGCATCGAGGTCCTGGAGCAGCACGACGACGTCGTCCTGGTACTGATGGACATCATGATGCCGGAGATGGACGGCTACGCCACGACGGCGGCGATTCGGAGGATGCCGCAGTTCGCGGGGTTGCCGATCATCGCGCTGACCGCCAAGGCGATGAAGGGCGACCGGGAGAAGAGCATCGAGTCCGGCGCCTCGGACTACGTCACCAAGCCCGTCGACACCGACCATCTGTTGTCGGTCATGGAGCAATGGATGCGCGCGAGGTGACGGAGCGTCCAGTATGGAAGCGGAAGAGGATCACCGGGTGCTGAGGCACGGTGGCCGCGGGCGTGGCGCGACGCACGGCGGGGGAACCTTCCGGCCCCCTCCGGCGTTTCCGCTACGTACACGGTGACATCGCGGTGACAGGGTGTGGCGACGAGCGGGGTGCAGCTACGATGACCGGCACAAGGACGGGCGGCATGACGGAGTCGCCCCTTGGGGCGGCGTCCGGTTCTTCCCCAAGTCCTTCGGACAGGGGAGGCCCCATGCCGGGGCGAGGAGGTCGGGCCATGGTGCAGAAGGCCAAGATCCTCCTGGTCGATGACCGGCCGGAGAATCTGCTGGCGCTGGAGGCGATCCTCTCCGCGCTCGATCAGACGCTGGTGCGGGCATCGTCCGGGGAGGAAGCGCTCAAGGCGCTGCTCACGGATGATTTCGCGGTGATCCTGCTCGATGTGCAGATGCCGGGGATGGACGGTTTCGAGACCGCGGCGCACATCAAGCGCCGCGAGCGCACCCGTGACATCCCGATCATCTTCCTGACCGCGATCAACCACGGTCCGCACCACACCTTCCGGGGCTATGCCGCCGGTGCGGTGGACTACATCTCCAAGCCGTTCGACCCGTGGGTGCTGCGCGCGAAGGTCTCGGTCTTCGTCGAGCTGTACATGAAGAACTGCCAACTGCGGGAGCAGGCGTCGCTGTTGCGCCTCCAGCTGGAGGGCGGCCGGGTCGACGAGGCGAAGGAGTCGGCCGGGCTGCTCGCGGAGCTGTCGGCGCGGCTCGCGGCGGTCGAGGAGCAGGCGGAGGCGCTGTCCAAGCAGCTGGACGAGTCGGCGGACGCGGCGGCGGTGGCGACCGCCGCCCATCTGGAGCGGAAGCTGACCGGGCTGCGGCGGGCGCTGGATGCGCTGGAGCCGGGCGCGGGCGGCTCCGCGGGATGACCGCCACGCCGCCGCCGTTCGGCTGACGACGGCTCACGTACCGCGGGGGACACCCACCCTGACATTCCGGTACGACACGTTCGGGTGAAGCGCCGTGCGCTCGTGTCTGCTCCGGCGGCGCCTGTAATCTCGTCACCATGGCCTCACGTACGTCCGGCAAGGGAACCCCACGCACGGCGGGCCCCTCGAAGCAGCGCGCCGGAGCGTCCGAGGGCGCCGCCAAGAAGACCGCCGCGAAGAAGACGGCGGCGCGCAAGCCGCCGGCGAAGAAGACCGCCGCGAAGGCGCCGCCCCGCAAGGCACCCGCCAAGCGGGCCCCGGCGAAGAAGGCGCCGCCGAAACCCGCACCGTCCCCGACCGGTGGCATCGTCCGTCTGCTGCGGGGCTGCGGCCGGGCGTGCGGGGTGGTCTTCCGCGGTATGGGCCGCGGCGCGAAGAACCTCGACCCGGCACACCGCAAGGACGGCCTCGGGCTGCTGCTGCTCGGCATCGCCCTGGTCGTCGCGGCCGGTACCTGGTCCAACCTCAGCGGTCCGGTCGGCGATCTCGTCGAGCTGCTGGTGACCGGCGCGTTCGGGCGGCTCGACCTGGTCGTGCCGATCCTGCTGGCCGGGATCTCCATCCGGCTGATCCGCCACCCCGAGCAGCCCGAGGCCAACGGCCGGATCGTGATCGGGCTCTCCGCGCTGGTCATCGGCGTCCTGGGACAGGTCGCGATCGCCTGCGGGTCGCCGGGGCGGGACGACACCGCGGGCGTGCGGGACGCGGGCGGCTATGTCGGCTGGGCGGTCTCCAAGCCCCTGATCTTCACCCTCGGGCAGATGCTGGCGGTGGCGCTGCTGGTGCTGCTGACGGTGTTCGGCCTGCTGGTCGTCACGGCCACCCCGGTCAACGCCATCCCGCAGCGGCTGCGCGCGCTCGGCGCCCGGCTCGGGGTGCTGGAGACCGGGCCGGAGGCGGAGTGGGTGGACTGGGCCGACGACGAGGAGGAGTGGGAGGAGCGCCCGGCGCGCCGCTCGCGCCGGTCCACCGCCGCGGAGGCGGGCGACCCGGACGCGCTGGAGGCGGAGGCGCTGGCCGGGCGGCGCCGCTCCCGCAAGGAGCCGGCGGCGCCCGCCGTGGCGCGGCCCAAGGACGCGGTGGACGTCGCGGCGGAGGCCGCGGCGGCGCTGGACGGCGCGGTGCTGCACGGCGTCCAGCCCTCCCCGATCGTCGCCGGTCTCAGCAGCAGCATCTCCGGCGAGCGCCGGGGCGGCGGCGAGGGGAGCGCCCCGTCCGGCGCGGTGCCCTCCGCCCGCGCCGCGCAGCCGCCGGCGGACGAACCGTCGTCGGTGCCGGACTTCACCAAGACGCCGAAGGAGCCGGACGGTGCGCTGCCCGCCCGCGCGGAGCAGCTGCAGCTGGCGGGCGACATCACCTACTCGCTGCCCTCGCTGGACCTGCTCGCCCGGGGCGGTCCGGGCAAGACCCGCAGCGCCGCCAACGACGCGATAGTGGCCGCGCTGACCAACGTCTTCCAGGAGTTCAAGGTCGACGCGGCGGTCACCGGCTTCACCCGCGGGCCGACGGTCACCCGGTACGAGGTCGAGCTGGGCCCGGCGGTCAAGGTCGAGAAGATCACCGCGCTGGCGAAGAACATCGCGTACGCGGTGGCCAGCCCGGATGTGCGGATCATCAGCCCGATCCCCGGCAAGTCCGCGGTCGGCATCGAGATCCCCAACACCGACCGCGAGATGGTCAACCTCGGCGATGTGCTGCGGCTGGCCGACGCGGCGGGCGACGAGCATCCGATGCTGGTGGCGCTCGGCAAGGACGTCGAGGGCGGCTACGTCATGGCCAACATGGCGAAGATGCCGCACATCCTCGTCGCCGGTGCCACCGGTTCCGGTAAGTCCTCCTGCATCAACTGTCTGATCACCTCGGTGATGGTCCGGGCCACCCCGGAGGACGTGCGGATGGTGCTGGTCGACCCCAAGCGCGTAGAGCTGACCGCGTACGAGGGCATCCCGCACCTGATCACGCCGATCATCACCAACCCGAAGCGGGCGGCCGAGGCGCTGCAGTGGGTCGTGCGCGAGATGGATCTGCGCTACGACGACCTCGCGGCGTACGGCTACCGCCACATCGACGACTTCAACGAGGCGGTCCGGGCCGGCAAGGTCAAGCCGCCCGAGGGCAGCGAGCGCGAGCTGGCGCCGTATCCGTATCTGCTGGTCATCGTGGACGAGCTGGCGGACCTGATGATGGTGGCGCCGCGGGACGTCGAGGATGCGATCGTCCGGATCACGCAGCTGGCGCGGGCGGCCGGTATCCACCTGGTGCTCGCCACCCAGCGGCCGTCGGTCGACGTCGTCACGGGTCTGATCAAGGCGAACGTCCCCTCCCGGCTCGCCTTCGCCACGTCCTCGCTCGCCGACAGCCGGGTCATCCTCGATCAGCCGGGCGCCGAGAAGCTGATCGGCAAGGGCGACGGCCTCTTCCTGCCGATGGGCGCCAACAAACCGGTCCGGATGCAGGGCGCGTTCGTCACCGAGGCCGAAGTGGCCGCGGTGGTGCAGCACTGCAAGGATCAGATGGCGCCGGTCTTCCGCGACGACGTGACGGTCGGCGGCAAGCAGAAGAAGGAGATCGACGAGGACATCGGCGACGACCTCGACCTGCTGTGCCAGGCCGCGGAGCTGGTGGTCTCGACGCAGTTCGGCTCCACCTCCATGCTCCAGCGCAAGCTGCGGGTGGGCTTCGCCAAGGCGGGCCGGCTGATGGACCTGATGGAGTCGCGGAACATCGTCGGGCCGAGCGAGGGCTCCAAGGCCCGCGACGTCCTGGTGAAGCCGGACGAGCTGGACGGAGTGCTCGGAGTTATCCGGGGGGAGGCTTCCGGGTAGAAAAAACCCGGGCATTCACCCGTACGAGTCATGCGTGCGGGCGCCAAAGCAACCGTTTCTCCTGCCGATACGTCAAGTTGAGGGAGGTGAGGGAACGATGCTTCACCAGCGGAGCCGGAGGCGTCGCCACCGGCGTACCGATGGCGTACGGACTCCGTCCGCCCGCTTGCCCGTCCCTTTCGGTCCACCCCTAGACTGAACGTCCAGCAGGTGGCTACACGCTCGAAAGGCGCCCCCGTGTCCATCGGCAACTCCCCAACTGACGACCGGCCTTCCGTCGGTCGAGCCATCCAGCAGGCCCGTATCGCGGCGCGGCTGACCGTCGAAGAGGTCAGCGCGTCGACACGGGTGCGTATCCCCCTTGTCCATGCGATCGAGCAGGACGATTTCTCCCGCTGCGGCGGCGACGTCTACGCCCGGGGCCACCTGCGTACGCTCGCCCGCGCCGTCCATCTCGATCCCGGTCCGCTGATCGAGCAGTTCGACGCCGAGCACGGTGGCCGGCCCGAGCCGACGCCCGCCGCGCCGCTCTTCGAGGCCGAGCGGATCCGGCCCGAGCGGCGTCGCCCCAACTGGACGGCCGCGATGGTCGCCGCGATCGTCGCGGTGGTCGGTTTCGTCGGCTTCACGCTGTTCAGCGACGGCGGACAGGGCGGCGGCATCTCCGTCGCCGGGGGCGACACCAACCCCGAGACGAAGCCCACCCCGCAGCCCCGCACCACCCCCGCCAAGCACCCCCGGCCCGACCCGGAGCCCTCCGACAGCGCCATCGCCGGGCTGCCGAAGGACAAGGTGACGATCAAGGTCATCGGCCGCGGCGGCCAGAGCTGGATCTCCGCGAAGGACGCCAACGGCAAGCTGCTGGAGGACGGCCTGCTGCGGGAGGGCGAGTCCAAGACGTTCACCGACAAGGAACGCATCGACCTCGTCCTCGGCAACGCCGGAGCCGTGCAGCTGTACGTCAACGGCAAGGAGGTCAAGGAGGTCGGTGACCAGGGCTCCGTGGAGCGGCTGAGTTACACCCCGGGCGACCCGCAGGCCGGCTGAGCAGGCCGGGCATCCTCCGCCGCCGTGCGCTTCCGGACACCGGAAAGCGCACGGCGGCGGACCTGCACGCGAGGGGTACGTCCGGGACGAAGTAGGCTGAGCCCCATGCCCGAACGCCGTACCGTCGCCCTTGTCACTCTTGGCTGCGCCCGTAACGAGGTGGACTCGGAGGAGCTCGCAGGCCGCCTGGCAGCGGACGGCTGGGACCTCGTCGAGGACGCCGCCGATGCCGATGTCGCCGTCGTCAACACCTGCGGCTTCGTCGAAGCCGCCAAGAAGGACTCCGTCGACGCCCTGCTGGAAGCCAACGATCTGAAGGATCACGGCCGCACCCAGGCCGTCGTCGCCGTCGGCTGCATGGCCGAGCGCTACGGCAAGGAGCTGGCCTCGGCGTTGCCCGAGGCCGACGGTGTGCTCGGCTTCGACGACTACACCGACATCTCCGACCGCCTCCAGACCATCCTCAGCGGCGGCAACGTCGAGGCGCACGCACCGCGCGACCGCCGGGCGCTGCTGCCGATCAGCCCCGCCGAGCGGCAGAGCGCCGACGCGGTCGCGCTGCCCGGCCACGCGCAGGACACCCCGCCCGAGGACCTGCCCGAGGGCGTCGCGCCGGCCTCCGGGCCGCGGGCACCGCTGCGCCGCAGACTCGGCAGCAGTCCGGTGGCGTCGGTCAAGCTCGCCTCCGGGTGCGACCGGCGCTGCTCGTTCTGCGCCATCCCCTCGTTCCGCGGCTCGTTCATCTCGCGGCGCCCCTCGGACGTCCTCGGCGAGACCCGCTGGCTGGCGGAGCAGGGCGTCTCGGAGATCATGCTGGTCTCCGAGAACAACACCTCCTACGGCAAGGACCTCGGCGACATCCGCCTGCTGGAGACGCTGCTGCCGGAGCTGGCCGCCGTCGACGGCATCGAGCGGATCCGGGTCAGCTACCTCCAGCCCGCCGAGATGCGGCCCGGGCTGATCGACGTCCTCACCTCCACCGACAAGGTGGCCCCCTACTTCGACCTCTCCTTCCAGCACGCGGCACCCGGGGTGCTGCGCCGGATGCGGCGCTTCGGTGACACCGACCGCTTCCTGGAGCTGCTGGAGCAGATCCGCGCCAAGGCGCCCGAGGCCGGTGCCCGCTCCAACTTCATCGTCGGCTTCCCCGGCGAGAGCGAGGACGACGTCGCCGAGCTGGAGCGTTTCCTCACCGGTGCCCGGCTCGACGCGATCGGCGTCTTCGGCTACTCCGACGAGGACGGCACCGAGGCCGCCTCGTACGCGGACAAGATCGATCCGGACGTCGTCGCCGAGCGGCTGGCGCGGGTGTCGCGGCTGGCCGAGGAGCTGACCGCACAGCGCGCCGAGGAGCGCATCGGCGACACCGTCCGGGTGCTGGTCGACCGGATCGACGACGAGGAGGGCGTGGTGGGCCGGGGTGCCCACCAGGCGCCCGAGACCGACGGCGTCACGCTGCTGCGGGGCGCGGACGGCCTGACGCCCGGCCGGATGGTCGAGGCGAAGGTCGTCGCGAGCGAGGGCGTGGACCTGATCGCCGAGGTGTGCACCTCCGAGGGGGCGAGCAGATGACGCCGCTGCCGGCTTCCGCCACCGGCGGGCCGCGCCCGGCGGCGGTCCGGCAGGCCGGGCTGTGGAACATCGCCAACGTCCTGACGATGCTGCGGCTGGTCCTGGTGCCGGCCTTCGTGCTGCTGCTGATGCACGGCGACGGCCGGGACCCGGCGTGGCGCTCGTTCGCCTGGGCCGCCTTCGCCGTCGCCATGATCACCGACGTCTTCGACGGTCATCTGGCCCGGTCGTACAACCTCGTCACCGACTTCGGGAAGATCGCCGACCCGATCGCCGACAAGGCGATCATGGGCGCGGCGCTGATCTGTCTGTCGCTGCTGGGCGATCTGCCGTGGTGGGTGACGGGCGTGATCCTCTTCCGGGAGCTCGGTGTCACGCTGCTGCGGTTCTGGGTGATCAAGCACGGCGTGATTCCGGCCAGTCGTGGCGGCAAGATCAAGACATTGGCACAGGGCACCGCGGTCGGGATGTACGTCCTGGTGCTCACCGGTCCGCTGGCCACGTTCCGCTGGTGGGTGATGGCTCTCGCCGTGGCACTGACCGTCGTGACCGGCCTCGACTACGTACGTCAGGCCGTCGCGCTGCGCCGGGCCGGTCTCGCCCGTGAGCGCGCCGAGCAGGACGCCGTACGGTGACCGGGTCGGCGGCGCGGGCGCTGGGGCTGCTCGCCGCGCGGGGTGAGACCCTCGCGGTGGCCGAGTCGCTCACCGGCGGCCTGGTCGCCGCTGGGCTGACCGCCGTGCCCGGGGCCTCGCGGGTGGTGCGCGGCGCGGTGACCGCGTACGCCACCGATGTCAAGCGTTCCGTCCTGGGCGTCGACGGCGAGCTGCTCGCCGCGCGGGGCGCGGTGGACGGCGAGGTCGCGCGGCAGATGGCCTGCGGGGTGCGGCGGCTGCTGGACGCCGACTGGGGCGTCGCCACCACCGGGGTGGCCGGTCCCGACCCGCAGGACGGGCAGCCGGTGGGCACCGTTTACATCGCGGTCTGCGGCCCCGGTCGGGCGACCGCGGTGCGGCGGCTGGCCCTGGAGGGCGACCGCGAGGGGATCCGCGCGGGCAGCGTCGCGGCCGTGATCAGGCTGCTGCTCGGCGAACTGGCAGAAAATACGGGGGCACAGGATACGGAACAACACGGGGGGAAGGGATGTTTGCAGCCCTGAGTGAACACGTACTCGCGCCCGGCACGCCCACGGCCCAAGGCGGTACGGTGGGGCGAGAAGGATCCGGATCCGAGGTCCGAGGAGGGAGCCAGCGATGATTCTGCTTCGTCGCCTGCTGGGTGACGTGCTGCGCCGACAGCGTCAGCGCCAAGGCCGCACCCTGCGCGAGGTCTCTTCCTCCGCCCGGGTGTCGCTCGGCTATTTGTCCGAGGTCGAACGAGGACAGAAGGAAGCGTCGTCCGAACTGCTCTCGTCGATCTGTGACGCGCTGGATGTGCGCATGTCCGAGCTGATGCGTGAGGTCAGCGACGAGCTGGCGCTCGCCGAACTGGCACAGTCCGCGGCCGCGACCGACCCGGTGCCCGCACCGGTGCGGCCCACGTTCAACGCCGTGTCCGTCGCCTCCCTGACGGGTGTGGCGGAGGACCGCGTGACGATCAAGTCACCGGCCGATGTGGTGGCCGGCGTCGCCGCCTGACGCACTGCACAGACCGTCCATGGAGCCCCGCCCGGTGATCACCGGGCGGGGCTCCATGGCGTTCGGGCCCGGGCGGGACCGGTGGCATACGCACGGATCCTTGGGCCGAACGGGCCCGGTGCCCCGCGCAGCCGCTCGACCGCTCACCGTCGGCCGATCATCTGTACGATGGTCAAACTCGTACATTCCCGAGCGTTTCGGGCCTCTGGTGCCGGGGCGTTCGTCCCCTGGAGGAGGAGCTGGATGTCTGTGGTCACGAGCACGCTGTCCGACGCCGACCGCGCCGTCGTGGGGAAGGCCCTGCAGGGCGCCCTGGTCGACCTGGTGGATCTCTCCCTCATCGCCAAGCAGGTGCACTGGAACGTCGTCGGCCCGCGGTTCCGCTCCGTCCATCTCCAGCTCGACGAGGTGGTCGCCTCGGCGCGGCTGCATGCGGACGAGGTCGCCGAGCGGGCGTCCGCGGTGGGGGTGTCGCCGGACGGCCGGGCGGGGACGGTCGCGAAGACCACCGGTATCGCGGAGATCGCGGACGGCTGGATCAAGGTCGAGGCCGGGGTCGAGGCGCTGGTCACCGCGTTGGGCGTGGTCATCGGGCGGATGCGGGAGCGGATCGACGCGACCGGGACGCCCGACCCCGTCACCCAGGACCTGCTGATCGGCCTCACCGGCGACCTGGAGAAACACCACTGGATGTTCCAGGCCGAGGCCCACTGACGGCCGCCGGACGCCCGCCCCGCACGGCCGCGCCGTCGGCGTGGCCGTACGAGGGCGTCGCGCCGTCGGTGCGGCCCTACGGGGGCGTGCGCGGGGCACCGGGCGGTGGGCGGGGGCGGCGCACGCATGCGCCGGGGGAGCGCCGATGCGCCCTGCCACACCGTCACCGGGCGCCACTAGCGTCGTACGGGGCACCGGCGGAGCCCGGACGGCGGCCCGGCCGGAGGAGGCGACGATGAGCGGATACGGAGCAGCCAGGCTTGCATCGGCCGGCCGGAGGGCCGGTCGGCCGGGTCCGCGGGCGGTCTCCAAGGTGCGGGTCGCGGTCGCGGTGCTGGCCGGGGCGGTGTGGTGGTGGGCGGTGGCCCGGCTGGTGTGGTGGCCCGCAAGCGCGGGGCCGGTCGAATCGGCGGTGGCCGCGGGCGGCTGGGGGCTGAGTCTGCTGCCGGTGCACTGCGTGCCGTGGGCGGGACGGCGCCGGACCCGCGGCGGACGGGGGCCGGGGATCCTGCCGCCCGGCGGGTGGCGGGCCGTGGGGGAGGACGTGGTGCGGGGGGTGTTCCGGGAGGAGCGGGGCTGAGGGCCGGAGCGGTGGGGTGAGCGGGGGCGGTGCGGGAGCCCGGCTTCGGGCGGGGAGGGGAAGGCGGGACCGGGCGGGGCTTGGCGCGGAGCGTTCGGGTTGGCGGGCGTGGTGGGGCCGGGCGACGGGGCGAGGCGGGGCGCGGGCGTTCGGGCGGGCCAGGTGGGACGGGTGGGGCGAGGGTGGGGCCGTCATCCGTCAGGGTTCGGGGGCGGGTCCGGCTGGCAGGTGGGGCACCAGTAGGTGACGCGTGCGTCGGGCGTGGGGCCCGGTGCGGTGTGACGTACCGGGGTGCCGCAGCGGAGGCAGGGGCGGTCCGCCCGGTCGTAGACCCAGAGGCGGCGGTCGGGACGGGCGCCGGGAACGGTGCGGCGGGCGGGGCGGTCCTTGTTGGCGTCCAGGAGTCTCCGGGCGAGGGCCGGTGCGCGGGCGGGGTCGGGGAGCCGCCCGATCGGCAGCCAGGGGGAGGCGCCGAGGAGGAAGCACAGCTCGCACTTGTAGACGTTGCCGAGCCCGGCGAGAAGCCGCTGGTCGAGCAGGGCTTCGCCGAGCGGGCGGTCCGGGGCGGTGAGCAGACGGCGCAGCGCCTCCTCGGGGTCCCAGTCCGGGCCCAGCGGGTCGGGGCCCAGGTGTCCCACGACGCGGTTCTCGTCGGCGGTCCGCACCAGCTCCAGCACCGGCAGCCGGAAGCCGACGGCGGTGCGGTGCGCCGTGCCGAGCACCGCCCGGACCTGGTGCGCGGGGCCGCCGCGCCATCGCTCCCCGGGCGCGTGGATCCGCCAGGAACCGTCCATCCGCAGATGCGAGTGGAGGGTCAGACCGCCCTCGACGCGGAGGAGCAGATGCTTACCGCGCGACACCACCTCCCGGACCGTCCGGCCCGACAGATCGGCCGTTGCCAGCCGCGGCACGCGCAGCTCGCACCGGACCAGCACCTCCCCGGCCAGCGCCTCGTGCAACTGCCGGGCGAGCCGCCAGACCGTGTCACCTTCGGGCATGGCTCCATGATGCCGCGGTGGGGGCGTACGGGGCTGCCGCCTTCGCCGGGGTGTGCGCGGTGCGTGGCCGCCCGGCCCGGTGCGCGCCGGGCGGGACCCCGAGGCGCCGCGGGCCCGCTTCCCGGACCGCCTTCAGGCCCGCATCCGCAGCCCCCGCGGTGTGGGGTGGAACCCCGCCTCCTCCAGGAGGGCGGCGAACGGGGAGGTCAGGGCGGATATGCCGTTGATCCGCTCGGTGGTGACCGTGCCCAGGGCGCCCGCGCGGGCGAGGGCGGCCAGCGCCTCGACCGCCTGCCGCAGCCGGGCGTCCGGCCGGGGGCCGTCCGCGTCCGTGCCGAGCGGCCACAGCAGCAGGGTCTTGCCACCGCGCTCCATGTAGAGGGCCAGCTCGCCGTCGACCAGCACGACCAGGGAACCGGCCTTGCGGCCCGGTTTGTGGGTGCAGCCCGCGGGCGGCTCGGGCCACGGCAGGGCCGCGCCGTAGGCGTTGGCCGGGTCGGCCGCCGCGAGCACCACCGCCCGCGCCGGGCCGTCGCCCGGTCGGTCCGGCGCGGGGGCGAAGTCGTCCGTGGCGTCGCGCTCGCGGCGGTTGTGCACCGCGCGGAGCCGGTCGACCGCGCCGTCCATCGCGAACTGGGCCGCGCCCAGCCCTTCGACGACATAGCCACGGCGCGCCTGCCCGCTCTCCTCGAACGCGGCCAGCACGCGGTACGCCGCCGAGAAGCCGCCCTCGACGCCCTCCGCCGCGACCGCGCCCCGGGTGACGATGCCGTGGCGGTCCAGGAGCGTACGGGCCAGGGCGTGTGCGCGGTGCGTCGGATCGGGCTCCAGGGCGGGCAGCAGCGACCAGCGGCCCCCCGCGGTCGGCGGGCCGGAGCGCGATGCCGTCGGCCGGCCGGTGCGCATCGTCGAGGCGGCGCCGTAGCGGCCGCGGGGCACAGAGCGGCGGGCGCGGTGCGCGGTGGAACCGGCCGTGCGGCCCGAGCCGAGGAGGGCGCGCAGCGGGGCCAGGGTGTCGTTGGTGAGCCGGCCCGACCACGTCAGCTCCCAGAGGGCGTCGGCGAGTTGCGGATCGGTGACCTCGGGGTGCGTGGTGGCGCGGACCCGGTCGGCGAGCTGACGGAAGAACAGGCCGTACCCGGGCGCGAGGGCGTCCAGGACGGAGGCGTGCAGCGCCGACACCTCCAGGGGCAGCGGCGGCGCCAGCGACAGCGGTGCGGTGTCGGCGAGATGGAGGGTGAGCCAGCCGTCCTTGCCCGGCAGTGCGCCCGCGCCCGCCCACACCACCTCACCGGTGGCGGTGAGCTCGTCCAGCAGCGCGGGGGAGTAGTCCGCGACGCGGGACGGCAGGACGAGCTTCTCCAGCGCGGAGGCGGGCACCGGCGCGCCCTGCAACTGCTCGACGGCGCGCACCAGCCCGTCGAGACCGCGCAGCCCGGGGGCGGCGCCCTGCGGCGGACGGGTGGCACCCGGGGCGAGGCGGGGCGTGCCGACCTGCTGCCACCGGGGCAGGAACGCGGCCAGCGCGGCGGGCGGCACCGGCTCCAGCTCCTCGCGCAGCGCCGCCAGCGAACGGCGCCGCAGCCGCCGCAGCACCTGCGCGTCGCACCACTCCTGGCCGGTGCCATGGACGGGGGCGGTGCTTCGCGCTTCCGGGGAAGGGGAGTGGGCGACGGGCGGGCGGAACTCGCCCTGCACCAGGCGGCCGGCGGCCGACAACCGCTGCAGGGCGCCGTCGGTGACGGCCGGGCCCAGGCCGAAGCGGGCCGCGGCCTGCTCGGAGGTGAACGGGCCGTGGGTGCGGGCGTACCGGGACAGCAGATCGCCCAGCGGATCGGCCACCGGCTCGGTGAACGCCTCCGGGACACCCACCGGCAGCGCCGTGCCCAGGGCGTCGCGGAGCCGCCCGGCGTCCTCGATCGCGGCCCAGTGCGCGGTGCCCGCCAGCCGCACCGGGATCGCCCGGCGGGCCGCGGCCAGCTCCTCGGCCCACGCCGGGTCGGCGCCCCGCTCGGCCAGCTCCGCGTCGGTCAGCGGCCCCAGCACCCGCAGCAGATCGGCGACGCCCTCGGCGTCCTTGACCCGGCGGTCGTCGGTGCGCCACTGCAACTCCCGCTCCAGCTCCGCCAGCACCTCCGGATCCAGCAGCTCCCGCAGCTCCGCCCGGCCCAGCAGCTCCGCCAGGAGCCGGGAGTCCAGCGACAGCGCGGCGGCCCGGCGCTCGGCGAGCGGGGAGTCGCCCTCGTACAGGAACTGCGCGACGTAGCCGAAGAGGAGGGAGCGGGCGAACGGGGACGGCTCCGGGGTGGTGACCTCCACCAGACGGACCCGGCGGGCCTCGATGTCGCCCATCAGCTCCGTCAGCCCGGGGACGTCGAACACGTCCTGGAGGCATTCGCGGACCGCCTCCAGGACGATCGGGAACGAGCCGAACTCGCTCGCCACCTGGAGGAGCTGCGCCGCGCGCTGCCGCTGCTGCCACAGCGGGGTGCGTCTGCCGGGGCTGCGCCGCGGCAGCAGCAGGGCGCGCGCCGCGCACTCCCGGAAGCGGGAGGCGAACAGCGCCGAGCCGCCCACCTGGTCGGTGACCAGCTGATCGACGTCACCGGCGTCGAGGACGACATCGGCGGCGCCGACCGGCGACTGCTCCGGGTCGAACTCCGCGCCCGCCGCGGGCCCCGCGCCGCCGCCCGGCCCGTCGAGGAGGTCGAGGCCCAGCAGGTCCGCGTCGGGCAGCCGCAGCACGATGCCGTCGTCGGCGTGCATCACCTGGGCGTCGATGCCGTGGCGCTCGGCCAGCCGCGCCCCGAGGGCGAGCGCCCACGGGGCGTGCACCTGTGCGCCGAAGGGGGAGTGCACCACGACGCGCCAGTCGCCCAGCTCGTCCCGGAACCGCTCCACGACGACGGTGCGGTCGTCCGGCACATGGCCGCACGCCTGCCGCTGCTCGGTGAGGTAGCCGAGGACGTTGTCGCAGGCCCAGTCGTCGAGCCCGGCGGCGGCGAGCCGGGCCCGCGCCTCCTCGTGCGTCAGCGCGCCGACCTCACGGAGGAACGCGCCGAGCGCCCGGCCCAGCTCCAGGGGGCGGCCCAGCTGATCGCCCTTCCAGAAGGGCAGGCGACCCGGCACTCCGGGGGCGGGGGTCACCAGGACGCGGTCGCGGGTGATGTCCTCGATGCGCCAGGAGGTCGTGCCGAGGGTGAAGACGTCGCCGACACGGGACTCGTAGACCATCTCCTCGTCCAGCTCGCCGACCCGGCGGCCGCCGCCCTTGCCGTCGCCGCCGGCCAGGAAGACGCCGAACAGTCCGCGGTCGGGGATGGTGCCGCCGGAGGTGACGGCGAGCCGCTGGGCGCCGGGACGGCCGGTCACCGTCTGCGCCACGCGGTCCCACACCAGGCGCGGCCGCAGCTCGGCGAAGGCGTCGGAGGGGTAGCGGCCGGCCAGCATGTCCAGGACGGAGGTGAACGCCGACTCCGGGAGGGAGGCGAACGGCGCCGCGCGGCGCACCAGGGCCAGCAGCTCCCCGACGTCCCAGGTGTCCAGCGCGGTCATCGCCACGAGCTGCTGTGCCAGGACGTCGAGCGGATTGGCGGGCACCCGCAGCGCCTCGATGGCGCCCGTCCGCATCCGCTCGGTGACCACGGCCGCCTGCACCAGGTCGCCGCGGTACTTCGGGAAGACGATGCCCTTCGACACCGCGCCCACCTGGTGCCCGGCCCGGCCCACCCGCTGGAGCCCGGACGCCACCGACGGCGGCGACTCGACCTGGATCACCAGATCGACCGCGCCCATGTCGATGCCCAGCTCCAGGCTGGAGGTGGCGACGACGGCCGGCAGCCGCCCCGCCTTGAGGTCCTCCTCCACCAGGGCCCGCTGCTCCTTGGAGACCGAACCGTGGTGGGCGCGGGCCAGCACCGGCGACGCGCCCTTGGCGGCGCCGGACTCGGCCATCAGCTCGGCCGGGGAGTGGTGCTCCGGCAACGGCTCGCCGGTGGCCCGCTCGTGGGCGATCTCGTTGAGGCGGTTGCAGAGCCGCTCGGCCAGGCGGCGGGAGTTGGCGAAGACGATCGTCGAGCGGTGGGCCTGCACCAGATCGGCGATCCGCTCCTCGACCTGCGGCCAGATCGACGGCTTCTCCCCGGCCTCGCCCTCGCGTACGGGCGAGCCGCCCAGCTCGCCCATGTCCGCCACCGGGACGACCACCGACAGGTCGAACCGCTTCCCGGACGGCGGCTGCACGATCTCCACCCGGCGCCGCGGCGACAGATAGCGGGCCACCTCCTCCACCGGGCGGACCGTCGCCGACAGCCCGATGCGGCGGGCCGGGCGCGGCAGCAGCGCGTCGAGCCGCTCCAGGGACAGCGCCAGGTGTGCGCCGCGCTTCGTCCCGGCGACGGCGTGCACCTCGTCGAGGATCACCGTCTCGACGCCCTCCAGCGCCTCCCGTGCCGACGACGTGAGCATGAGGAACAGCGACTCGGGGGTGGTGATCAGGATGTCGGGCGGGCGGGTGGCGAGCGCGCGGCGTTCGGCGGCCGGGGTGTCACCGGAGCGGATGCCGACGGTGACGTCCGGCTCGGGCAGCCCGAGGCGGACCGCCTCCTGCCGGATGCCGGTCAGCGGGCTGCGCAGATTGCGCTCGACATCGACGGCGAGGGCCTTCAGCGGCGAGACGTACAGCACCCGGCAGCGCTTCTTCGGCTGCGCCGGGGGCGGGGCGCTCGCCAGCGCGTCCAGCGAGGCGAGGAAGGCGGCCAGCGTCTTGCCGGAGCCCGTCGGCGCCACCACCAGGACGTCCGAGCCCTCGCGCAGCGCGCTCCAGGCACCCTCCTGCGCCGCCGTCGGCGCGTGGAAGGCGCCGGTGAACCAGCCGCGGGTCGCGGCGGAGAAGGAATCGAGCGCTGTCCCGTCCATGCCCCCCATCGTGCACCGGCCCACTGACAACGCCGCCGGGACACGGCATCCGCGCAGCTCACGGCGGGTGCGGCGGGCCGTGCGGAACAGCCCTGCGCCCACCTTCGCCCCGGCACGACCGCCACCCGGCCCCCGCTCAGCCCAGCGGCCGACCGTGCGCGCGCAGCGTCAGCAGGGCCCGCAGGGTGATGACCGGACGGCTCTCCGCCGCGGTGCCCGGCGCCCGCACGTACGCGTCGGCGGGCCAGCCGCCGTCGTCGCGCTGGAGCGAGGCGAGATGGTCCAGCGACCGCGCCAGCTCCGCGTCCGTGAACCAGCCGCGGGCCGGCGAACCGGGCGTCGCCGCGTAGTCGTACGCGAAGTGGTGTTCCCCGGGGGCGTACCCGCGGGCGAGCGGGGCGTCCGCGGCCCGCGCCGGATCGAGGACGACCAGGCCCCGGTCCCGTACCAGGGTGCCCAGGCGGTGTGCGGCGGCCGCGGCGCGGGGACGGTCCGGGACGCCGTCCAGGAAGGCGAGCGCCGCCCGGACCTCGTAGGGGTGGGTGTCGGTCAGGGCGTCCACGGCGGCCCAGCAGTACTCCGTGGCGCGGAACAGCCACGCGTGCCAGGCGTCGTTGCGGTGCAGCACGCCCACCACGGGCCCGGTGGCCAGCAGGGAGCTGGGCGGGTCCCCGGCGGCCGGCAACCACGGCGCCACCGGGTGGCCGTGCGTCGGCGGCCGCAGCGCGGGCAGCGCCCCGTCCCGGGTCGAGATCCGCGTCAGATAGCGGCAGACGTGCTCGATGTGGCGGCTGTCGCAGCGCCCGATGCGGTCCAGCACCCCCAGGGCGTGCGCGGTGTGCAGCGGCTGGCTGGCCGGACCGCGCAGCTCCGGCTCCAGCGCGTGGCCGTACCCGCCGTCGTCGTTGCGGTACGCGGCGAGCGCCCGCTCCACCGGGGTGTCACCGCCGCCCAGGAAGTGGTACGCGAAGAGCCGCTGTTCGAGCACCCGGGCGGTGAGCCACATGAAGCGCTCGGCACGGGCCAGCGGGGACGGCGGACTTGCGGTTTCGGCCATGCCCCGCACCGTAGGGCCGGACCGCGCCCCGGCGCACCGCACCGGGGCCCACGCCCTCCCAGGGCGGGACACCGGGGGCGCCGGATTGACGGCGAGAGCCCCGCCCAGGAGGGCATACGCTCGGGGAGCACGGTGCCGCTCCGGCCGCGGACCGGCGGACGGACGGGGCCGGGGCCATGAGGAGACGGGATTCATGAGGCTGACGGATTTCTGGCAGCGGATGGCGGACCACTTCGGACCGGCGTACGCCGACTCGTTCGCCCGCGATCATGTGATGTCCGGCCTCGGTGGCCGCACCGTCCACGAGGCGCTGGCGGCGGGCTGGAGCGCCAAGGAGGTGTGGCGGGTGGTCTGCGTCACCATGGACGTACCGGACGAGCGGCGCTGACCTGCGCCCCGGTGCGGGTGGACGGTTGCCGGACTCCGGGTGACGACGGGGAACGCCGCACGGGTGCGCGACACTGGGCCGGTGCCCGCGATCGAAGACACGCTCAGCGACGACGCCCGACGACCTCCCGAGCCACCGGATGCGCGGATGCCGCGCTGGCTGCCGCGCGCCATGGTGCTGGCGCTTGCGCTGGTGGCCTGTTTCCAGCTCGCCAGCTGGGGGTTCCACCAGCTCATCGGCCTGCTGCTGAACATCCTCATCGCCTTCTTCCTCGCGCTGGCCGTCGAGCCCGCGGTGGACTGGATGGCCGCCCGGGGCGTCCGGCGCGGCCTCGCCACCGGCGTGGTCTTCCTCGGGATCCTCGTCGCCGCGGCGGGCTTCTTCACCCTCCTCGGCTCGATGGTCGCGGGCCAGATCGCGACCATGGTCGAGGAGTTCCCGCAGTACCTGGACTCCGTGATCAGCTGGGCGAACAGCACCTTCCACACCCATCTGTCCCGGCTGGAGGTGCAGAACAACCTCCTCAACTCCGACTGGCTGCAGAAGTACGTCCAGGACAGCGCCAACAACGTCCTCGCCGTCTCCGCGACGGTGCTGGGCAGTCTGTTCAACCTGCTGACGGTGGCGCTGTTCTCGTTCTACTTCGCCGCCGACGGCCCCCGGTTGCGGCGCGCACTGTGCTCCGTGCTGCCGCCGAGCCGTCAGGCGGAGGTGCTGCGCGCCTGGGAGATCGCGGTCGCCAAGACGGGCGGCTACCTCTACTCGCGCGGCCTGATGGCGCTGATCTCCGGGATCGCCCACTACATCCTGCTGGAGATCCTCGGGGTGCCCTACGCGCCGGCGCTGGGCGTCTGGGTCGGCCTGGTCTCGCAGTTCATCCCGACCATCGGCACCTATCTGGCAGGGGCCCTGCCCATTCTGATCGCCTTCACCGTCGACCCCTGGTACGCGCTGTGGGTCTTCGCGTTCGTCGTGGTCTACCAGCAGTTCGAGAACTACCTGCTGCAACCCCGGATCACCGCGCGCACGGTCGACATCCACCCCGCCGTCGCCTTCGGCTCCGTCATCGCGGGAACGGCGCTGATGGGCGCCGTCGGCGCACTGATCGCGATCCCCGCGACGGCGACCTTGCAGGCGTTCTTGAGCGCGTATGTGAAGCGGTACGAGGTGACCGATCCGAGGGTCCACGGCGGACGCCGCTACCGCCGCGCCTCCGAGGCGTTGGCCCGGGTACGGCGGGGACTGCACCGCGACGTACCCGAGGGGGCGCGGTCGAAGACGGCTCCCGACGGGCCGGAGGTACCCGGGGAAGACGCCCCCTAGGCGCGGGCGCCGGCGGTCACTCCTCCAGGGCCGCCGCGATCTGGTCGAGGTCGGTCAGGAGCGCGGTGACGCGCCGGGCCGGGAGCGCGTCGATCATGCGCTGTTCGACGGCGTGGACGGCGGCCTGGACCGTGGCCAGCCGGGCCCGCCCCTCGTCGGTGAGCCGGGCGGGCCGGGCGCGCCCGTGATCGGGGGTGGTGGGGCGGGTGATCAGCCCGGCTTCCTGGAGCCCCCGCAGGACGACGTTGCCGGACTGCCGGGTGACGAAGGTCGCGCGGGCGAGGTCGGCGTTGGACATCCCCGGGTGCAGCGCCAGCAGTTCGAGCGTGGAGTACTGCGGCACGGTCAGCCCGTGCTCGCGCAGCACCTTGTCCATGGCGCCGCGCAGGGCCGCCTGGGCGCGTTTGAGCAGATAACCCAAGTGGTGGGTGATGTCGTCCGCGGGGCGGGGCGGCTCCGGTGGCACACTCTCGTTCATGTCAGCATTTTGACATGCCCGCGGGGTGGGCCCTAGCCTCCCCCATGTCAAAGTCCTGACATTAGAGTGAGTGAGGGAAACCCATGTCTGTTGCCGTCGACGGTCCCGGCTTCGTCGCCCTGCAGGTCCGTGACGTGGAGGCCGCAGCGGCCTTCTGTGAGCGTCACCTGGGGTGGCGCCGCTCCCCGTCCTCGCCGCCCCACGCGGTCGTCTTCGACACCGCGCCGATCCCGTTCGCCGTCCGTGAGCTGTTCCCGGACGTCGACCTCGCCGACGCCGCA
This sequence comes from Streptomyces sp. NPDC029159, assembly GCF_055564055.1. Lineage (NCBI taxonomy): Bacteria > Bacillati > Actinomycetota > Actinomycetes > Kitasatosporales > Streptomycetaceae > Streptomyces > Streptomyces sp. NPDC029159. The sequence goes on from NZ_JBVHWT010000002.1 coordinate 28,618, forward strand.
CGCCCGGGCCTCGGCGTGGTGCTCTGGTTCCGGACCCCGGACGCCCAGCAGCTCCACGACCGGCTCGTCGCCGCCGGGGTCACGATCCTCGCGCCGATGGCGGAGAGCCCCTTCGGGCCGATGTTCTCCTTCGAGGGGCCGGAGGGGTACCGGCTCACGGCGCACGGGGGGTGAGCAGGGGTGCGCTGAAGCGTTGAGCGGGCGATACCCGCCGGGAATGGGTGGTGCGGGCGTCGACGCGCGGCCGCCGGGCCGGGTGGAGTCCGCTTGACAGTAAAATCGAACATCCATTCTCATGAGGGTCCGACCTGTACGCCGGAGCGAAAGTTCCGGGGCTTCATCGCCGAGTTGTCCACAGGCCGGAGCCGGGTCCGGGCGCATTGTCAGTGGCAGGCGTTAGCGTCGTGGACGTGAAGCGATCGACTCAAGCAAATCGGGTGGAACCCATGGCAGGCACTGACCGCGAGAAGGCGCTCGACGCCGCGCTCGCACAGATTGAACGGCAATTCGGCAAGGGCGCCGTGATGCGCATGGGGGAGCGGCCGAACGAACCCATCGAGGTCATCCCCACCGGGTCGACCGCGCTCGACGTGGCGCTGGGTGTCGGCGGTATCCCCCGCGGCCGCGTGGTGGAGGTCTACGGACCGGAGTCCTCCGGTAAGACGACCCTGACCCTGCACGCGGTGGCCAACGCGCAGAAGGCCGGCGGCTCCGTGGCGTTCATCGACGCCGAGCACGCGCTCGACCCGGAGTACGCCAAGAAGCTCGGCGTGGACACGGACGCACTGATCCTGTCCCAGCCGGACAACGGTGAGCAGGCCCTGGAGATCACGGACATGCTGGTCCGCTCCGGCGCCCTCGACCTCATCGTCATCGACTCCGTCGCGGCCCTGGTGCCGAAGGCGGAGATCGAGGGTGAGATGGGTGACTCGCACGTCGGTCTCCAGGCCCGGCTGATGAGCCAGGCGCTGCGCAAGATCACCAGCGCGCTCAACCAGTCCAAGACCACCGCGATCTTCATCAACCAGCTCCGCGAGAAGATCGGCGTGATGTTCGGCTCGCCGGAGACCACGACCGGTGGCCGCGCCCTGAAGTTCTACGCCTCGGTGCGTATCGACATCCGCCGCATCGAGACCCTCAAGGACGGCACGGACGCGGTCGGTAACCGCACCCGCTGCAAGGTGGTCAAGAACAAGGTGGCCCCGCCCTTCAAGCAGGCCGAGTTCGACATCCTCTACGGCCAGGGCATCAGCCGCGAGGGCGGCCTGATCGACATGGGTGTGGAGCACGGCTTCATCCGCAAGTCGGGCGCCTGGTACACGTACGAGGGCGATCAGCTCGGCCAGGGCAAGGAGAACGCCCGCAACTTCCTCAAGGACAACCCGGACCTCGCCAACGAGGTCGAGAAGAAGATCAAGGAGAAGCTGGGCATCGGCGTCAAGCCGCAGGACCCGGCGGCGGAGCCCGGTCCGGACGCGGCGGGTCCGGCCGAGTCCGCGAAGTCGGCTCCGGCGCCCGCGGCCAAGGGCGCCAAGGGTGCCAAGGCCACCGCGGCCAAGAGCTAGTCCGCCATGACGCGGCGAACGGAATGGCCCGACGGCGGTCACGCCATGGGCGGTGCCGAACACCGTAAGAGCCGTGGCGGCCGTGACGACAGCGGCGACCCCTCCCCGTCGAGGGCCGGGCAGGGGTCCCCGCGCACGCCCGAGGAGCAGGCACGGGCGATATGCCTGCGCCTGCTCACCGGGTCACCGCGCACCCGCAGCCAGCTCGCGGATGCCCTGCGCAAGCGGGACATCCCCGAGGAGGTTGCGGAGGAGGTGCTCTCCCGCTTCGTGGAGGTCGGGCTCATCGACGACACGGCGTTCGCCGATGCGTGGGTGGAGTCCCGGCACCACGGGCGGGGCCTGGCCCGGCGGGCGCTCGCCCGCGAGCTGCGGACCAAGGGCGTGGAGTCCGAGGTCATCGACGAGGCGATCGGCCGCCTCGAACCCGAGCAGGAGGAGGCCACCGCCCGGGAGCTGGTCGAGCGCAAGCTCCGCGCCACCCGGGGCCTGGACCGCGACAAGCGGCTGCGGCGGCTCGCCGGGATGCTGGCCCGCAAGGGCTACCCCGAGGGCCTGGCGCTGCGGGTGGTCCGCCAGGCGTTGGAGGAAGAGGGGGAGGACTCCGAACTGCTGGAGCAGTGGGCGCAGGAGTAGCGGTGCGGCGCCGACCGAGGCCGCACCGCGTGTAAGGGAGCCACGGCGGCGTCTCGCGCCGGTTGTCCCTCCACGCTCCGTTACCCGGCGTGCCCTCGCGCCGGGGAACCCGTTACGCCTCCGGTCTCCCCGGCCCCCTCCCGGCCACCGGCCGCCCGATGCTCCCGGTGCCGGGCCACGGCATGCACGGGCAAGCCCTGGCCACGACCGGGCCGCGGCCAAGGGCGCTGCCGGGCCCCGGTCAGCCGTTGGTCTGCCCCGTGCCGGGGATCACGGGGAGGCCCGCGGCGCGCCACGCCTGGAAGCCGCCGATCAGGTCGGTGGCGCGGTGCAGTCCCAATTGGTGGAGGGAGACGGCGGCGAGGCTCGATGCGTACCCCTCGTTGCAGATGACGACGGTGTGGAGGTCGTGGCCGGTCGCCTCCGGGGCGCGGTGGTCGCCGGTCGGGTCGAGACGCCACTCCAGCTCGTTGCGCTCCACGATCAGTGCGCCCGGGATGGTGCCGTCGCGGGTGCGCAGCGCCGCGTAGCGGATGTCGACGAGGAGGCCGCCCGCCTGTTGCACGGCCGCCGCCTGAGCGGGGTCCAGCCGGTGCAGCCGGGCACGGGCCTGCTCCAGCAGGGTGTCGATGGCGCTCAACTTCCCACCTCCGCCTCTCCGCCGTGGCGCCATGGCCGCCGCGAGACCTCCGTGGTGACGCTCACCCCGGCCGCGCTCACCCCCAGTCCTCCGGCCGTTCGACCTCTTCGAGGCGGAGGAGGGGGCCGGTGCGGCTGTAGCGCCGCATCAGGGGGAGCGGTGGGTGGTACGCGTGCACCGATATGGCGTGGGCGGTGGGTGAGGTGTTCCGCACCTGGTGGACGTGGTGGGGGCCGAAGGCACGGCCCCGGCCGCCGGTCAGGGTGCGGGTGCGGTCGACGCCGTCGGCCAGTTCCAGCACCGTCCAGCCCTCGGTGGGGAGCGCGACGGTGAGGGAGTCCTCCGTCAGCGCGCCGGTGGCCGCGGCGAAGGCGCCGCGGGAGCCGCCGTGGTCGTGCCAGCCGGTGCCGGTGCCGGGCGGCCAGCCGATCAGCCATGCCTCGCTGCCGTCCGGACCGTCAAGACGCAGCCAGGTGCGGCCTTCGGGATCGAGTGGGAGGGAGGCGACGAGGGAGGTGTCCGCGGCGGTGCGGCGGACGAAGCCGAGGAGTTCCGAGGCGCTCGGACCGCCGGTGGGCGGGGCGGTCCGAGGGCGGGCAGGGGAGGGGAGACCGGGCACGGGAGACCGTCCTGAGTGATCGCGAAGAGACGCGCTCGCCACGGCCGGACGGCCGGGAGCACGCGGGGCAGGAACTGCGGATCAGCAGGACGGACGACAGGTGCAGCCCGCGTAGCGGACCAGGTCGAGATGGACCCTCCGCCAGAAACGCGCGCCGTGATCAGTCACGTTCGGAGTGAAACACGGACGTTCCCACAGGGTCAACCACGGATTCCGCGCCCGGTGAACCGCCGTCCACCGTGGCGCCGGCGGCCGGGTCCTCGCCCTCGGCCGGCGGCCTGTGCGCCGCTCCGCCGGAGGCCCCGCCGCGTACCGCGTCCGCACAGGCGTACAGCTCGGCCGGGCGGACGCCGGACAGCGCGGTGACCAGATGGCCGTCCGGACGGACCAGCAGCACGGTGTGCGCGGCCGCCCCCGGATACTCCTCGGCGACCAGGACCTCGGTGGCGACGGGCAGCCCCTCGGCCGCGCCGGTCAGCCGCGGCATCAGCCCGGCGCTCCGCCAGTGCCGCGGCTCCCACACGCCCGTACCGGGCGCGACGAGCACCAACAGCAGCCCCCGGCCCAGCCGTTCGCGCAGCGGCACCACCGCACCATCGACGGTCGTCACCGGGACATCGGCGACCGGCGCGCCGGGCAGCGTGCCCACCGGGGCCGCCGCGGTGTGCGCCGGTGCCGGGGCGAGCGGCGAACGGGAGTGGGCCGGCGGCGCGCCCAGCGGCCCCCGCCCCAGATGACCGTCGGTCAAGAGCGCCGAGCCACCGCGCGCGGCGCCCGGCAGGGCGCGCCGCAGACGGCCCGCACCGCCGTCCCGCAGCAGTGGAAGTGCCTGGTCGGCGGCGCGCAGCCGGGCGGCCACCGCACCGCGCCGCTCGGCCTGGTAGCTGTCCAGCAACGTCTCGGACGCCCCGTGGTGCCAGGCGAGCGCCAGCTTCCAGGCGAGGTTCTCGGCGTCCCGCAGCCCCTCGTCGAGGCCCTGCGTCCCGAGCGCGCCCAGCAGATGGGCCGCGTCCCCGGCGAGGAAGGCCCGCCCGTGCCGCCACCGCCGCGCCAGCCGGTGGTGGACGGTGTGGACACCGGTGTCGAGCAGCTCGTACGGCGGTACGGGGCGGGCCTGGCCGCGGCCGCGGGACTGCTGCGGGGCGGCCTCGGTGCCGGTCGCCAGGGCCGGTTCGGCGGCCCAGTCCGCCAGCGAATCGCGGATCCGGGCGACCAGCGCGTCCGGCGTGACCAGATCGCGGCCGGGCGGCAGCAGCCAGTCCAGCCGCCACACCCCGTCCGGCAGCGGCCGGGCGCAGACCTCCGTGACGCCGTGCCGCCCGGGGGCGCGGTGCAGCAGCGCCTCGCCGGGCCAGGGCAGGTCCGCGCGGACGGCGGCGACCGCGTGCCGTTCGACGGAGGTGCGGCCCGGGAAACGGATCTCCAGCAGTTTGCGGACGGTGGAGCGCGGACCGTCGCAGCCGATCAGATAACTCCCGCGCCACCAGGTGCCGCCGGGGCCGCGGGTGTGGGCGCTGACGCCGCCGGCGTCCTGCTCCAGCTCCACCAGACGGCTGCCGCCGACGATCCGGGCCAGCTCCTCGCCCTCCAGCGCGGTGCGGAGCGCGCCGGTCAGTGCGTGCTGCGGAAGGTGGACGGGCGAGGCGGGCGCGTCGTCGGCACCGGGCGTCCAGGGGCCGCCGGGGCCGAACTCCACGCGCTCCATCAGCCGTCGCCTGCGCACCGTGCGCCAGGCGGTCCAGCGGGTGCCGGCCGAGGCGAGTGCCGGGGCGCAGCCCAGCCGTGCCACGTACGCCGCGGTGTCCTCGCGCAGCACCGCGGTACGGGCCGGGCGGACGGGCTCGGGGCCGGTGGTGTCGTCGAGGACGACGGAGGGGACGCCCAGACGGGCGAGCGAGAGGGAGAGGGCGAGGCCGACCGGGCCCGCCCCCACGACGATCACCGGGTCCACGAGGTGGCTCCCCGGCCCCGGAGGGGCGAAGCGGCGGTACGGGAACTGGCAGTTGAAGCCCGGTGCGTGATCACACAGCGTATGCAACCCACTGCGACCGCCCGCGTCAAGTGACCGGGGCGGCGCCGTCCCCGCCGCCGCCCCCGCACCCTCCGTTTGCCCCGCCGCCCGGCGGCCGGTCACGGTGTGGCGGCCGGGTCCTTCCCGGTGTCGGCCGCGGCGGCCGGATCACCCGCGGGAGCTGCGGTGGCCGGGGCGACCCCGGTCTTCGTACGGCGGCCGCGCCGCTCGATCCAGGTCGCCAGACCGGACAGCGCCAGGCACATCGCGACGTAGATGAGGCCCGTCACGATGATGACCGGAACGTACGTGTCGGAGCCGTTCACGATGATGTTGGTGCTCATCTGGCGGGCTGTGTAGAGGAGTTCCTCGAACGTGATGATGTAGCCGAGGGAGGTGTCCTTCAGCGTCACCACCAGCTGGCTGATGATCGTCGGCAGCATGGCCCGCACCGCCTGCGGGATCAGCACCACCGTCATGACCTGCGTCTTGCGCATACCCAGCGCGTACGCCGCCTCGGCCTGCCCGCGCGGCACCGCCACGATGCCCGCACGGAGCACCTCGGCCTGGACCGAGCCGTTGTACGCGGTCAGGCCCACCACCAGCGCCCAGAACTGCGGGCCGTTGCCGGACAGACCGAGCGCGTCGCGGTTGACGAGGAGGATCACCCACAGCACGTAGATGGTGATCAACAGCGGGATGGCGCGGAAGAGTTCGACGAAACCGGTCGCCAGCCAGCGCACCGGCTTGTGGTCGGAGAGCCGTGCCACCGCCAGCAGCACGCCCAGCGCCAGCGAGAGGACCGCGGCGACCGCGAAGACCTCCAGCGTGGTCAGCACGCCGTCGCGCAGATTGTTCCGCACGTCCGCGTAGTTGAAGATGTTCCACATCTCGGGCTTGAACTGGCCCTTGGCGTTGAGCCGTTCGATGACGAAGGCGATCAGGGCCACCACCGCCACCGTGCCGACGATGCTGTAGAGGCGGTTGCGCGCCTTCGTCTTCGGGCCCGGTGCGTCGTAGAGAACGCTGGCGCCGCTCATGCCGATACCTCGCTTCGATCCGCCCCGCCTGCGCGCGGCACCCACGTCGTACTGATCCGCCGTCCGGCCTCGCTCACCGGGCCACCCCCATCCGCCGCTCCAGCACCCGGAAGAGGCCGCTGATCGCGAAGGTGATGACGAGATAGGCCAGGGCGATCCACAGGAAGATCCAGCCGATGGCGAAACCCTGGTCGCTCAGCAGCTTCGAGACGTTGAACAGCTCGGTGACGCTGAAGGCGCCCGCGATGGCGGAGTTCTTCGTCAGCGCGATGAAGATCGAGCTGAGCGGCGGCAGCACCGTGCGGGTGGCCTGCGGCAGCACGATCATGCGCAGCGTCTGGGAGAACGTCATGCCCAGCGAACGGGCCGCCTCCGCCTGCCCGATCGGCACCGTCGAGATGCCCGAGCGCACCGCCTCGCACACGAACGACGAGGTGTAGAAGCCCAGCGCCAGCGTCGCCAGCACGAAGGGGCTGGTGCCGGGGAAGAGGACCTGCGGCACGACGAAGAAGGCGACGAGGAAGAGCAGGGTGAGCGGGGTGTTCCGCAACACCGTGACCCAGGCCGTCCCGAACGCCCGCAGCGGCGGGATCGGGGAGACCCGGAAGCCGGCTATGAGGAGGCCGAGCACCAGCGCCAGCAGCGCGCTGGCCGCGGTGATCGCCAGGGTTCCGAGGAAGCCGTCGCGGAACTCGGGAAGATGATCGAGGAGTACGTTCATGGGGTCTCCGCGGTTGCGGTCGGGTCGGCGGCGGAAAGGGGGCGGGGCCCGCGCGGCGGACGGCAGCGCGCCCCGCACACCCGGCGCGGCGGGCGTACGGGGCGCAGCCCTGATGGTGCGGTGGGGGCGCGTCCGCCCGCCCCGGTGGGCGGACGGACACGGTCACCTCCGAAGCGGGGCGTGAGCGCGTCAGCCTCGCGGAAGCGGCAGCTCCGGCGCGGTGTCGTTGGTGAACGGCGAACCGGACTTGCCCAGCGTGCCCTCGTACGCCTTCTTGTAGTCGCCGTTCTTGATGTGCTTCTCCAGCGCGTCGGTGATCGCGCCCTGGAGCGCCTTGTCGCCCTTCTTCAGGCCGACGCCGTAGGGCTCCTTGGTGAACGGCTTGTCGACGACGCGCAGCTTCTCCTTGCGCTGCGCGGCGTAGCCCTTGAGGATCGCGTCGTCGGTGGTGACGGCGGCGACCTGGCCGTCGAGCAGCGACTTGACGCAGTCCGAGTACTTCGACAGCTCGATGGTGTCGGCGCCGTACTTCGGCTTCTTGATCTCCTGCAGCGGCGTGGAGCCGACGATGGAGCAGACCTTCTTGCCGCGCAGCGACATCGGGCCGGTGATCGACTTGTCGTCCCGCGCCACCAGCAGGTCGGCGCCCGCGGTGTAGTACGGCCCGGCGAAGTCGACCTGCTTCTTGCGCTCCTCGTTGATCGAGTACGTACCGACGTAGAAGTCGACCTGGCCCTTGGAGATGGTGGTCTCACGGACGTTGGAGTCGATCGTCTTGAAGACGATCTCCTTCTCGGAGAAGCCGAGGTCGGCGGCGACCATCTTCGCGATCTCGATGTCGAAGCCGGTGTACTTGCCCGACGTGTCCTTGAAACCGAGGAACGGCTGGTCGGCCTTGACGCCGATGGTGATCTGGTGTGCCTTCTGGGCCTTCTGCAGCACGGGGGAGTCGACCTTGACGCCGGACGCGGGCGTGTAGGTGCCGCTGTAGACGTCGCCGCCGGCCGGCTTGTCGCCCGCCGTGCCCGACTCGCCGCCGCACGCGGTCGCCGTCGCCGCCAGCGCGAGCACCGCCGCGCACGCCGTGGCCGTCTTACGCATCCTCATGGTGAAAGTCCTTTGTCTGCAACAGGTGTTGACGGTCATCGTGGCCCGACCGCGGGCTCAGTGGTGGAGGATCTTCGAAAGGAAGTCCTTCGCGCGGTCGCTGCGCGGATTGTTGAAGAACTGGTTCGGCTCCGCTTCCTCGATGATCCGGCCGTCGGCCATGAACACCACGCGGTTGGCGGCGGAGCGGGCGAAGCCCATCTCGTGGGTGACGACGACCATCGTCATCCCGTCCCGGGCGAGCTGCTGCATGACCTCCAGCACCTCGTTGATCATCTCCGGGTCCAGCGCCGACGTCGGCTCGTCGAACAGCATCACCTTGGGATCCATGGCCAGCGCGCGGGCGATGGCCACCCGCTGCTGCTGACCGCCCGACAGCTGTGCGGGGTACTTGTCCGCCTGGGTGCCCACGCCCACCCGGTCCAGCAGGGCGCGCGCCTTCTTCTCGGCGGCCGCCTTGTCCGTGCGGCGGACCTTGGTCTGTCCCAGGACCACGTTCTCCAGCACCGTCTTGTGCGCGAAGAGGTTGAAGGACTGGAAGACCATGCCGACATCGGCACGGAGTCTGGCCAGTTCCCGGCCCTCCTGCGGCAGCGGCTTGCCGTCGATGCTGATGGCGCCGGTGTCGATCGTCTCCAGACGGTTGATCGTGCGGCACAGCGTCGACTTGCCGGACCCGGAGGGCCCGATCACCACGACGACCTCACCACGGTGGATCGTCAGGTCGATGTCCTGGAGCACGTGCAACGCGCCGAAGTGCTTGTTGACGTTGTCCAGCACGACCAACTGGTCCCCGGCCGGTGCGGGGGCCTCGGTGCTCCCGGTCCCCGATACTTCGCTCATCGGCGTGTAGCTCCGTCCTCCTCGGTTGCCTGGACAGTAGGACGGCCTGCGACCTGCGTCATTACATCTGAGCGGAACTTGAGGATCACAATCCGGCCGCGACGGCCGGAACCCGCCGCCCCGGTTCGGGGACGCCGGTGCGCGGCGCGCCCGTACGGTGCGCCGACCGCTCTTCCGCACCCCTCTGCCACACTCCGGAGCCGCCCCGGTGTCCCCGGGCGTACCGGCTGCGTAACGGATGGCGTCCGGGGCATGGCCGCCCCTTGACGTGCACACCGTTCATCGCCGTAGATGCCCTGTGGTTCCCGTACACCGTCAGCGCACACCGTCACCGAGGAGGAGGCCGGGCCGATGAGACTGCTGCTCGTCGAGGACGACGACCATGTCGCCGCGGCCCTGTCCGCGGTGCTCGGACGGCACGGCTTCGCCGTCGTGCACGCCCGCAGCGGCGAGGAGGCCCTCCAGGCGCTCCTGCCCGACCACGACGAACCGTTCGCGGTCGTCCTGCTCGACCTCGGCCTGCCCGACCAGGACGGCTTCGAGGTCTGCGGCCGCATCCGCCGGATCCGCGCCGTGCCCGTCATCATGGTCACCGCGCGCGCCGACGTCCGCTCCCGCATCCACGGCCTCAACCTCGGCGCCGACGACTACGTGGTCAAGCCCTACGACACCGGCGAACTCCTCGCCCGGATCCACGCCGTCAGCCGCCGCGGCACGCCCGGCCCCGCCGAGCCGCGCGCCGAGGAGAGCGGCCCCGATCACGCGCTGCGGCTGGGCGCCGTCACCGTCGAACTGCCCACCCGCCAGGTCTCGGTGGACGGCACCGCCATCCCGCTGACCCGTAAGGAGTTCGACCTCCTCGCCCTGCTCGCCCAGCGCCCCGGGGTGGTGTTCCGGCGGGAGCAGATCATCAGCGAGGTGTGGCGCACCAGCTGGGAGGGGACCGGCCGGACCCTGGAGGTGCACATCGCCTCGCTCCGCGCCAAGCTGCGGATGCCCGCGCTCATCGAGACGGTCCGCGGCGTCGGCTACCGCCTGGTCGCCCCCGCCGCCCCGGTGCGCCCGCCCGCCGCCCCGGCCGGCTGAGGCCCGCCGGTCCGTGCGTACCCGACTCCTTCCGCTCCTCATCGTCCTGCTCGCCGGGGTGCTGCTCGCCCTCGGTGTGCCGCTCGCGGTGATCACCGCCGGTGTCGAGCAGCAGAAAGTGGTCATCGACCGCATCGACGACGCGGCGCGGTTCGCCTCCCTCGCGCAGTTCGTCACCGACCGCTCCGCCGCCAAGGCCCCCGGCGACGAGGACGAACGCCGCGCCACCCTCGCCGCCGAACTCGCCCGCTACCACGACCTCTACGGCATCCGGGCCGGCGTCTTCCACCGCGACCGCACCCCGATGGCCGTCGCCCCGGGCGGCTGGCCGGTGGCGCGGGACGGCAAGGGCGCCCAGGCGTTCAAGGAGGCGCTGGCCGGATACCGCAGCCACGACCCCGACCAGATCTGGCCGTGGGACGACACCGGCCGGATCCCGGTCGCCTCGCCCGTCATCCGCGACGGTGACGTGGTCGCGGTCGTCGTCACCGACTCGCCCACCGGGCAGCTGCGCCACCGCATCCTGCGCGGCTGGCTGCTGATCGCCGCGGGGGAGTGCGCGGCGATGCTCGCCGCCGTCGCCGCCGCGTTCCGCCTCACCGGCTGGGTGCTGCGGCCGGTGCGGGTCCTCGACGCGGCCAGCCACGACATCGCCACCGGCCGGATGAAGTCCCGGGTCGCCGCCACCGCCGGGCCGCCCGAACTGCGGCGGCTGGCCCGTTCGTTCAACGAGATGGCCGACCATGTCGAGGACGTCCTGGAACAGCAGCGCGCCTTCGTCGCGGACGCCTCCCACCAGCTGCGCAACCCGCTCTCCGCACTGCTGCTCCGCATCGAACTGCTCGCCCTGGAACTCCCCGAGGGCAACGCCGAGATCGCCTCCGTACGCACCGAGGGCAAGCGGCTCGCCCGCGTCCTGGACGACCTCCTCGGCCTCGCGCTCGCCGAGCACGCCGCGGCCGACCTCCAGCTCACCGACATCGCCGCGCTCGCCGCCGAGCGGGTCGACTCCTGGCGCCCGCTCGCCGACGACAAGGGCGTGCACCTCACCTACGAGGGGCACGCCGCCGTCACCGGCTGGGCCGACCCCGTCGCCCTCTCCAGCGCCCTCGACGCGATCGTCGACAACGCCCTGAAATTCACCCCGCCCGGCGGGCCCGTCACCGTCTCCGTCACCCCGCGCGGCCACGGCGTACGGATCACCGTCGCCGACAGCGGGCCCGGCCTCACCGACGACGAGCTGGCCCGGATCGGCGACCGCTTCTGGCGCAGCGGCCGCCACCAGAACGTCTCCGGCTCGGGCCTGGGCCTCTCCATCAGCCGCGCCCTGCTCGCCGCGGGCGGCGCCACGCTGCGCTTCGCCACGCATGTACCGCACGGCCTCCAGGTACGGGTGACGGTGCCGCGGGACGCCCCGCACGGCGGATGACGGTCACGGCGCCACGGGGCGCGGCCGCGCTCACCGCACGGGGCGCCGGGGCTGTGCTACTGTGAACAGCGTTGCAGTTGTGGTACCCATGAACGTCGTGTGCGCCCGGAGGCTTGTAGCCCCGGGCGTTCCGTGTTTTACCGGAATCCTCCGGTGTCGGGCACTCATCTCGGCGACAGGGAGCCCGCGCAGTGCGGACTCCGTGCCCCATGAAGGAGAAAATTATGGCTTCCGGCACCGTGAAGTGGTTCAACTCGGAAAAGGGCTTCGGCTTCATCGAGCAGGACGGCGGCGGCCCCGACGTCTTCGCCCACTACTCGAACATCCAGGCCCAGGGCTTCCGTGAGCTCCTCGAGGGTCAGAAGGTTTCCTTCGACGTGACCCAGGGCCCGAAGGGCCCGCAGGCGGAGAACATCATCCCCGCCTGACGCCCACGCGTCTCGCGGACGGGGCCCGCACCGGCCAGCCGGTGCGGGCCCCGTCCCGTCTCCGCGGGGCACCGGGCGCGCCCCGCCCCCTCCGCCGCCTCTCCGGTGGACGGTGCGGATGCCGCGACCGCCCCGGCCCCGCCCCACCGCGCACCCGTACGCCTCGTGTCCCGAGTGCCGTCCCACGGGGGAGTGCGCGGTCGACACGACCACGCCTCACCCAACCGAAGGGCCTTCAGTGACACGAGCGACCGCACCGCGACGCAGCGCCGCACCCCGTACGCCGTCCCCCCGCACGCCCGCCCCCGCCCCGGTGGCCTCCTTCGAGGAGCTGCCGCTGGCCCCGGAGCTGCTGACCGCGCTGGGTGCGCAGGGCGTCACCGAGCCGTTCCCCATCCAGGCGGCGACGCTGCCCGCGACGCTCGCCGGGCGTGACGTCCTCGGCCGGGGCCGCACCGGCTCGGGCAAGACCCTCGCCTTCGGCCTCGCGCTGCTCAGCCGCACCGCCGGCCGCCGCGCCGAGAGCAGGCGGCCGCTGGCGCTGGTGCTCGTTCCCACCCGCGAACTCGCCGGGCAGGTCGCCGATGCGCTCGGCCCGTACGCCAAGGCGGTCGGGCTGCGGACCACCACCGTCGTCGGCGGGACCTCGATCAACCGGCAGACCGACGCGCTGCGCCGCGGCGCCGAGGTGCTGGTCGCCACCCCCGGACGCCTCGCCGACCTCCTCGACCGCGGTGCCTGCGCCCTCGACCAGGTCGCCGTCACCGTCCTCGACGAGGCCGACCAGATGACCGACATGGGCTTCCTGCCGCAGGTCACCCGGCTCATGGAGAAGGTCGACCCGACCGGTCAGCGGATGCTGTTCTCCGCGACGCTCGACCGCAATGTCGACAAACTGGTCCGTCGCTTCCTCACCGACCCGGTCACCCACTCCGTGGACCCGTCGGCCGCCACCGTCACGACCATGGACCACCACGTCCTCTACGTCGCCGACACCGACAAGCGCGCCACCACCACCGAGATCGCCGCCCGCGAGGGCCGCGTGATCATGTTCGTGGACACCAAGCGCGGCGCCGACCGGCTCACCAAGCATCTGCTCGCCCAGGGCGTCCGCGCCGCCGCGCTGCACGGCGGCAAGTCGCAGCCGCAGCGCAACCGCACCCTGGAGCAGTTCCGCACCGGCCACGCCACGGCGCTGATCGCCACCAACGTCGCGGCCCGCGGTATCCACATCGACGGCCTCGACCTCGTCGTCAACGTCGACCCGCCCACCGAGGCCAAGGACTACCTGCACCGCGGCGGCCGTACCGCACGGGCCGGGGAGTCCGGCACCGTCGTCACGCTCGTCACCCCGGGCCAGCGCCGCGACATGACCCGGCTGATGCGCCAGGCCAAGATCGACCCGGGCACCGCCACGGTCCGCCCCGGCGACACCGAGCTGATACGGATCACCGGCGCACGCACCCCCTCGGGCGATCCGGTCCAGCTCGCCGCGCCCGCCCCGCAGCAGCCCGCCCGGCGGCGCCCCGCGGGCGGCGGCGGACGGCGCACCCCCGCAGGCGGCGGTGCGGGCGGCGGCGCGACGGGCGCCCGCCGCCGGCCGCGCCGCAGCCGGTCGGGCCGCCGCCCCGGCGGCACGCCCGCAGCCTGAGCCGATGTGCGGCCCGGCCCCCGGTCTCCTCGGAGCCGGGGCCGGGCCGCACCGCTGTCAGGGCTTCTCGGACACGTAGTAGCGGCGAGCGCCCCGGTGCAGCGCCAGCGGATCGGTGAAGACCGCGGTCCGCAGGTCCACCTTCTGCGCGGCGTGCACCTCCCCGCCGATCGCGTCCCGGCTCCGTATCACCGTGCGGGTCATCGCCTCGGTCAGCGCCGCGTCCTCCCGGTCGGTGGTGACCAGCAGATTGGCCACCGCGATGGTCTTCACGCCCTGCCCGTGCTGGGCCCGCGGATAGGCGTCGGCCGGCATCACGGCCTCCCGGTAGTAGCGGGACTGCCCGCCCTGGCGGTGCAACGCGCCCGCCAGATCGCCGAGTTGCACCAGCCGCACCGGGAACCGGTCCTCCAGATGCTGCACGGCGGCGGTCGGCAGCCCGCCCGACCAGAAGAACGCGTCCAGCTTCCCGTGGCGCAGCAGCGTCGGCATGGTGTCGATGCCGACCCGCACCGGGTGGATGTCGCGGCCGAAGTCCAGCCCCGCCGCCGCCATCAGCCGCCGGGTGATCAGCTGGACGCCCGAACCGTCGGCGCCCACCCCCACCCGCAGCCCGCGCAGATCCTTCGCCGAGCGCACCGGCGACCCCTCCGGCACCACCAGCTGCATGTAGTCGTCGTAGAGCCGCGCGCAGGCCCGCAGCGAGCGCGCGCCCCGCTCGCCGCGCTCCCGGTACGCGGCGACCGCATCGGCCGTCGCGATGGTGAACCCCGCGCGCCCGGAGGTGAGTTGCCGCAGATTGTCGATCGACCCCTCGCTGCGCGTCAGCCGGACCTCCAGCTGCGGCGCGTCGTGCGCCAGGTCCTGCCTCAGCAGCTCGCCGTAGCGCGCGTACACACCGGTGGGCACGCCCGTCGCCAGCGTGACGGTGCCCCGGGGGGACGGGGCGCCGCCCAGGGGCAGCAGCCACCAGGCGAGCAGCGCGAGCGCCGCCGCGGCGCAGACCACGGCGGGCAGCGGGCGGCGCAGCGCCCCGGCCAGGCGGCGGGGGAGCGCGGAGAGCGACGGGATCGCCGGAAACATGACCGGAATCCTGCCAGTACGGGTCCGGAAGGGGGAGGGGTGTGGACAACCCGCGGCCCGCCGGCCGGACCGCGTGGTGCGCCCCGTTCCCCAACGCCCTTGCGGACAAAGGGCAATCACAAGGCAATCACAGAGCAATCACAAGGCAACGGGAGTGCAACCGGCGGGGGCCCTCCCGGAGTCCCCGTAGGTGACCTTCCGCCGCTCCCGGGTGCACCACCGACCCACACGGGGCGCGGAACGGCATCCCCTCGAAGGGGGACGGGGGCGGCGTCCGGCGGGTCCGGACACCGTACGAAGGCAGGCGTAGGGACTACGCGAATCACCGATCTCCAGGAGGCCGAGTGCGCAAGCGCACCAGGGGAGCGATAGCCGCAGGCGTGGGAGCCGTCGTCGTGGGGGCGCTCGCCGTCACCGCGGGCGCCGTCACGTCCGGCGGCAGCGATCCCGGCAGCACCCCCCGGGCAGCCGCCAAGAAGACCGTGCTGAAGGAGGACTTCAACGGCGACGGCTACAACGACCTCGTCGTCAGCGCCCCCGGGACGACGGGCAACCCCGGGTACATCGCCGTGGTCTACGGCTCCGCGCACGGGCTGGACCCGGCGACCCGTACCGTCATCGACGCCAAGACGCCCGGCATGCCGCCCGTCGAGGGCGTGTTCGGCGACTCGCTCGTCGCCCGCGACCTGGACGGCGACGGCATCACCGACCTCGCCGTCGTCGTGGCCGGGCCGGAGGAGGACACCCTGCTCGCCCTGTGGGGCACCAAGGGCAAGGGCCTGAGCGGCGAGGGTGCCGTCACGCTGGACCACGCCCGGAACATCGTGGCCGGCGACTTCAACGGCGACGGCCACCAGGACCTCTTCACCACCGCGTACATGGAGGAGAAGAAGGCCAAGCTGCTCCAGGGCCCGTTCACCCGGGACGGCAAACCGGCGCAGGCGCAGACCGTGTCGGTGGCCGACGGCGACTCCGAGGTGCTGTCGCTGACCGCGGGCGACTTCAACGGCGACGGCGCCGACGATCTCTTCGTCGCCCGCTCCATGGAGGAGTCCTCCCGGCCCGGCGCCCTCTTCCAGGGCGGTCCCAAGGGGCTGACCAAGCAGTCCGACAAGGGACCGGAGGCGCTCCCCGCCACCGTGGGCGACTTCAACGGCGACGGCCGCGCGGACCTCGCCTGGCGCGAGGCGCCGGACGGCATCATCGAGGGCCCCTGGACCGACTCCGGCACCGTCAAGGTCCGCTACGGTACCGCCTCCGGCCTCGGCAGCCGCACCGACACCTTCACCCAGGCCACGCCCGGCGTGCCCGGGGCCGACGAGGAGGGTGACGTGTTCGGCGCGTCCCTGACCGCCGGTGACACCGACGGTGACGGCCGCGACGAGCTGGCCGTCGGCGTGCCCGGCGAGGCCGTCGGCACCAAGAAGCAGGCCGGTTCGGTGGTGCTGCTCAAGGGCTCCGACAAGGGCCTGACCGGCACCGGTGCCCTCGCCTACAGCCAGGACAGCCCCGGCGTGCCGGGCACCGCCGAGGCGGGCGACCTGTTCGGCGCCGGCCTGCGGCTGCTGGACACCAACGGCGACGGCCACGCCGATCTGGCGGCCTCCGCACCCGGCGAGAACGACCGGCACGGCGCCGTCTGGTCCATCCCGTCCGGCGACCCGGCCCACGGCGGCGTGACCTCCTTCGCCCCCGCCGACGTCGGCGCCCCCGCGCACCCCGCCCGCTTCGGCGACATCTTCAGCGGCTCGACGCCCTCGCCCTACTGGGGCCTCGACGAGAGCTGACGCCCCCGTGCGCAGCGGCCCCCGCCCTCCTCCGGGCGGGGGCCGCCGCGCATGTCGCCGGGGCGCCCCGCGCACCCGCACGGGGCCCGCCCCGTCACCGTGGGAGAGCCGCCGCCCGCACCCCCTTACCCTTGTGGGGTGACCAGCAGCAGTGACCGGAGTAATGACGTGGGCGTTGAGCGAAGCTACGAGATCCGCACCTACGGGTGCCAGATGAACGTCCACGACTCCGAACGGCTCTCGGGCCTGCTGGAGGACGCCGGATACGTCCGCGCCCCCAAGGACGCCGACGGCGCCGACGTCGTCGTCTTCAACACCTGCGCGGTCCGGGAGAACGCCGACAACCGCCTCTACGGCAACCTCGGCCAGCTCGCCCCGAAGAAGGCGGCCCGCCCCGGTATGCAGATCGCCGTCGGCGGCTGCCTCGCCCAGAAGGACCGCGACACCATCGTCAAGAAGGCCCCCTGGGTCGACGTGGTCTTCGGCACGCACAACATCGGCAAGCTGCCGGTCCTCCTGGAGCGCGCCCGCGTCCAGGAGGAGGCGCAGGTCGAGATCGCCGAGTCCCTGGAGGCGTTCCCCTCGACGCTGCCGACCCGCCGCGAGAGCGCGTACGCCGCGTGGGTCTCCATCTCCGTCGGCTGCAACAACACCTGCACCTTCTGCATCGTCCCGGCGCTGCGCGGCAAGGAGAAGGACCGCCGCCCCGGCGACATCCTCGCCGAGATCGAGGCGCTGGTCTCCGAGGGCGTCTCCGAGATCACCCTGCTCGGCCAGAACGTCAACGCCTACGGTTCCGACATCGGCGACCGCGAGGCGTTCAGCAAGCTGCTGCGCGCCTGCGGGAAGATCGAGGGCCTGGAGCGGGTCCGCTTCACCTCCCCGCACCCGCGCGACTTCACCGACGACGTCATCGCCGCCATGGCCGAGACCCCGAACGTCATGCCGCAGCTGCACATGCCGCTCCAGTCCGGCTCCGACCGCGTCCTGAAGGCGATGCGCCGCTCATACCGCCAGGAGCGCTTCCTCGGCATCATCGAGAAGGTCCGCGCCGCCATGCCGGACGCCGCGCTCTCCACCGACATCATCGTCGGCTTCCCCGGGGAGACCGAGGAGGACTTCGAGCAGACCCTGCACACGGTCCGCGAGTCCCGCTTCGCCCAGGCGTTCACCTTCCAGTACTCCAAGCGCCCCGGCACCCCCGCGGCCGAGATGGACGACCAGATCCCCAAGGAGGTCGTCCAGGAGCGGTACGAGCGTCTCGTCGCCCTCCAGGAGGAGATCTCCTGGGAGGAGAACAAGAAGCAGGTCGGCCGCACCCTGGAGGTCATGGTCGCGGAGGGCGAGGGCCGCAAGGACGACGCCACCCGCCGCCTCTCCGGCCGCGCCCCCGACAACCGCCTCGTCCACTTCACCCGCCCCGAGGAGCCGGTCCGCCCCGGCGACATGGTGACCGTCGACATCACCTACGCCGCCCCGCACCACCTCCTGGCCGAGGGCCCCGTCTCCGCGGTACGCCGCACTGCCGCGGGCGACGCCTGGGAACGCCGCAACGCCGCCCCCGCCGCCAAGCCCGCCGGCGTCATGCTGGGCCTCCCCTCCATCGGCGCCCCGGCCGCCGCCCCCGCCCCGACGGGCGGCTGCGGCTGCGACTGACGGGCCGGCCCGGGAGCGCCCGCACCGTGTGCGAGCCGCTCCGGGGCGGACCCGGAGCGTTCGGGACGGGCTGCCGTGGGGCGGCCCGTCCTGCTGTGTCCGGCGGGGGCCGGGGCCCTGGCGGGTGCGGGGCGCACCGGGGCAGGCGGCTGTCCGCGGGGCCCCGGACCAGAGCGGGCGGCTGCATGCAGGGCCCGGGCCGGAGCGGGCGGCGCCGCACCACCACTCCGCCCCTCGCCCCTCCGCCGTCCACCGGTCCGCCGTCCGCCGGCCGCGGGCTACGCTGCTCGGCATGCTCGTAGCCGCCGCCCTGTGCCCGTGCCCGCCCCTGCTCGTCCCCGAGGTCGCCGCCGGTGCCGCGGCCGAACTGGACCCGCTCCGCGCCGCCTGCCGGGAGGCCGTCGACGCCCTCGCCGCGGCCCGCCCCGACCGGCTGGTCGTCGTCGGCCCCACGGACGGGGCCGGACAGGGGCCGTACCCGCAGGGCGCCACCGGCTCCTTCCGGGGCTTCGGCGTGGACCGCGAGGTCGCCCTGGGCACCGCGCCCCGCCTGCCCGAGCGCCCGCTGCCGCCCTCCCTGTCCGTCGGCGCCTGGCTGCTCGCCCACGCCACCCCCGTCGACGCCCCCGTGACGGGCCTGGGCGTGGACGGGACGCTCGCCCCCGAGGACTGCCTGGAGACGGGCCGTGAGCTCGCCGCCTCGGCCCCCCGGGTGGCGCTCCTGGTGATGGGCGACGGCAGCGCCTGTCGCACGCTCAAGGCCCCCGGCTACTACGACGAACACGCCGCGGACTACGACGCCACCCTCGCCCGCGCCCTGGCCACCGCCGACACCGACACCCTCGCCGCCCTCACCCCCGAGAAGGCCACCACCCTCAAGTCGACCGGCCGCGCCCCCTGGCAACTCCTCACCGGCGCCGCCCGCGCGAGCGACCCCCTCCAGGCGACGCTGCGCTATGACGAGGCGCCGTACGGGGTGGGGTATTTCGTGGCTTCGTGGGGGTAGGGCGGGGCGTGGCGCCGCCCCGTGCACCCGCCCCGGCACCCCGCCCACCGCGAGGTTTGGGAGACTGGGCGCGTGAACACCGCAGTCCCCGCTCCGCGGGTCATCGCCGTTGTCGGGCCCACCGCGGCCGGGAAGTCCGATCTGGGGGTCGCGCTCGCCGCGCACCTGGGCGGCGAGGTGATCAACGCCGACTCCATGCAGCTCTACCGCGGTATGGACATCGGTACCGCCAAGCTCACCGAGGAGGAGCGGCAGGGCGTGCCGCACCGGCTCCTCGACATCTGGGACGTCACCCGCGCCGCCAACGTCGCCGAGTACCAGCGCCTGGCGCGCGCCGAGATCGACCGGCTGCTCGCCGAGGGCCGCACGCCCGTCCTCGTCGGCGGCTCCGGGCTGTACGTACGCGGCGCCCTCGACGCCCTGGAGTTCCCCGGCACCGATCCGGAGGTCCGGGCACGGCTGGAGGCCGAGCTGGCCGAGCACGGCAGCGGCGTCCTGCACACCCGGCTCGCCGCCGCCGACCCGGAGGCCGCCCGCGCGATCCTGCCGGGCAACGGCCGCCGTATCGTGCGCGCCCTGGAGGTCATCGAGATCACCGGGCGCCCCTTCACCGCCAACCTCCCCGGTCACGAAGGCGTCTACGACACCCTGCAGATCGGCGTCGGCGTCGAGCGGCCGGAGCTGAACGACCGCATCGCCCGCCGCGTCGACCGCATGTGGGAGGACGGACTCGTCGACGAGGTGCGCGCCCTGGAGGCCGTCGGCCTGCGCGAGGGCCGCACCGCCTCCCGCGCCCTCGGCTACCAGCAGGTCCTCGCCCACCTGGCGGGGGAGTGCACCGAAGCGGAGGCGCGGGAGGAGACCGTACGGGCCACGAAGCGGTTCGCCCGGCGGCAGGACGCGTGGTTCCGCCGCGACCCCCGGGTGCACTGGCTCAGCGGCGCCGACGGCGACCGCGCGGAACTGCCCCGGCACGCGCTTGCCCTCCTCGAACGACCGGTCACAGCCTGATCACGTCATGGCATCGGGACGCCCCGCCCGTCATCGGGGCCCCTGAGCCCGTGTCATCATCAACCGTCGATCGAGCGTGCAGTCTGTAGTGGGGAGGGCACGTGGCAATGGAGGCCGGCCCTCGTAACGGAGCGCAGCAACCGGACCGGCACGGCACCGGCACGGCGCCGTGCGACGGTGCCGCCCCGACCCCGCACCCCGCGCCCCCGGGGCACGCCGACGCCGCCCCGTACGCCGTCCCCGGGGACCGCGACGGGCACACCGACGCCCTTCCCGAGCCGGACGGCACCGGACTCCAGGCCCCGTACAGCCCCGCGCTGGACGGCTCCGACGGGCCCGACGCCGAGGGGGCGGCCGCCGAGGGCGGTGAGTCGTTCCGGGAGCTGCGCCCGCCGCGGCGGCTGCGGCTGTGGCAGCTGGCGCCGGTCGTGGTGCTCGCCGCCGTCGGCTCCCTGATGTTCGCCTTCCCCCTCGCCTTCGAGTTCGGCGGTGACGGCGGCGCGCCCATCGCCATGCTCGGCCTGCTGCTGTGCTGCTGCGCCGCGGGCTGGGGCATGATGGCGGCCCGCCGTGTCGGCCACACCTGGCCCGGCCTGCCCGCCCGCGGCTCCGGGCGCCGCGCGAGCTGGCGCGTGGTACTCGCCTACACCGCCGTGGTGGTCGTCCCCGCGGCCCTCGCCATCTGGCGCGTCACCCGCCTGCGCTGAACCCACGGGGCGGCCGGTCCACCGCGGTGCCCGCCCCGTGCGCCGCCACCGTAGGCGCCCCGTGCCCGTCCGCCCCGCGCGCCGGACCGCCCCCGTGGCCCGTACGATTCAGGGGTGAGCACCGCAGCGCGTATCGACTTCCTCAAGGGCCACGGCACCGAGAACGACTTCGTGATCGTTCCGGACCCGGCGGGCCGCCTCGATCTGACCGCCGCCGAGGTCGCCCGGATCTGCGACCGGCGCGCCGGGATCGGCGCCGACGGTGTGCTGCGCGTCGTGCGCGCCGCCGCCCACCCCGAGGCGCGGGCGATGGCCGGCGAGGCCGAGTGGTTCATGGACTACCGCAACGGCGACGGCTCGGTCGCCGAGATGTGCGGCAACGGCGTCCGCGTCTTCGCCCGCTACCTCCTCCACGCCGGGCTGGCCGAGGCCGGTGACCTCGCCGTCGCCACCCGCGCCGGGATCCGCCGGGTGCACGTCGCCAAGACCGGGGACGTCACCGTCGGCATGGGCCGCGCCGAGCTGCCCGAGGGTGGCGCCGACATCACCGTGGGTGAGCGCACCTGGCCGTCCCGGAACGTCAACATGGGCAACCCGCACGCCGTCGCCTTCGTCGAGGACCTGGCGCACGCCGGGAATCTGCTCGACGCCCCGGGCGTCGCGCCCGCCGTGGTCTACCCGGAGGGCGTCAACGTCGAGTTCGTCGTCGACCGCGGACCGCGCCACGTCGCGATGCGGGTGCACGAGCGCGGCTCCGGCGAGACCCGCTCCTGCGGCACCGGCGCGTGCGCCGTCGCCGTCGCCACCGCCCGCCGGGACGGCACCGACCCGGCGCTGACCGGCACCCCCGTCACGTACACCGTCGACGTCCTCGGCGGCACCCTGGAGATCACCGAACTGCCCGACGGTACGGTGGAGATGACCGGGCCCGCCGTGATCGTCGCCGAGGGGACCCTCGACCCCGCGTGGCTCGCCGAAGGGACCGCCTGACGCGACGTCGCCGCACCGCCGCCCTCCCAAGACACGGCCGTCACCGGGAAGTTCGCTCGAACGGGTGATCCGTTTCGTAGGGGGGAGGGGGCGGGCGAACGGCGCGTGGTGGGCTCGGTAGCATCAACCACCGGCCCGGCCGCTCAACCGACGGCGCCTGACCGCCGGTCGACTCGCTGCCGGAGGTGCCCATGAGCGCAGAGGCCACGAACCCTGGAAACCCGGACACGGCCCGGAGCCGCCGTGGCCTGCCCCGCCCCGCACTGCGCGGACTGCGCCGTATCGGCCGGGCCGCGCTGCTCGGCCCGGCGCCGCGCGATGGCCTCCCCGACGCGCTGGAACACGTCGCCAAGGTGCACCGCGGCCACCATCCACAGGCCGATCTCGCGATCCTCGCCAAGGCGTACACGCTCGCGGAGTCCTCGCACCGCGGCCAGATGCGCAAAAGCGGCGAACCCTACATCACCCACCCGCTCGCGGTGACCCTGATTCTCGCCGAACTCGGCGCCGAGACCACGACGTTGACGGCCTCGCTGCTCCACGACACCGTCGAGGACACCGAGGTGACGCTCGACCAGGTGCGGGCGGAGTTCGGCGCCGAGGTCCGCTATCTCGTCGACGGCGTCACCAAGCTGGAGAAGGTCGACTACGGCGCGGCGGCCGAGCCGGAGACGTTCCGCAAGATGCTCGTCGCCACCGGCCACGACGTCCGCGTGATGTCCATCAAGCTCGCCGACCGGCTGCACAACATGCGCACCCTCGGCGTGATGCGCCCGGAGAAACAGGTCCGGATCGCCAAGGTCACCCGCGACGTCCTCATCCCGCTCGCCGAACGCCTCGGCGTCCAGGCCCTCAAGAGCGAGCTGGAGGACCTGGTCTTCGCGATCCTGCACCCGGAGGAGTACGCCGCCACCCGCCGCCTGCTGCGCGAGCACGCCGGCCGCCCCGATCCGCTCGCCGCGCTCGCCGCCCGGATGCGGACGGTCCTGACCGACGCCGGGATCGACGCGGAGGTCCGGCTGCGGCCCCGCCACCTGGTCTCGGTGCACCGGGTGCGGCGGGCCCGCGGCGAGCTGACCGGCGCGGACCTGGGACGGATCCTGGTGCTGGTGCCCGAGGACGCCGACTGCTACGCGGTCCTGGGGGAGCTGCACACCTGCTTCACGCCCGTCGTCTCGGAGTTCAAGGACTTCATCGCGGCGCCCAAGTTCAACCTCTACCAGTCGCTGCACACCGCGGTGGCGGGCGAGGCGGGGGAGATCGCGGAAACGTTGATCCGCACCCACCAGATGCACCGCGTCGCCGAGGCCGGGGTGATCGCGCTGGGCAATCCGTACGCTCCGGCGGCCGGTGCGGATCCCGCGGAGGACGAGCGGGCCGACCCGACGCGCCCCGGATGGCTCTCCCGCCTCCTGGAGTGGCAGAGCGCCACCCCCGACTCGGAGACCTTCTGGTCCTCGCTCCGCGACGATCTCGCCCAGGACCGCGAGATCACCGTCTTCTGCCCCGGGGACGTCCCGCCGGGCGGCCGGACGGCGGGCGCCCGGCCCGTCGGGCTGCCCGCCGGGTCGAGCTGTGTGGACGGTGCGTACGCCCTGCACGGCGAGGACGCGCACCGCTGCATCGGCGCCCGGGTCAACGGCCGCCTGGCGACCCTCTCCACCGTGCTGCACGACGGCGACAGCCTCCAGCTGCTGCTGGGCCCCGACGCGGCCGCCGGCCCCTCCCCGGAATGGCTCGACCACACCCGTACCCCGGCCGCCCGCCTCGCCATCGGCCGCTGGCTGGCGGAGCGCGGCGGGCAGCCGGGCGCGGGGCAGACACCGGGCGAGGCACCGGCCGAGGGCGCCCCGCCCGCCTCCGTGGCCCCGGAGGGTGCGCCCTCCGCCGCCCACGAGCCGTCCCCGCCCGCCCCGGAGACGGACGGTGAGGGGGCGCACGAGGCCGGGGCGGACGCCCCCGGGGCCGACGACCTTGCCCCCGAGGCGTTCACCGTCGACGGGCCGCCCGGTGCCGCCGTCCGGCTGGCCGGCTGCTGTACGCCGACGCCGCCCGATCCGGTCACCGGCTTCGCCGTCCGGGGCGGCAACGTCACCGTGCACCGCGCCCTGTGCCCCGTGGGGGCCCGGATGGCCGCCACCGGGCGGGAGCCCGTCGGGGTGCGCTGGCACGGCTCCGGACCGGCCGGCCACGGCTGCCGGGTCACGCTCCGCGCCGAGGCGTTCAGCCGCGCCCACCTCCTCGCCGACCTCACCGAGGCCATCGCCGTCCAGGGCGCCGCCGTCGTCTCCGCCGCCGTCGAGCCCCCCTACGAGCAGCGCGTCCGCCACACCTACACGCTCCGGCTGCCGGACGCCGCCGCGCTGCCCGCCCTGCTGCGCGCCATGCGCCAGGTGCCGGGCGTCTACGACGTCATCCGGGAAGGAAAGCCCCGCCGGGCCCCTGCGCCGCGCCCCTGACCGCCCGCCGCGCAGGAGCGCATCCGCCTGAGAACGCGCCCCACGCGCACACCGAACACACCCCCGCCGCACGCCTGCGTATACGGGCCCCGGCGCGCCGTCCGCCGCCCGTTCGGGTGCCGGAGGGGAGAGCCGCCACCGGGGGAGCGGGCGGCGCTGGTAGCCGTGGCCCATGCTGCTTTCCCCCTACCTCCGGCGCCGTCCGCGCACGGCGCGCTCCGAGCCGTTGCCGCGCCCTCGGGGCGGCGGACGCACCGCGCGCCGCGGCCGCCGCGCCACCTCCCTCGTCCTGGCCGCCGTCGCCGCCCTCGGCGCCGCACCTCCGGCGCCCGGCCCGGCGGGCATCGGCGACCGGCTCTTCCCCCAGCTCGGCAACCCCGGCTACGACGTCCTCGCGTACGACATCGCCCTCCGCTACAGCGGCCACAACGACCGGCCGCTGCCCGCCGTCACCACCGTCATGGCCCGGGCCACCACGCCGCTCGACCACGTCAATCTCGACTTCGCCCGCGGCACCGTCTCCTCCGTCACCGTCGGCGGACTCCCCGCCCGCTTCGCCCGCCGCGGCGAGGACCTCGTGGTCACCCCCGCCGTGCCGGTGCCCGCGGGGGCGCCGCTGCGGATCGTCGTCCGCCACACCAGCGACCCCCGCGGCGCCGCCGACGGCGGCTGGATCCGCACCCCCGACGGCCTCGCCATGGCCAACCAGGCCGACGCCGCCCACCGGGTCTTCCCCTGCAACGACCACCCCTCCGACAAGGCGTACGTCACCTTCCACCTCACCGCGCCCCGCGGCGTCACCGCGGTCGCCGGCGGCGTGCCCGTCCCGGGCGGCGACGACGGGCCCCGCCCCACCCGCACCTTCCGCTCCGTTCACCCCGTGGCCACCGAGCTGGCGCAGGTCTCCTTCGGGAAGTCCGCCGTGCTCACCCGCCGGGGGCCGCACGGCCTGCCGGTGCGCGACGTGGTGCCCGCCGCCGCCCGCGCCGCCATGGAGCCCTGGCTCGCCCGCACCCCGGCCCAGATCGCCTGGATGGAGCGCCGGGTGGGCCGCTTCCCCTTCCCGCTCTACGGGCTGCTCATCGCCGACACCCGTACCGGCTTCGAGCTGGAGACCCAGACCCTCTCCCTCTTCGAGAAGGGCCTCTTCACCGAGGACCGGAGGCCCTCCTGGTACGTCGAGTCGGTGATGGTCCACGAACTGGCCCACCAGTGGTTCGGCGACAGCGTCAGCCCCCACCGCTGGTCCGACCTCTGGCTCAACGAGGCCCACGCCACCTGGTACGAGGCGCTCTACGCCGAGGAGCGCGGTGGCCGCAAGAAAGCCGCCCTGGCGGACCGGATGCGCCAGGCATACACCGAGTCGGACGGCTGGCGGGCCGACGGCGGTCCGCTGGCCCGGCCGAAGCGGCCCGTCGCCGGGCAGAAGATCAGCATCTTCCGCCCGGTCGTCTACGACGGCAGCGCGCTGGTCCTGTACGCGCTCCGCCAGAAGATCGGCCCGGCCGCCTTCGACCGCCTGGAGCGCGCCTGGGTCGTCCGGCACCGCGACGGCAACGCCTCCACCGCCGATTTCACCGCCCTCGCCTCCGAGATCTCCGGCCGCGACCTCTCCGGCTTCCTGCACGCCTGGCTGTACGACCGGAAGACCCCGCCGATGCCCGGCCACCCGCAGTGGAAGTCCCGGCACGTCACGTGACCACCCGGGGCCGCCCCGTGCACGGCGCACGGGGCGGCCCCGCCGCCGCTCCGGGATCCGCCGTACCGCCCAGGTGTGCGCCCGTCCGCCGGGAATCGCCGGAAACACCGGGAAACTCGCGTGACGGCCCCCACCGCCCGTGCGACCATCGACGGGTCGACTCCGGCGGCCGGGAATCTCCGGCGCGGTCCGGGCGTTGTCACCACCGACAGTCCCAGCGCGGCCGACCGGCCTCCCGAGGACTTCCCGACGACACAAAGGATCAAATGACCTCCTCTTCTCTTCCTGCGGACCGCCAGCGCCTCCCCGAGAGCCTCCGGGCCGACGCCCTGATGGAAGAGGACGTCGCCTGGAGCCACACGGTCGACGAGGAACGTGACGGCGAGCAGTACGACAGGTCGGAGCGCGCCGCCCTGCGCCGCGTCGCCGGACTGTCCACCGAGCTCGAAGACGTCACCGAGGTCGAGTACCGCCAGCTCCGCCTGGAGCGTGTGGTGCTCATCGGCGTCTGGACCTCGGGCACCGCGAGCGACGCGGAGAACTCCCTCGCCGAGCTGGCCGCCCTCGCCGAGACGGCGGGTGCCCTCGTGCTCGACGGCGTCATCCAGCGCCGCGACAAGCCCGATCCGGCCACCTACATCGGCTCCGGCAAGGCCCTGGAGCTGCGGGACATCGTCCTCGAATCCGGTGCCGACACCGTGGTCTGCGACGGTGAGCTCTCCCCGGGCCAGCTGATCCATCTCGAGGACGTCGTCAAGGTCAAGGTCGTCGACCGCACCGCGCTGATCCTCGACATCTTCGCCCAGCACGCCAAGTCCCGGGAGGGCAAGGCGCAGGTCTCGCTGGCGCAGATGCAGTACATGCTGCCCCGGCTGCGCGGTTGGGGTCAGTCGCTCTCCCGGCAGATGGGTGGCGGTGGCTCCGGTTCGGCGGGCGGCGGTATGGCCACCCGTGGTCCCGGTGAGACCAAGATCGAGACGGACCGGCGCCGGATCCGCGAGAAGATGGCGAAGATGCGCCGCGAGCTCGCGGAGATGAAGACCGGCCGGGACATCAAGCGCCAGGAACGCCGGCGGAACAAGATCCCCTCGGTCGCCATCGCCGGTTACACCAACGCCGGTAAGTCCTCGCTGCTCAACCGCCTCACCGGCGCCGGTGTCCTGGTGGAGAACGCCCTGTTCGCCACCCTGGACCCGACCGTCCGGCGCGCCGAGACCCCCGGCGGGCGGCTCTACACCCTCGCCGACACCGTCGGTTTCGTCCGGCACCTGCCGCACCACCTCGTCGAGGCGTTCCGCTCCACGATGGAGGAGGTCGGCGACTCCGACCTGATCCTGCACGTCGTCGACGGCTCGCACCCGGCGCCCGAGGAGCAGCTCGCCGCCGTCCGTGAGGTCTTCCGCGACGTCGGCGCGGGCGACGTCCCCGAGATCGTCGTCGTCAACAAGGCCGACGCCGCCGATCCGCTGGTCCTCCAGCGGCTGCTGCGCCAGGAGAAGCACGCCCTCGTGGTCTCCGCCCGCACCGGCCAGGGCATGGCCGAGCTGCTGCAGCTGCTCGACGAGGAGATCCCGCGCCCCGAGGTCGAGATCGAGGCGCTGGTCCCCTACACCCAGGGGGCGCTGATCTCCCGGGCGCACGCCGAGGGCGAGGTCATCTCCGAGGAACACACCGCGGACGGCACGGTCCTCAAGGCCCGCGTCCACCAGGAACTCGCCGCCGAGCTCCAGCCGTTCGTCCCCGCCGCCTGACCGGCGCAGGTACGCACGCCGAAGGGCCGCTCCCCCGAGGGGAGCGGCCCTTCACGCTATCGGGTCGTCAGGGGCGGATCAGCCCTTGGCCGCCCAGCGCTTGCTCATCGCGTGGAACATGTTCCGGGCCTCCGGGCCCAGGTGCGGACCGGCCGCCCACTTGGCCGGACGCGGACCCATCGACATGTTGGAGATCAGCTCCGGCTGCCCGTCGGCGCCCTTCGCGAACCAGGGACCACCGGAGGAACCACCGGTCATGGTGCAGCCGATGCGGTACATGGTGGGCTTGGCCGCGTCCATCGACAGCCGGGTCGGCCTGTCGGTGCACTGCTCCTGGAGCGCACCGTCGAACGGCGCCTCCGCCGGGTAGCCCTGCGCCGTCAGGCTGGGGATCTTGCTCATCGCGGGCGCGTTGAAGTTGACGGTGTACGCGCCACCGGCCATCTCCTCCAGCGACTTGCCGCTGCTGCCCTCCTCCGGCTTGACGTGCATCAGCGCGAAGTCGTACGGCGCCATCGGGACGCCCGGCACCGCGCCGCCGTCCTTGATCCACTCGCTGGAGGTGGCCATGTCGTCGGCCCACCACTTGCCCGCCGGGACGCGGTCCTCGAACGGCGCGGTCTTCATCTCGGCGGCGGACGCGCCGTTCCGGTTGAAGTTCGGCACGAACATCATGTTGCGGTACCAACCGCCGTTCTTACCGGCGTGCACGCAGTGCGCGGCCGTCCACACCAGGTTGGACTTGCCGGGGTGCGCCGGGTCCTTCACGACGGTGGCCGAGCACCGCGACTCACCCTCGGGGGTGCTGAAGAGCAGCAGGCCCACGCCGGGCGCGGTGGAGGTGTAGGGCGTCTGCACCGCCCGCGCCGGCACCGCTGCGGGCTCCGGGTCGGTCTTGCCCTGGTCCTCGGAGATGTCCTCGGGCTTGCTGGGGTCCTGCGGCGGCTTGACCTTCTCGATCTTGTCCGGGTTCCAGAAGTCCTTGATGATCGGGTTGATGAACTCGCCGGCCTGCCGGAGCCACTTGTCGCGGTCCCAGTTCTTCCACTCGCCGTTCTTCCACTTGTCCAGGTCGAAGCCGTGCTTCTTCAGCTTCTCCTGGACGTCCTGCGGAATCTTGATCTCGGTGCCGCCCGGGGCGTCCTGCGCCGCGGACGCACTGGCCTTGGCATCCGCGTCGCCGTCGGGCCCGCAGGCGGTCGCGGTCAGCGCCACGACGACGGTCAGCGCGGCGGCCAGGGCCGGGGAACGGCGTGCGCGCGACGTGGTGCGGCGGGCGGGCGGACGTATGGAACGCATGGGTGAACTCCCCCTGAGACATCGAATCTGACCGGCGGTGGCACGCCCCGCGCGGCTCTTGTCATGAACGCCGAGCCCGCCGGACGCAGGCCCCCACTATGCCGGTGCCGAGAGGGACGACGTTAGCCGGGCCCCCGGTTCCGGCTGGTAACGGCCTGGGGAGTAACGATCTTTCCCCGCGACCGTGATCCCGCGCCGCGAGCGTCGTTGGTACGTACGGGGGAACGCCGGGCCGCCCGCCGGGCCCCGTGCGCCGTAGCTCAGCATCCGGAGGACACGACCGACGTGGCGTTGACCGAATCCGTACCGACGGCCCCGCCGCCGGGCCACGAGGGGATCCTGCGACGGCAGGCCCAGCGGGAATCCGCGGCCCGCACCTATGCCCGCTCGCTGCCGATCGTGCCGGTGCGCGCCCGCGGGCTGACGATCGAAGGGGCCGACGGCCGCCGCTACCTCGACTGTCTCTCGGGCGCCGGGACGCTCGCCCTGGGGCACAACCACCCCGTCGTCCTCGAAGCCGTCCGCGCCGTCCTCGACTCCGGCGCCCCGTTGCACGTCCTCGATCTGGCCACCCCGGTCAAGGACGCCTTCGTCACCGAGCTGTTCGCCTCGCTGCCCGCCGAGTTGGCCGAAAACGCGCGGATCCAGTTCTGCGGGCCCGCCGGGACGGACGCCGTCGAGGCCGCCCTCACCCTCGTCCGCACGGCCACCGGTCGGGACGGGCTGATGGCCTTCTCCGGCGCCTACCACGGCATGACGACCGGCGCCCTCGCCGCGTCCGGCGGCGCCCGGCACACCGCCGTGACCCGCCTGCCCTACCCGTACGACTACCGCTGCCCGTTCGGCACCGGAGGCGCCCGCGGCGCCGAACTCGGTGCCCGCTGGACGGAATCCCTCCTCGACGACCCCAAGAGCGGGGTGCCCGACCCGGCGGGGCTGATCGTCGAGCCGGTCCAGGGCGAGGGCGGCGTGATCCCCGCCCCGGACGCCTGGCTGCGGCGGATGCGGGAGATCACCGCCGCCCGCGGCATCCCGCTGATCGTCGACGAGGTCCAGACCGGCGTCGGCCGCACCGGTGCCTTCTGGGCCATCGAGCACAGCGGCATCGTCCCCGACGTCCTCGTCCTGTCGAAGGCGATCGGCGGCAGCCTGCCGCTCGCCGTGATCGTCTACCGCGAGGAGCTGGACACCTGGCGGCCCGGCGCGCACGCCGGGACCTTCCGCGGCAACCAACTCGCGATGGCCGCCGGACGTGCCACCCTCGCCCACGTCCGCGAGACCGGACTAGACCGGCACGCCGCCGCCCTCGGCGCCCGGATGCTCGCCCGGCTCCAGGCCCTCGCCGCCGCCCACCCCTGCATCGGCGACGTCCGCGGCCGCGGCCTGATGCTCGGCGTCGAACTGGTCGACCCGGCGGCCGAAGCGGGCCCGGCGGGCGATCTGCCCGCGGACCCCGGCCTCGCGGCGGCCGTCCAGCGCGCCTGCCTGGACCGCGGCCTCATCGTCGAACTGGGCGGCCGCCACCAGTCCGTCGTCCGGCTGCTGCCGCCGCTGACCCTCACCGACGAACAGGCCGAAGCGATCCTCGACCGCCTCGCCGACGCCCTGGAGTGCGTCCGCACGCCGCCACCCGGCTCGCGAGGCGGCACCCCGCACACCCTCTAGCCGCAGTGTTCCGCCCCGCCCCGGGCGGACCGGCACGCCCTCCCCACCCCACACAGTGAGGCACCTCCCCATGAACGAACGCCCCGCGACCGACGGGACGCAGGCCCCCGAACGCCCCGCCCACCACCCGGACACCTTCGGCCCGGCCGTACCCCGCCAGCAGCAGCGGCACGGCGCCGACCCCGCGCCGCCACCGGACGCCGTACCGCACCCCCTCCCCACGGACCCCGACCCCCTCGACCACCCCGACCCCGCCCGCGCCGCCGACGCCGCCGCCGTCGAGAACCTGCTGCGCTGCTGGATCCGCGAGAGCGGCGGCCACCGCCCGGCCGGCGGCCGGCTGCGCATCCCGCTGCACGCCAGCGCCACCGCCCTGCACGTCCCCGTCCGCTACTGGTCGCCCACCGGCCTGCACCGCCTCGGCGCCCCCGCCCTGGAGGGCGCCCCGGCCGACGCCGCCCCGCTCGACGCGGTCACCCTCGCCGCACTGCTGCGCCGCGAGGCCACCCACGGCGCGGCCCGCCCCGGCGCCGAGACCGCCTGCGGCGACGGCGCCGACCTCGTCGGCCGGGTCGCCTCCTCCGTCCGCACCACCGCCGTCTTCCTCGCCGACCGCCGCGCCCGCCCCGCCGACGCCGGACACTCCCGCTTCCTCGACGGCGAGCAGTCCCTCCTCCTCGGCCACCCGCTGCACCCCACCCCCAAGAGCCGCGAGGGCCTCACCGACGCCGAACACCACGCCTACGCACCCGAGTTGCGTGGCGGCTTCGCCCTGCACTGGATGGCCGTCCACCCCTCGGTCCTCGCCGCCGACTCCGCCTGGACCGAACGCGGCCGGACCGTCCCCGCCGACCGGCTCGCCCACGCCCTCGCCGCCGGCGCCCCGACCCCGCCCGACGGCACCGTCCCGCTGCCGCTCCACCCCTGGCAGGCCCGCGATCTCGCCACCCGCCCCGAGGTCGCCGCCCTCCTCGACTCCGGTGCCCTCACCGACCTGGGGCCGGGCGGGGAGACCTGGTACCCGACCTCCTCGGTCCGCACCGTCTGCCGCCCCGGCTCCGAGGCGATGCTCAAGCTCTCCCTCGGGCTGCGGATCACCAACTCCCGCCGGGAGAACCTCCGTAAGGAACTGCTCCGCGGTGTCGAGATGCACCGGCTGCTGCGCACCGGCCTCGCCGCCGACTGGCAGGCCGTCCACCCCGGGTTCGACATCATCCGCGACCCGGCCTACCTCGCCGTCGACGGCCCGGACGGTGCCCCCGTCCAGGGCCTGGACGCCGTCGTCCGCCACCACCCCTTCCGCCCCGGTGACGACGCGGTCTGCCTGGCCGGGCTCACCTCTCCCCGGCCCTGGCCCGGCCGTCCCGCGATGCGCTCCCGCCTGGCCGTCCTCGTCACCGCCCTCGGCGCGCGGACCGGTCGGCCCCCCTCGGCCGTCGCCACCGAATGGTTCCTGCGCTACCTCGAAGCGGTCGTCCGGCCCGTCCTGTGGCTCGACGGCACCGCGGGTGTCGCCCTGGAGGCCCACCAGCAGAACACCCTGGTCCTCCTGGACGCCGACGGCTGGCCCGCGGGCGGCCGCTACCGCGACAACCAGGGCTACTACTTCCGCACCTCGCGGCGGGACGAACTCACCGCCCGCCTGCCCGGTCTCGGTGAGGCCAGCGACACCTTCGTCCCCGACGACGTCACCGACGAACGCTTCGCCTACTACCTCGCCATCAACAACGTCCTCGGCCTCATCGGGGCCTTCGGCGCCGAACGCCTGGTCCGTGAGGAGGTCCTGCTCGCCGCCTTCCGCCACTTCCTCGCCGACGCCGCCACGGCGCCCGTGGCCCACCGCTCCCGCCTCCCGGAGCTGCTGCTGACCACACGCACCCTGCGCTGCAAGGCCAATCTGGCCACCCGGCTGCACGGCCTCGACGAACTCGTCGGGCCCGTCGACACCCAATCCGTCTATCTCGCCCTGCCCAACCCCCTGGTCGCCTAGGGCCTTTCACCTGCACCCGCAACCAGCGGAACACCCCGGGGCGCGGCGCACCCGTCACCGCCCCGGCCCGCCCGCCCCGGGGCCGCGCCGATCCGCGGCTCCGGGCCACGAGAGGAGAGCGCCGCCGTGCCACCCACCGAACCCGGCTCCGGCACCACCCCCGCCCGGCAGTCGCCGCACGCCCCGGAGCCGCCCGCCGCACGTCCCCCGGCCCACGCCGGACCCGCCGGGCCGCTCCTCGACGGGCTCGCCGACTGGCCGCCCGCCCGGACCGCCGAGGGACCGTTCGCCCTCGTCCCCGTGGATCCCGCCGCCGACCTCGCCCGTATCGCGGCGTGGATGAACGATCCGGCGGTCGCGGCCTATTGGGAACTGCCCGGCCCCGACGAGGTCACCGCGGCACATCTGCGCCCCCAGCTCACCGGCGACGGCCGCAGCGTCCCCTGCCTCGGCGTCCTGGCGGGCGTCCCGATGAGCTACTGGGAGGTCTACCGCGCCGACCTCGATCCACTCTCCCGCCACTACCCGGCCCGCCCGCACGACACCGGAGTGCACCTCCTCCTCGGCGCGGACCACCGGGGACGCGGCCTCGGCACGGCCCTGCTGCGCGCCGTCGCCGACCTCGTCCTCACCCACCGCCCGCGCTGCACCCGCGTCGTCGCCGAACCGGACGTCCGCAACACCCCCTCCGTCTCCGCCTTCCTCGCCGCCGGATTCCGCTACGACCACGAGATCGAACTGCCCGGCAAACGCGCGGCGTTGATGATCCGAGACCGCCACCCCCTCGACCCGCTCTGACCCGGGGCCGTCCACCGACGGCCCCGCACCGCTTTCCGGAGCGCCCCCCTCCCGCGCCACCGCCCCTCCGAAGGAAACGCGCCGCCCCTGACCGACCCCCAACCATCCGGTGACCGCCGGCTTGTCCCCGCCGTGCCGGTGCGGTCCCACAACGAGGAGTCCCGCCGTGACCGCTGACCACCGGCCCGCCGCACACCGTGCCGCCGACGACATCCGGCCCGCCCCGCACATCTGGCGCCGCGCCGCCCGCCGCCTGCTCGCCAAGACCCTGGCGGAGTTCGCCTACGAGGAGATCATCCGCCCGGAACCCGTACCGGAGGCGGAGCCCGAACCCGGGCGGAGGCCGGAGCAGGCGGCCGACCCGCGCGCCGCAGGGCCCGCGCCCGCCGTGCCCGCCCCCGATACGACCGAGCCCGCCATCCCCGACGGCCGCCCCGCCTGCTACCGGCTGCCCGTCGCCGACGACCTCGTCTACCGCTTCACCGCCCGCCGCGGCGCCTACGGACACTGGCGCGTCGACCCCGACTCACTCACCCCGGACGCCGATCCGCTGCGCTTCCTCGCCCGCGCCCACGACACCGTCCTGGAACTCCCCGGCGACACCACCGGCCACCTGCTGCGGGAGCTGACCGCCACCCTCACCGCCGACGCCCGGCTGGACGCCACCGCGCTCGACGCCGAAGCCCTCGCGGACCTGGACTACGCCTCCCTGGAAGGCCACCAGAGCGGCCACCCCTGGCTCGTCGCCAACAAGGGCCGGCTCGGCTTCTCCGCCCGGGACACCGCGGAGTGGGCCCCCGAATCCCGCACCCCGCACCGCCTGCCCTGGCTCGCCGCCCACCGCGACCTCGCCCACTACCGCGGCATCCCCGCACTGGCCACCCCCGACCGTCTCTACGGCGAGGAGCTGCCCCCCGCCGTCCGCGACCGCTTCGCCGGCGCCGTCGCCGCCGAGGGCCGCGACCCCGCCGACTACCTCTATCTCCCCGTCCATCCCTGGCAGTGGGACGAGACCGTCGCACCGCTCTTCGCGCCGCAACTCGCCGACAGATCCATCATCGCGCTCCCCACTGACAACGACCTCCGCCTGCCGCAGCAGTCGATCCGCACCTTCCTCAACATCACCCGCCCGCACGCCCGCACCGTCAAGCTCCCGCTGTCGGTCCTCAACACCCTCGTCTGGCGCGGACTGCCCACCGAACGCACCGCCGCCGCCCCCGCCGTCACCGGCTGGGTCCACGCGCTGCGCGACCACGACCCGTATCTGCGCGACGAGACGCGGGTGATCCTCCTCGGCGAGACCGCCTCCGTCACCGTCCACCACCCGCTCTACGACCGGCTGCCCGGCGTCCCGTACCAGTACAAGGAGCTGCTCGGCTGTATCTGGCGCGAGCCGCTCACCGGCCACCTCGACGCCGGGGAGCGCGCCCGCACCCTCGCCTCGCTGCTCCAGACCGACCCGCACGGCCGTGCCCTGACCGCCGAGCTCGTCCGCCGCTCGGGTCTTGCGCCCCGCGTCTGGCTGCGCCACCTCTTCGCCGCGCTGCTGCCGCCGCTGCTGCACTTCCTCTACCGCTACGGCACGGTCTTCTCCCCGCACGGCGAGAACGCCATCGTCGTCTTCGACGACCGGGACGTGCCTGTACGGCTGGCCGTCAAGGACTTCGTCGACGACGTCAACATCAGCGCCACCCCGCTGCCCGAGCACGGGGCGATGCCGGACGAGGTCCGCGAGGTGCTGCTGACCGAGCCCCCGGCGTTCCTCACCCAGTTCATCCACTCCGGGCTGTTCATCGGCGTCTTCCGCTACCTCGCGCCGCTCTGCGAGGAGCAACTGGACGTTCCCGAAAGGGAATTCTGGTCCCTCGTCCGGGCGGAGATCCTGCGCCACCACGAACGTTTCCCCGCCCTCAAGGAACGGCACGCCCTCTTCGATCTGCTCACCCCGCGGATCGAGCGGCTGTGCCTGAACCGCAACCGGCTGCACACCGACGGCTACCGCGACCGCGCCGAGCGCCCGCACGCCACGGTCCACGGGACCGTCCCCAACCCGCTGCACGCGCCGTGACGGGGCGGGCTGTCAGTGGTCCCGCGTAGGCTGGCCACGCTATGACGAAGCCCTCCCTCAACGATCTGCTGCACGCCGCCGTCGCCGCCGTCGGCGGCACCGAGCGGCCCGGCCAGGTGGCGATGGCCGAGGCCGTCGCCGAGGCCGTGCACGACCAGTCGCATCTGCTGGTCCAGGCCGGCACCGGCACCGGAAAGTCCCTCGGCTATCTGGTGCCGGCGCTGGCCCACGGCGACCGCGTGGTCGTCGCCACGGCCACTCTCGCCCTCCAGCGCCAGCTCGTCGAGCGTGACCTGCCGCGCACCGTCGACGCCCTCCATCCGCAGCTGCGCCGCCGCCCCGACTTCGCCATGCTCAAGGGCCGCTCCAACTACCTCTGCCTGCACCGTCTCCACGAGGGCGTGCCGCAGGAAGAGGAGGAGGGGCTCTTCGACCCGTTCGAGGCGGCGACGCCCACCAGCAAGCTCGGCAAGGACCTGCTGCGGCTGCGCGACTGGGCGGACGAGACCGAGACCGGCGATCGGGACGACCTGACCCCCGGCGTCTCCGACCGTGCCTGGGGCCAGGTCTCGGTCGCCTCCCGGGAGTGCCTCGGCGCCTCGAAGTGCGCGTACGGCGCCGAGTGCTTCGCGGAGGCGGCCCGGGAGCGCGCCAAGACCGCCGATGTGGTGATCACCAACCACGCCCTGCTGGCGATCGACGCGATCGAGGGCGCGCCGGTCCTGCCGGAGCACGACGTGCTGATCATCGACGAGGCCCATGAGCTGGTCTCCCGGGTCACCGGTGTCGCCACCGGCGAGCTGACCCCCGGCCAGGTCAACCGCGCGGTCCGCCGCGCTGCCAAGCTCGTCAACGAAAAGGCCGCCGACCAGCTGCAGACGGCGGCCGAGACGTTCGAGCGGCTGATGGAGCTGGCGCTGCCGGGCCGGCTGGCGGAGATCCCCGAGGATCTCGGTTACTGCCTGATGGCGCTGCGGGACGCCGCCCGTACGGTGATCTCCGCGCTGGGCTCGACGCGCGACAAGAACGTCCAGGACGAGGACGCGGTCCGCAAGCAGGCCCTCGCCTCGGTGGAGAACGTCCACGCCGTCGCCGAGCGCATCGCGGGCGGCTCCGAGTACGACGTCGTCTGGTACGAGCGCCACGACCGCTTCGGTGCGTCGCTGCGGGTGGCGCCGCTGTCGGTCTCCGGGCTGCTGCGCGAGAAGCTCTTCGCGGACCGCTCGGTGGTGCTGACGTCCGCCACCCTGAAGCTGGGCGGCGATTTCAACGGCGTCGGCGCGTCCCTGGGCCTCTCCCCGGAGGGTGTGCAGGAGGACGACGCCCCGGTCTGGAAGGGCCTGGACGTCGGCTCGCCCTTCGACTACGGCAAGCAGGGCATCCTCTACGTCGCCAAGCACCTCGCGCAGCCCGGCCGGGAGGGCAGCCGGGACGACATGCTCGACGAGCTGGCGGAGCTGATCGAGGCGGCCGGCGGCCGGACGCTGGGCCTGTTCTCGTCGATGCGCGGGGCGCAGGCGGCGGCCGAGGCGATGCGGGGCCGTCTCGACATGCCGGTGCTGCTGCAGGGCGAGGAGACTCTGGGCGAGCTGATCCGTACGTTCGCGGCGGACGCCCGGACCTGCCTGTTCGGCACGTTGTCGCTGTGGCAGGGCGTGGATGTGCCGGGCCCGAACTGCCAGCTCGTGGTGATGGACCGGGTGCCGTTCCCGCGTCCGGACGATCCGCTGATGAGCGCCCGCCAGAAGGCGGTGGAGGAGGCCGGCGGCAACGGCTTCATGGCGGTGGCGGCGACGCATGCCGCGCTGCTGATGGCGCAGGGCGCCGGACGGCTGGTCCGGGCGACGGGGGACCGCGGCGTCGTCGCCGTTCTCGATCCCCGGCTGGAGCGGGCCCGGTACGGTTCCTTCCTGCGGAAGTCGATGCCGGACTTCTGGTACACCACCGACCGCAATCAGGTCCGCCGCTCGCTCGCGGCCATCGATGCGGCGGCCCGGGAGGCGGAAAGCGGCGCGTGACCCAGCCCGGCGGCCGGGCGTCGCCGGGCAGCGCAGAGCCCCGGAACCGGCGCAGTGGTCCCGGGGCCCGCTCGTGGGGGCGAGGTCAGACCCGCCGCAGGACCGCCACGACCTTGCCGAGGATGGTGGCCTCGTCGCCGGGGATCGGCTGGTAGGCGGCGTTGTGCGGCAGCAGCCACACATGGCCGTCCTCGCGCTTGAAGCGCTTGACGGTGGCCTCGCCGTCCAGCATCGCGGCCACGATGTCGCCGTTCTCCGCGACGGGCTGGCGGCGGACGGTGACCCAGTCGCCGTCGCAGATCGCTGCCTCGATCATGGAGTCGCCGACGACCTTGAGGACGAACAGCTCGCCGTCGCCGACCAGCTGCCGGGGGAGCGGGAAGACGTCCTCGACGGACTCCTCGGCGAGGATCGGGCCGCCGGCGGCGATCCGCCCGACGAGCGGGACGTAGGACGCCGCGGGCTTGCCCGCCGTCTCCGTGGCCGCGCTGCTGGCCTGGTCGGAGCCGCGGACCTCGTACGCGCGGGGGCGGTGCGGGTCGCGCCGCAGGAAGCCCTTGCGCTCCAGGGCCATGAGCTGATGGGCGACGGAGGAGGTGCTGGAGAGCCCGACGGCCTGGCCGATCTCCCGCATCGACGGCGGGTACCCGCGGCGCTGCACGGAGTCCCGGATGACCTCGATCACGCGGCGTTGGCGATCGGTCAGCCCCGAGCTGTCGGCCCGGATCCCCGGCGGCCGTCCCGGCAGCGCACGGGTGGGCTTCTGCTCCGCAGTATCCGGCGCGGCGTCGTCCATCGGTGTGCTCCGTGCCACTTGAGGGTGTTCGAACCGGCTCTGGGAGTGGCTCTGTGCGGTGATGGTCGCGCTGTCTGCGGTGGTGGTCACGTCGGCCCCTCTCGGAATGTGCTCCCTAGTTAGCCAACGGTAGTTGCTTTCGAAAGGTTGCGCCAAACACACGTTCGAGTGAAAAACAGCGAATCTGCTGACTCGCTCGCATGTCTGGTGTATAGGCCAGGAGCCCGAACGGCGATTCGGCTCCGCGTCCGCCGCGCCGTATCTCCCGCGGACTCCGTCGCATTCGGAAAGACGGCAAAGCCTCGGTGAAGAGTCATCGGGGCGTCGACGGGTGAGGCGGCTTTCCCGGCATCGCCCGTGGCGTGGGGTCCGAAGGCCACTTCGCTCCGTATTATCCCCTTCGGCCCGTGCGTGCCCGTAGCGGGGTGGGAGGGGGCGGCGCGGGGCCGTCCGGATCGCGCCCTGCGCCTCTGTCGCTGCCTGCGGATCCCGCCGTTCCGGCCCCTGCGGGTCGCCTCGCGGCGGGCTTCCCGTACGCTCGTGGGCGACCCCGACAGTCCGCCGCCACCGCGACACGCGGTAGGCGGCTATGTGCGTCCCGACACCACATCTAGTGCTTGTATGGCGCCGACCGCCCACAAGTTGTGGTGTCTGGTCCGGTGGGCCCCCGCGCATCGCCTATGCTGGTGACTGCTCCGAGGGCCTGGAAAGGGCCCTCGTGGGGCCGATCAGTCGTACGCGGGCTTCCGGCGACGTACGTCCGCGCAGTTCCGAGGTGAGGAGGGTGGAGCCATGCACTGCCCCTTCTGCAGGCACTCGGACAGCAGGGTCGTGGACAGTCGCACCACCGACGACGGCACATCGATCCGCCGCCGTCGCCAGTGCCCCGACTGCTCCCGCCGTTTCACCACCATCGAGACGGCGTCCCTGACGGTGATCAAGCGGAGCGGGGTCACCGAGCCCTTCAGCCGCACCAAGGTCATCGCGGGCGTGCGCAAGGCGTGCCAGGGGCGGCCGGTTACCGAGGACGCCCTCGCCAAGCTCGGCCAGCGGGTCGAGGAGGCGGTGCGCGCCACCGGTAGCGCCGAGCTGTCCACCCATGACGTCGGGCTCGCCATACTGGGACCGCTGCGGGAACTCGACCTTGTCGCGTACCTGCGTTTCGCGTCCGTGTACCGGGCCTTCGACTCGCTGGAAGACTTCGAGGCGGCCATCGCCGAGCTGCGTGAGCAGCGCGAGCAGGGCCCGCCCGAGCGGGAGTGCGGGGCGGACGGCGGCGATGCCGCGTCCGTTCCCGAGCCCGCCACCGCCGCCGACTGAGCGCGGCGCAATCACATCTGACCGGGGCGCGTGCAGGCGCTCCGGCCGCAGAACGACAGACACTGTGCCACGGGAAGAAGTGTGCACATATGGGCGTTTTCGCCCGTATAGGGAGGCGGAATGACAGAGACGACGAGCGGCCCGGCACGCGGCTCCCGCGCCAAGGGCAGCAAGGCGAGCAAGGGGCTGCGTATCGAGCGCATCCACACCACCCCCGGCGTGCATCCGTACGACGAGGTGGAGTGGGCGCGTCGTGACGTCGTCATGACCAATTGGCGCGACGGCTCGGTCAACTTCGAGCAGCGTGGCGTCGAGTTCCCCGAGTTCTGGTCGGTGAACGCGGTCAACATCGTCACCAGCAAGTACTTCCGTGGTGCGGTCGGCTCGCCGACCCGCGAGTCGAGCCTGCGGCAGCTGATCGACCGGGTGGTCAAGACCTACCGCAAGTCCGGTGAGGACAACGGCTACTTCGCCTCCCCGGCGGACGCCGAGATCTTCGAGCACGAGCTGGCGTACGCCCTGCTCCACCAGGTCTTCAGCTTCAACTCGCCGGTCTGGTTCAACGTCGGCACCCAGCAGCCGCAGCAGGTCAGCGCCTGCTTCATTCTCTCCGTCGACGACTCCATGGAGTCGATCCTCGACTGGTACAAGGAAGAGGGGATGATCTTCAAGGGCGGCTCCGGCGCCGGTCTGAACCTCTCCCGCATCCGCTCCTCCAAGGAGCTGCTCTCCTCCGGCGGCAACGCCTCCGGCCCGGTCTCCTTCATGCGCGGCGCCGACGCGTCCGCCGGAACCATCAAGTCGGGCGGCGCCACCCGCCGCGCCGCCAAGATGGTCGTGCTCGACGTCGACCACCCCGACGTCGAGGCATTCATCGAGACCAAGGTGAAGGAGGAGGAGAAGGTCCGCGCGCTGCGCGACGCCGGCTTCGACATGGACCTGGGCGGCGACGACATCACGTCCGTCCAGTACCAGAACGCCAACAACTCCGTCCGCGTCAACGACGAGTTCATGAAGGCCGTCGAGAGCGGCTCGAAGTTCGGCCTGCGCGGCCGGATGAACGGCGAGGTCATCGAGGAGATCGACGCCAAGGGCCTCTTCCGCAAGATGGCCGAGGCCGCCTGGGCCTGCGCCGACCCCGGCATCCAGTACGACGACACCATCAACCACTGGCACACCTCGCCGGAGTCGGGCCGGATCACCGCCTCGAACCCGTGCAGCGAGTACATGCACCTGGACAATTCCTCGTGCAACCTCGCCTCGCTCAACCTCATGAAGTTCCTGCGCGACGACGACCAGGGCAACCAGTCGTTCGACGCCGAGCGCTTCGCCAAGGTCGTCGAGCTGGTCATCACGGCGATGGACATCTCCATCTGCTTCGCCGACTTCCCGACCGAGAAGATCGGCGAGACCACCCGCGCCTTCCGCCAGCTGGGCATCGGCTACGCCAACCTCGGCGCCCTGCTGATGGCCACCGGCCACGCCTACGACTCCGACGGCGGCCGTGCGCTCGCCGGTGCCATCACCTCCCTGATGACCGGCACCTCCTACAAGCGCTCCGCCGAGCTGGCCGCGGTCGTCGGCCCGTACGACGGCTACGCCCGGAACGTCGACGCCCACAAGCGCGTCATGCAGCAGCACTCCGACGCCAACGGTGCCGCCAAGCGCATGGACGACCTGGACACCCCGGTCTGGGCCGCGGCGACCGAGGCGTGGCAGGACGTGCTGCGGCTCGGCGGGAAGAACGGTTTCCGCAACGCGCAGGCATCCGTCCTCGCACCGACCGGCACCATCGGCCTGATGATGGACTGCGACACCACGGGCGTCGAGCCGGACCTCGCGCTGGTCAAGTTCAAGAAGCTGGTCGGCGGCGGCTCCATGCAGATCGTGAACAACACGGTCCCCAAGGCGCTCAAGCGGCTCGGCTACCAGCCCGAGCAGGTCGAGGCGATCGTCGCCCACATCTCCGAGCACGGCAACGTCATCGACGCCCCCGGCCTGAAGCCGGAGCACTACGAGGTCTTCGACTGCGCCATGGGCGCCCGCTCGATCTCGGCCATGGGCCACGTCCGGATGATGGCCGCGGCGCAGCCGTTCCTGTCGGGTGCGATCTCCAAGACCGTGAACCTGCCCGAGACGGCCACCGTCGAGGAGGTCGAGGAGGTCTACTACGAGGGCTGGAAGCTCGGCCTGAAGGCCCTCGCGATCTACCGCGACAACTGCAAGGTCGGCCAGCCGCTCTCCGCCAAGAAGAAGGAGGAGAAGAAGGCCGAGCCGGTCGCCGAGAAGAAGGTCGTCGAGTACCGCCCGGTCCGCAAGCGCCTCCCGAAGGGCCGTCCCGGCATCACCACCTCCTTCACCGTCGGCGGCGCCGAGGGTTACATGACCGCCAACTCCTACCCGGACGACGGTCTCGGCGAGGTCTTCCTGAAGATGTCCAAGCAGGGCTCGACCCTCGCGGGCATGATGGACGCCTTCTCCATCGCGGTGTCGGTGGGCCTGCAGTACGGCGTGCCGCTGGAGACCTACGTCTCGAAGTTCACCAACATGCGCTTCGAGCCGGCCGGTATGACGGACGACCCGGACGTGCGGATGGCGCAGTCGATCGTCGACTACATCTTCCGCCGCCTGGCGCTGGACTTCCTGCCCTTCGAGACCCGCTCCGCGCTCGGCATCCACTCCGTCGAGGAGCGCCAGCGTCACCTGGACACCGGCTCGTACGAGCCGTCCGAGGAGGTCGACGTCGAGGGCCTGGCGCAGTCCGCGCCGCGTCAGACCGAGGCGCCCGCCCCCGCGGCCCCGGCTGCGGAGACCGAGGACCCGGCCCCGAAGAAGCAGGCGCACACCAACGCCGAACTGGTCGAGATGCAGCTCGGCATCAACGCCGACGCCCCGCTCTGCTTCTCCTGCGGGACGAAGATGCAGCGCGCGGGCAGCTGCTACCTCTGCGAGGGCTGCGGCTCGACCAGCGGCTGCAGCTGAGAACGGCGGAAGGCATCGGACGCCGCAGTGAGCGTCCGGTGCCGGAGCCGCTGATCCGCAGGTGAGAGAGGGAGCCGACCCCG
This sequence comes from Streptomyces sp. NPDC029159, assembly GCF_055564055.1. Lineage (NCBI taxonomy): Bacteria > Bacillati > Actinomycetota > Actinomycetes > Kitasatosporales > Streptomycetaceae > Streptomyces > Streptomyces sp. NPDC029159. Next base: position 71,562 of record NZ_JBVHWT010000002.1, read on the forward strand.
CGTCGGCTCCCTCTCCGCCGTTTCCGCCCGTTTCCGCCCCGGGGTGTCCGAGGGGCGGATCGCCTGCGGTGGCGCCGGCCGCGTCCGTGATCGCGGCGGCCGGGCGCCACGCCGGAGACGGCCTCCGGCGAGGCTTCCCGTGCGGTGCTGCGGTCAGCTGCCCATCAGGGCGGTGAAGGCGTTCGGGTCGGCGTCGAAACCGCGCACCCCCTTCTGCAGGCGCCATTCGCCGTCGGTGTCCCGGGTGAACGCGGCGACGACGGCGGCCTTCGACGGGGCGACCGAGGCGAAGTCGTCCTGGACGAGGTCGGTGTAGCCCTCGCGGATCTGGACCTCGGTGTTGGGCACCTCGCCGAAGGTCTTGGGGCCGCCGCTCTGCTGGATGACGACGCCCACCACGACCCGGGTGTAGCGCTCCGCCAGGCGCTCCAGCTCCAGCGTCATGACCTCGTCGGAGCCGAAGCCCTGACCGGTGCGGCTGTCGCGGTTGAGGGTGATGGTGCCGTCGGGGGAGCGGCTGTCGAAGTGGACGAGGTAGACGGGCTTGTCCGTGGGGGTGTCCGCCTCATAGGTGGCGGCGATGAGGTCGAGGTCGTTGTCCGGCTCGCCGGCGGGGCTGGGGTCCCACTTGAGCGTGACCTCGACCTTCTCGATGCCTTTGTTGAGCGTGCTCACCGGGCTTGTCCTTCCGTCGCTGTCCGTCTCACCGCCCGCGCGGAACGGCTCCGCGCGCGGCCGACTGCCCTTCCCGGCCCGGGCGGTGAGGCGTACGGCCGGTGGCGGGCAGCCGCGGAGCGCCGGGCGGTTGCCCTGGTCGTGCGGGCAGCCCGCCGTAACACCCCGTTGGATGTCCATGGTGCCATGGCGGTGTGTCATCGCGACCGGACGAACTGTGCCTGTGGACAACTGCGTTGGTCGGGAATCTGGCTTGATCCATTGCCCCGTAGGGGGGTTGGGAGGAGGCCCGGTACGGGGCGGCCCTGGATCCGCGCCGGTCTCACTGCTGCGGCTCGCCCCACAGGCGGCACAGATGGTGGTCGAGGACGTCCAGCGCGGCGGCGGGGGAGATGTGGTCGATCAGCACATGGGTGGTGAGGCCGTCGACCAGGGCGAGGAGGGTGCGGGCCTCCAGGGAGGCGTCGGCCTCCGGTGCCGCCTGGGCGAGGAGCGCGGTGAACGCCTCCTGGAGTGCCGTGTAGTTGGCGCGCAGGATCTCCGCGAGCGGACGGCTGACGGTGGCCTGGGCGAGGAAGGCGAGCCAGACGCGGGCCTCGGCCCGGTGCTCCTGCCGCAGCAGGGAGAGTTCCGTCGCGGCGTGCCCCAGGGTGGTGCGGGCGGACTGTGCGGGGGACTGGGAGATGCGCGCGGAGACCCGGGTGGTGACGCGTTCGCCGATGTAGGTGAGGGCGAAGGTGAGCATCTCGTCCTTGGTGCGGAAGCAGCGCTGGACCGCCCCCATGGAGACGTCCGCGCGGGCCGCGACGTCCCGCAGGGTGACCCCTTCCAGACCGCGTTCCTCGGCGAGTCGGCAGACCGCGTCGGCGATCTGCCGGCGTCGGCCCTCGTGGTCCACCAGCTTCGGCATGGCACTCCGTTTATTCGATGCGTACGTATCGCCGGTCAGGGTACGGTGTTTTTTCGATGCGACTGCATCAATACGACTGGTGGGGGCGGGAATGCGACAGTGCTGCCCCCGGGATGCGCCTGCCCCTGAGGGCGGGGTGACGGGAGGAGTCCGGGCATGCGGGACGCACTGTGGCGGAAGTCGGCGGGTGCGCAGGCGGCGGCCGTACGGGAAGGGACCGTGACGGCCGCCGAGCTGCTGGAGGCGCATCTGGCGCGGATCGCCGAGGTCAACCCGGAGGTCAACGCGGTGACCCAGCTGATCGCCGGCCGGGCACGCGCCGACGCGGACGCCGTCGACCGCCGCCGGGCGGCAGGTGAGGAGCTGGGACCGCTGGCCGGGGTGCCGTTCACGGTCAAGGAGACCACCGCCGTCGAGGGCGTCCCGACGACCTTCGGCGCGAGCGCCTTCCGGAACGCCACGGCGCGCGCCGATGCGCCTCCGGTCGCCCGGCTGCGCGCCGCCGGGGCCATCCCGGTGGGGCACACCAACATGCCCACCCTCGTCCTCGCCGGGATGCACACCCGCAGCGAGCTGTTCGGCGACACCGTCAACCCCTGGAGCCGCGCGGTCACCCCGGGCGGCTCCAGCGGCGGCGACGGGGCGGCCGTGGCGAGCGGCATGGTGCCCCTCGGTCTCGGCAACGACGCCGGGGGCTCGGTCCGCATCCCCGCCGCCTTCTGCGGCATCGCGGGGCTGAAGCCGACCACGGGCCGCTACCCCGCCGACCACCGCGTCGGCGCCGACGACCCCGCCCTGGCCGCCCAGGAGTTGGTGGTCGACGGACCGCTCGCCCGCACCGTCGCGGACCTGCGGCTGGTCCACGGGGTGCTGGCCGGGGCCGCCCCGTGCGACCCGAGGGCCGTCCCCGCACCGCCCTTCGGCGCGCCGCTGCCGGGCCCCCTCAAGGTGGCGAAGGTGACCGACCCCGGGGGCGAAGGGGTGCACCCGTCGGTCCGCGCGGCCGTCGACGCCGCGGCGGACGCCCTGAGCGACGCCGGTTACGAGGTGTGCGAACTCCCCGACGTCCCGCGTCTGGAGGAGACCCTGGACGCGTACGCCCGGATGACGCTCACCGAGTTCGCCGCCGCCTGGCCGCGCGTCAAACCGCTCCTGGGGGAGGGCGGCCACCGCTTCATCGAGTGGGGCATGGCGCGCACCCGCCCCGTGGACCTCGCGGAGTATCTGCGGCTGACCGGGGCGCGGCTGGGCATCCGCCGGGACTGGGCGGCGTTCCTGGCGGAGTACCCGCTGGTCCTGGGGCCGGTGTTCACCCTGCCGCCGTTCGCCCCGGGGGAGGAACTGCGCGACCCGGAGAGCTCGTTGCGGCTCCGGCGCGCCATGCGGCTGTGCACCGCCACCAGCTTCGCCGGGCTGCCCGCCGTCGCGGTGCCCGCGGGAGAGGCCGACGGGCTGCCCCGCGGCGTCCAGCTCATCGGCCGCTCCTTCCGGGAGGACCTGTGCCTGGGCGCCGCCGAGGAGGTGGAGCGGCGGCTCGCCGTCCCGGTGCCCATCGACCCCCGCCCGTAAGGTCGTTCGTACGACGGGGCCCGGGCGCCCAGGCCCCGTCGTCGCGTGCGGATCCGCGGATGTTCGCCGGTCGGCGGCGGTGATTTGGCCGGTCCCGGGCCGTACGATGGCGCGGTGCTTGTCAAGTGGATTCGCCTCACCGTCGTGGACCGTCGAGGGTTCGAGCGGGGGCAGCGGAAATGGGCGGGACTGCTGGGGGAGCCGGGATTCCGGGGGCAGGGCGGCGGCTGGAGCAGAAGCCGTCCCGGGGTCGCCCACCTCGTCGCCTTCTGGGAGAGCCGGGCGTTCTACGACTCCTTCATGGCGCGCTCCCACGACCGGCTCGCCGCCGCCCAGGTGGGAACCTTCAAGGACAGCCAAGTCCGCCTCTTCGAGCACGAATTCGACGTGAAGGTGGGCTTCGAGCCGGTCTTCGCCGATGTCGACGTCCTGCGGCTGGCCCACTCCCAGGTACGTGCGGACCGCGTCGAGCACTTCACGCTGATGCAGGAGAAGGTGTGGAACCCGGCGATGGCCGGATCGCCGGGCATGGTGCGCGGGATGCTGGGGCGGGCGCCGGGGGAGGAGTTCCTGGTGCTGTCGATGTGGCAGTCGGCCGCCGAACGCGGCAAGTACCGCCCGGAGCGGGTCGAGCGGCTGGCCCTGCGCGCCCAGATAGCGGCCGATGTGGAGGCCCTCGCGGGTGATGTCGTCCAGCTCGAACCGGCGTGGACGGTCTGAACGCACGCCCCCGGGGTGCGCCCGGGCGCCCTTGGTGGCGCGTGGATGATCACCCCCAGGGGTGCCGGACGGAGTCGCCCGCCGCGCCCCGGGGCGAGCGGCCTTGCCCCGTGTCCGCCGGTCGCGACGCGCGTGGCGGGCGTTCTAGGGTGGCCGCATGGCACGGCCGCGACGCATCGTCCTCATCCGCCACGGAGAGTCGGCGGGAAACGTCGACGACACCGTCTACGAACGCGAGCCGGACCACGCGCTCAGCCTGACGGACAAGGGCCTCCACCAGGCCCGCGAGGCCGGGGGCCCGCTCCGCGACATCTTCGGCGACGAAAGCGTCTCCGCCTACGTCTCCCCGTACCGCCGCACCCACCAGACCTTCCGGGCCCTCGGTCTCGACCTGGACCGGGTCCGCGTCCGCGAGGAGCCGCGGCTGCGCGAGCAGGACTGGGGCAACTGGCAGGACCGCGACGACGTACGCCTCCAGAAGGCGTACCGCGACGCCTACGGGCACTTCTTCTACCGCTTCGCCCAGGGGGAGTCGGGCGCCGACGTCTACGACCGGGTCGGCGCCTTCCTGGAGAGCCTGTGGCGCAGCTTCGAGGCCCCCGACCACCCGCCGAACGTCCTGATCGTCACGCACGGTCTGACCATGCGGCTGTTCTGCATGCGGTGGTTCCACTGGTCGGTCGCGGAGTTCGAATCGCTCGCCAACCCCGGCAACGCCGAACGGCGCATCCTCCTCCTCGGCGACGACGGCCGCTACACCCTGGACCGGCCGTTCGAGCGCTGGCGGGAACCGGAGCCGTACGGCATCTCCGGTTAGAGTGCGAGCGATGACCGCCGACGACCGTGACGCAGACCGCCGCGCGCGGGCCCTCGCCAGCCTGCGCGGACTCGCCGTGGGCGACGCCCTCGGCGCCCGCTTCGCCACCCCCGCCCACCTCCCCGCCCTCCGGAGCCGCGCCCTGCCGCCCGGCCCCTGGCGGTGGACCGACGACACCGAGATGGCCTGCTCCGTCCTGGCCGTCCTGAACACCCACGGCCGCATCGACCAGGACGCACTCGCCCGGTCCTTCGCCGACCACCACCACGCCGACCGCGACTACGGCCCGGCCGTCGACCGCCTGCTGCGCAGCCTCCGCGACGGCGCCGACTGGCACGACCTCGCCGCCGCCCTCTTCAACGGCCACGGCTCCTGGGGCAACGGCGCCGCCATGCGGATCGCCCCACTGGGCGCCTGGTACGCCGGCGACGCCGAGCAGGCCACCCACCAGGCCGAGATCTCCGCCTACCCCACCCACCAGCACCGCGAGGCCGTGGTGGGCGCCATGGCGGTCGCCGCTGCCGCCGCCCTCGTCGCCGACCCGGACCGTGCCATCGGCCCGGCGCAGCTGATCGACGACGTCCTGGCGCTGATCCCGCGCAGCGCCGTCCAGGCCGGCCTCCGCCGCGCCCGGGACATGCTCGACTACGGCGACCCCGGCACCGTCGCCGCCGTCCTCGGCTGCGGCCGCCGCACCAGCGCCCACGACACTGTCCCCTTCACCCTCTGGGCCGCCGCCCGGCACCTCGGCGACTACCCGGCGGCGTTCTGGGCCACCGCCCGGGCCGGCGGCGACGTGGACACCACCTGCGCCATCGTCGGCGGCATCGTCGCCGCCGCCCCCGCGGGCGCCCCGCCGGCCGACTGGCTCGCCGCCACGGAGCCGCTCCCGGCCTGGGTACCCGCCTGACCCACCGGGCAGGGCCCGGCCCGGGGAAACGCCGCGCCAACAGGCGCCCCGGCCCGGCGACTTAGCCCCGGAGGAGCGCCGCACGGCACCCCGTGCCACCCGCCCCGTGCGCCCCCGAGACCGGCCCCGGCGGCGGCGTTCGCACTCTCATCCGGATCCGGTGGCGACGCGCGCCCCGAATAGGCGTACGCTTGCTGGCGCCATGCCGTACGAGCCTCCCACCCATACCGTCGAGCGATCACTGCGCGCCACGACGGGCGCCAAGATCGTCGCCGGTGTCGACGAGGTCGGGCGAGGAGCCTGGGCCGGTCCCGTCAGCGTCTGCGCGGCCGTCACCGGCCTGCGCCGCCCGCCCGCCGGACTCACCGATTCCAAGCTGCTGACCCCCAAGCGCCGCACCGACCTCGCCGAGGTCCTCGGCGACTGGGTTACCGCGTACGCCCTGGGGCACTCCTCCCCGGAGGAGATCGATGCCCTGGGCATGACCGCGGCGCTCCGGCTCGCGGCCGTCCGCGCCCTGGAGGCGCTGCCGGTCCGCCCGGACGCGGTCATCCTCGACGGCAAGCACGACTACCTGGGCGCGCCGTGGCGGGTCCGCACGGTCATCAAGGGCGACCAGTCCTGTATCGCGGTCGCCGCCGCGTCCGTGCTCGCCAAGGTGCGGCGCGACGCGATGATGGCCGAACTGGGCGTCGACCACGCCGAGTTCGACTTCGCCGGTAACGCCGGATACCCCTCCCCGACCCATCGCACCGCCCTGGAGGAGTACGGTCCCACGCCGTACCACCGGGTCTCGTGGTCCTACATGGACGCGTTGCCCCGGTGGCGGCATCTGAAGAAGGTGCGCGTCACCCCCGAAGCAGCCGCTCTGAAGGCCGGTGGCCAACTCGGCTTCGACTTCTGAGCGGTGCGGGCGTCGAGGCGGACCCGCCGACACGTCCCGCACCCACGTTTGATAGATATCCCTTCATGCCTCTCATCCCCGAGGAGCCTCAGATTCACGAGAGTGTCCCGGGTCCCCGCGCAACTCCGGCCGCCGGCCGCACCGCGCCGACCCCCCGCCCCGTTCCCGGCCCCCGCCCCGCGCCTGCGCGCGGACCCCACGCGGCCGGAATCCGTCCGGGCAAGCCCGGTCCGCCCGCACCGCCGCGGGCGCCCGTCACGGCCCCGCCCGCACAGCGCACCGGCCCCCGCCCCGCGGCGGCCACCGACGCCCAGCTCCAGCTGATCCCGGCCCCCGCCGACGGCGCCCTGGACGCCGCCGACGAGGCCGTCGACCTGCTGCTGGACTCCGGTCGCGCACCGAGCGACATCCTGGTGCTCACGACCGGTGACCCGCACCCCTGGGCCGCCCACGAGCTGTCCTTCGGCGAGGCGTCCTACTGGGCGCAGTACGACGCCGCGGAGGACGTGTTCTACGCGGACGCCGCCGCCACCCGGCCCGCCGGACGGCCCGTCGTGGTCGTCGCGGTCAACGGCGGTACCGACGAGACCACGGCACGGGCCCTGCCCGCCGCCCTGGCGCGCGCCGGTGCACTGCTGATCGTCTGCGGCGACCCGCAGCGGATCAACGCCGTGCTCGGCACGTCCGCCTGACCGGTCCCGCACGCAGCGGCCCGCCGGCCATCAGGCCGGTCGGGCCCGCACGCGTACCCGGAGGCGGCCCCGGGGCGCACGGTGCGGCCACGGGCGCGGCGAGGCACGGACCGCGAGCCGTGCGCCGCCCGCCGCCGTGCTTCCCCGGTGCACCCGGGGGCGGCGGCTCCGCTTCCGAAGCGGCCCGCCCCGCCGCCTCAACTCCCGCTCGCGGCAACGCTCCTGTGCCCCCGGCCGCCCGCCGGAGCCTCGGACTCCGGCAGCCGTCGGGGCCGCTCCACGCCGTCGGCGGACCGCCGCGCCCCGCCCGGCCGCCGGGCCGCCTCCGTACGGGGCCGCTCGCCGTCCGCCGTGACCGCGGTGCGTCCGCCCGGCCGCCGTCCGCCGCGCTCCTCGCCCAGCACCTGCCAGCGCTCGCCGTTCATCATGAGGTACGCCCCGCACCGCAGCCCGTGCAATGTGCACGCATCCCGCAGCCCCCACATCCAGGCGCCGTCCGTCTCCGTCCACCGCAGCTCCCCCGCGCGGCAGTACACGAGCACCGCCGTGCGTACCGGGACCCGCAACCGCAGATCGTGCGGCACGATCCGCCGTAGCTGCACCAGCAGGGCGTGCCGGAACCGCCAGCCGTCTGGGTCGGCGGTGGCGAGCGTGAACGACGCGCTCGCCCGCACCCGCTGATCCGGGTCGAGCACCGCGACCACCGCGGTGGCGAGCGCCGGGGCGTGCCGCTCGTGCAACCCGTTGACCAGCTCACGAGGGGTGCGCAGCAGCGGAATCCCGGCCGTGGCCCACTCGTCCGGCTCCAGCACCCGGCGGCGCCGCACGGCCGGGTCGGCGGACGCGGGCCGGGACACGGGTGTGCGCGGGGCATCGGCGAAATCCACGGTCCTCCCTTCGGCCGCGCGTCCCGTCGGCGGGACATATAGGGCGCGTGACTCCACGGCGCCCCGGCATGCACGGCCGGGTACGCGGAAGCGGCACCGGCCCCGCACGGGCGCGGGGTACCCCACACGCGCGCACTCCCGCCTCACCGATGGCGCTGCCTCCATCCTTCCCGCCACCGCCCCGCCCGACGCCCTGGCACTCCGTCCGCATGCGGCCTGCACGGGCCCTTTCCGGCCGCGGGCGTACGGGGCGTATCGCGCGGGCGGATGGGGGCTCACTGCGTGGCGCCCTGCGGACCGGCACGCGCTCGGCGGCGTCGCGCTCGACTGGGCCGACGGCCGACCCGCTGCGGCCGCGGGACGCGCCGCGGCGCCCCCGGACCGGGCCTCCTATGGGGGCGGACCCCCAATTTCGTCTGTGTGCCGAGTACCGCGCCACGACTTTGGGCCGTTCCGGCGAGCCCGAGCCTTGCGTCTCTGACCTGCGTGAACAACCTGGTTCGGGAAGCGCGGATCCGTCTGCTCGGACGTCCGGCGACGCCGCTGCCGGACGGCGGAGGTGGGTGCGGGCGGCCTCCGCGGCGGTGGGCGGTTCGCTGTTTGTCAGTGGCGTGCGGTTGCATGGAGGGCATGAACGAACAGGAGCTGCGTGCCGAAGCCGACGCCATCCTCGCCGAGCTGGTCGGCGACCCGGGAGGCCCGGCGACGCTGCGGGAGGACCAGTGGCAGGCGGTGGCCGCCCTGGTGGTCGAGCGCCGCCGTGCACTGGTCGTGCAGCGCACCGGCTGGGGCAAGTCGGCGGTGTACTTCGTCGCCACCGCGCTGCTGCGCCGCCGCGGCTCCGGCCCGACGGTGATCATCTCGCCGCTGCTGGCACTGATGCGCAACCAGGTCGAGTCCGCCGCCCGCGCCGGAATCCAGGCGCGGACGATCAACTCCGCCAACCCGGAGGAGTGGGACGCCATCCACGAGGAGGTCGAGCGCGGCGACGTCGACGTCCTCCTGGTCAGCCCGGAGCGCCTCAACTCCGTCGACTTCCGCGAACGGATGCTGCCGAAGCTCGCGGCCACCACCGGCCTGCTCGTGGTGGACGAGGCGCACTGCATCTCCGACTGGGGCCACGACTTCCGCCCGGACTACCGCAGGCTGCGCACCATGCTCGCGGAACTCTCCCCGGGCGTCCCCGTCCTCGCCACCACCGCCACCGCCAACGCCCGGGTCACGGCGGACGTCGCCGAGCAGCTCGGCACGGGCGCGGGGGAGGCGCTGGTGTTGCGCGGCACCCTGGAGCGGGAGAGCCTGCGGCTCGGCGTGGTCCGGCTGCCGGACGCCGCACACCGGCTGGCCTGGCTCGCCGACCACCTCGACGAACTGCCGGGCTCCGGAATCGTCTACACCCTCACCGTCTCGGCCGCCGAGGAGGTCACCGCCTACCTGCAGGGCCGCGGCTTCCCCGTCGCCTCCTACACCGGCCGCACCGAGAACGCCGACCGCCAGCAGGCCGAGACCGACCTGATCGACAACCGCGTCAAGGCGCTGGTCGCGACATCCGCGCTGGGCATGGGGTTCGACAAGCCCGACCTCGGCTTCGTGATCCACCTCGGCTCGCCGTCCTCGCCCATCTCCTACTACCAGCAGGTGGGCCGCGCGGGCCGCGGCGTCGCACACGCCGATGTCCTGCTGCTGCCCGGCAAGGAGGACGAGGCCATCTGGCGCTACTTCGCCGAGGTCGCCTTCCCGCCCGAGTCCCAGGTCCGCCAGACCCTCGCCGCCCTCGGCGACGCCGGCCGCCCGCTGTCCGTACCCGCCCTGGAGGCCCAGGTCGACCTGCGGCGCAACAGGCTGGAGATGATGCTGAAGGTGCTGGACGTGGACGGCGCGGTCCGGCGCATGAAGGGCGGCTGGACGGCCACCGGCGCCGACTGGGTGTACGACGCCGAGCGGTACGCCTGGGTCGCTCGGCAACGCGCCGCCGAACAGCAGGCGATGCGCGACTACGTCAGCACCTCCCGGTGCCGGATGGAGTTCCTGCGCCGCCAGCTGGACGATGAGGGAGCCGCCCCCTGCGGCCGCTGCGACAACTGCGCGGGGGAGTGGGCCCACTCCACGGTCTCCCCGGCGGCGCTGGCTGGCGCCACGGGCGAACTGGACCGCCCGGGCGTGGCGGTCGAGCCCCGCCGCATGTGGCCGACGGGCATGGCCGCCCTGGGCATCGACCTCAAGGGCCGCATCCCGGCACAGGAACAGTGCGCCCCTGGGCGGGCCTTGGGCCGCCTCTCGGACATCGGCTGGGGCAACCGCCTGCGCCCGCTGCTGGCCGAGCAGGCCCCCGACGGCCCCGTTCCGGACGATGTCCTCCAGGCCGCGGTGGCGGTCCTCGGCGACTGGGCCCGCTCCCCGGGCGGCTGGGCCTCGAAGGCCCCGGACGCCGCCGCCCGCCCGGTGGGCGTCGTCGCCGTCCCGTCCGTCAGCCGCCCCCGGCTCGTCCACTCCCTCGCCGAGGGCATCGCCCGCATCGGACGCCTCCCCCTCCTCGGCTCCCTCGCCCACACCGAGGAGAGCACCGGCCACCGGAGCCACCGAAGCAACTCCGCACAGCGCCTCCAGGCCCTCTCCGCTGCTTTCACCGTCCCCGGCGAACTGGCCGACGGCCTCGCCCGCACACCGGGCCCGGTCCTGCTCGTGGACGACTACACCGACTCCGGCTGGACCCTCGCCGTCGCCGCCCGCCTCCTGCAACGGGCGGGCACGGAGCGGGTGCTGCCGCTGGTGCTCGCTGCGGCGGGGTGAGCGGGCGGGGGCTGCCTGGCCCTGGCTGAACGGTGCGATGGCGCGGGCTGCTCCTTGGCGGAAGGCGGGGCGCGGTCGTTGCGTTCCGGCGCAGCGGTTTGGCTTACGGCCGCTGGCCGCTGGCCGCTGGCCGCTGGCCGCTGACCGGCTGCTCTGGCCTTCGTCGGGGACGGGGTGTCGCCGTGCCGGGATGGTGAGGGCGGGCCGGGGGCGACGCTCCTGGCGGTGTTGTGCCGGGCGCCTGCCACGTCTACGGGGGAGACCGCCCGGCGTCTGCGTCCGCGTCTTCCGCACCGTACGGGTGTGGGGCGACAGCTCTCGGCCCTCCTGGTGCAGGAGGCGCCGGAGCTGCGGACGCCCTCCGCCGCTATAACAACCACCGGCGCCCCTCAGAGCCGCGCCCGGCCTCTCGGGGCGCGCCCGACGTAACGGCGACTCGCCGCATCCGCCCTGCCCGGGCCCTGGAATGCGCCGTGTGCCCACGGCTCGCGCCCCGGGGCTCGCCCCTGCCGCGGTACCTGTGGATATCTCCGTCACCCGAGGGTTGTCCACAGGGGTCGCGGCGCAGCGGACAGGCGCGGGATCTTCGAGCCATGAACCAGCACAGCGAACGGCCTCACGACCCGAACCGCACCGGCGAGCCGCACCCCCGCACAGGTACGTCCGCCTCCTCCGGGCGCCCGGAGGAGGCGCCCACGGCCGCCGCACCGGCCCCCACGCGGCCACCGGCTCCGACGATTCCCGCGCCCCGCCCGCCCCTCTCCGCAAAGTCCCAGGAACCCGACTCATCCCCGCAGGAGCCCGTCCGCCCCGACGTCGGGGCCACCCGTGTCACAGGGCCACAAGATCCCGCCCCCACCGAGCGAACCGAGGCGTCCCGCCCCGGCGCGACTGGCCACACCGACCTCTCCCTGCCCGCGAACCTCTTCCTCCCGACCGGCCCCGTTCCGGACAACCAGGACCCGGACGCCACCGGCCCGGCGGCCGCCACCACACCCGGCGCCGCCGCACCCGAGGGAAACCACACCGCCGACCCCGACTCCGAGCCCGAACAGCAGGTCACCCTGCGCGACGCCGCCGATCTCGCCGACGCCCTGCCGTATCTGATGGGTTTCTATCCCGACGACAGCATCGTCCTGGTGGGACTCCACGGCCCCCGCGGACGGTTCGGCGCCCGGGCCAGGCTCGGCATCCCGGCCGACCCGGAGCAGTGGCCCGACGTCGCCGACCAACTCGCTTCCTGCCTCATCACCACCGCCGACGACCGCGGCGTCCGGCCCGCGGGCATGCTGATCTTCCTCTGCCAGGAGCCGAAAAACGGCGAACGCGGCCAGGACGTCACCCGGCGACTGCGGCCCCTCGCCCAACGCCTGCGCATCGCCTGCGGCGCCCTCGACGTCCCCGTACTCGAAGCACTCTGCCTCTCCAACAACCGCTACTGGTCCTACTGCTGTCCCAACTACCGCTGCTGCCCCGCCGACGGAAAGCCCATGGTCATGCCCGGCACCTCGGTCATGGCGGCCGCTGCCGCGTACGCGGGCATGCAGGTGCGCGGTTCCCTCAAGGAGATGGAGGCCCGCCTCACCCCACGCACCGGTCCCCGCGCCGCCGAACAGGTCAAGGCGCTCGACACCGCGGTCAGCCGGTTCCTGCCCCGGATGCTCCACGCCAATGGCGCCCGGGCCGTCCGCCAGGACACCCTCGACCGGGCAGCCGCCATGATCCACCGCTTCCGGGAGGACACCCCCACCGGAAGCAACCGGGCCCGCGACGCCTGCGACGACACCCTCCTCACCGACACCGAAGCCGCCGAACTCATCCTCGGCCTCCAGGACCGCCTCACCCGGGACCGGGCCGCCGAATGGCTGGAAGGCCCCTCCGCCGCGGCCGCCCTCCGCCTCTGGCGCGCCCTTGCCCGCCGCTGCGCGGGCGCCTACCTCGAACACTCCGTCGCCCCGCTGACCCTCGCCGGATGGGTCGCCTGGTCCACGGACGACCAACCCTCCGCCCGCGTCGCCCTCAGCCGCGCCCTGGGCATCGACCCCGACTACGTCTTCGCCCAGCTCCTGCACCGCGGCATCAACGAGGGCCTCGATCCCGAACCGTTGCGCCGCTGCCTGAGGAGCGAACGAGAGGAGCGCGAAGCACGAGCGGCCCGCACGACGGGCGGCTCCCGCGACGCGGCGGCCGCCACCCGCACCGCACCGGCCACTGGCACCGGTCCCGCCACCGCACGCTCCCGCCGCGCACCGGCCGGCCGTCCCAGCACGCCCCGGGGCAGCTCCGGCCCGCCCGGCACCCGTCCCGAAGCCCGCCGCACCCGACGTGGTGGTGACCGGAGCCGCAGGTGATCCAGGAATGCGGTGCGGCCGGCGTGACCTGCACGCCGGCCGCACCGTTCAGGTGGGTGGCGTCAACAGCCGTCCGCACCGGTACCACCAAGGAGCACCACCCGTGCCAGGCATCGAACACTCCACCCCACCGACCCCACGCGCCCCCGGAACACCCCGCCCTGCCCCGCCCCGCGTCCCACGACCCCAGCCTCTCCACGCCTCGCTGATCTCCGTGGCGCTGCCCCATCTCGCGATCTCCCCGCCTGACGGCCAGCTCAGAGGAGAGAACGCCGACGGCTGCTACCGCGATGGCCGTCGCATACTCTCCCGCTGCGAACTGCGCGCCGGAGCGGGCGAACCCGTCATCCTCCAGAGCAAGCAGCCCGCGGCGGATCACACCCGATTCCTCGGCACCGTGCGCCTGACCGGCGACCGCAGCCCCGATCCCGACATCCGCCTCGAACGGCTACGCCGCGCCGACGGCAGCGAACGCCTCACCTTCCGCAGCAGCGCCTCGCGCCCCGTCCGGCTCCCCGTCGATCTCCGGCTCGGCACCGACCTCGCCGAACTCGGCGCCGCGGCCACCGGCCTGCCCGGACCGGACCTGCGCCCCGCCGTCCACGGAGCGGGCCTGCGCTGGTCCGGCCCCGGGGCGCACGCCGCGGTCACCACGACCCCCGCTCCCGACGACGCCCTCGCCTCCGCCGGCCTCCTGCGCTGGGAACTCGACATCCCACCCGGCGGCAGCCGCACCATCGACCTCCGCCTCACCCTGGAACTCACCCCGTCCGGCGGCCCGGACACCCGCACCGCGCCCGACAGCCCCCACCCCGGCCCGGAGCTCCGGGGCCCGTACGCCGCACCTCGACCCGCCGGCCCGCGGCTGCGCACCGCACGGCCGCAACGTCTGTGGGCGGCCCGCCTGGAATGCGACGACCCCCGTGCCGACGTCCTCTTCGCCACCTCCCTCGACGATCTTCACGGCCTCCTGACCCGCGACCCCGGCACCCCCGCCGACCTCTACACCGCAGGCGGCATCCCCTGGCGCCCCGGCCTCTCACCGGCCGAAGCCCTCTGGTCCGCCCGCATGCTCCTGCCTCTCGGCACCCACCTCGCCGCCGGTACGCTCCGCCTCCTCGCCCGCACCCAGCACACCGGACCGGGACCGGACTCCGGGCGCCTCCCCGGCCCCCTCCGCGACGCCGGACCGCACGCCCCACCCAGCTGCGCCGGCACCGAAGCCACCCTGCTCTTCCCCACCGTCCTCGCCGAGGCACGCCGCTGGGGCCTGCCCGACCACGAGACCGAGCACCTGCTGCCCACCGCCGCACGCTGCCTGGACTGGCTCCTCCGCACCTCCGCCACCGGTCGCCCGCCCTACATCCCCGACCCCGCCCCGTCGGGCCCGTACCGCTGTGAAACCCAGGCACACGCCCACCGCGCCGCACTCCTCGGCGCCGACCTCCTCGACGCGTACGGCCAACCCCGCGCAGACGACCTGCGGGAATGGGCGGCCGACCTCCGCACCCACTTCCGTACCGACTTCTGGCACGAGGACCGCTACGGCGGCCGTCCCGCCGCCCTGATCACCCCTCAGGGCCGTCTCCTGGCACACCTAGGAGCCACCACCGGGCACCTCCTCGACACCGGTCTGCTCGGCGGCGGCCGGTATGCCCCGGGTCTCCTCGACCCCGTCCGCACGGCCCAGCTTGCTGCCCTCCTGGCCGGCCCCGCCATGGACACCGGCTGGGGCCTGCGCAGCCTGAGCGCCAAGGAGAAGGGCCACAACCCGTTCGGGCACCGCAGCGGAGCGGTACGTCCCCACGAAACCGCGGTCACTGCCGCCGGACTGGCCGTCACCGGCCACGAACCCGCCGCGAACGCCCTGCTCAAGGGCGTCCTCGATGCATCGGAGAGCTTCGGCCACCGACTTCCCGAGATGTACGCGGGGGAGCAGCGCACCGCCGGAGCCACGCCCGTGCCCCACCCGGCGGCCTGCCGTCCCGCCTCCGTCGCAGCGGCCGGAGCCGTCCACCTCCTGCTGGCCCGCGCCGGTCTGCGCCCCGACGTCCCCGGCGGCACCCTCACCCTCCGCCCCGTGGGCAGCGCCCCGCTCGGCGCGCTCCAGTTCACCGGCCTCCGCGCCGCCGGACAATCCCTCGCCGTACGGATCAGCCGCCTCGGCATGGGCATGGTGGAGGAGGCCGCCGATGGCTTGCAGCTGAAGTCCTGATCTGGCGCGACGGCCTGTTTATCGTCAGGCGGACGACTATGATCACGACATGCCTCCCTACGACCCGTCGGCCTTCCCGCCCTTCGCCGTCACCGTCGATCTGGTCGTGCTCACCGTGCGCCGCCACTCCCTCTGCGCCCTGGCCGTGCGCCGTGGTGAGCCGCCGTTCCAGGGGCGATGGGCGCTGCCCGGCGGCTTCGTCCGCGCCGACGAAGACCTGGCGGGCGCCGCGGCCCGGGAGCTTGCCGAGGAGACGGGTCTGCACGCCCATGACCCGGCCGACCCCACCGCCCCGTACGGCGCGCATCTGGAACAGCTCGCCACCTACGGTGCCCCGAAGCGCGACCCCCGGATGCGGGTGGTGAGCGTCGCCCACCTGGTGCTCGCCCCCGACCTGCCCGCCCCGCGGGCCGGCGGCGACGCCCACGGCGCCCGCTGGGCACCGGTCGAATCCTTCCTCGACCAGGAGCCCACGAACGCACCCGAGGAGGAGGCCCCGGCCCCGCTCGCCTTCGACCACGCCCAGATCCTCGAAGACGGTGTGGAACGCGCCCGCTCCAAGATCGAGTACTCCTCGCTCGCCACCGCGTTCTGCCCCCAGGAGTTCACGGTCGGCGAGCTGCGCCGCGTCTACGAAGCGGTCTGGGGCGTCGCCCTGGACCCCCGCAACTTCCACCGCAAGGTCACCGGAACCCCCGGGTTCCTCGTCCCGACCGGCGGTACGACGACCCGTCAGGGCGGCCGCCCGGCACAGCTGTTCCGTGCAGGCGGCGCCACCCTGCTCAACCCGCCGATGCTGCGCCCCGAGGCTTGATCTCCCCGGCGGGCGCGCTCGCGGCATCACCGTGACACGGCACGGCACCTCACTCGGTAATTACGAGTAAATAGGACATATAGGGTTACCTTGGCGGAGTGAGCCCCTTCGTGCCCTCCACCCCGTCCGACCGGTCTCACGCCCCGCGAGGGACGCGATGATCCAGGCCATCGGGCTGACCAGCGACCCCCGCGGCGAACACCCGCCCGCCGTCAACGACCTGACCTTCGACGCCCGACCAGGAAACGTCACCGTCCTGCTCGGCCCCGCCGCGTCAGGAAAGACCACTGTGCTGAGGCTGATGCTCCAACTCCAGTCCGGTCGCGGCGTCGCCCTCTTCCGCGGACGCGCACTGCACCGGGTTCCCAACCCTCCACGCGAAATCGGCGTCGTCCTCGGCGACGTCCCCGGCGACCCGTCGCGGACTGTCATCGGTCACCTGCGTCTCCTCAGCGCGGCAGTCGGCGTACCCACCGGCCACGCCGACGACGTCCTGGACCTCGTCGGCCTCACCGGCCTCGCCGACAAACAGCTCGGTGACCTCTCCCGAGGCATGGACCGACGCCTCGCCCTGGCCGCCGCCCTCCTCGGAGACCCTCACACCCTCGTCCTCGACGAACCCGCCGACGGCCTGCAACCACGCGACACCGCCTGGCTCCACGGACTGCTACGCGGCTACGCGGCCCAAGGTGGCACCGTTCTCGTCACCTCGCGCCACTCCCGCGAAGCCGCCCGCAACGCCGACCGCGTCATCACTCTCGACGACGGTCACCTCGCCGCCGACCAGGACGCGGCGACCTTCGCCCGCACCCGTATGCGCCCCCGCGTCGTCGTCCGTTCCCCGCACGCCGATCGCCTCGCGGCGGTGCTCACCGACGAATCACAACGCGCGCACCATGCCTCGGACCCTGCCATCGGCCGCGGCATCGAAGTCGTCCGCGAGAGCGGTAGTCGCCTCGCGGTGTACGGCAGCGACTGCGCCGCAGTCGGCGAAACAGCCTTCCGTCACCGGGTGCTGGTGCACCAACTCGCCGACGAGTCAGGCGACAGCGGCCTCGTCGAACCGCTCCACCGAGCAGATGGTCGACAATCTCATGCAGCGACTGCGTCTCCCGATGCAGCCGACGTGTCTGACCACGTCACTGTCACCGAACCCGCATCCGTAGCCGCAACCCTCAATATCGATATGCCGACATCCCGTGTTGGCGACATGGCGCCATCCCCAGCCAGCGACTGTCGCCACACACCCCCTGTCACCCCCACCATCGCCCCCGACGACCTCACCGACACCCTCACCCTCCCCGTCATCACCGCATCCGTGCCCGCCCCAACTCCCCGCCCCGCACATCCCCCCAGGGCCGCCTCCTCCCCCCAACTGCAGATCCCTCGCCTACCAGGCCCCGGCCCCGCCTGGCCCCTGCGCTACGAAGTCCGCCGCACGGTGAGCGACCGCACCGTCGCCCTGGTCGCTGTCATCTCCCTTCTGGCGTCGCTGGTGCCGGCGCTCCTCCTGGCGCGTCACGGCGCCGCTCCCTTGTCGCGCGTGTTGAGCGGATGGCCGCGCCAACTTCCGTTCCCGCCTGCTGCGCTCGGTGCAGGGATGGTCGGATCGCTGGCGTTCGGGCAGGAGTTCCGCTTCCCCGCGCTGGCTCATGAACGCGGTGCCGTTCCCCGCAGACTGGGGCTGTTGGTCGCGAAGCTGGTGGTCAGCGGAGCCTGCGCGCTACTGCTCGGCGTGGTCGTCCTTCTGGCCGACGAGGCGGTCGTGCGGCTGGTGTTCGGGGTCGACGGGCTGGGCGGGCTCCCCGACGTCCCGGTTTTCGTGGTCGGTTGGGCGGGGCTGCTGGTCGGCTGCGCCTGGGCGGGCGTGCTCGCCGCCGGGCTGTTCCGTTCCACAGCAATGGGGTTGGCGGCGGTGCTCGCCGTCCCGGTGCTCGTCGTTCCGGCCCTGCGGTACGTGCTGGCCGAGCAGGCGGGCCGTTCGCTGGCGGGGCTCACCGCGAGGCTGCGGGCTTCGGGTCCCGTTCGGTGGCCGTCCGGATTCGATCACGGCGCCTCCGTTGTCGTGCGTTGGGTGACTCAACCCGTAGGTGGCGCACTGGCGTTGTCCGTCGCCGCGCTGGTCTGCGCTTATGGCCTGACGGTGCTCCGGAGTCGGGTGCGCTGACCGTCGCGTACGGGTGTGGCGTGTGCCCCTGGGGCGCTCGCTGTCCACAACTCGCCCTGGAGCGCGCATTTCTTTCCGATAAAGCGTCAATTATGAGGTACCGGGCGATCACCCTTTCGTGTGCTTTTCACCAAAGACCTCAAGGGTGTTCGGGACGCCGCCGACAAAGGATGCGTGAGTACCCTTGCGCACACCATGATGACCGCGGCTCGCCCCGCCGATGCCGGCCACGCAGGCCCGGGCGAGCTCGACCGCTACCCCTACGGCACCGCCGTCAACAGTGCCCCGGACCGCGTCGCACCGGCGTGGGACGGCGCCGAGGCCGACATCGCCCGCGCCGGCCGGCGCACCGCCAGCAGCCGTGGCCGGGGCCTGCACGGCCAACTCGTCCAGCAGCTCGGGCAGATGATCGTTTCCGGCGATCTCGGCGCCGACCGTCCACTTGTCCCCGAGGAGATCGGCCAGCGATTCGAGGTCTCCCGCACCGTCGTCCGTGAGTCGCTGCGGGTGCTGGAGGCCAAGGGGCTCGTCAGCGCACGCCCCAACGTGGGCACCCGGGTGCGCCCTGTGAGCGACTGGAACCTCCTCGACCCCGACATCATCGAATGGCGCGCCTACGGGCCGCAGCGCGACGCCCAGCGCCGGGAGCTGTGCGAGCTGCGCTGGACCATCGAGCCGCTCGCCGCCCGCCTCGCCGCCGGGCAGGGGCGCGAGGACGTCCAGCAGCGGCTCGCCGACATGGTCGACGTCATGGGGCACGCCGCGGCCCAGGGCGACACCATGAATTTCGCCCGCGCCGACGCCGAATTCCACGCCCTGCTGCTCCAGCTCGCCGGCAACCGCATGCTCGACCACCTCTCCGGCATCGTCTCCTCCGCCCTCCACGTCTCCGGCGGCCCGTCGGGCGGCTGCGAGCGACCGGCCGAGACCTCCGTCGGCCAGCACATGCGGATCGTCGACGCCATCGCCGCCGGGGACGCCGCGGCCGCCGAGGGCGCCATGCGCCAGCTCCTCGCCGCCCACGGCGAGAGCGGCGGCCAGGCATCCGGGGCGCCCGCGGACCACGTCGTGCCCGCCCCTCGCGAGCACTGACGGCGCCACCTCCCGCGCACCCGCCACGGACCCGGAGGCGGTCGGTCCGGCGGCGCGCATCCCGAAGGCCGGGGCGCCGCACGGCAGCGCGACCGCAGCCCGCCGGATCCGGGCGTCATCCGGATCCGGCGGCGGGCTTCGGCAGGGTTGCATGCCATACGACGGGGAATGTGTCGTTATGAGGTGTGACTCGGGCCACGCGGATTGGGCGTAACGCTCGTCGGGGGAGCGCGATGACTTAAGAGGTGATAGCCGAGGAGGGAATACGGGCGGCGTCGGTGACGCTGTTCAACTCCCCGGTTACCCCTGCGCCGCCGGCCATCCCCTCCGGCGGTCGTCGGCTCCGATCCACACAGGACGGGGTCGGAAGCCGTTTCCATCGTTCCGAGAGGTTGTTCGTGTCGGCCAGCACATCCCGTACGCTCCCGCCGGAGATCGCCGAGTCCGAGTCTGTGATGGCGCTCATCGAGCGGGGAAAGGCTGATGGGCAGATCGCCGGCGATGACGTGCGTCGGGCCTTCGAGGCTGACCAGATTCCGCCAACCCAGTGGAAGAACGTTCTGCGCAGCCTCAACCAGATCCTCGACGAGGAGGGTGTGACGCTGATGGTCAGTGCCGCAGAGGCGCCCAAGCGCACCCGCAAGAGCGTCGCAGCGAAGAGTCCGGCGAAGCGCACCGCCACCAAGACCGTCGCGGCCAAGACCGCTGCGGTGAAGAAGACCACCACGGCCGCCTCCCTGGGGGACGCGTCCGCCGAGGCGGAGTCCGCGCCTGCCAAGAAGGCTGTGGCCAAGAAGACCGCGGCCAAGAAGACGACCGCCAAGAAGACGGCGGCCAAGAAGACGACCGCCAAGAAGACGGCGGCCAAGAAGGACGTCGACGAGCTGCTCGACGACGAGGTGACCGAGGAGACCGCGGCGCCCGGCAAGGGCGATGCGCCCGAGGCCGCCGAAGGTGCCGAGGCCGCCGGTTTCGTCCTGTCCGACGACGACGAGGACGACGCGCCCGCGCAGCAGGTCGCCGCGGCCGGCGCCACCGCCGACCCCGTCAAGGACTACCTCAAGCAGATCGGCAAGGTCCCGCTCCTCAACGCCGAGCAGGAGGTCGAGCTCGCCAAGCGCATCGAGGCCGGCCTGTTCGCCGAGGACAAGCTGGCCACCGAGGAGAAGATCGCTCCCAAGCTCAAGCGTGAGCTGGAGATCATCGCCCTGGACGGCCGCCGGGCCAAGAACCACCTCCTGGAGGCCAACCTCCGTCTGGTCGTCTCCCTGGCCAAGCGGTACACCGGCCGCGGGATGCTCTTCCTGGACCTCATCCAGGAGGGCAACCTCGGTCTGATCCGTGCGGTCGAGAAGTTCGACTACACCAAGGGCTACAAGTTCTCGACCTACGCGACGTGGTGGATCCGCCAGGCCATCACCCGCGCCATGGCCGACCAGGCCCGGACGATCCGTATCCCCGTCCACATGGTCGAGGTCATCAACAAGCTCGCGCGCGTCCAGCGCCAGATGCTCCAGGACCTGGGCCGCGAGCCCACCCCGGAGGAGCTGGCCAAGGAGCTCGACATGACCCCCGAGAAGGTCATCGAGGTCCAGAAGTACGGCCGTGAGCCCATCTCGCTGCACACCCCGCTGGGCGAGGACGGCGACAGCGAGTTCGGTGACCTGATCGAGGACTCCGAGGCGGTCGTCCCGGCCGACGCGGTCAGCTTCACGCTCCTGCAGGAGCAGCTGCACTCGGTGCTGGACACCCTCTCCGAGCGCGAGGCCGGTGTCGTCTCGATGCGCTTCGGCCTCACCGACGGCCAGCCGAAGACGCTGGACGAGATCGGCAAGGTCTACGGCGTCACGCGTGAGCGGATCCGTCAGATCGAGTCCAAGACCATGTCGAAGCTGCGTCACCCGTCGCGCTCCCAGGTGCTGCGCGACTACCTCGACTAGCGGACACGGCAATACGGTTTCTGCGGGCCCGGCCCCCTTCGAGGGGCCGGGCCCGCGGCCGTCCGGGTGCGCAACGCATCCGTTTGGGTCACGCTGGGTGGGCGATCACTGCCTCGGAGTCAGGAGTCCGTATGCGCCCGATCTTCCGCGCCGTACCCGGAGCCCTCGCCATGGTCCTCGCTGCACCGTCCTTGGCCGTGGCCGACGCATCGGTGGTCGGGGGACAGCCCGTACAGGTCGTGGAGAGCCCCTGGGTGGTGGCTCTCGCCTCCCAGAACCGCTTCGGCAAGCAACGGTCCGGTCAGTTCTGCGGCGGCGTCCTGGTCGGCCGCTCAACGGTGGTGACCGCCGCGCACTGCCTGAGCACCCAGGTGCTGGGGATGCCCTGGCAGCAGGTCCGCGACCTGCGCGTGCTCGTGGGGCGTGAAGATCTCGCCGGCACCGGGGGACAGGCGCTGAAACCGGCCAAGGTATGGGTCAATCCGCACTACGACAGCCGGACGAACGCCGGGGACATGGCGGTCCTCACCCTGCCGAGCCCCGTCACCAACCGGGCTATCCCGATCGCCCCCGAGGGCTCCGGGGCCTACGACGAGGGCACCTCCGCCGTGGTGTACGGCTGGGGCGACACCACGGGCCGGGGCGCCTACGCGACGCATCTACGGTCCGCGGCGGTGAACATCCTGTCCGACGACGCGTGCACCCGTGCCTACCCGGGCACCGCCGACGGGGCGTACCACGCCGCCACGATGCTCTGTGCGGGTGAACCGCAAGGGGGCCGAGACGCCTGTCAGGGGGACTCCGGCGGTCCGCTGGTCGTCGAGGGGCGCCTGGTGGGGCTGGTGTCGTGGGGCGCCGGCTGCGGGGAGCCCGGGAGCCCCGGGGTCTACACGCGGGCGTCCGCGCTGGTCCCGGCCGTCGAGCTGCACGGCGCGGGCTGAGGGCCGCCTGGCGCGGCCGGGAGCGGGAAAACACGAGTGCGGGCGGTCTCCCCGGTGATACCCGGGGTGACCGCCCGCCGCACGGCCTGGGCCGCTACTCGCTCGTCGTCGTGGATGCGATGTGTCAGCGTTCCTCATCGGGCGCAGACGCCGGAGGGGCGGTCAGCCGCTCCGTCTCGTCCTGTATTTCCGCGGCGATCTTCTTGAGTTCTGGCTCGAACTTGCGACCGTGGTGGGCGCAGAAGAGCAGTTCTCCGCCGGACATCAGGACGACGCGCAGGTATGCCTGGGCGCCGCAGCGGTCGCAGCGGTCAGCGGCCGTCAGCGGGCTCGCGGGTGTCAGAACAGTAGTCACGTCGCCTCTTCTCTAGCTCGACGAGCTGTCGTACCAGGGTCAACATCCAACCAGGCCGAAAACGTTCCCGCTCGTGCCTTTTCCTCGAAAAAAATCTTCGAGAGGTTGGCCGGGTGCTGCCGGGTGGCGGCGAATGAGCCGTATTGCTTGGTGGTTCGATCACGGTTGCTGGGTGTGTCCTCCCGGCTGGCTTGCCGGTCGTTGATGAGGACGTGCCCGGAGCCTAAATGGTTCATGCCTCGAAGGGAACGTGATGTTCGCGTCACGTCCGCCTCACCCCTTCGAGGGATCGAACTGGCGATCGAAATTCTACTACCATGAGCGTGGTGGCGGGTGGCGTCACATCGGCTCTACCTGGCCTCGGTACGCTCTTGACCGGCGATACCGCCACAACCGAGTCCGCGGAATGCGGACTGCCAGAAATTCAGCGAGGAGCGAACCGCGTGACCGCCGAGATGTCCGTGCCGTCCACCGCAGTGCTGACCGGGGCTGACCGGGACGGTTCCAACTACACCGCGCGGCACCTGCTCGTCCTGGAGGGACTCGAGGCCGTCCGCAAACGTCCCGGTATGTACATCGGCTCCACGGACAGCCGCGGCCTGATGCACTGCCTGTGGGAGATCATCGACAACTCCGTAGACGAGGCGCTCGGCGGCTACTGCGACCGCATCGAGGTGCTCCTCCACGCCGACGGCTCCGTCGAGGTCCGGGACAACGGCCGCGGCATCCCCGTCGACGTCGAGCCCAAGACCGGCCTCAGCGGCGTCGAGGTCGTCATGACCAAGCTGCACGCCGGCGGAAAGTTCGGCGGCGGCTCCTATGCCGCCTCCGGCGGTCTGCACGGCGTCGGCGCCTCCGTCGTCAACGCCCTCTCCGCCCGCCTCGACGTCGAGGTCGACCGCAACAGCAAGACACACTCGATCAGCTTCCGCCGCGGCGTCCCCGGGACCTTCACCGCATCCGGCCCGGACGCCCCCTTCGAGCCGGGCAACGGCCTGGTCAAGGGCAAGCGCGTCGCCAAGACGAAGACCGGCACCCGGGTCCGCTACTGGGCCGACCGCCAGATCTTCCTCAAGGACGCCCGGCTCTCCCTGGAGACGCTGTACGCGCGAGCCCGGCAGACCGCCTTCCTGGTCCCCGGCCTCACCCTCGTCGTCCGCGACGAACGGGGCATCGACGGCGCCGCCGCCACGGAAGAGACCTTCCACTACGACGGCGGCATCAGCGAATTCTGCGAGTACCTCGCCCAGGACAAGGCGGTCTGCGACGTCCTGCGGCTGAGCGGGCAGGGCACCTTCAAGGAGACCGTCCCCGTCCTGGACGACCGTGGCCACATGACCCCCACCGAGGTCACCCGCGAGCTGGGCGTCGACATCGCCCTCCGCTGGGGCACCGGGTACGACTCGACGGTCAGGTCCTTCGTCAACATCATCGCGACCCCCAAGGGCGGCACCCACGTCTCCGGGTTCGAACGGTCGGTCGCCAAGACCGTCAACGAGGTGCTGCGGTCGAGCAAGCTCCTCCGCGTCGCCGAGGACGACGTCGTCAAGGACGACGCCATGGAGGGGCTCACCGCCGTCGTCACCGTCCGGCTCGCGGAGCCCCAGTTCGAGGGCCAGACCAAGGAGGTGCTCGGCACCTCCGCCGCCTCCCGCATCGTCGCCCAGGTGGTCGGCCGGGAGCTCAAGGCGTTCCTGACATCCACCAAGCGCGACGCGAAGCAGCAGGCCCGCGCCGTCCTGGAGAAGGTCGTCGCCGCGGCCCGTACCCGTATCGCCGCACGTCAGCACAAGGAGGCGCAGCGCCGGAAGACGGCTCTGGAGTCCTCCTCCCTGCCGGCCAAGCTCGCCGACTGCCGCAGCGACGACGTCGAGCGCAGTGAACTCTTCATCGTCGAGGGCGACTCGGCGCTCGGTACCGCCAAGCTCGCCCGGAACTCCGAGTTCCAGGCGCTGCTGCCGATCCGCGGCAAGATCCTCAACGTACAGAAGTCGTCCGTCTCGGACATGCTCAAAAACGCCGAGTGCGGCGCCATCATCCAGGTCATAGGAGCAGGCTCCGGCCGCACCTTCGACATCGACACCGCGCGGTACGGCAAGGTCATCTTCCTCGCCGACGCCGATGTCGACGGCGCGCACATCCGGTGCCTGCTGCTGACGCTCTTCCAGCGCTACATGCGGCCCATGGTCGAGCAGGGCCGGGTCTTCTCCGCCGTCCCGCCCCTGCACCGCATCGAACTGATCAACCCCAAGAAGGGGCAGGAGAAGTACCTCTACACCTACTCCGACAACGAGCTGCGGCAGACGCTGCTCGAACTGGAGCGGAAGAAGGTCCGCTACAAGGACAGCATCCAGCGCTACAAGGGCCTCGGTGAGATGGACGCCGACCAGCTCGCCGAGACCACCATGGATCCGCGCCACCGCACCCTGCGCCGGATCAACATCAGCGATCTCGAAGCGGCGGAGCGCGCCTTCGACCTCCTGATGGGCAACGAGGTCGCCCCGCGCAAGGAGTTCATCACCAACTCCGCCTCCACGCTGGACCGTTCGCGTATCGATACCTGAGCCCCGCCGGGCGCGCTGAGGGGGTCTTCCTCCATCCAGGAGTGGAGGAAGACCCCTCGAGTGGAGGAAGACCCCCTCAGCTTTCCACCCGGGCCCCACCTCGCGGGCTGATCCGTCGGAGGCGGACGTTCCGTAGCGTCGGTGGCCGTGGGCAGCCCGACGCGGTCTTCCCCAGGGGCGGCTTTCGCCTCTTCGCCTTGGAGGACCCTGGCGTCGTATCGATCCCTCTGGGTTTTCTGTCAGGGGGTTTGGGATGGTTACTTCTGACGAGCTCGCTGATGATGCCCCATACGCGGAGATCGAAGTACGGTCCCTGACCGGCGCCGGTGCGGCCTGGACCACGTCTTCATACCCACGCATAGCGATGCTCGGGGCGCCCGGTCTCACCGTATCGGAGAGTCAGGCGAACGCGTCCTGCCCGCTCCAGGAGCTTCAGATAGCGCTGCGCCGTCTGCCGACTGAGTCCGGCTCGTACCGCAACATCCTGAGCGGACAAGGGCGCACCGGAGGTACGGAGGACGGTGCGCACACGGTCGGCTGTGGCGGCGGAGTGGCCCTTCGGCAGCTGCTCTGTCGCAATCCTGCCGGCTGACCCCAGCGCTCCGAAGATCCGGTCCACCTCTGACTGCTCGGCCTGGCCGCCGCCCTCGAAAGTTCGACGCAAGGCGGCGTATCCCTCCAACTTGGAGCGCAGGCCGGCGAACGTGAACGGTTTGACGAGGTACTGCAGAGCGCCGTGACGCATGGCCGCTTGAACCGTCGCGATGTCACGCGCCGCGGTCACCATGATGACGTCTGTCGGAATGCCGCGGCTCCGTAGGCTGCTCACCAGTTGCAGCCCCGTCCCATCGGGGAGGTAGTGGTCCAGGAGGATCAGGTCGACCGCGTGGGTGCGCAGCGCTTCGTGTGCCTGGGCTGTCGTATGGGCGAGGCAACTGACATGGAATCCTGGCACTTTGCCGACGTAGGCGGCGTTGATCTTCGCTACGTGAACGTCATCGTCCACCACGACGACATTGATCACTGATTGGCTCCTGTCGCCTCGTCGGGGAACGCATTCGTAGCGGTGCCGTCACGCCATGGGGCATCGGCTGCTGCCCTTGGAACAGCTGAGCGTCCCTCGGGCAACTCGTCGGACAACGCATCGGGGAGCGTGACCGTGAAGACAGCACCGCCTTCGGGGCGTTCGCCGACCATCGCGGTGCCGCCGTAGCGTTCGGCCAGTCTCCGCACCAGCGCCAGGCTGATGCCACGCTGGCCATGAGGCGGTGCTTCCTTCGTCGTCCACCCCTCGGTGAAGACCGAGGCGTGGTGAGTCGTCGGGACGCCGGGACCGTTGTCGCTGACGCGGATGACCGCTGTCCGCCCGTCCGCGTGGAGCTGCACTTCCAGTTGCGGGTCGGGCACCGCGGCTGTGGCATCCAGGGCGTTGTCGACCAGGTTGCCGAGAATGGTGACCAAGCTGTGGGGATCGATGAGGCGGTCGGGGAGGTGAGTGCCGGAAGAGAAGGTGAGCGAGACGCCGCGTTCGGCAGCCATAGTCGCTTTACCGACAAGAAGAGACGCCACAAGCGGATCGTGAATGCGCTCCGTGACTTGCTCGGCCGTTGCTCGATGGGCACCGACTGCATGCTGGATGAAGGAGCTGGCCTCCTCGTGAAGTCCTAGCTCCAGCAGGCCGAGCAGCGTGTGGAGTTGGTTGGCATGTTCGTGATCCTGGGCGCGCAGTGCGTCGATAAGGCCGCGGGTGCCGTCCAGTTCGCGCCCCAGCCGCTCCAGTTCCGTTCGGTCCCGCAGTGTGACCACTGCCCCGCCATCGTCGGTGGGCATCCGGTTGACCACGAGGACGCGTTGACCGCTGACGGCCAGTAGATCCGCTCCGGACACGCGGCCGGTCAGTACATCCGCCGTGCGGCCAGGAGGGAGAGCAGCATCCGCTGCCTTCCCGGTGGCCTCGGACGGCAGGTCCAGCAGCCGCTGTGCCTCGTCGTTCAGCAGGCGGATCCGCCCGTTTCTGTCGAGGGCGAGGACTCCCTCCCGGATGCCGTGCAGCATTGCTTCCCGTTCGCTGAGCAGGGCGGAAATGTCAGAGAACGCCAGGTCATGCGTACGACGTTGCAAGCGACGGGCTACCAGATAGGCAGCGAGTGCTCCTACTGCCAGGGCGCCGCCCGCATAAGCGAGCAGTTGCGGGACGGTGGAGAGAAGCCGTTCGTGCACGCTCTCGTAGGCGATGCCCACGGAGACGGCGCCGATGATCTCCTTCTCGTCGTTGCGAAGCGGTACCTTGCCGCGGGCCGATCGGCCGAGGATTCCGTCGTCGATCTCCATGACCTCGTGGCCTGCGAGGGCCAGACTGGGGTCGGTGGAGACGCGCCGTCCGATCTCGTTCGGGTCGGTGTGGGACCAGCGCACACCGTGCCTGTTCATGACCACTACATACTCGGCACCGGTGGCGTTGCGGATTCGCTCGGCTGCCCGCTGGACGGGGCCGTGGCGCGTGGGGCGTGAGTTCTCCAGCGCGTTGTCCAGTCGAGGCTCGGCAGCGGTGGTCTGGGCGATGGACAGGGCGCGGCGCATCGCCTGGTTGTCGAGTTCCGCGCTGAGCGGGGCGAGGAAAAGTCCGGTGGCGAGTGCTGTCACACCGGTGGCAATGGCCAACTGCATCAGCAGAACTTGAGCGAAGACGCGACGCGGCCAGTGGAGGCGTGGTCGCCACCAGTAGTGGGCGACTGCGGCGCATGCGGTGGTGGCTCGTCTTGACCGGTACGACATCGGCCTGCGATGCGTATCGGCCCCCGGCGGGGGTGTGCAGTGGTGGCCTTCGGCACCTGATGACTTGGGCGGCAGGACGGTGTGACCCGAGGGCTTCTCAGCGCTCGGGATCGGAAACCTTGGTCTTTCCGGGTCACCCATTTGGATGAACATTAAGGGCGGGCGCTGCCGCCTCGGTAATCCCTTGCAGTGCGAACCGGGCCTGTATACGGCTGGTGCTTATGCGATGACAGAGGGGAGTACTGGGTGGTCGGGAGCTGGTTCGGCGGAGTTATCCACAGGGCTTTCAACCGCGGATCGTTCAGTCCTAACCTCGCGAAGTGAGGGCGGGCGACACCGGAACAGCTTGGCCTGGAGGGAGAAGGCCGTGAAGCGTCTGATGTTGTTGCGCGCGACGCAGCGAGCGGGGGAGACAAGGGATGAATGCAGTAACGCGGGACTGTGCTACGCGGGGGACCCTGCCCATTCCGGGTGGTGGGCGAAGGGGGTACCTGGTGTGGCCCGTGCTCGGAATCGGCATCGCCGTCGCGGTGGCCTTGACCTTCCGGGCGGGGCCTTCCACAAAGGGGAGTCAACGGGGGGCCGTTCCAGCCCAGGAGGTGAGGGGAACTGCTCGCAGGCAGGCCCGGCGTCCTGTTGCCGTAAGTACGTCAGGACGCCGCGACGAGGCGACTGCTCCCCAGGCCCGTGGGCGAGTCGCTGCTGAGGCGAGTGATGGCCGTAACGGCCATACGCGCAGGTGGGCCGAGCAACGAGCCACAGCTCGCGGGCGCAGGAGCACCATCGGTCCGTTGTTCGACCAGCACCCGCCACAGACGGCCGTCGGAATGGGAGACGGTAATGGACCAGGCGGGGAGGGTTTCCGAAGCGGTGGCTCGCGGGGCGGCCGGGTGGTCGGCTCGCGCCGTTTCGGTCCGCACCGCGTCGGTCCGTACGACGTCGAGTGCGTCCGCACGGTGCTCACCGAGCATGGCCCGGACGGCGAGGTCGGCGGCCTGGGCGGGGCGGTCCCAGGTGGAGCGTCCTCGGCAGTGGTCGAGCAGGATCCGGCCGTCGCCGGCCGCCTCGATGGCGTGCCTGACCAGGTCGGCCGAGGCACGACCGTAGGCGTACCCGTAGGGCAGCACGACAAGGGTGGGCGCAAAGCGGTGCCCACCGATGTGGGTGACCTCCCATGCCTCGGTGCCGCTCTTCGCGAGGTCGGCGGCGAGAGGGCGCCCCAGGACGGCGCAGCACCGGTCCCGCTTGCCGTTCGTGCAGACCAGGACGAGAGGGGGGCCGGCGTAGGCGTCCCAGAGCCCATCGTGATGACCGGCGCCCGCGGCGGTGAAGCCCAGCCGGAGCAGGCTCTTCGGATCGGCGAGCGTGGTGGTGCGGATCCAGGAGCGGCCCGGTGCGGTATGGGCGAGGAACGCACGGCGCCGGAGCATGGAGCCTCTCCTGCTGTACGGGCCGGGGCGGCGGATCAGCGCAACGCGGACGCCGGTCCCGTCGGTAGCAGCCTTCAAGGCTCGTCCGAGGTCCGGGTCGAGGTGGCTGTTCGTCAGCGCCTCGGCTCCCCACGGGCCCGGCTGCTCGATGAGCAGCCAGGTTCGGGCGGTGGCCGCGGTTCCGGCGAGGGGCTCGGCGCCTTCGCGGGAAGCAAGAGTGCAGGTGCTCACGAAGGTAAGCCTAACCTGCCTGAGGTGGAGGGTGACCCGGACAACGTGCTGGCGGGGGAGCGGGCTGCGGATGCTGGAGGAGGAGACGCAGGTGGTGAGCCGCGCGACGGGCACATGAGCGACTGCCGTCCCCACCGGGCGACGGGCGATGTTCGGAGGCATCGCAGGAAGTCTGCTGCCACGACGGGGCCGCGCGGGGCTGCGCGACCTGCCGGTGGACCGGGGCGAAAGGGCACCGGGCGGTCCCGGCGGACAGGACGACGGTAGGGCTGGGAGGGCGCGGGGTGGCCTCGGGGTGGCACGGTGCTCAGAGCTCTCTGGAGACTCGGCTGTAGTCCTGTGAGACTCAGCGGCAGATATCAGGGACGGGGGAGCGTCGTTCCCTCCCGCCAGTAGTGACTGAGGCGGTGTCCCTCAAGGCGGGGAGCACCGCAGCTTCAGGCCGTAGGCAACCGCGGTCATGGGAACTAGTGCTCTGGTTTGGCCTGCGGGATTGGATTCTGCTGGGGGCTGGGTTTCCCACCCCGCTTGCCTTGCTGCTGGTTGTGGGAGAAGGCGTGGGCGGCAGACGGCTCGGCTGATGACGGCGGATGCGGACCGCTTCGCTTCGTCGGTCGAGGTGCGTCACCTGGGCGCAGTGCGGGGTCCGTTACGATCGGCAGCCTGATTTCCGCCGGTCCGCTCAGTCCGCCACCGTGTCGCGGTCCGGCCTCCGAACCATGGAGGCGCCCCCTTGGCCACGCAGCAGATTCCGGTCGTCGTCCTCGCCGGCTTTCTGGGATCGGGCAAGACCACGTTGCTCAACCATCTCCTGGCGGCAGGGGACGGCACGCGCATCGGCGCCGTTGTCAACGATTTCGGGAGCATCGAGATTGATGCGATGACGGTCGCCGGCCAGGTGGACTCGATGGTTTCGCTCGGTAACGGATGCCTGTGCTGCGCGGTCGATACCAGTGAGCTGGACGAGTACCTGGAGCGTCTCGCACGGCCCGCAGCCCGTATCGACGTCATCGTCATCGAGGCCAGCGGCCTGGCCGAGCCCCAGGAACTCATCCGCATGATCCTCGCCAGCGAGAACACGCGGATCGTCTATGGCGGCCTGGTCGAGGTCGTCGATGCCGCCGAATTCGATGCAACGCGCAGTCGCCATCCTGAACTCGACCGGCATGTGGGCATCGCCGACCTCGTCGTTCTCAACAAGGCTGACCGCATCGGTGACGAACAGCGCCGACGGCTCACCACCACCTTGAGTGAGCTGGCGCCGGGGCGGCCCGTGATCTGCGCGGCATACGGACGTATCGACCCGGAGATGTTCTTCGACCGCGGGCCGGGAGATGACTGTGACCCTGCGGTGAAGCAGCTGTCATTCGAAGACCTGCTGCGCGAAACGGCCGACTACCGTGCTGCGCGCCGTCGCGACGAGGAGGCGGTCACGCGTATTGGTTCGCAGAGTGATTACCAGTCGGGTGCGGCACCGCGTGACAGTCACCATCCTCAACCTGAGCTGGTGGTTGCCCGAGACGGCAGTACGCGTGCGTATGACGCGTCGCCCGAGGACCAGCGACAGTTGCAGCCTCACGAGGGGCATTGCCACGCCGACGGTGAACCATGCTCGGGCGACTGCCGCGGACAGCATCTGCACAGTGGCTACCAGAGCGTGGAGTTCATTTCGTCCATCGCCATGCACCCGCGTCGGCTGATGGACTTCCTCGACAGTCGCCCGGCAGGTCTGTACCGCATCAAGGGGTTCGTGCACTTCGATGTCCCGGGAAGCAGGCAGAAGTTCGGGGTGCATGCGGTGGGCGACTTTCTCCGCTTCTACCCGACGTCCTGGGAGCGCGGTGAGGAACGTTGCACGCAGCTCGTTCTCATCGGTAGCGGTATCGATGCTGAGTCACTGCAGAGTGAGTTGAGCGCGTGCAGGATGACGGAAGCGGTGACTGTCACCGCACCGCCCCCTCACGCCACACCCGCGCCCAACCAACCACCCCAGGGCGCAACATCACCCCAAGACGCGGCACCACACCACCCCACGTCCTCCCACGACGACGACCTCCTGGAGCGCGCCATGTGGGGCGTCCTGCGTTACGTAGCCGATCGCGATGACCAGGACGGTCAAGGGGCATAACGCCGACCACGAAGCCCCAGCAGCCCAGGGACAACGGCGATGACCCGCCCGCCTCTCTCCCCCCCCCGCCCCGCCGCCCTGCCCACACAGCACAAGGGGCGCCCCCCATCCCACCCGATGCGGGAGCGCCCCTTCAACGTGACTGTCGGCTCAGCTCAACGTCGCTGCTGCCCCAACGCCGCAGACAGCAGTCGGCCCGTCGGCCGTGACGGTGCCGCTACACCGGCCCCGCCACCGCCGTCACCTGCTTCGCCAGCGGTACGCCGGAGCCGTCGCGTCGCGGGTCCGGCTCCGGGAGGGGGGCCGGGGCGCCCTTGGCGTCGGCGGCGCGGGCGGGGGCCGCGCCCGCCCAGGCGAAGGTGAGACAGTCCTCGCCCTTCAGGAAGCGCTGGCAGCGGACGCCGCCGGTGGCGCGGCCCTTGCGCGGGTACTGGTCGAACGGGGTGAGCTTGGCCGTCGCCACCGAGTCGTCGAGCATGCCGTGGGAACCGGCGACGGTGAAGACCGCCGCGTCGGCGGCCGGGTCGACGGCGGCGAAGGAGAGCACCTTGGCCCCCGCGCTGAGCTTGACGCCTGCCATACCGCCCGCCGGGCGGCCCTGCGGCCGGACCTGCGAGGCCGGGTACCGCAGCAGTTGCGCCTCGTCGGTGATGAAGACCAGGTCCTCCTCACCGGTGCGCAGTTCCGCGGCGCCGACGATGCGGTCACCCTCCTTGAGGGTGATGACCTCCAACTCGTCCTTGTGCGCCGGGTAGTCGGGCACCACGCGTTTGACGATGCCCTGTTCCGTACCGAGTGCGAGGCCGGGCGAGGACTCGTCGAGTGTGGTCAGACAGATCAACGTCTCGTCGTCCTGCAAGGTCAGGAACTCCGACAGTTGCGCGCCGCCGGCGAGACTGGGGGCGGCCGCCGTCTCGGGGAGCTGCGGCAGATCGATCACCGGCAGCCGCAGCAGCCGTCCCGTCGAGGTCACCGCACCGACCTCACCGCGCGTGGTCGCGGGTACGGCGGAGACGATGACGTCGTGCTTGACGCGCTTGGCATCGGCGTCGAACGGAGTGTCCCCGCCGACCGTCCGGGCCAGCAGGCCCGTCGACGACAGCAGCACCCGGCACGGGTCGTCGGAGACCTCCAGCGGCACCGCGGCGACCGAGGTGCCGGCGGACTCCAGCAGCACCGTGCGGCGCTCGGTGCCGTACTTCTTGGCGACGGCGGCGAGTTCGCCGGAGACCAGTTTGCGCAGCTCGGCGTCCGAATCCAGGATGCGGGTCAGCTGCTCGATCTCCTTGCGCAGCGTGTCGCGCTCCGACTCCAGCTCGATGCGGTCGAACTTGGTGAGCCGGCGCAGCGGCGTGTCCAGGATGTACTGCGTCTGGATGTCGCTGAGGGAGAAGCGCTCGATCAGCCGCTCCTTGGCCTGCGCGCTGTTCTCGCTGGAGCGGATCAGGCGGATGACCTCGTCGATGTCGACAAGGGCGGTGAGCAGGCCCTCCACCAGGTGGAGCCGGTCGCGGCGCTTGCCGCGGCGAAATTCGCTGCGCCGCCGTACGACCTCGAAGCGGTGGTCGACATAGACCTCCAGCAGCTCCTTGAGGCCCAGGGTGAGCGGCTGGCCGTCGACGAGGGCGACGTTGTTGATGCCGAAGGACTCCTCCATCGGCGTCAGCTTGTAGAGCTGCTCCAGGACGGCTTCCGGGTTGAAGCCGTTCTTGATCTCGATGACCAGACGCAGACCGTGTTCGCGGTCGGTGAGGTCCTTGACGTCGGCGATGCCCTGCAGCTTCTTCGAGCCGACCAGGTCCTTGATCTTCGAGATGACCTTCTCGGGACCGACGCTGAAGGGCAGTTCGGTGACGACCAGGCCCTTACGGCGCGCGGTGACGTTCTCGACCGCCACCGTGGCGCGGATCTTGAAGGTGCCGCGGCCCTTCTCGTACGCGTCGCGCACCCCGCCCAGCCCCACGATCCGGCCACCGGTGGGCAGATCGGGGCCCGGTACGAACCGCATCAGCGTTTCGAGGTCGGCGTTGGGGTGCTTGATGAGGTGGCGCGCGGCGGCGATGACCTCGCCGAGGTTGTGCGGCGGCATGTTCGTCGCCATGCCGACGGCGATCCCGGACGCGCCGTTGACCAGGAGATTCGGGTATGCGGCGGGGAGGGTGACCGGCTCCTGCTCCTGACCGTCGTAGTTCGGCGCGAAGTCGACGGTGTCCTCGTCGATCGACTCCGTCATCAGGGACGACGGGGACGCCATCCGGCACTCGGTGTACCGCATCGCGGCGGGCGGGTCGTCGTTGCCGAGCGAGCCGAAGTTGCCGTGGCCGTCCACCAGGGGCAGCCGCATCGAGAAGGGCTGCGCCATGCGCACCAGGGCGTCGTAGATGGAGGCGTCGCCGTGGGGGTGGAGCTTACCCATGACCTCGCCGACGACGCGGGCGCACTTGACGTAGCCGCGGTCGGGGCGCAGGCCCATCTCGTTCATCTGGTAGAGGATGCGGCGCTGCACGGGCTTCATGCCGTCCCGCGCGTCCGGCAGGGCGCGGGAGTAGATGACCGAATACGCGTACTCGAGGAAGGAACCCTGCATCTCGTCGACGACGTCGATGTCGAGGATCCTCTCCTCGAAGTCGTCCGGCGGCGGGGTCTTCGTGCTGCGGCGGGCCATCGCGGCTGCGGCTCCTTCTGCTGCGTCTACTGCCGATGTGTGGGTCGACCAGCCGTTGGTGAACAGCTGCCGGTCCGACCGGCGGGGGATCGACCGGTGAGTCTGCTGACTCCGACGCGGACCATTGTGGACCGCCCCACCGACAACGCCGGACGCGACTCCCCTCCAGGGGGCCGTGGCGCGCCTCCGGACGCTCGTACGGGGGTGGTCGGACGGGAACTTCGCCAGATGCCGACGCGGTTGCATACAGTGACAGGACTTCCTCGCAAGCGGATCGAAGGGACGTACATGCCCATGGGTCACACGGCCACAGAAAAAGCCGGCTCCGGCGGCCTGACAGCGACCGAGCACCGGCTGGCCAACGGCCTGCGCGTGGTGCTCTCGGTAGACCCTCTGACACCGGTGGCAGCGGTCTGCCTCTGGTACGACGTCGGCTCCCGTCACGAGGTCAAGGGCCGTACGGGTCTGGCCCACCTCTTCGAGCACCTGATGTTCCAGGGGTCCGCGCAGGTCAAGGGGAACGGTCACTTCGAGCTGGTGCAGGGCGCCGGCGGGTCGCTGAACGGCACCACGAGCTTCGAGCGCACCAACTACTTCGAGACCATGCCCGCCCATGAGCTGGAGCTGGCGCTCTGGCTGGAGGCGGACCGGATGGGCTCCCTCCTGACCGCGCTCGACGAGGATTCGCTGGAGAACCAGCGCGACGTCGTCAAGAACGAACGCCGCCAGCGGTACGACAACGTCCCCTACGGCACGGCCTTCGAGAAGCTGACGGCCATGGCGTACCCGGAGGGCCACCCGTACCACCACACGCCGATCGGGTCGATGGCCGATCTGGACGCGGCGTCCCTGGAGGACGCGCGGGCGTTCTTCCGCACCTACTACGCGCCGAACAACGCCGTCCTGTCGGTGGTCGGCGACATCGACCCCGAGCAGACGCTCGCCTGGATCGAGAAGTACTTCGGGTCGATTCCCTCGCACGACGGCAAGCAGCCGCCGCGCAGCGGCGAGCTGCCGGAGACGATCGGCGGCCAGCTGCGGGAGGTCGTCGAGGAGGAGGTGCCCTCGCGTGCCCTGATGGCGGCCTACCGGCTGCCGCACGACGGCACCCGGGAGGCGGACGCCGCCGATCTCGCGCTGACCGTCCTGGGCGGCGGCGAGTCCTCGCGCCTCTACAACCGCCTGGTGCGCCGCGACCGCTCCGCCGTCGCCGCCGGGTTCGGTCTGCTGCGGCTGGCCGGCGCGCCGTCCCTGGGCTGGCTGGACGTCAAGACGTCCGGTGGCGTCGAGGTCGCGGACATCGAGAGCGCCGTCGACGAGGAGCTGGCCCGGTTCGCCGCCGAGGGGCCGACCCCGGAGGAGATGGAGCGGGCGCAGGCCCAGCTGGAGCGCGAGTGGCTGGACCGCCTCGCGACGGTCAGCGGTCGCGCCGACGAACTGTGCCGCTACGCCGTCCTGTTCGGTGACCCGCAGCTGGCGCTGACCGCCGTGGGGCGTGTTCTGGACATCACGCCCGAGGAGGTGCAGGCCGTCGCCCAGGCCCGGCTGCGCCCCGACAACCGCGCGGTGCTCGTGTACGAGCCGACCGCCGCCGACGACAGCGCCGACAACGACGAGGAGGCGGACCGGTGAGCGACGCCACCACCCGCGAGGACCTGGCCATGAGCGAGATGACCTTCCACCCGCAGCCCCGGGGCGGGGCGCCCAGGCCGTGGGCCTTCCCGGCGCCCGAGCGCGGTGCGCTGCCCAACGGCCTGACGGTGTTGCGCAGCCACCGCCCCGGCCAGCAGGTCGTCGCCGTCGAGGTCGACATCGTCGCGCCGCTGGAGACCGAGCCGGAGGGTCTGGACGGCGTCGCCACGATCATGGCGCGGGCGCTGTCGGAGGGCACCGACCGGCACGACGCCGAGGAGTTCGCCGCCGAACTGGAGCGCTGCGGCGCCACGTTGGACGCCCACGCCGACCACCCCGGTGTCCGCGTCTCCCTGGAGGTCCCCGCCTCCCGGCTGTCGCGCGCCCTGGGGCTGCTCGCCGACGCGCTGCGCGCCCCCGCCTTCCCCGAGGGCGAGGTGGAGCGCCTGGTGCGTAACCGTCTCGACGAGATCCCGCACGAGCTGGCCAACCCGGGGCGCCGCGCCGCGATGGCGCTGTCCAAGGAGCTCTTCCCCGCGTCGTCGCGGATGTCGCGGCCCCGGCAGGGCACCGAGGAGACCGTCGGACATATCGACGCGGCGGCCGTCCGGGCGTTCTACGACGCCCATGTGCGGCCCGCGGCGGCCACCGTCGTGATCGTCGGCGACTTCACCGGCATCGACGTGGACGCGGCGCTCGCCGACACGCTGGGCGCCTGGCAGGGGCCGGCCGCCGAGCCGGTCGCCGTCACGCCGATCACCGCGGACGACACCGGCCGCGTCGTGATCGTCGACCGCCCCGGCGCGGTGCAGACGCAGCTGCTCATCGGGCGGATCGGCGCCGACCGCCACGACCGTCAGTGGCCCGCACAGGTCCTCGGTACGTACTGCCTGGGCGGCACCCTGACGTCGCGTCTGGACCGCGTGCTGCGTGAGGAGAAGGGCTACACCTACGGGGTGCGGGCCTTCGGTCAGGTGCTGCGGTCGTCGGCGCCGGACGCGCCCGGGGGGCCCACCGGCGCCTCGATGCTGGCGATCAGCGGTTCGGTCGACACCGAGTCCACCGGCCCGGCCCTCGACGACCTGTGGAAGGTGCTGCGCACCCTCGCGGCGGAGGGGCTGACCGACGCCGAGCGGGACGTGGCGGTGCAGAACCTCGTCGGCGTCGCGCCGCTGAAGTACGAGACGGCGGCAGCGGTCGCGGGCACCCTCGCCGACCAGGTGGAGCAGCATCTGCCGGACGACTACCAGGCGCAGCTGTACGCGCGGCTGGCCGAGACCGGCACGGTCGAGGCGACCGCCGCCGTGGTCAGCGCGTTCCCGGCCGACCGGCTGGTGACGGTGCTGGTCGGTGACGCGGCGCAGATCGCCGAGCCGGTCCGGGCGCTGGGCATCGGCGAGGTGACGGTCGTCAGCGGCTGACGAACCGTGGGGCGGTGGCCCCGGCCGGGCTGTTCCGGCGGCCCGGCACAGTAGGGCAGAAGGGGATCCCGGGGTGGCGAAGTGCCCTCGGGATCCCCTTTGTGCTGTGGAATGTCAGCTTCCGGTTCCCTCGTCCCGGTGTGGCGTAACGCACAAAAACGCGTTTCTGTTTGCCGATTGAAAGTTGCCGCGATTAGCGTCAAGCGCGCTGTCCGCCAGCAGCAGGCCGCAACCGCGGCACCGGACAGTCATCGCCGAGTCCCCGTACGGCGCGAGCCAGGGGAGCCGGGGACCCACACGTCCCCTGGGGTGAATCGGGTACCTCTCCGGAGGAACCCGTAGGAGACCTTCCTGCTCCGAACCCGTCAGCTAACCCGGTAGGCGAGAAGGAAGGAAAGGACCAGCCAGCACATGGCGTTCACCCGTGCCACCGGGAAGCACCGCCGTCCGAGCCGCAGCGCCCGGACGACCCGCAACATCGCCGGCATCGCCGGTCTCGCCGCATCCGGCGTCGTCGCCTCCGTCTCCTCTCCCGCGATGGCCGCCACCTCCGGTGCCGGGCACGACACGGGTCTGCAGCGGGCCGTCGTCCTCGGCGACGAACTCGCCGAGCGCGTCCAGGCCCAGGCCGATGCGCAGCAGGCCGTCGCCGAGACGGCCGAGGCCAAGGCGAAGGCCGAGGCCGACGCGGTGAAGCAGGCCCAGGCCGCCAAGGCGGCGGCCGACAAGCGGCACGAGGCCGAGGTCCGCGCGGCCCGCGAGGAGGAGCGCAAGCGCCTCAACGCCTTCGTCGCCCCGATCGCCGGCTCGTACGTCTCCACCGCCTACAAGGCGTCCAGCGGACTGTGGTCCTCCGGCACCCACACCGGTATCGACTTCCACGCCGCCACCGGCACCACCGTGCACGCCGTCGGCGCGGGCACCGTCGTCGAGGCCGGCTGGGGCGGTGCGTACGGCAACAACATCGTCATCAAGATGAACGACGGTACGTACACCCAGTACGGCCACCTGTCGCAGATCGGTGTCTCGGTCGGCCAGCAGGTGATGCCCGGTCAGCAGATCGCGCTGTCCGGCGCGACCGGCAACGTCACCGGCCCGCACCTGCACTTCGAGGCCCGTACCGGCCCCGACTACGGCTCGGACATCGACCCGATCGCCTACCTGCGCGCGCACGGCATCAACGTCTGACCCCGCACTTCCCGGAGCCCCGGACCGCCCTGACAGGGTGTCCGGGGCTCTGTCGTGTCCGGTGCCGTACGGCGGATGGCCGGATTTCCCGGGGGCCGGGGAACGCACTCACCAAAAGATTTCCATGAATGTGTGAAGGCGGTAAAGGAGTCGACACCGTCGAATAGAGTCACGGAAAAGGCGCCGTGCACCGGCGTTTTCCGGGGAGGACGGTGGAGGTGCCCACGATGACGCAAGGCGAGATTTCCGTGCAGCGCATCTCCACGGCGATTCGTGACGACATCGTTTCCGGCACGCTGATCCCCGGCAGCCGGCTCGTCGAGGACATTCTGGCCACCCGGTACGGCGTCTCCCGGGTGCCGGTCCGCGAGGCGTTACGGACCCTGCAGTCGGAGGGGTTCGTCACCGCGCGGCGGCACGCGGGCGCCTGCGTCGCCGCGCCCACCGCTCAGGAGGCGGCCGACCTCCTGGACCTGCGGGCCCTCCTGGAGCCGATGGGCGCCGCCCGCGCCGCGGCCCGCCGCACCGATGCGCAACTGAAGGTCTTACGGGGCGTGGTGCGGCTCGGCAGGGAGCGCGCCCGCCGCGACTGCCCGGGTGACCTGCCCCGTCTGGACGGCTGGTTCCACGAGACGCTGGCGCGGGCGGCGGGCAATCCGGGGCTGACGGCGCTGCTGACCCAGGTGCGGCGGAAGATCGAGTGGATGTACGTCGTCGAGCGTCCGGCGCGGTACGCGGAGACCTGGGACGACCACGGCGCGGTGCTGGACGCGGTGGCCCGCGGCGACGCGGAGGCGGCACGAGCCCTGATGGCCTCGCACGTGGCGCGGTCACTCCCGGCCTACCGCCCGCGGCACCGGCAGCCCGCGGCGCGCCCCGTGCCGCGCCCCGTCGGCAGTGGGCGTGTGCGTTCTTCCTAGAGGCGCGATGAAACGGGACGGCCGGAGCATGGCGGAATCCTGTCGGCCTCGTACGGGAAATTGCGGAATCGGGTTCCGATAAAACACGCCATCCGGGAATTGCCGCACCGAGTGGCGTGTATTCAACTATTCGGCCGTGCGGCGCAGACGGGCCGGGAATTACGGGCGGGGGAGTGTGCGGCGCTTCGGCGCGCGGCGTTCCGTCGCCGGGAACGCGAAAGGCCCCGCCGCGGTGACCGGTTCCGGTCGGGGCGGCGGGGCCTTTCCCCGGTTGCGGGGAGGCGGGGGAGTCCCGGCTCAGACGGTCTCCGGCAGCTCGTCGAGCCCCTCGGCGACCAGCTTCGCCAGACGCTCCAGCGCGGCCTCCGCACCCTCGGCGTCCGAGGCGAGCACGATCTCCTCGCCGCCCTGGGCGCCCAGGCCCAGCACCGCGAGCATCGAGGCCGCGTTCACGGGGTTGCCGTCGGCCTTGGCGATCGTCACGGGAACGCCGGCGGCGGTGGCCGCACGGACGAAGATCGAGGCGGGACGGGCGTGCAGCCCTTCGGCCCAACCGACATTGACGCGGCGCTCAGCCATGGTGTTGCCCTTCGAGTCGTCACAGTTGTCTAGACCAGTCTCTCACGCGGTCCCCGGTGCTCCGGAAGTCCCACCTCCGGTGTTCCGCACCACGTCCGGACCGGTCCGCCGCTGCCGCGCGGGCTCCACCGTTCGCCCACCCGCGGCCCGCCTCGCACCCGGCCCCGCGCGCACCGGGCCGGTTGTCGGTGGCCGGTCGTACGCTGTCCGCATGCAGCAGCCGCCGGATCATGCGTACCCGAGCCACTGGGAAGCCGATGTGGTGCTGCGCGACGGCGGCACCGCCCGGATCCGCCCGATCACCCCGGACGACGCCGAGCGCCTGGTCTCCTTCTACGAGCAGGTCTCGGACGAATCGAAGTACTACCGCTTCTTCGCGCCCTACCCCCGCCTCTCCGACCGCGACGTGCACCGCTTCACCCACCACGACTACGTCGACCGGGTCGGCCTCGCCGCCACCGTGGGCGGCGAGTTCATCGCCACCGTCCGCTACGACCGGATCGACCACCGGGGCCTGCCGGCCAAGGACCCGGGGGACGACCAGGCGGAGGTCGCCTTCCTGGTGCAGGACGCCCACCAGGGCCGCGGCGTCGCCTCCGCGCTGCTGGAGCACATCGCCGCCGTCGCCCGGGAGCGCGGCATCCGCCGGTTCGCCGCCGAGGTGCTGCCCGCCAACACCAAGATGATCAAGGTGTTCACGGACGCCGGGTACACCCAGCAGCGCACCTTCGAGGACGGCGTCGTCCGGCTGGAATTCGATCTCGAACCGACCGAGCAGTCGATGGCCGTGATGCGCGGCCGCGAGCAGCGCGCCGAGGCCCGCTCCATGCAGCGCCTCCTCGCCCCCGGCTCGGTCGCCGTCATCGGGACCGGCCGCACCCCCGGCGGCGTCGGCCGCACCGCGCTGCGCCACCTCCTCGACTCCGGCTTCACCGGCCGCGTCCATGCCGTCAACCACGCCTTCCCCGAGGGGACGGACCGCCTC
The DNA here is from genome assembly GCF_055564055.1 of Streptomyces sp. NPDC029159. Classification (NCBI taxonomy): domain Bacteria; kingdom Bacillati; phylum Actinomycetota; class Actinomycetes; order Kitasatosporales; family Streptomycetaceae; genus Streptomyces; species Streptomyces sp. NPDC029159. The sequence goes on from NZ_JBVHWT010000002.1 coordinate 112,829, forward strand.
GAACCCGAGGGCGTGCCCGCCGTCCGCTCGCTGCGGGAGATCGACGGCCCGGTCGACCTCGCGGTCATCGCCGTCCCCGCCGACCGCGTCCCCGAGGTGATCGACGACTGCGGGGAGCACGGCGTCCAGGGAGTCCTGGTCCTCTCCTCCGGGTACGCCGAGGCCGGCGCCGAGGGGCGCGAACGCCAGCGCGCCCTGCTGCGCCGCACCCGCTCGTACGGTATGCGGCTGATCGGCCCGAACGCCTTCGGCCTGATCAACACCGCCCCCGGTGTCCGGCTGAACGCCTCCTTCGCCCCGGAGATGCCCGCCACCGGCCGCATCGGGCTCTTCACCCAGTCCGGCGCGATCGGCATCGCCCTGCTCAGCGGATTGCACGAGCGCGGCCCCGGCGACGGCTCGCCCGCCGGGATCTCCACCTTCGTCTCCGCGGGCAACCGCGCCGACGCCTCCGGCAACGACCTGCTCCAGTACTGGTACGACGATCCGGACACCGACGTCGCGATCCTCTACCTCGAATCCATCGGCAACCCCCGCAAGTTCACCCGCCTCGCCCGCCGCACCGCCGCCGTCAAACCGGTCGTCGTCGCCAAGGGCGCCCGCCACCACGGCACCGCGCCCCTGGGCCACACGGTTCCCACCGTCCGCATCCCGGACAGCACCGTCGCCGCCCTGATGCGGCAGGCCGGGGTCATCCGCGTCGACACCGTCACCGAACTCCTCGACGCCGGGCTGCTGCTCGCCTCCCAGCCACTCCCCACGGGCGCCCGCGTCGCCGTCCTCGGCAACTCCGAGGCGCTCTCCCTCCTCGCCTACGACGCCTGCCTGACCGAGGGCCTGCGTCCGCGCCGCCCCCGGGTGCTGCCCTCCGCGGCGTCCCCGCACGACTTCCACACCGCCCTCACCGAGGAGTTGGCGCGCGAGGGCTGCGACGCGGTCGTCGTCACCGCGATCCCCTGGGTCGGCGAGGGCGAGGCGACCACCCGGGGAGAGGCCGAGGAGCTGGCCACGGCGCTGCGCTCGGCGGCCGCCACGGGCCCCGCCAAACCCGTTGCCGTCGCCCACCTGGCCATGGACGCGCTCGCCATGGCCCTGGCCGCCCCGGCCGTTCCGGGGAGGGACGAGGACGCGGCCCCGGGCGGCGACCTCGCGGGCCCGGAGCCTGGAGCGGATTCCGCCACCCCGTACCCGGCCGCCCGCGTCCCGCTCCCGGCCTATCCTGCCGCCGAGCGCGCGGTCCGGGCCCTCGCCGAGGCCGTCCGGTACGCCGCCTGGCGCCGGGAGGCCGCCGAGCCGGGCCGGGTCCCCGCGTACGACGACATAGAGGAGGCCGCGGCCGGCGCCGACATCGCGCGGCTGCTCGACCGCCTCGACCCGCCCGCCGGCCGCTCCGTCCCGCTGCCCACCGAGGACGCCGCCGCCCTGCTCGCCCGCTACGGCATCCCCACCGAACCGTCGCTGCCCGCCCCCGGCCCGGACGCCGCCGCCCGCGCTGCCGCCCGGCTCGGCTACCCGGTCGCCCTCAAGACGACCGCCCCCCACCTCAGACACCGCAGCGACCTCGGCGGCATCCGCCTCGACATCGCCGACGAGGAGGATCTGCGCCGCACCTATGGCGAGCTGACCGCGGCCCTCGGTACCCCGGAGGAGCTGGTGCCCGTGGTGCAGAAGATGGTGCCGCGCGGCGTCGACACCGTCGTCCGCGCCGCCATCGACCCGGCGGCCGGTGCCGTCCTCTCGTTCGGCCTGGCGGGCGCCCCCTCCCAACTGCTGGGCGACATCGCGCACCGCCTCATCCCCGCGACCGACCGCGATGTCGACGCCCAGATCCGGTCGATCCGCGCCGCCCCGCTCCTCTTCGGCTGGCGCGGCTCCCAGCCGGTCGACACCGCCGCGCTCGCCGATGTGCTGCTGCGGGTCTCCCGGCTGGTCGACGACCACCCCGAGGTGGTGGGCGTCGATCTGGAGCCGGTCGTCGTCGCCCCGCACGGCCTGTCCGTCCTCGGGGCATCCGTCCGCCTCGCCCGTCCGCCCGCCACCACCGACCTCGGCCCCCGCCGCCTGCCCGTCTACTGACCACCCGCGCCGGGCCCGCCGGCGCGGGCGCGGACCGGCTCGTCCCGGGCGTCCTGCTGCCCCCTTGGGGGCCCGTAAGATGGAGGACATGGCTAAGACCGGTACGACGACCCAGGGGCTGCGCGCGGCGATCGAGCGCAGCGGCTACTACCCGGCCCTCGTGGCCGAGGCGGTGCAGGCCGCCGTCGGCGGTGAGCCGGTCGCGGCGTACCTGGTGCACCAGGAGACGACCTTCGACGCCAACGAGGTCCGCCGCCATGTGACCGTCCTCGTCCTCACCGACACCCGCTTCATCGTCAGCCACACCGACGAGCAGGCCGCCGACGCCACCTCCCCGTCCCCGTACGCCACGACCTCCACCGAGTCCGTGAAGCTCGGCCGGATCTCCTCGGTGGTGCTCAGCCGCGTGGTGGCCAACCCGGAGTCGTACACCCCGGGCCAGCTGCCCCGCGAGGTCGTGCTCACCATCGGCTGGGGCGCCGTCGCCCGCCTCGACCTGGAGCCCGCCACCTGCGGCGACCCCAACTGCGAGGCGGACCACGGCTACACCGGCTCCTCCACCGCCGACGATCTCTCGCTGCGGGTCAGCGAGGCCGGTGACGGCCCCGACTCCGTCCGCGAGACGCTGACCTTCGCGCAGGCGCTCTCCGAGGCCACCGCGGCCACCACGAGCGCCCGCTGATGGGGTACACCGCCCCCGCCTGGCCGGAGCCCGAGCCGCTCGACCCGCTGACCGCCCCGCCGCCCCGCTACGGCACCGGCTCGCTCGCCGATCTGCTGCCCGCCGTCGTCGCAGGTCAGGGCGTGTCCGGCCCGCCGACGTCGATGGAGCTGGCCCCCGCCGACCGGGCCTGCGTCTTCCTCATCGACGGTCTCGGCTGGGAGCTGCTGCGCGCCCACCCGGACGAGGCGCCGTTCCTGACGTCCCTCCTGGACACCTCCTGCAACGGCACCGGCCGCCCGCTCACCGCCGGTTTCCCCTCCACCACCGCCACCTCGCTCGCCTCCGTCGGCACCGGCCTGCCGCCGGGCGCCCACGGCCTGCCCGGCTACACCTGCGAGGACCCGTCCTCCGGCGCGCTGATGAACCAGCTGCGCTGGCAGCCGTGGACCGACCCGTACGCCTGGCAGCCGTATCCGACGGTGTTCCAGCTGGCCGACGCCGCGGGCGTGCACACCTGCCAGGTCTCCGCGCCGCACTTCGCGCAGACCCCGCTGACCAAGATCGCGCTGAGCGGCGGCACCTTCCACGGCCGCCTCAGCGGCGAGGAGCGCATGGACCTCGCCGCCGCCCAACTCGGCGCGGCCGACCGCTCGCTGGTCTACACGTACTACGCCGAGGTCGACGGCAACGGCCACCGCTACGGCGTGGACTCCGACGCCTGGCGCGGCCAGTTGATGTACGTCGACCGGCTCGCAGAGCGCCTCGCCGAGCAACTCCCGCCGCGCAGCGCCCTGTACATCACCGCCGACCACGGCATGATCGACATCCCCTTCGACCCGGAGTCGCGTATCGACTTCGACGAGGACTGGGAACTGCGCGCCGGTGTCCGCCTGTTGGGTGGCGAGGGCCGCGCCCGCCACGTCTACGCCCACCCGGGCGCCGCGGGCGACGTCCTCGCCGTGTGGCGGGAGGTCGTCGGCGAGCAGATGTGGGTGGCGAGCCGCGACGAGGCCATCGCGGCGGGCTGGTTCGGGCCGCACATCGACGACCGGGTACGTGGCCGGATCGGGGATGTCGTCGCCGCCGCCCACGCCGACATGGTGATCATCGCGAGCGAGCGTGAGCCCGGTGAGTCGAAGATGGTCGGCATGCACGGGTCGATGACATCCGTGGAGCAGCTGGTCCCGCTGCTGGAAGTCCGTACCTGACCTGCGAAGTCCCGGTCCGACCCGCGCTGCTCCGCCGCGCCGCTCCCGTTCCCGTCCTGCCGTCGCGAGCCCGAAGGGCCCGCGCTGCGGCGTGCCCGGGCCGGTGCCCCTCCGGGGTGCCGGGTGGACCGGTGCGGCCCTCATTCCGGCCTGTCGCCCACCGCACCCCGCCCGTCCGAAAGGTCCCCCTCTCCCGATGTCCGAACTGGTCTTCTTCTCCGGCACCATGGATTGCGGGAAGAGCACCCTGGCGCTCCAGATGGGCCACAACCGCTCGGCGCGTGGCCTGCAGGGCGTGATCTTCACCCGCGACGACCGGGCGGGCGCGGGCAAGCTCTCCTCCCGTCTCGGCCTGGTGACCGACGCCGTCGAGGCGGACCCGGACATGGATCTCTACGCCCATCTCGTCGGTGAGATGTCGAAGGGCGGCAAGGTCGACTACGTGATCGTGGACGAGGCACAGTTCCTCCACCCCGAGCAGATCGACCAGCTCGCCCGCGTCGTCGACGATCTGGGGCTGGATGTCTTCGCCTTCGGCATCACCACCGACTTCCGCACCCGGCTCTTCCCCGGCTCCCAGCGGCTGATCGAGCTGGCCGACCGGATCGAGGCGCTCCAGGTCGAGGCGATGTGCTGGTGCGGCGCGCGCGCCACCCACAACGCCCGCACGGTGGGCGGCGAGATGGTCGTCGAGGGCGAGCAGGTCGTCGTCGGCGACGTGAACCAGCATGCGGGCGACATCGGCTACGAGGTGCTGTGCCGCCGCCACCACCTGCGCCGGGTGACCAGCGCCGCCGCCCACGCGGACGCCCTCTCCCCGGACGTCCTGCCGGTCGACCCCGCCTGACCGCCCCGCCGGAGCCTTCCGGTTCGCGCCTTCTGCAGGGCCGTCGCCTGTGGGTGTACGGCGCTGAACGACCTCGCCCGCCGTGCCGCAGCCGGCCCGAAGTTCTCCAAGAAGCCGCCCGAGGTGACGTCGACGCCCGACGGCCGGATCAGCATGATGACGCTGTCCGTGCCCTTCAACCTCAGCTCCCCGCAGGCGTCCGGCTCGCTGAAGGAGCTGCGCGGGACCTACCTCCCGGCCACGCTCGGGAAGGTGCCGGGCGCCGAGTACGCCGTCACCGGCCCCGTCGCACAGGACGCCGACGACCTGGCCCACCAGAACGAGAAGCTGCCGGTCGTCATCGGGTTCCTGTTGCTGCTGACGTTCGTCATGACGCTGCTGGTCTTCCGCTCGGCGGCCATCGCCCTGATGGGCGTGGCGCTCAACCGGCTGTCCGTCGGCGCGTCGTTCGGTCTGGTGGTCATCTTCTTCCAGTGGGGCTGGGCCTCCACGGTGTTCGGCTTCGAGGAAGGCGCCACCCACGCGATCGGCTCCCGGGTGCCGCTGTTCCTCTTCGTGATCCTCTTCGGTCTGTCGATGGACTACCAGGTCTTCGTCGTCAGCCGGATCAAGGAGGCGGCGATGAACGGAGTACCCACCCGGCAGGCGGTACTCGACGGGGTCGACAAATCGGCAAAGGTGGTCACCAGTGCCGCCGTCGTGATGGTCACCGTCTTCGCCAGCTTCATGCTGCTGCATCTGGCGGAGATGAAGCAGATCGGCTTCAGCCTCGCAGTCGCCGTCCTGCTGGACGCCTTCATCATCCGGATCCTGATCCTGCCGTCGGCCCTGGCACTCCTGGGCAACGCCGCCTGGTGGCCGTCCCGCCGTATGCGACGCGCCCAGGAAGGCGTCACCCCGGCGTCGCCCGAGGCAGTCCCGGCCGCAGCGGCGCCCGCCGATCACTGACCGACGGACCGTCGACGACACGGGCTCCGGGGCACGACCAAGCCCCGGAGCCCGCGCCTCACTCGTAGGTATGCGTCCCGACGCCCTCAGGTACGGGCTGGATGACGCTGAAGGTGGCGCCCCCGGGGTCGGTCACCGTGGCCAGCCGGCCGTGGGGGGAGTCGCGGGGCGGCCGGACCACCTGACCACCAAGCCCCTCGACCCGCCGCACCGCGGCGTCGGTGTCCGACACCGCGAAGTACGTCATCCACCGCGGGCCTGCCTCACGCGGCAACGCGTTGCCCACTCCGTGGAGACCGGCCACGGGGCGGCCCTTCAGCCGCAGCGTCAGATAGTCGAAGTCGGCCGAGACCACCGCCTGGGACTCGTAGCCGAAGACATGCTCGTAGAACGGTCCTGCGGAGTGGGTCTCGCGGGTGATCAGCTCGTTCCACACCGGGGTGCCCGGTTCGCCGGCGGCTGCGGTGGCGGTCGTCGCACGGGTCTGCCAGATGCCGAAGACCGCGCCCTGCGGGTCGCAGGCGAGGGCCATCCGCCCGGCGTCACCGGCATCGAGCGGCCCCACGCCCACCGTCCCGCCGCAGTACCGGATGCGCTCCGCTGTCGCGTCCACGTCGTCGGTGGCCAGATAGGCGGTCCAGGAGACGGGCAACCGGCGGTCGGCCGCGGGCTCGCCGAGCCCGGCCACTTCCCGCCCGTCCAGAACGGCATGGCGGTACGGTCCGAGGTGCTGCGGCCCCGGGCGGAACTCCCAGCCGAACAGTGCACCGTAGAACTCCTGCGTCGCGGCCAGGTGGTGCGTCAGCAGGCTCACCCAGCAGGGCGCACCGGTCAACCGCCGGGGTGCTGCCTCGGTCGTCATTGTCACTCACTCCTCGGTCCATCGCGGTGGCGGCCAGGGGACGGGCGCGGGACCCGAGGCAGATGCTCGCACCAGGCGCCCCGGGGAACCCTTCGGCCGCGCCGTGACCGGCAGTTCCGTCCTGGAGAACGCCCGATTTCGGCGGTGTTACCCCGATACCGTGGCGGGAGCGGGCGGGGCATCCTCGGTCATACGGAGGGTGTGCGTCCGCCTTCCGTACGTAGCCGTCCCTACGCAAGGATGAGTGCCATGAATGACATCATCACCGCTACCGAACTCGCGAACGAGTCGGCGGGCGACAACCCGCCCGTCCTCCTGGACGTCCGCTGGCAGCTCCAGGGACCGCACGGCCGCCCCGACTACGAGGCGGGGCACCTGCCCGGCGCTGTATTCGTCGACCTCGACGCCGACCTCGCCGGCCCGGCGGGCGACGAGGGCCGCCACCCCCTGCCCGACGTCGCCGTCTTCACCGCCGCCATGCGCCGCGCCGGGGTACGGGACGACCGCCCCGTCGTCACCTACGACGCCGGACTGGGCTGGGCCGCGGCGCGGGCCTGGTGGCTGCTGCGCTGGGCCGGGCACCGTGACGTGCGGGTACTGGACGGCGGGCTGGCGGCGTGGACGGCGTCCGGCGGCGCGGTGACGACGGAGATCCCGCAGCCACAGGAAGGCGACTTCACGCCCGAGCCCGGCGGCCTTCCGCAGCTGACGGCGGACGAGGCGGCCGCGCTGGCTCGCCGCGGTGTCCTGCTGGATGCGCGGTCCGCCGAGCGCTACCGGGGCGAGGCCGCCTCCGTCGACCGCGTCGGCGGCCACATCCCCGGCGCCGTCTCTGCCCCGACGACGGAGAACGTCACCGAGGACCACACCTTCCGCCCGGCCGCCGCACTCGCGGAGCGGTTCGCCGCGCTCGGCGCCAAGAGCGACACGGAGGTCGGCGTGTACTGCGGTTCTGGCGTCTCCGGCGCCCAGGAGGTGCTGGCCCTGTCGCTCGCGGGCGTCCCGGCGGCGCTGTACATCGGTTCGTGGAGCGGCTGGACCGCCGACTCCTCGCGCCCCGTCGCCACCGGCGCGCAGCCCGGCTGAGCCGCCACACAGCGTTCCGCCCGCCCCGTCGTGTGGACGGGGCGGGCGGAACGCGCGGCGTGTGGCGCTACTCCTGCTTCTTGCGCCGGGTGCCGAAGACGATCTCATCCCAGCTCGGCACCGCGGCCCTGCGCCCGGGGCGCACGCCGTCGGCCTCGGCCTGCCGGTCGGTGGTCCCGGTCAGCCGGTCACGGTGCCCGGCAACCGCGCGAGGCATCAGCACATCGGCGTACGCGGACCCGGCGCCCGCACTCGCCGCCGGCGCGGCCGGCTCCTCGACCTCGTCGTCCATCGGCTCGTCGACCGGCGCCGTGACGCTGTCCGGTACGACCATGTCGCCACGGAAACTCGGCACCGCCTCCAGCAGGCTGGTCAGCGAATCCCGCTCCCGCTCGCCGACGGCCTCCTCGGCGACCTGCGGTTCGGCCTCCTCCTCGGCGGGGGTGACGCGCTCCGCACGCTCGGCACGGTCCGGCGTCTGCCGGTCCAGGGCGCGGTCCAGCGGCCGGTCACGCGGCAGCCGCGCGATCCGGGGGACGAACGGGAAGCTGGGCTCGGGCGTGTCGTCGGCCTCGCCGATCAGCGCCCGAGCCTCCTCGCCGACGGCCTGGACGAGCCGCCGGGGCGGGTCGTACGTCCATGCCGCGGAGAACGGCTCACCGGCGACGCGGTAGACCAGCAGCACCTCCCAGGTGCCGTCGTCACGGCGCCAGGAGTCCCACTGCACGCTGTCCTTGTCGGCGCCGCGCAGCGACAGCCGCTCCGCCACCGCCTCACCGAGTTGCGGCCCGGCATTCTCCCCGGGGCGCCGGACAGGAGTCTTACGGGCCCGCTCGGCCATGAAGGCGCGCTCGGCGAGAACCGGCCCCTCGAAGCGGCGGACGCGCTCGACGGGGATCCCGGCGAGCTGGGCGACCTCCTCGGCGGACGCACCCGCTCTTATGCGCGCCTGGATGTCCCGCGGCCGCAGGTGGCTCTCGACCTCGATCTCGATCTGGCCCAGGCGCGCGCGGTCGTTGCGGACCGCGGCGCGCAGCCGCTCGTCGATCGGCAGTGTGTACTCGGTGCTGTCCGCAGCTTTGAGCACCAGCCGTGTGCCGTCGTTGGAGACGGCCACGACACGCAGTTCGGGCATGGGGACCTCCCGGGTGGTGCCTGCCGACGTCACGTGCGTCGCTGCTTCCGCTGGTCGAGTGTGGCCTGCCCGGGGTGCAGCCTGCCACAACATTGTCGAGTTGCCCGGCGGATCGGACCGGAGTCCGTAAACGCCGAAGCGAGACGGTTACCTGTTCGCAACGCCGGTGTCCGTATCGCCTGCCCTGGGACCGATCACCCGTGCCGAGCGGCGGCGCTCCAGGGCGGGTGCCACCTGTTGGGCCCCTCTCCCCGTGAGTCCGGGCAGCCGGACGGGATCCCGGGGCCAGGGTTCGCCACAGTACTCCATTCGGGCCACTGAAGTGCACCGCCGCGCCGCTGAAGTTGTGGTGCGACAACGGAGTTGAGTCGTCTTGTCGACCTCTCTACCACACCGGTAGGTGGCAAGGTTCACAGAATCGCCAGATCCGGAACTATTCACTTCGCACAAAAGTATCTTTGGAGTGCAAGACGGATCGAAATGCCGATCAAGGGCTGGAGATGGACGAAGAAACCAAAACGGACCCGAAGGGTAAGGGGAAACGGATCGACCTGAGCGTTCCTCAGGTCGCGGGCAGTGCTCTCGCAGCGGCCGTCGCCGCTTTCCTCGCGGGTCAGCTCGGCGTCTACGGAACGATCATCGGCGCCGGTGTGGTCAGTGTCGTGGCCACCACCGGTGGCTCGATCTTCCAGCATCTGTTCCGGCGCACGGGGGAGCAGATCAAGGAGGCGACGATCACCACCCGTCCCCGGCCCCGTCGCACCCGCACCAACCGGAAGGGCGGCCCGCACGCCGCGGCCACCATGGTGCGGCCGACCTTCGACCGGGACGGGGCACCGGACGAGGTCACTGCCGTCTCCGCGCAACCCGCTGCCCCGGCGGATGGCGCCCGCACCCAGCTGCTGCCCCGGGTGGATGCCACGCCACCCACCGGGGACGACGCGGCGACCCGTCTGCTCCACCCCGGAACGGCCACTCCGCCCGACGATGCGACCCGCGCCCTGCGCACGGGGCGCCCGGCCGGTCCCACGGACCGTACGCAGTTGGTGCCGCGTCTCGACGAGCGCACCGTGGCCCTGGGGGCGGTGCCCTCCCCCGATGGCCTCGCCGACGGTGTGGAGACGGCGCAGTTCCCCGGCGACGAGACCGTCACTGCCACGTACGGGACCCGGCTGCGTGGCTGGCGTCGGCCGGTGCTCGGCGCGGTCGGCATCTTCGTGCTCGCCATGGGCGCGGTCACCGGCGTCGAACTGCTCACGGGGGAGACCGCGAGCGGCAGCTCCGGCACCACCCTCGGCCGCCTCACGCACACCGGTGGCAGTCAGCGCGACACCGCTCCGGACGATGCCCCGGTGTCGCCCCGTCCGGATCACTCCCACGGCACGGAGCGCGACAGCGGCACGCCCACCGATGCGCCGGACGCCACCACCGGTCCCGGCAACGGCAGCACGCCGTCCCCGGGCGGTGACGCGAACGGCGGATCGTCCGCGACCACGCCCGCGCCCACGCCGTCCGACGGCACTACCCCTTCGACCGAGCCCACCACGCCCGAGCCTACGGGGCCGGCCGGGGACAAGAGCGGCACCGGCGACGCGGGCACCACCGGCCAGGACGCCGGAGGAAAGACCGCCGCCCAGGAGCCCGACCCGAACCCCTCCTGACGGCACCCATCCGACGCGGCCGCGGCCGGCCCCCCTCCCCGGGGCGCCGGCCGCGGCCGCGTTGTCACTCGCCCAGCACCCGTCGCAGATAGGCGTTGCCGAACAGCCGCCCCGGGTCGAGACGGTCCCGCACCGCGGTGAACTCACCGAACCGCGGATAGACGCCGGACAGATACGCCGCGTCCCGGGTGTGCAGCTTGCCCCAGTGCGGCCGGCCGCCGTGCGCCGTCATGATCCGCTCGGTGGCCGCGAAGTACGCACCGTACGAGGGGCCCCGGTACATGTGCACCGCTATGTACACGGTGTCGCGCCCGGACGCAGTCGACAAAGCGATATCGTCGGCCGGTGCGCACCGTACCTCCACCGGGAACGACACCTTGAAGTCCGACCGGTCCACGAGGGCCTTCAGCTCACGCAGCGCACCGATGGCGGTCGCCCGGGGCAGCGCGTACTCCATCTCCACGAACCGCACCCGGCGTGGCGAGGTGAACACCTTGTAGGGGATGTCGGTGTACGTCCGTGCCGACAGGGCGCGACTGGCGAGCTTGGCGACGGCGGGAATGGTGGCCGGCGCGGCGCGGCCCAGGGTGCAGGCGGCCTGGAAGACGCCGTTGGACAGCAACTCGTCCTCGACCCAGCCGCTGACCTTCCCAAGCGGTGCGGCCGGCCCCTGGCTGCGGTTGTTGCGCTTCGTATTGCAGTTGCCGGTGTGCGGGAACCAGTAGAACTCGAAGTGCTCGTTCTCGGTGGCCAGCTCCTCGAACCGGTCGGTCACCTCGTCGAACGGCATGGGCTCCTCGCGGGCGGTCAGTAGGAACTCCGGCTCCACCGCGAAGGTCAGCTCGGTGACGACGCCGAGCGCCCCCAGGCCGAGCCGGGCCGCGGCGAAGACATCAGGGTTCTGTTCGGCCGAGCAGCGCAGCACCGAACCGTCGGCCGTGACCAGTTCCAGGGCGGTGATCTGCGCGGCGAGAGAGGCGGAATCGCGGCCGGTGCCGTGCGTACCGGTGGCGGTCGCCCCGGAGACGGTCTGCTCCATGATGTCGCCCATGTTGGTCAGCGACAGCCCGTGCGCGGCCAGTGTGCGGTTCAGCTGATGCAGAGGGGTACCGGCCGCCACCGTGACCGTCCCGGCCTGTCGGTCGATGTCGCGTATCCCGCAGAGGCGCTCCGGGCGTATCAGCAGTCCGTCGGTGGCGGCGGCCGATGTGAACGAGTGGCCGGTGCCGACGGCCTTGACGGCCAGCCCGTCCTCGGCGGCGGACCGGACGGCGGCCGCCAGCTCCTGGGAACTCGCTGGTGCCACGGTGCGGGCGGGACGGGCGGCGACGTTCCCCGCCCAGTTCCGCCACGACGCTCCGCTGTCGCGCCCTCCCGAACCGCCGACGGCGTTGCTGACTGCCATGGTGACGTCCCCTCCCTGCGCGGGCGGCCCCTCAACAGGGCAGCCGTCGGTCTGAGTTGAGCGCATGATGCCAGCCGCTACTGGCCAGTTCGGGGGAGGTGACGGGAATCACAGGGAGTGGCAGGGGTGGAAGCTGTCGCCTCCCGGACATGTTGCGTCGCCTTGCGTGCCATGAGGCGAGGTGCTGGCTGTGTCGACGTGTCGACCGGGGGTGGATCCGCCTGAGGGCGGCGTTGCGGGTGACTTCCCGGGGGGGGGCGACTGTCGCCGCCGATTCGCCTATCGGGAGATTGCCGACGCTGCCCGATGGGTGTTGCCTTTTGTCGCTGTCGCTGTCGCTGTCGCTGTCGCTGTCGCTGTCGCTGTCGCTGTCGCTGTCGCTGTCGCTGTCGCTACCTACCTCCGTAGGTCTGCGTTGCGTAGCCCTGTACGCGCACCTCATTGCGTGGGTGCGGACGTGCAGGTCAGGTCACTGCACATCACTGTCGACAAAGCGACTTGCATGAAAGTGACAGTCACCCGCGGCCATTAGCCACCCCGTCACCCAGCCACACCCACAACGTCCCCGAAGCCCCCGCCCCGAGCCCCGAGGCCCCACCCCGCCTACAACACCCGCTCCCCATCAGACTGCTCCGTGCTGCTCACAGGACCGCCCTGCTGCACCACCCCGGCAGACCCGGTGGCCGGGGCCGCGGGGCGGAGGCGGCGGTAGCCGAGCAGGGCCACCACGGCGCCGAGGAGTCCGGCTGCGCACGGTACGAGGTAGCCGCGACCCGCGCCCGCGGCGTCCACCACCCAGCCGGCGGCGGACGAGCCGAGTGCGACGCCCACCGCGAGGCCGGTGCTCGTCCACGTCATGCCTTCGGTCAGCTTCTCCCGGGGCACGTGCTCCTCGACCAGTGCCATCGTCGTCACCATCGTGGGCGCGACGGACAGCCCCGCGATGAACAGTGCGACGGCCAGCAGCGGCAGCGTCCCTGCCAGTTGCAGCGGCACCATGCTCAGTGCCATGACGCAGACGCCCACCACCCACCGGCGGGATGCGTGCCCCTTCAGGTGCAGCAGTCCGAACACGGCGCCCGCCAGGCAGGAGCCCAGTGCGTAGACGGCGAGGACGAGGCTTGCCGCGCCCTTGCGGCCGTCCGCCTCGGCGAAGGCGACGGTCACCACGTCGATCGAGCCGAAGATCGCACCCGTCGACACGAATGTCACCACCAGCACTCGCAGTCCCGGCGAGCGCAGCGCCGACCCTGCCGTGTGGGCGACGCGCGGATGCGGCACCGGCTCCGTGGCGCGTTGTGCCGTCAGCCAGAACACGCCGGCCACCAGGAAGACGGCTGCCAGCAGCGGCCCTGACTCCGGGAACCAGGCCGTGCACAGTCCGATCGACAGGATCGGGCCGAAGATGAAGCAGCACTCGTCGACGATCGACTCCCACGAGTACGCGGTGTGCAGCTCGCGCGGCGAACCGCGGTAGAGCGCCGCCCACCGTGCCCGCACCATTGAGCCGACGCTCGGCACGCACCCCGCGCACGCCGCGAAGACGAACAGCGTCCAGTCGGCCCACCGCTGCTGCGCGCTGAGCAGCAGACCGGCGACGGCGGTTACCGACACCAGCGTCGCCGGGCGCAGCACCCGGCGCTGTCCGTGGCGGTCGACCAGCCGGGAGATCTGTGGCCCCAGGAGCGCCGCGGACAGCGCGAGGGCCGCCGACAGGGCCCCGGCGAGGCCGTAGCGGCCGGTCAGCTGCGAAACCATGGTCACCACGCCGATGCCCAGCATCGACAGCGGCATCCGCCCCAGCAGCCCGGCGGCGGAGAAGGACTTGGTGCCGGGCGGGCCGAAGATGGCGCGGTAGGGACTGGGCAACGAGGGTGCTCCGCCGGGTGAGGACCGAAGATCGGTAAGGGATGTCTGTGGCCGATACAGCTTACGGGGGCGGAGGAGCGGACGCCTCCGAATTTCCGGCCTTTTCGCCCCGGCCGTCGCGGTCCGCTGCGGCCCCGATTCCGTCCGCATCCAAGGGAGGGGCGGCCTCTGGGCGACGCCACTGAGGTACGCCCTGCGACGGTCCGCCTTATGAGGCAGAGCACATGCGTCGCCCACGGGGCAGTGCGCCCCGTGCCGCACACGGGGCCGCAGGACCTGCCCGTCGCGTCGTGGCGAAGGGTGGCAGGATCGAGGCATGCCCGAACAGTGCGATCCCCGTCCCTACGACGCCCTGCTGCTGCTCTCCTTCGGTGGCCCCGAGGGGTCCGATGACGTCGTCCCGTTCCTGGAGAACGTCACCCGCGGCCGCGGCATCCCCCGTGAGCGTCTCAAGGAGGTGGGTCAGCACTACTTCCTGTTCGGCGGCGTCAGCCCCATCAACGCCCAGAACCGCGGCCTGCTGGACGCGCTGCGCAAGGACTTCGCCGACCACGGCCTGGACCTCCCCGTCTACTGGGGCAACCGCAACTGGGCGCCCTACCTGACCGACACCCTGCGCGCCATGGTGCGCGACGGTCACCGCCGTATCGCGGTCCTCGCCACCAGTGCGTATGCCTCGTACTCGGGCTGCCGCCAGTACCGCGAGAACCTCGCCGACGCGCTGGCCACCCTGAAGGCCGAGGGCCTGGACGTCCCGCAGGTCGACAAGGTCCGGCACTACTTCAACCACCCCGGGTTCGTCCGCCCGATGATCGACGGCGTGCTCGCCTCCCTCGCGGCGCTCCCCGAGGAGGTCAGGGACGGCGCGCACCTCGCCTTCACCACCCACTCCATCCCCACCACCGCCGCCGACACCTCGGGCACCCCGGCCGATCACACCTCCGACGGAGCGGGTGGCGCGTACGTCGCCCAGCACCTGGACGTGGCCCGGGTGATCGCCGACGCGGTGCGTGAGGAGACCGGCGTCGACCACCCCTGGCGCCTCGTCTACCAGTCGCGCAGCGGCGCCCCCCACATCCCGTGGCTGGAACCCGACATCTGCGATCACCTGGAGGAACAGCACCGGCAGGGCGTTCCGGCCGTCGTGATGGCCCCCATCGGGTTCGTCTCCGACCACATGGAGGTCAAGTACGACCTCGACACCGAGGCCACCGCCAAGGCCGCGGAGCTGGGCCTGCCCGTCACCCGGTCGGCGACCGTCGGAGCCGATCCCCGCTTCGCCGCAGCCGTCCGCGACCTCGTCCTGGAGCGCGCCGCGACCGAACGCGGTCAGGACCCCCGGCGCTGCGCCCTGGGCACGCTGGGCGCCTCCCACGACCTGTGCCCCGTCGGCTGCTGCCCGGCCCGCGCCCCCCGCCCGGCGGCCGCCGGCGCCGATTGGACCGGCCCCGTCGCCCCCTAGGGCACGCCCGCACAGCCCCGCCCGGCCAACACGCCCCAGGGACCCCTCCGTGCGGCGCAGCGCCTCACAAGGGTGTGCCCACGCCGCCGTCCGCCCTCCCGCCCGCCGCTCGACCGAGCAAGGAGCCCAGTGTCCGATCCGCTGTACGACGAACTTCTCCAGCTGGCCCTCGAGGCAGCCGACCGGGCCGGCCGGTTGCTGCGTGACGGCCGCCCCGCCGACCTCGGTGTGGCCGCCACCAAGACCAGCCCCATCGATGTCGTCACCGAGATGGACATCGCCTCCGAGAAGCTGATCACCGGCTTCCTCACCGAGCACCGGCCGCACGACGGGTTCCTCGGAGAGGAGGGCGCCAGCGTCGCCGGCACCAGCGGGGTGCGCTGGGTGATCGACCCCGTCGACGGCACCGTCAACTACCTCTACGGACTGCCCTCCTGGGCCGTGTCCATCGCCGCGGAGAAGGATGGCGAGACCGTCGCCGGCGTGGTGGCCGCCCCGATGCGCGGGGAGACCTACCACGCGGTTCTGGGCGGCGGCGCGTTCAACAACGGGGAGCGCGTGCGTCACCGGCCCGCGCCCCCGCTCTCCCAGGCCCTGGTCGGCACGGGCTTCGGCTATCTCACCGAGCGCCGCATCGGGCAGGCCGAGGTGGTGCGCGCGCTGGTGCCGCAGGTCCGCGACATCCGGCGTGGGGGATCGGCCGCCATCGACCTGTGCGACGTGGCGTGCGGCCGCCTCGACGCCTACTACGAGCGCGGCCTGAACCCGTGGGACCTGGCGGCCGGGGTGCTCATCGCCCGCGAGGCCGGGGCGCTCACCGGCGGCCGCCCCGGCGAGCCCGCCTCCCACGAGCTGACCGTCGCCGCGTCGCCCGAGCTCTTCGGTGTACTGCAGCCGCTGCTGGAGGGTCTGGGCGCCTGGCACGACTGACGGCGCCGCGCACGACTGCGCCCCGGCACCTGTGCGGTGACCGGGGCGCGGCGGTGTGCGGTGGACGTCAGGCGCGGACCGCGCCGACCTCCACTCCGTACTCGCTGGCCAGGCGCTGCAGGTCCTCGAGCTCTGCCTGCTCGACGTCGACGAGGTAGTCGTCGCCCGACTCACGAGCCCGGTCCAGAACGGCTTCGGTGTTCCGTATGCGCTGCAGAATGCCTGCGGTGAACGCGTCCATGGTGCGCCCCCTCGTCGTGGGTCCGGGTTGGCACTGGTGTGCCGACGGGTGGGTCGATCACGCATGATCCCTGCGGAGGGTCGTCAAGAGAGGCCCGGCGGGGCGTGATCGAGGGTGTGCAGTCGTCCTCCCCCCGCCCCACCTCATGGAAACCTCAACCCGCCCGTGAATCCGGCGAATCGGGATCCGTGCGCCCCGCGAGCCCCCCTTACCGCCGGTTTATGGCTCTTCGGGGCAGGATGGAAGGGCTCTGAGACATTGTTGTGCCCTGCCTGGCAGGGCTTTGCGGAAGGAATTGCGACGTGCGTGTTCTCGTCGTCGAGGACGAGCAACTGCTCGCCGATGCGGTGGCCACCGGACTGCGCCGGGAGGCCATGGCCGTCGACGTGGTCTACGACGGCGCAGCAGCCCTGGAGCGGATCGAGCTGAACGACTACGACGTCGTCGTCCTCGACCGTGACTTGCCGCTCGTGCACGGTGACGACGTCTGCCGCCGCGTGGTGGAGCTGGGTATCGCCACCCGCGTCCTGATGCTCACCGCCTCCGGTGACGTCAGCGACCGGGTGGAGGGCCTGGAGATCGGCGCCGACGACTACCTCCCCAAGCCGTTCGCCTTCACCGAGCTGACCGCCCGGGTGCGCGCCCTGGGGCGCCGTACGACCGTCGCCCTGCCGCCCGTCCTGGAGCGGGCCGGGATCAAGCTCGACCCCAATCGCCGCGAGGTCTTCCGGGACGGCCGGGAGGTGCAGCTCGCGCCCAAGGAGTTCGCGGTCCTGGAGGTGCTGATGCGCAGCGAGGGGACGGTGGTCTCGGCGGAGCAGCTGCTGGAGAAGGCGTGGGACGAGAACACCGACCCGTTCACCAACGTCGTCCGCGTCACGGTCATGACGCTGCGCCGCAAGCTGGGTGAGCCGGCCGTGATCGTCACCGTCCCCGGTTCGGGATACCGGATCTGAGAGATGCCTCCCTTCTCCAAGGCGACCCCCACGCCACCCCCCACCCCGCCCAAGCCGACCTGGGATCCGAAGCCGGTCAACGTCCGGCCCTTCCCCTGGCTGCGTCCGACCATCCGGATACGGCTCACGCTGCTGTACGGCGGCATGTTCCTGATGGCCGGGATCGTGCTGCTGACGATCATCTACATCCTCGCGGCCGACGCCCTGGGCGCAGGCAACCAACCGCCGTTCAAGATCATCGACGCGCAGAGCCTGCGGATCTCCAGCAGCACCTGCAGCGGTCTGTCGTCGGTCGCCGATGTCGAGCAGCTCAACCGCGCGGTCGGCGAGTGCATCCAGCACCAGCGCGCCTTCGCCCTCAACACCCTCCTCAACCGCTCGCTGCTGGCGCTGCTCGGCCTGACGGTCGTCGCGTTCGCCTTCGGGTACGCCATGGCGGGGCGGGTCCTGTCGCCCCTGGGGCGGATCACCCGCACCGCGCAGCGGGTGGCCGGTTCCGATCTGCACCGCCGGATCGAGCTGGGTGGGCCCGACGACGAGCTGAAGGAGCTGTCGGACACCTTCGACGAGATGCTGGACCGCCTCGACCGGGCCTTCGAGTCACAAAGGCGCTTTGTCGCCAATGCCTCGCACGAGCTGCGCACCCCGCTGGCGATCAACCGCACGCTTCTGGAAGTGCAGCTCGCCGACCCGGATGCGTCACCGGAGCTGACCCAGCTCGGCAAGACGCTGCTGGCGACCAACGAGCGCAGTGAGCAGCTCGTGGAGGGGCTGCTGCTGCTCGCCCGGAGCGAGAACAAGATTGTCGACAAAAAGCCCGTCGACCTCGCCGAGGTCGCCTCCCAGGCCGTCGACCAGACCCGCGGTGAGGCACAGGAGAAGGGCATCGAGTTCCGCGGGGCGCGCCATCAGGTGTTCGTCCAGGGCAACGGCGTCCTTCTGGAGCGGATCGCACTCAACCTCGTCCAGAACGCCGTGCGCTACAACATCCCCGAGGGCGGCTGGGTGGAGGTCACCACCGAGCCGCAGCCGGGCTGTGCGGTGCTGATCGTCTCCAATACGGGCCCGGTGGTCCCCGCCTACGAGGTGGAGAACCTCTTCGAACCGTTCCGGCGGCTGCGCACCGAGCGGACCGGCAGCGACAAGGGCGTCGGCCTGGGGCTGTCCATCGTGCGCTCGGTGGCCCGCGCGCACGACGGCACCATCACGGCGGAACCGCGCGAAGGCGGCGGCCTGACGATGCGGGTCGTGCTCCCGCTGTGAGGTGACCGCCGCCCCGGTGGACCTGCGGGGCGGCGTGCGAGCGGCCTGCGCGGCCCGCTGGGGCGCGAACAGGAGCCCCCGTACGTCATACGGCGTATGCGTGTACGAACGCCCGCTGGGCGGCCGTACAGCGCCATAAGGGCGAAGCGCGGTTTGACGGACCGGGGGTCGGGCGGCCATCCTTCGCCGAGTTCGCTTTGCGCGGAATTCGGACGGCCTGCCCGCCGCCCTTTCCGTGTGTGATCGCTCACAGCGGTCGCATTCCGCCCCTCCACCCTCCGTGATCGAAATGCCCGGCAAAAAGCCGGGAAAATCCGGGTTTCCCGGAGCCCTGATCACGGGAAGTACACGGGTTGGCATCTGCGCGATGCGACATTCGGACCGTGTACGGTCCAGTTCGCCATCCAAACCGATCACCCCTTCCGGGTGCGGTTGGGTGTCGATTGAGTAACAGACCTTGATGTGAGGCAAAATCTCCGCCTCAGGTCGGGCACAAGTCCGGCCTCTCACGCGTTACGAGCGCTGAGACACCGCAGACACCCAGAGGGGGAGAGCGACATGGCTACGGATTACGACACCCCACGCAAGACCGATGACGACCTCAACGAGGACAGCATCGAAGAACTGAAGTCGCGGCGGAACGACAAGTCCGCCTCGGCCGTCGACGTCGACGAGTTCGAGCAGGCCGAAGGTCTGGAGCTCCCTGGCGCCGACCTGTCCAACGAGGAGCTCGCCGTTCGGGTCCTGCCCAAGCAGCAGGACGAGTTCACGTGCATGAGCTGCTTCCTGGTTCACCACCGCAGCCAGCTCGCGGCGGAGGACAAGAACGGCAACCCGATCTGCCGCGACTGCGCGGCCTGAGTCCGGTCGGCGCCGTGACAGGCGTGAACCCGTTCCGTAAGGGCCTCAAGGGCGGGAAAGGCCCGGCGGCCGGCGCACGACCACGTGGAGAACACGCGCCCGTGCCCGCCGACCCCACCGCCCTCCCCACGGAGCGGACGGCCGGCTCATCGCAGGAGCGGGGCCGTGTGGCCTCGCTCGCCGCCACGATCGGCAAAGGCGCCGTACGCGGTGGCGGCAGTGCCCGGGCCCAGCTCGCCGCACTCGCCGACCGGCTCATCGCCATCGCCCCGCGGATCCCCGTCCGCGATCTTGAAACCCTGCGCACCCAGTTCCCCGGCCTGACCCCCGAGGAACTCGCCGACAAACTCGTCGCGGGTGCCACCAGGGCCACCGCTGCCGTCGGCGCCGGTGTCGGGGCGGCCGCCGTGCTGCCCGTACCACCGGCGATGCCGACCCAGCTGGCCGCCGAGATCGTCGGCGTCGCCTCGATCGAGATCAAACTCATCGCCGAGCTCCACGAGGTCTACGGCCGACGCGCCCAGGGCACCACCCGGCAGCGCGGCTTCGCCTACCTGACCTCCTGGACCGAGGAACGCGGCATCGACGTCGCCCGGCCCGCCACGCTCAACCTCGCCCTCGGCGGCCAGGCCAAACGCGAGCTGCGTCAGCAGATCATGAAGCGCACGCTGCGCAATCTGCCCAACCTCACACCGTTCATGGTCGGCGCCGCGGTCGGCGCGTTCCTCAACCGCCGTGAGACGGGCAAGCTCGCCGACACCGTCCGCAAGGACCTGCGCGCCCACCAGATCCCCTGGGACGCCCTCCCCGGCGCCGCGGCCCCCGGCCGGCTCCCCGGGCCGCAGGGCACCGCGTAACCTCCGCCGCCCGTCAGACGCGCGCCGCCGCCAGCGCCGCCACCAGGCGCTCCGGGTCCCGCGTCGACAGGTACGCGTACGGCGTCGGATCCGACGGATCGACGATCTCCACCCGCACCGCGGTCCGGATGTAGCTGCGCAGCAGCATGAACGCCCGCGCATCGGCCTTGTGCGTCCGCCAGGCCACCGCCTCCTCGGCGTCCAGCACCTGCGCCTCGCCCAGCGCCGCCACCGGGATCTTCGCGTCCCCCGCGATCAGCGCGTCACCGACCACCCGGATCCGCACCGACCCGTACGCGCTCACCACCACGGCGGACAGCGCGCACCCGCCGATCAGCCCGCCGAGCATCGGCAGCGTCCCCACGGGGAGCAGCATCAGGGCGCAGGCCACACCGACCAGCGCGGCGACAAGCCACCAGGAACGGGGCGCGGTGAGACGTTCTTCGTACGACTGCATGCCCCAAGCTTGGCACGGCGGCGCAGGCCCTCGGCGCGCGCGGGTAGGGTCTCCCCTCGTGAGTGGAACTGACGAACCCAGGACGCGGCTGACGCCCCCGGAAGGCGCCGCCGCCCCGGTCCGGCACCCCGACGCCCCGGCCCCCGGTGAGCTCCTCGGCGCCCATTACGACCGCTGCTTCGGCTGCGGCGAAGGGCAGCCGCACGGCCTCCACCTGGAAGCCCGCGCCGGCGACGGCGTCTGCGTACGCGCCGAATTCACCGTCAAGGAGGCCCATCAGGGCGCTCCCGGTCTGGCCCACGGCGGCGTGCTGGCCACCGCGCTCGACGAAACCCTGGGCTCGCTGAACTGGCTGCTGCGCGTGATCGCGGTGACCGGCCGCCTGGAGACCGACTTCCTGCGCCCCGTCCCCCTGGGCACCGTCCTGCACCTGGACGCGCGCGTCACCGCCGTCCACGGCCGCAAGATCTACTCCACCGCTGTCGGCCGGATAGGCGGACCCGACGGCCCCGTCGCCGTACGCGCCGACGCCGTTTTCATCGAGGTCAAGGTCGACCACTTCATCGACAACGGCCGCAGCGAGGAGATCCGGGCCGCCATGGAGGACCCGGACCAGATCAGGCGCGCCCGCGCCTTCGAGGTGAACCCGTGAGCGAACGACGCAACCCGGTCGACGTGCTGCTGCGCCGTCTCGACCCCGAGGTCCCCGTCCCCTCGTACGGGCACCCCGGCGACGCGGGCCTCGACCTGGTGACCACCGAGGCCGCCGACCTCGCCCCGGGTGAGCGCGCCGTCCTGCCCACCGGCATCTCCCTCGCCCTGCCCGACGGGTACGCCGCCTTCGTGCACCCCCGGTCCGGTCTCGCCGCCCGGTGCGGACTGGCGCTGGTGAATGCCCCTGGGACGGTCGATGCCGGGTACCGTGGAGAGATCAAGGTGATCGTGGTCAATCTGGATCCGCGCGAGAGCGTGCGGTTCGAGAGGTTCGACAGGATCGCCCAATTGGTCGTCCAGCAGGTCGAGAAGGTGCGCTTCCACGAGGTGGCGGAACTTCCCGGCTCGGCGCGGGCCGAGGGGGGATTCGGGTCCACCGGCGGTCACGCGGCGGTGGGCGGCTCCACGGGCGGGAATGAATACGCATCGGTCGGTGCCGACCGGGAAGGACAGTGACGTGTTCGGACGTCGCAAGAAGAACGAGAGCGCGCACGAGCCGGCGGAGGACACGGAACTCGCCGACGAGGCCGCGGTGAGCGAAACCGACGCGGACGCGGATGTGGAGGAGGGGCGAGTCGCCCTGCCGCCCGCGCCCCGTCCCGACGGACCCTGGGACGTGTCCGAGGTCAAGAACCCCGGCGAGGGCCGCGTCGATCTGGGAGGACTCTTCGTCCCCGGCGTCGACGGCATGGAGCTGCGGGTGGAGGTCGCCGGTGACGCGATCGTCGCCGCGACCGTCGTCCTCCAGGACAGCGCCGTGCAGGTGCAGGCGTTCGCCGCACCTCGGAACGAAGGCATCTGGGGCGAGGTCCGCGAGGAGATCGCCTCCGGCATCACGCAGCAGGGCGGTGTCATCGACGAGGTCGAGGGCCCCCTCGGCTGGGAACTCCGCGCCCAGGTTCCGGTGCAGCTGCCCGACGGCACCAACGGTGTGCAGGTCGTGCGCTTCGTCGGCGTCGACGGCCCGCGGTGGTTCCTGCGCGGTGTCATCTCCGGCCAGGGCGCGGTGCAGCCGGAGGCCGCCAGCGTGCTGGAGCACATCTTCCGGGACACCGTCGTCATCCGCGGTGACGCCCCCATGGCGCCCCGTGACCCCATTGTCCTGAAGCTTCCGGACGACGCCCAGATGGTGCCCGACGGCGTACAGCAGGAGCCGGCCGAAGGCTCCCGCTTCGGCGGCGGCGTGGAGCGCCTGGAGCGCGGCCCGGAGATCACCGAGATCCGCTGACCGCGAGGCCGGCCGGGTTTCTGGGGTGCTTGCGCCCCGGCTGTGTGGTCGGTGCGGTGGAGCAGTGAGAGACGGATGCCCGTGGGCGTACCCGAGAGGGTGCGGCCACGGGCATCCGTGCGTTCGGGGTGAGTGCGCCGGGGACGGGTCGGCGGGGCGCAGAGTCGATATGTCAGTTTGGCGTCACTGCGTCACTGCGTCACTGCGTCACTGCGTCACTGCGTCGCGTCGCTGTCACTGTTGGTGGGTGGTGTCCTGAGGTCGGTTGGCGGTGAGGTGACTGTCACCGTTACTGGCGCCGTCAGCGGCGGGTGATGGGTTCCTGGAGTTCGGTGACCCAGTGGGCGGGGTCGTCGTCGCAGGCGAGATAGAGCTCGCGGGCGTATCCGGTGGAGCGGTAGCCGTTGGCGTCGATCCAGTGGGCCAGCGTCTGGGCCGTGGGGAGTACGGCGTCCATGGAGCCGCGGTGCACGACGGTGGCCGCGTTCTCGATCGCGGGCAGGTCCACGACGGTCAACCCGTGCAGGCCACCGGGCGCAGCCGTGACGGGGATCGCGGCATGTACGAGTACGGCTTCTCCGGAACCGGGGGCCGCTTCGTAGTACGCGATCGGCGGGCCGGCGGGTGTCACGGCTGCGCGGTCGAGTTGTTGGCACAGCTCGTCGAAGAGCGGTCCCACGACCGGACCGATGGCTTCCGGTGCGAAGCTGTCGGCCGTGGCGCTGAGTTCGGCGACGCGTACCGGCGGAGTGCGCTTGACCACTACCTCGTCGGGGCTCATATGTCCTTCGCTTTCGATCGACCGGAGCCTCGTCTCGACACGTACCAGCCGTGCCGCTGCCGCCGCCATGGCTGCCTCGAGCTCCGCCTGCCGTAGCCGCAGCATGCCGCGCAACTGCTCGGGCCCCACGGTCTCGTCGAGGATTTCCCGGACCTGTTGGAGCGTGAACCCGAGGTCTTTCAGTGCGAGGACACGGTTGAGGCGGGCGAGTTGGGTCGCCTCGTAGAAGCGGTAGCCGTTGACGGGGTCGACATGGGCGGGGCGCAGCAGTCCGAGCGCGTCGTAATGGCGCAGCATGCGGACGGACACGCGGCCGTGCCGGGCGAAATCTCCGATGGTGAACATGACGCCCCTCAGTGCATGACCTCACACGGTGTCAGGGTCAAGGGTAGGCGGGCGAGTGCGTGGTGACCTGGGCCGGGAGTTCTCTGCTCGGGTGAGGGGCGGGTCGTGGTGGCGTGCCGAGCGGTCCGCCTGGGGCCGACGGACCGGTTCCTGCTCCGGGCTGATGCGTGAGATATCCACAGGCGTTGCCCTGCCGATCGCGCTCTACGCATACTGACGCCGTCGGTGACCGCCTCCGCGCGACGTGGTTCGCGAGGCGATCGCGGGCGGGGAGGCCCGTGGTGCACAGGGCGAGTGGCGTGCGCACAGGGAGTGCGCGATGGGGACGGGGGAGCAGGTATGGCAGCCGGAAGCGGGAGAGGGAAGTTCCGTAAGGGCCTGGCGCGGCGCGGTGATGTGGGACCGGGCGCCGGGACGATGACGGCCGGCGGGACGGAAGCCGCGGTCGACGTGTCGGATTGGCCCATGGTCGTGGTGCGGGACCTGCACCGGAGTTACGGGCGGGCCGCGGGAGCGGTGCACGCGCTGCGTGGAGTGTCCTGTGAAGTGCCGAGAGGTGAACTCGTCGCCCTGCGCGGCCGGTCAGGATCGGGGAAGACCACGCTCCTCAACCTCATCGGCGGGCTCGACACCCCTGACGCGGGGCAGGTCACCGTGGACGGAACGGCCCTGGCCGACCTGGACGAGAGCGGACTGCTGGAGATGCGGCGCGACCGGATCGGTTTCGTCTTCCAGACGTTCGGACTGATACCGATCCTCAGCGCGGCCGAGAATGTCGGAGTTCCGCTGCGCCTGCGCCGTATGCCGTCGCGGGAGCGGGAGGAGCGGGTGGCGCTGCTGTTGTCCCTTGTCGGGCTCGCCGACCATATGAAACAACGTCCCGGTGAACTCTCCGGCGGGCAGCAGCAGCGTGTCGCCATCGCCCGGGCGCTCGCCAACCAGCCGTCTCTCCTCATCGCGGACGAACCCACCGGGCAGCTGGATGCCGAGACCGGGAGAGAGGTGATGGAGCTGCTACGGGCCGTGGTCCGCAGCGAGGGTGTGACGGCGCTGGTCGCGACCCATGATCCGCACCTCGTCGGTCTGGCGGATCGGGTGCTTGAGCTGAGTGATGGGGTGATCGAAGTGGGCGACCAGGGGGCGGAGGAGTAGGCGGCGTCGACCAGGGCGGGGCCCGGGCGGGGGGCTTGCCGGGGTGTCGATGTGCTGGCCGTCCGTGGGCTGTCGGGGGATGGGGAGTGGCTTGCAACGGGCGTGAGTTGAGGTTCGCGGGGTGCAGGACGTGAGCTGGTGGATCGGGGGCGGTGTCCGCGCTGGTGGTGCGCGGGCTGTGTCCGCGGCTGGTGCCTTGTGACCTGCTGCGCCTGGTCTTGCGAGCTGTGCTTGCGCATTCGCGGTGGGGGTGGTGGCGGTGGGTGGGAGAGGGGAGGGTGGGGAGGGGGAGAGGCCCCGAAGGAAAAGCAGAGGCGTGCGGTCCGTCAGCTCGAAACAATGCTGCTCTTCGGCGCGGCTAGCGGTGGCGCCTTTTTGTGGTCGGAGATGGCGGACGGTGTCCGAGAAGCGTGAACTGCCGTTGCTGGGCGCTGATGTCGCGGACCTGCAGCCGGACTGTACGAGGTGCTTCGGTCTGTGCTGCGTCGCCCTGCCGTTCGAGGCTTCGTCCGACTTCGCGGTCGGCAAGGCGCCGGGCACGCCGTGCGTCAACCTGCGGGACGACTTCCGCTGTGGCATTCACCGTCAGCTTCGTGAGCGTGGCTTCTCCGGATGCACGGTCTTCGACTGTTTCGGTGCGGGGCAGAAGGTCTCGCAATTGACGTTCGAGGGCCGGCACTGGCGGGAGAGCCCTGGGACGGCTCGCCGGATGTTCGAGGCGTTCGCCGTCATGCGGCAGCTCCATGAGTTGCTGCGGTATCTGGCCGAGGCGTTGGCCTGGCCACAGGCTCGCACGATGCGGGGCGAGTTGCGCCGGGCGTCCGACGATCTTGACGGGCTCACGCGCGGCAGCGCGGAGGAGATCACCCGGGCCGATGTGGCGGCGATTCGGCAGCAGGTCAACGGCCTGCTGCTGCGGGCGAGCGAGCTGGTACGTGCCGAGGTGCCCGGGCGGAAGAAGGACCACCGTGGTGCCGACCTGATCGGTGCGCGGCTGCGTGGGGCGCGGTTGCGCGGTGCCGTTCTCAGAGGGGCGTATCTCATCGCCGCCGATCTTTCGGGCGCCGATCTGCGGAGGGCGGATGTGATCGGTGCGGATTTCCGCGACGCCGACATACGTGGTGCGGACCTCACCGGTTGTCTGTTCCTCACGCAGGCACAGCTCAGCGCTGCGAAGGGGAATGCCATGACCAGGATCCCGTCGGGGTTGCTGCGTCCCGCGCATTGGCCTAGCTGAGTGCCGTATCGCTTCATCGCTTCCGGGTGAAGTGGAGGAGGCGACTTCTCGCCGTCGGCGAGGGCGTGGTCGCCTTGTTCCGAGTTGTTCGCCAGGAGATCCGGGCATGGGTGCCAAGGCGCCCGCAGGCTGCTGGGCTATGGCTCCGGCCGCGTCGGCCGGTGCGGATGCCCGGCACCGGGGCGTCGGCCTGATGCCGAGGTCTGTTCCGGGACCGGCCCCCGCGCCCGGCGCTCTCGCCTATCTGCCCCTGGACGGCCCCCGTGCCCCGTCACGCCCGACACGCTTGCCTCACCCATCAGAGTCCCGTCAAAACCGGCGCCCGAGCCCGTTCCCGGGGGCCGTCGGGGGGTGGCCGGTGGGTACTGTCGGGAGCAGGCTCAGCCCGGTGGGGGCGGGCTTGACGTAAGACAATGGGGCCATGGCACGCGGCAAGCTACGGATATATCTCGGTGCGGCGCCCGGCGTGGGCAAGACCTACGCCATGTTGTCCGAGGCGCACCGGCGTGTGGAGCGCGGTACGGATGTTGTCGTGGCGTTCGTCGAGGCGCACGGCCGGCCGCGTACCGAGGTGATGCTGCACGGTCTGGAGCAGGTGCCGCGCCGCGAGATGGAGTACCGCGGCGCCACCTTCACAGAGATGGACGTCGACGCGGTGCTCGAACGGCGTCCCGCGGTCGCGCTGGTCGACGAGATGGCGCACACCAATGTGCCCGGTTCGCGCAACGAGAAGCGTTGGCAGGACATCGAGGAGCTGCTGGAGGCGGGCATCGAGGTGATCTCGACCGTCAACATCCAGCATCTGGAGTCACTCGGGGATGTCGTCGAGTCGATAACCGGCGTCCGGCAGCAGGAGACCGTCCCGGACGAGGTGGTGCGGCGCGCCGGGCAGCTGGAGCTTGTCGACATGTCGCCACAGGCGCTGCGTCGCCGCATGGCGCACGGCAACATCTACCAGCCGGACAAGGTCGATGCCGCACTGTCGAACTACTTCCGCCCCGGCAACCTGACGGCGCTGCGGGAACTGGCGCTGCTGTGGGTCGCCGACCGGGTGGACGAGTATCTGCAGCAGTACCGTGCCGAGCACTCCATCCGGAGCACGTGGCAGGCGCGGGAGCGCATCGTCGTCGGCCTCACCGGCGGTCCCGAGGGCCGTACGCTGATCCGCCGCGCCGCCCGGATGGCGGCCAAGGGGTCGGGCAGTGAGGTGCTCGCCGTCTACATCGCGCGCAGTGACGGGCTGACGTCCGCGTCACCGAAGGAACTGGCCGTGCAGCGCACGCTGGTGGAGGACCTCGGGGGGACGTTCCACCACGTCATCGGGGACGACATCCCGGCGGCGCTGCTGGAGTTCGCGCGGGGGGTGAACGCCACGCAGATCGTGTTGGGCTCCAGCCGCCGCAAGAGCTGGCAGTACGTGTTCGGGCCGGGGGTGGGGGCGACGGTCGCCCGGGAGTCGGGCCCGGACCTCGATGTCCACATCGTCACGCACGACGAGGTCGCGAAGGGCCGCGGGCTGCCGGTGGCGCGGGGTGCGCGGCTGGGGCGGGCGCGGATCGTGGCCGGGTGGCTGGTCGGCGTGGTCGCCCCGATGCTGCTGTCGCTGCTGCTGTACCGCGTCGACACCGGGCCGGGCATCGCCGACGACGGGCCCGGGCTCGCCAACGACGTGCTGCTGTTCCTCTTCCTGACGGTGATGGCGGCGCTGCTGGGCGGGCGGCTGCCGGCACTGGCGTCGGCGGCGGTCGGGTCACTGCTGCTGAACTTCTATTTCACGCCACCGACCCACACTCTTACGGTCAGCGATCCGCAGAACATCGTCGCCATCGTGATCTTCTTCGCGGTGGCCGTGTCGGTGGCGTCGGTGGTGGACCTGGCGGCGCGCCGCACCCAGCAGGCGGCGCGGCTGCGGGCCGAGTCGGAGATCCTGTCGTTCCTGGCCGGCAGTGTGCTGCGCGGCGAGACCAGCCTGGACGCGCTGCTGGAGCGGGTGCGGGAGACGTTCGCGATGGATGCGGTGGCGCTGCTGGAGCGGCACAGCGACGTCGACCCGTGGACGTGCGCGGGGCAGGTCGGCGAGCCGGCCAAGGGCGCGCCGCTGCGCCGCCCGGAGGACGCGGATGTCGACATGCCGGTCGGTGACCACATGGCGCTGGCGCTGAGCGGCCGGGTGCTGCCGGCCGAGGACCGCCGGGTGCTGGCGGCGTTCGCCGCGCAGGCGGCCGTCGTCCTGGACCGGCAGCGGCTGATGGGCGAGGCGGCGCG
Organism: Streptomyces sp. NPDC029159; assembly: GCF_055564055.1. Taxonomy (NCBI): domain Bacteria; kingdom Bacillati; phylum Actinomycetota; class Actinomycetes; order Kitasatosporales; family Streptomycetaceae; genus Streptomyces; species Streptomyces sp. NPDC029159. The sequence goes on from NZ_JBVHWT010000002.1 coordinate 141,339, forward strand.
GGCCCGGGAGCTGGCGGAGGGCAACCGCATCCGGACGGCGCTGCTGGCCGCGGTCAGCCACGATCTGCGTACCCCGCTGGCCGGGATCAAGGCGTCGGTGACCTCGCTGCGCTCCGACGACGTGGCGTGGTCGCCGGAGGACGAGGCGGAGCTGCTGGCGGGCATCGAGGCGGGCGCCGACCGCCTCGATCACCTGGTGGGCAATCTGCTGGACATGTCGCGGCTGCAGACCGGCACCGTCACCCCGCTGATCCGGGAGATCGACCTGGACGAGGTGGTGCCGATGGCGCTGGGCGGTGTGCCGGACGGCAGCGTGACGCTGGACATCCCGGAGGCGCTGCCGATCGTCGCCGTCGATCCGGGGCTGCTGGAGCGGGCGGTCGCCAATCTGGTGGAGAACGCCGTGAAGTACAGCCCCGAGGGGGCGCAGGCGCTGGTGGCGGCGAGTGCGCTGGGCGACCGGGTGGAGCTGCGCATCGTCGACCGGGGGCCGGGCGTGCCGGACGAGGCGAAGGACCGGATCTTCGAGCCGTTCCAGCGGTACGGCGACGCGCCGCGCGGGGCGGGCGTGGGCCTGGGGCTGGCCGTGGCGCGCGGTTTCACCGAGGCGATGGGCGGCACGCTCGCCGCGGAGGACACCCCGGGCGGCGGGATGACGATGGTGCTCACCCTGCGGGCGGCGGCGGACCGGCCGCCCGCCGCCGGGTCCCGGTCCTCGGCGGCCGGGGCCTTCACATGAGCGGGCGGGGCGGGCGGCCCGAGGGGCGCGGCTCGCCCAGGGGCGCCGTCCCCGTTCCGCACCGTCCGGGCGGCGCCTTCGCCGCCCGTACCCCCTTCCCCTCCCCGGGCCGGGCGCCCGGGGTCCCGACATCGCGAGGAGAACGTCAGTGAACCGGGTGCTCGTGGTGGATGACGAGCCGCAGATCGTGCGGGCCCTCGTGATCAACCTGAAGGCGCGCAAGTACGAGGTCGACGCGGCCCCCGACGGGGCCACGGCCCTCAAGCTGGCCGCGGCCCGCCACCCCGATGTCGTGGTGCTGGACCTGGGCCTGCCGGACATGGACGGCGTCGAGGTGATCAAGGGGCTGCGGGGCTGGACGCGGGTGCCGATCCTGGTGCTGTCCGCCCGGCAGACGTCGGACGAGAAGGTCGAGGCGCTGGACGCGGGCGCCGACGACTACGTCACCAAGCCGTTCGGGATGGACGAGCTGCTGGCGCGGCTGCGGGCCGCGGTGCGCCGGGCGGAGCCCACGGGGCCCGCGGAGGCGGACGTCGTCGTCGAGACGCCGGGTTTCACCGTCGATCTCGCGGCGAAGAAGGTCAACCGCGGGGGCCGCGACATCCGGCTGACGCCCACCGAGTGGCATCTGCTGGAGGTGCTGGTGCGCAACGCGGGCCGGCTGGTGAGCCAGAAGCAGCTGCTCCAGGAGGTCTGGGGGCCGTCGTACGGCAAGGAGACCAACTATCTGCGGGTCTACATGGCGCAGCTGCGCCGCAAGCTGGAGGCGGACCCGTCGCATCCGCGGCACTTCGTCACGGAGCCGGGCATGGGGTACCGCTTCGAGCCGTAGCCCCGTGCGGGCGGTGCGGTCTCGGGCGGGGCGGCGGGGGAACGGGTGTGTGCATGCCGTGAGCGGTGTCGGTGGGCACCGGTACGCTGGGTTCATGAGTGCTGGTACCCGATCCGAGAAGCCGGCCGGCCGCTTCCGCCGGATGCTCGACAGACTGTCCTCCTCCGAGGAGGAGCTGCACTCCGCCGAGCTGCGGGAGGACACGCAGGCGACGGGCTGCACCCGGATATCCGACTGCGACGACCGGCAGATCGTGAAGGTCACCGGCACATTGCGCCATGTGACGCTGCGGCCGCGCGCCGGGGTGCCCGCGCTGGAGGCCGAGCTGTTCGACGGTTCGGCCGCCCTCGACGTGGTCTGGCTGGGCCGCCGTTCCATCGTCGGTATAGAACCGGGCCGCAAGCTCATCGCCTCGGGCCGTGTCTCGATGAGCCACGGGCGCCGGGTGCTCTTCAATCCGAAGTACGAACTCCGACCGCTCGGACAGGAGTAGCCGGTGACGTCGACCGACCGACCGACCACTGATGCATCCCCGAACCACCCGCCCGCCGCAGGGCACACCGCCGAGCCGTCCGACGGCCCGGCGCCCGCGCCGACGGGCCCGGACGCGGACAGCAGGGCCGTCACCGAGGCGGCGCTGTTCGAGGCGTTCGGCGGGGTGCGGGGCATGGTGGAGACCGTGCTGCCGGGCCTGCTGTTCGTCGCGATCTTCACGGTCAACAAGGACCTGAAGTCCTCGGCACTCGCGGCGCTGGCGGTGTCGCTGGTGCTGGCCGTGGTGCGGCTGGCGCGCAAGGACACCCTCAAGCATGCCCTCAGTGGCGTCTTCGGCGTCGGGTTCGGCGTCGTCTTCGCGATGATGACCGGCAACGCCAAGGACTTCTACCTGCCGGGCATGCTCTACACCCTCGGCCTGTCGCTGGCCTACATGGTCACGACGGTGGCGGGGGTGCCGCTGATCGGCCTGATCCTGGGCCCGGTGTTCAAGGAGAACCTCTCCTGGCGCACCCGTAACCCCGGCCGTAAGACCGCGTACGCCAAGGCGAGCTGGGCGTGGGGGCTGATCCTCTTCGCCAAGTGCGCGATCCTCTTCCCGCTGTACTGGTGGGCGGACACCACGCAGCTGGGCTGGATCCTGATCGCGCTGAAGATCCCGCCGTTCCTGCTGGCGGTCTATCTGACCTGGGTCTTCCTGGCGAAGGCACCGCCGCCCATCGATGTGTTCGCGGAGATGGAGGCGGCCGAGGAGGCGGAGAAGGCCGAGCAGGCCGAGCGGGCCGAGCGGGTGGCGGCCACCGGGCGGCAGGAGCCGTCGAGCGGTCCGCGCCACCGCCGCTGAGCCGACCGGCGCGCTGTACGACCGGCCGCCCGTGACGCCGAAGGGCCCGGGAACCACCACCACGGTTCCCGGGCCCTTCGCCGTATGCGCGCGCCTGGGTCAGGCGTCCTTGCGGCGGACCGACAGCAGGTCCTCCAGCTGCTCCTCGCGCGACTGCGCCGCGACGAACAGCAGCTCGTCACCGGCTTCCAGCGCGTCCTCCTTGTTGGGCGTCAGGACGCGGGTGCCGCGGATGATGGTGACCAGCGAGGTGTCCTCGGGCCAGTCGACGTCCCCGACCCGGGTGCCGGCCAGCGCCGCCTCCGGGGGCAGCGTCAGCTCGACGAGGTTGGCGTCGCCGTGGCTGAAGCGCAGCAGCCGGACGAGGTCGCCGACGCTCACCGCCTCCTCGACGAGGGCGGACATCAGGCGCGGCGTGGAGACGGCGACGTCCACGCCCCACGCCTCGTTGAACAGCCACTCGTTCTTCGGGTTGTTGACCCGGGCGACGACGCGCGGCACGCCGTACTCGGTCTTGGCGAGCAGCGACACGACGAGGTTGACCTTGTCGTCGCCGGTCGCCGCGATGACGACATTGCAGCGCTGCAACGCCGCCTCGTCGAGCGAGGTGATCTCGCAGGCGTCGGCCAGCAGCCATTCGGCGAGCGGCACCCGCTCGACGGAGATGGCGGTCGGCGCCTTGTCGATGAGCAGGATCTCGTGACCGTTCTCCAGCAGCTCACCCGCGATGGAACGGCCCACCGCGCCGGCTCCGGCAATCGCGACCCTCATGCGTGGGCCTCCTCGGGACCTTCGGCGAATGCCGCCTCGACGGTTGCGACGTCGTCGGTGCGCATCATGACGTGCACCAGATCGCCTTCCTGCAGCACGGTCTGGGAGGTCGGCAGCATCGCCTCGCCCAAACGGGTGAGGAAGGCGACGCGGACGCCGGTCTCCTCCTGGAGCTTGCTGATTTTGTGGCCGACCCAGGACGGGGAGGTGTGCACCTCGGCGAGCTGCACTCCGCCGCTCGGATCGCGCCACAGCGGCTCGGCGCCGGACGGCAGCAGCCGCCGCAGCATCTGGTCGGCGGTCCAGCGGACCGTGGCGACGGTGGGGATGCCCAGGCGCTGGTAGACCTCGGCGCGGCGCGGGTCGTAGATCCGGGCCGCGACGTTCTCGACGCCGAACATCTCGCGGGCCACCCGGGCGGCGATGATGTTGGAGTTGTCGCCGCTGGAGACCGCGGCGAACGCGCCCGCCTCCTCGATACCGGCCTCGCGCAGCGTGTCCTGGTCGAAGCCGACGCCGGTCACTCGGCGACCGCCGAACGACGAGCCGAGGCGGCGGAACGCGGTCGGGTCCTGGTCGACGACGGCGATGGTGTGGCCCTGGCTCTCCAGGGTCTGGGCGAGCGCGGAACCGACCCGCCCGCATCCCATGATGACGATGTGCACGTCCACCTACCCCGCAGTCCTGGTCACTCCGCCGACCCGCACGAACACGCTGTTCACTCTTCTCTCTCCGCTTTCCGGGCAACAAGGGGCCGCACCGCGTACGGCGCCGCCCGGGGACGAGCTTAAGCGTCAACGCCGGTGCCGCCCGCATCCCCGGGGGCCTCGCGGCGCCCCGGAAGGGTGGTGTGCGCGGTCGGTGAGGTGACCGCCACCGAGCGAAGCGGTATGCGGGATTCCGGATGCCGGGCGGCGCTCGCGGACGTACGCCGGAGCGGCACCTTACGGCCCGCACCTCGCGCGGTGCGGCCCGGGGGTGCCCGCCGCGTACGCCGCCCCATGTGGTCGACGGCCCCGCCCCGTGCGGCCCCGGAGCGCGCCGTGCGGGCCCGATCCGGAGCCCGTGCGATCGGGTGCGCCGTTCGGTGATCATGAGGCACGCTACGCGGGTGCCCAACCTGCCGCACCAGAGCCCGTCCGCACCGCCGTCCCCACCGTCCCCGGCGTCACCCGCCATGGTGGTCTGCGGTGACGACGCCCTCGCGCACCGCATCGCCGCCGAACTCCGTGACGTCTACCGCGAACGCGTCACCCTCGTCATGCCGTCCGCCCGCGAGCCGCACCGGCCCCGTCTCCCGCCGTCGCTGCGCGGGCTGGGACGGGCCTCCGCGCTGCTCGGCCGGGTCACCGCCGCGGTGGCCCGCACCTCGCTGCTGCCGTCGGACACACCGGGCGCGGACGGCGGCGAGCCGCCCGAGGAGACCGTACGGATCCTGGAGTCGGCCGAGGCGGACGACGCGACGCTGATCGAGGCGGGGGTCCCCGGGGCGGAGGCGCTGGCGCTCGTCTACGACGACGATGAGACCAACATCCACGCGGCGCTGCGTGCCCGCCGCCTCAACCCCCGGCTGCGGCTGGTCATCCGGCTCTACAACCGCAAGCTCGGCCAGCACGTGGAGGCGCTGCTCGACCAGGCGGCGGCGGTCGCTGCGGACACCGGTCCGGCGGATGCGGAGCGGATCGACGCCTCGACCACCGTGCTCTCCGACGCCGACACCGTCGCGCCCGCCCTCGCGGCCACCGCCGTCGCCGGGACCAGCAAGGTCATCGAGGCGGACGGACTGCTGCTGCGCGCCGTGGAGCGCGGCTTCGACGCGCCGGGCCGCGGCACCGGAACCCAACTGTGCACCCTCGCGCTGCTGTCACCGTCCGCCGACGACCCGGACGAGGGCCACCGCCCGGACCACCCCGCGGGCCGCCACCGGGGTGCGTCCCGCGACGACGACGGGCCGGTGATGCTGCCCGGTGAGGGCGCCGTCGCCGTGGCGCGGGAGGCCGGCGGCAGCCGCGTCGTCCTGGAGACCGTCACCTACGGGGGCCGTCAGGTGCGGCCCCGTGCGCTGCGCGGCCGCGGCGCCCCGCTCGGCTCGCTCTTCTCGGCCCGGCTGCGCTGGTCGATCGCCGGGATCGTCGGTGCGGTGCTGGCGCTGGCCGTCGCCTCCACCCTCACCACCGGCGAACCCCCGCTGCACGCCGCCTACCTCTCGCTCCTGGACCTGTTCGCCATCAACGACCCGGCCGTCGACGAACCGCTCGCCCGCAAGGTCCTCCAACTGCTGTCCGGACTCACCGGGTTGCTGCTGCTGCCGGTGCTGATCGCCGCGGTGCTGGAGGCGCTCGGCACGTTCCGCAGCGCCGCCACGCTGCGCCGCCCGCCGCGCGGACTGTCCGGCCATGTCGTCCTGCTGGGCCTGGGCAAGGTCGGCACCCGCGTCCTGGCCCGGCTGCACGAACTGGGCATCCCGGTGGTGTGCGTCGAGGCCGACCCGGAGGCGCGGGGCATCCCGCTCGCCCGCCGGCTGCGGGTCCCCGTCGTGCTGGGCGACGTCACCGACGAGGGCGTCCTGGAGGCCGCCAAGATCGAACGGGCCCGTACGTTGCTCGCCCTGACCAGCGTGGACTCCACCAATCTGGAGGCGGCGCTCTACGCCCGTTCGCTCACCCCGCGGCTGCGGGTGACGCTGCGGCTCTTCGACGACCGCTTCGCCACCGCCGTCTACCGCACCCTGCGCGCCGCGCATCCGCGGGCGCTGACCCGCAGCCGCAGCGTCACCTTCCTCGCGGCGCCCGCCTTCGCCGGTGCGCTCATGGGCCGTCAGATCCTCGGCGCGATCCCCGTCGAACGCCGGGTCCTGCTGGTGGCGCGCGTCGAGGCGCACGGCCATCCGGAGCTGTCCGGCCGCACCGTCGCCGAGGTGCTGCGCCCCGGCCGGTTGCGGGTGCTGGCGGTGGACACCTCCGCGCCCGACGACGCCGGTTCGGACGCCGCGGCGGCCGAACCCGACGGCACGGAGCGGGAGCCCGCCCGTCTCGTCCATGAACTCGGCGACACCTACGTCCTGCGCCCGCAGGACCGGGTCCTTGTCGCCGCCACCCGCGAAGGACTCGGTGATCTGCTGGGCCGGCGCCCGACCACTTCCGGGATCCGGCAAGATTGAGGGCACGGAGATGTCCGGGATCCGGCAAGGAAGGTGCGGGGAGTGCGCGACGTGGTGGAGCGGTACGGGGGAGAGCGGCCGGCGGGCCGGCGGGGACGGGGCGGCGTCACCGGCGCGCGGCGCGGCGGCGGCGCCCGGTGAGCCGCCGTACGCCCGCCGCGATACCCGACGCCTATCTCGACGGCTACGCGGCGCTGCTCGGCGAGGTCTCGGCCACCGGCCGGGCGCTCGGCCGCCCCGAGCGGGAGGCCCTGCGCGAGCTGGGGGAGCGGGCCGCCGAGGCGGGGTACGGCCTGCGGGAGCTGGTCGGCCTCTATCTCGGTGAGACCCGCAGGCTCTGGGGCTCCCTCCCCGGCGTCGCCCGCGCGGCCGGGGTCGCCGAACGCGCCCGTACCGGCGATGCGTTGCTCGGCGCCGTGGAGGCGGCGGTCTCCGCGCTCGGCGAGGGCCATGAGCGGGCGACCCGGCTGGCGGTGCGGGAGGAGGAGGCCGCCCGCCGCGAGTTCATCGACGATCTGCTCTACGGCCGCAGCGACCTGGGGCGGCTGGCCGAGCGCGCGGAGCGGTTCGGTCTGCGGCTGGCCCGGGCGCACGCCGTCGCGGTCGCCGAGGGCAGCGGCCCGTACGACGACGTCCACCCCCTCGCCGGGCGCGTGGAGCGCGAGCTGATCGGCCGCTTCGGCGACCGGGACACGCTGATCACCACCAAGGACGGGCGGCTGATCTGCATCGCGGCAAGCGCCGAACCGGCCCTTCTGGAAGCCTTCGCGGTCACCGCCCGCAGCGAGGTGGCCGGACGCGAGGGCGCCCGGCGGGTCGCGATCGGCCGCCCGCACGCCGGCGCCCAGGGAGTGGTCCGCTCCTACGAGGAGGCGCTCGGCACCCTGGAGCTGGGGGAGCAACTGGACCTGTCCGCACCGGTGCTGCGCGCGGCCGAACTGCTGGTCTTCCCGGTGCTGCTGCGCGACCGGGCCGCCATGGCCGACCTCGTCCGCAGCGTCCTGGGCCCGCTGACCGAGGCGCGCGGCGGCGCCGAACCGCTGCTGGAGACGTTGTCGGCGTGCGCCGCGGCCGGATACGTCAACGCCGAGGCGGCCCGCCGGCTGTCGGTGAGCGTGCGCACCCTCTCGTACCGCCTGGAGCGCATCAAGTTTCTGACCGGCTACGACCCCGCCGACGGGTTGCAGCGGTTCACCCTGGAGACCGCGGCGCTGGGCGCCCGCGCGCTGGGCTGGCCGGGGAATCCGCTGTGACGGTGTGCCGGGCCGCTCCGCGTGCCCGGCACGTCGCCTGGCGATAACAGGCCATCAAGAACGCATAAAGATTGCCGGAAACCGGCAATGTGCCCGGTGGCCTTCTGCTGCCACGATGCGGACATCGACAGCGGTACCGCCATCGGCAGCACAACGGGGGCACGATATGGCCGATTTCCTGAGAGCCGCGCTGGCCTTTCCGGCAGTGCTCTTCAGCTTCGCTCTGATCGTGGTCGCCGTGTACTGGCTGCTGGTTCTGGTCGGCGGCGCCGGCGTGCACCTCCTCGACGGGGGTGAGGATGTGCACGCCGGCGCCGCCGACCCGGCCGGCGCCGGACTGCCGGTGACGGTATCGCTGTCACTCGGACTGCTCCTGGCCTGGTTGATCTGCCTGGCCGGTGCGGCGCTGACGCCCGCGGGGCCCGCGCGCACCGCCACGCTGGTCGCCGCCCTCGCGGTGGCCTGGGCCGGGGTCCGCCTCGCCGGGCGCCTCGCCCGCCGCCTGCTGCCGCCCGAGAAGGTCGCCTCCCGCGACGACTTCATCGGCCGCGTCTGCACCGTACGCACCGGCCGCGTCGCCGCCGACTTCGGCCAGGCGGAGGTCCGCGCCGACGACGGCTCCACCGCCGTCGTCCAGGTCCGCACCGACGAGAGCGGACTCGTCGCGGGCAGCACCGCCCTCATCTACGCCTACGACGCCGACGGCGAGTTCTTCCGGGTCGCGCCCTTCGACGGCGCACTGGACCCGCACAAACCCGTCGTCTGAGCCGCGGCCGCACGGCCGTACCCGCCAACCGCCCGCCCATGGGTGCGCCGCCGCATGCCGCGCGCCGGGCCCCGTGCGTCGTCACCCTCTCGAATCGACACAGGGATTTATCGATGGATGCCCTCACCATAGGAATCGGCGTGGCAGTCGCCGTAGCCGTCCTCATCGTGCTGGTCGCGGTCTTCGCCGTGACCCGCCTCTACCGCAAGGTCCACCAGGGTCAGGCGCTGATCGTCTCCAAGTACCGCAAGGTGGAGGTGACGTTCACCGGCGCGGTGGTGCTGCCGGTGCTGCACAAGGCCGAGGTGATGGACATCTCGGTGAAGACCATCGAGATCGGCCGCACCGGACACGAGGGCCTGATCTGCAAGGACAACATCCGCGCCGACATCCGGATCGCCTTCTTCGTCCGCGTCAACAAGACGAAGGAGGACGTCGTCAAGGTCGCCCAGGCCATCGGCACCGAGCGCGCCAGCCACGACAGCACCCTCCAGGCGCTGTTCGCCGCGAAGTTCTCCGAGGCGCTCAAGACCGTCGGCAAGCAGCTGGACTTCCAGGACCTGTACACGATGCGGGACGAGTTCCGGGACCGGATCATCGCGGTCATCGGCACCGACCTCAACGGCTACAGCCTGGAGGACGCGGCCATCGACTACCTGGAGCAGACGCCGCTGGCGCAGCTGGACTCCGCCAACATCCTCGACGCGCAGGGCATCCGCAAGATCACCGAACTCACGGCGATCGAGCACGTCCGCACCAACGAGTACCAGCGCCACGAGGAGAAGGAGATCACCCGGCAGAACGTCGACGCCCGCGAGGCCGTCCTCGAACTCCAGCGGCGGCAGGCCGATGCGGAGATCAAGCAGCAGCGGGAGATCGAGATCGTCCGGGCGCGGGAGGAGGCCGAGACGGCGCGGGTGCAGGCCGAGGAGCGGCTGCGGGCGCAGTCCGCGCACCTCAAGACGGAAGAGGCGCTCGGCATCCAGAACGAGAACCGCGAGCGGGAGATCGTGGTGGCGGTCAAGAACCGCGAGCGGATCGTCGCCATCGAGAACGAACGCATCGAGAAGGACCGTCTGCTGGAGGTCATCGCCCGGGAGCGGGAGACGCAGCTGACCCGGATCGCCGCCGACAAGGAGGTCGAGGCGGAGAAGCGGGAGATCGCCGACGTCATCCGCGAGCGCATCGCCGTCGAGAAGACCGTCGCCGCGCAGGAGGAGGAGATCAAGAAGCTGCGCACCGTCGAGGAGGCGGAGCGCGAGCGGCAGTCGCTGATCATCCGGGCCGAGGCCGAGGCGCAGGAGCGGCTGGTCAAGGACATCAAGGCGGCCGAGGCGGCGGAGGCGGCGGCCACCCACCGCGCCGCCGAGGAGATCACCCTCGCCGAGACCCGGCACAAGACCGCCGAGCTGGACGCCCAGGCCAAGATCCGGCTCGCCGAGGGGGAGCAGGCCCAGGCGGCGGCCGCCGGCCTCGCCGAGGTGCAGGTCCGCGAGCGGAACGCCGAGGTCATCGAGCGGTCCGGGCGGGCCGAGGCCGAGGCCGCCGCGGCGCTGCTGCGGGCCGAGGCGGACGGCGCCCGCGCCAAGGCGCTGGCCGAGGCCGAGGGCACCACCGCGCAGGCGCACGCCGACGCGGTCGCCATCGGCGAGAAGCTGAAGGCGGAGGCCGCGGGGCTCACCGAGAAGGCAGCGGCGATGGCCGCGCTGGACGCCGCCAGCCGTGAGCACGAGGAGTACCGGCTGCGGCTCGCCGCCGAGAAGGAGATCCGGATGGCCGACCTCGATGTCCGGCGGCAGGTCGCCGAGGCGCAGGCCACGGTGCTCGCCACCGGGCTGGAGAACGCCCGGATCGACATCGTCGGCGGTGAGAGCGCCTTCTTCGACAAGGTCGTCGGCTCCATCGGCACCGCCAAGGGCCTCGACGCCCTCGTCGACCGGTCCGAGACGGTCCGCACCGTCGCGGCGCCCTGGCTCGACAAGGAGCACTCGACGTTCACCGGCGACCTCGGCGCGATGCTCGGCGGACTCGGCGCCTCCGGGCTGCGGGACCTCACCCTCGCCGCGGCGCTCGGCCGGCTGATCGCGGGCGGCGGCCCGCAGGCCGCGCCGCTCCAGGGCCTGCTGGACGCGGTCCGCGCCAACGGCCTGGACGGTCTGCGCCTCGGCGACCTCGGCGGTCTCGCCGCCGCACCGGCCGCGGCCCCCGGCGGCCCCGCCGCCGTCAACGGCTCCGCGGCACCGGTCGCGTAGCCCGTACGCAGCAGGGGACGGGGCGCGCCGCCGGGCCCGCCCCGTCCGCCCCGTACGACGTCAGCAGCCCGGTGGCCCGGCAGACGGTGCCGGGCCACCGGGAGAGAACCGGGAGAGCCAGAACGTGAACACCGACAGCGCGCAGCAGACCACGGACGCCGCGGACCGTACGCCGGACGCCTCACCCGGCGACGGCACGTACGAGGTGCTGCGCGACCGGCTGCTGGCCGCCGCGGGGGAGCTGGCCGAGCGGGCCCGCGCCCTCAACGCCCGCCGCACCGAGGAGTTCGGCGGCGCGGGCCTGGAACTGGCGGCCACCGGGCGGCTGGAGAGCGCCGCGCCCTGCCTGCCCGGCGACGTCGTGGAGGTCGGCGGCCATCTGCTCTTCGGCCATCACCCGCCGGCCACCGTCACCGAACCAGGCCCCGATGACATCTTCGCGCTCCACCGCCGCGACGGCGACACCCTCGCCCCGGCCGCCCCCGGCGCGCTGCCCGGCCTCCTTCAGGACCCGCGCTTCCGCCGCGACGTCGGCGAGCTGCACCGTTACTACCGTCAGGCCCGGCTGCAGGAACTGCGCCGTACCGACGCGCTGTTGCTCGCCGTCTTCCGCACCGGTGAGCGCCCCGGCGACCTGCGGGTGCTGCGCTGGCGCCTGGCCGCCGACGGCACCCCCGCCTACCTCGACGACCAGGGCGAACGCGATCTCACCGACCCGCCCGCCCACGACGTCACCTGGACCGCCGCCACCCGCGAGGACCAGGTCGCCGGACGCCACCCGCACCTCGACGTCCAAGGCGCCGTCTACGTCTCCGTCTCCGGCGGCCACCTCACCCTCAAGGCCGAGAACGACACCACCACGCCCGACGGCATCCACCGCGAGCCCGTCGACGAACCGCTCCAGTCGCTCGCCGACGCCGAGGTCGAGCACGCCCGCACCGGCCCGCTGATCCTGCTGCGCATCCGCCCGTACAACGAGGAAACCGTCCGCTGCCTCGTCTACAACACCCGCACCCGCACCGCGCGCCGCATCGACGCCGTGGGCCGCGCCTGCCGCACCCTTCCCGACGGGCAGGGCCTCGTCTTCCCCGGCGGCTACCACCTCGCCACCGGCACCACCAAACTCTTCGGCACCGCCGCCGACGGCCTGGAGTTCGCCCGCGCGGTGCGCTCGCCCAACGGCGAGGACATCCTCTACGTCTTCCGCCGCCCCACCGACGGCCACACCCTGCTGCTGCCGTACAACGTCATCCGCGAGGAGGCCGCCGCCCCGCTCACCGGACGCGGCCACGCCCTCTTCGACGACGGCACCCTCGCCGTGCTGCGGGACGCCGGCACCGAGGCGGCCCGCGTCCACCCGCTCCAGATCTGGCACACCCCCTTCACCTCCGACGCCCACGCCGCCGCCCGCCCGCAGGGCGACGGACCGCTCGCCCGCATCGGCAACGCCGAACTCGTCTCCGGCATCGCCGACCTGCTCGGCGTCGCCCGGATGGCCACTGCCACCGAGCCGTCCGCCGCCGTCTTCGACGCCCTCGCGGCGGCCGCCACCCGCGCCGCCGACACCCACCACTGGCTCACCGACCCCGACCTCGGCGCCCCCGCCGAACCCCTCGCCGCCGTCGGCGCGGCCGCCACCCAGGTCGTCGCGGAGTTCGCCCGGGTCACCGCACTCCGCGACAGCGCCGCCGACCAGCTGGAGCGCGCCACCACCGAGACCACCGCACTGGTCCGCCGGGTCCGCGGCGAGCAGCCCGACGAGGCCGCCGCCTGGGTCGCCCACCTCACCGCGCTGCGCCGCGCCCAGGGCCGCCTGGAGTCGCTGCGCGAGGTCCGCTACGTCGACCGCACCGCGCTGGACGCGCTCTCTGCCTCGCTCACCGACGACCTCGCCGCCACCGCCCGCCGCGCCGTCGCCTTCCTCGCCGCCGACGACGCCTTCGCGACCACTCACGCCACCGTCGCCGCGCTCACCGACGAGGCGTCCGCGCTCGCCACCGTCGCCGACGCCGCCGCCCTCACCGCCCGGATCGACGAGGTCGCCGACGGCCTGCGGACCGTCACCGACATCGTCGCCACCCTCGATCTCGACGACACCACCGTCCGTACCGCCGTCCTCGGCCGCATCGGTGACGCCCTCGGCGCCGTCAACCGTGCCCGCGCCACCCTCGACGCCCGCCGCCGCACCCTCGCCGAGGCCGAGGGCAAGGAGGAGTTCGCCGCCCGCCTCGCCCTCCTCGGCCAGTCCGTCGCCGGTGCGCTCGCCGACGCCGCCACCCCCGAGGAGTGCGACACCCAACTCGCCGCGCTCCTTCTCCAGGTCGAGGACCTCGAAGCCCGCTTCGGCGGACCCGACGGCGGCGCCGACGACGTACAGGACGCCCGCCTCGCCCGGATCGCGGAGCGGCGCGACGAGATCCACGAGGCGTTCGCCGCCCGCAAACAGGCCCAGCTCGACGCCCGCGCCCGCCACACCGACCGGCTCGCCGAATCCGCCGACCGCGTCCTCGCCACCGTCACCCGCCGCGCCCGCGCGCTGGCCGCCGCCGACGACATCCACGCCTACTTCGCCACCGACCCGCTCGTCGCGAAGGTCCGCGCCACCGCCGCCGAACTGCGCACCCTCGCCGACCCGGTCCGCGCCGGGGAGCTGGAGGGCCGCCTCGCCGCCGCCCGCCAGGAGGCCGTCCGCGCGCTCCGCGACCGCGCCGACCTCTACGACCCCGAGGGCACCCTGCGGCTGGGCCGCCACCGCTTCGCCGTCAACACCCAGCCGCTCGACCTCACACTCGTCCCGCACGGCGACGGCCTCGCCTTCGCGGTCACCGGCACCGACTACCGCGCCCCGGCCGACGACCCCCGCCTCACCGCCGACCGGGAATTCCGCGACCAGCCGCTCGCCTCCGAGTCCCCGTCCGTCTACCGCGCCGAACACCTCGCCGCCCTCCTCCTCGACCACGCCGAGACCGGTCACGACGGCCTGACCCTGGCGGCGCTGTACGCGGCGCGGGCCGACGGCACCCTGCCCGACCTGGTGCGCGCCGCCGCCCAGGCCCGGTACGACGAGGGGTACGACCGCGGTGTCCACGACCTGGACGCCACCGCCGTCCTCGACGCCCTGCTGCGGCTGCGCGCCGACGCCGGACTGCTCCGCTTCACCCCGCAGGTCCGCGCCGCCGCCCAGCTCTTCTGGCACCACGGCACCGACCCCGCGGCCCGCACCGCCTGGGCCACCCGCGCCCACTCGCTGGCCCGGGCCCGCGCCCGCTTCGGCCACGGCACCGGCCCCGCCGACCTCGCCGCGGAACTGACCGGCGCCGCCACCGCCTTCCTGACCGCCTCCGGGCTGAGCGGCTTCGCCGACGGAGCCGCGGCCGGGCAAGCCGGTGCGTACCTCTTCGAGGAGCTGGCCGACGGCAGCCCCCGCTTCACCACCGGCGCCGCCGCCCGTGATCTCCTCACCGGCTTCCACCAGGCCCTCGGCGGCCCCGGCTCCACCGCCGTCAAGGAGTACGCCGAGGACCTCACCGCCCTCGGCGACGACCTCGCCGCCCGCCACCAGCTCGTCACCGCCTGGCTCGGCGGTTACGCCGACGACCGCGGCGCCCCGCGCGCCGACCTCCCCGAGGCCGCCGCCATCGAACTGTGCGGCCCCGACCTGCCCCGCCGCCCCGTCGACGCCCCGGTCAGCTGCACCGTCGACGGCCTCCTCGGCAGCCACCCGGCGCTCACCGGCGGCACCCTCCCGCTCCGCCTCGACGAACTCCTCGACCGCACCCGCACCTTCCGCACCGAGCGCGTCCCCGCGCACCGCGCCTACACCCGCCACCGCACCGCGCTCCTCGACGCCGAACGCCGCCGGCTGCGCCTGGACGCCTACCGTCCCCAGGTCATGCCCGCCTTCGTCCGCAACCGCCTGATCGACGAGGTCTACCTGCCGCTCATCGGCGACAACCTCGCCACCCAGCTCGGCACCGCGGGCGACGACCGCCGCACCGACAGCCAGGGCCTGCTGCTCCTGCTCTCGCCGCCCGGCTACGGCAAGACGACCCTGCTGGAGTACGTCGCCGCCCGCCTCGGACTCGTTCTCGTCAAGGTCGACGGCCCCGCCCTCGGGCAGCACACCACCTCCCTCGACCCGGCCGCCGCCCCCGACGCCGCCGCCCGCCGCGAGGTCGAGAAGATCTCCTTCGCCCTGGAGATGGGCAGCAACGTCCTCCTCCACCTCGACGACATCCAGCACACCTCGCCCGAACTCCTCCAGAAGTTCATCCCGCTCTGCGACGCCCAGCGCCGCATGGAGGGCGTCTGGAACGGCCGGGCCCGCAGCTACGACCTGCGCGGCAAGCGGTTCGCGGTCTGCATGGCCGGCAACCCGTACACCGAGTCCGGCCGCCGCTTCCGGCTGCCCGACATGCTCGCCAACCGCGCCGACGTACGGAACCTCGGCGACGTCCTCGCCGGGAAGGAGGAGCTGTTCGCCCTCTCCCACATCGAGAACGCGCTGACCGCCAACCCGCACCTCGCCCCGCTCGCCACCCGCGACCGCGCCGACACCGACCTGCTCGTCCGCCTCGCCCGCCGCGACCCCACCGCCCACGCCGACCGCCTCGTCCACCCCTACGCCCCCGCCGAGCTGGAGCAGATCCTCGCCGTGCTGCGCACCCTGCTGCGCGTCCAGGAGACCGTCCTCGCCGTCAACCGCGCCTACATCGACTCCGCCGCACAGGCCGACGCCACCCGCACCGAACCGCCGTTCCTGCTCCAGGGCTCGTACCGCAACACCAACAAGCTCGCCGCCCGGCTGGTGCCCGTGATGAACGACACGGAGACCGAGGCGCTGCTCGACGACCACTACCGCGCCGAGGCCCAGACCCTCACCGGCGGCGCCGAGGCCAACCTCCTCAAGCTCGCCGAGCTGCGCGGCCGCCTCACCCCCGAGCAGGCCCGGCGCTGGGCCGAGATCAAGCGGACCTGGCGCACCGGCTGAGCCCGCCCGGGCCCCGTGAGGGAGGTGTGCGCGTGCGGTGAAGAGTGCGGAAAGGGAGCCGTGCCGCCCGCCACCTGCCGTTCCTGCGAGCCGGGTGGCGGGTGGGCCGCGCTCAGGATGAAGGCTTAGCATCCTCTGCGTGTCCAAACTGACCGACGTGCCCAAACGCATCCTCATCGGGCGCGCACTCCGCAGCGACAAGCTCGGGGAGACCCTTCTCCCCAAGCGCATCGCCCTCCCCGTCTTCGCCTCCGACCCGCTCTCGTCCGTGGCCTACGCCCCGGGCGAGGTGCTGCTGGTGCTGTCCGTGGCAGGTGTCTCCGCCTACCACTTCAGCCCGTGGATCGCGCTCGCCGTCGTGGTGCTGATGTTCACCGTCGTCGCGTCGTACCGGCAGAACGTGCACGCCTACCCGAGCGGCGGTGGCGACTACGAGGTCGCCACCACCAACCTCGGACCCAAGGCGGGCCTGACCGTCGCCAGCGCGCTGCTGGTCGACTACGTCCTGACCGTCGCCGTCTCCATCGCCTCCGGCGTCGAGAACCTCGGCTCGGCGATCCCCTTCGTCGTGGAACACAAGACGTTCTGCGCGATCGGCATCATCGTCCTGCTGACCTTGATGAACCTGCGCGGCGTGAAGGAGTCCGGCAAGCTCTTCGCCATCCCGACGTACGTCTTCGTCGCCGGTGTCTTCCTCATGATCTGCTGGGGCGCCTTCCGCGGACTGGTCCTCGGCCACGACATGGAGGCACCCACCGCCGGCTACACCATCCACGCCGAACAGGGCGGACTGGCCGGCTTCGCGCTGATCTTCCTGCTGCTGCGCGCCTTCTCCTCCGGCTGTGCGGCGCTCACCGGCGTCGAGGCGATCTCCAACGGCGTCCCGGCGTTCCGCAAGCCCAAGTCGAAGAACGCCGCCGCCACCCTCGCCCTCATGGGCGGGCTGGCCGTCACGATGTTCTGCGGCATCATCGCGCTGGCGATGACCACCGGCGTGAAGATGGCGGAGAAGCCCGCCACCGACCTGCTCGACCACGGCCATCCGGTCGGTTCCGGATACACCCAGAACCCGGTCATCTCGCAGGTCGCCGAGGCGGTCTTCGGCAAGGGATCGTTCCTCTTCGTGATCCTCGCGGCGGCGACCGCGCTGGTCCTCTTCCTCGCCGCGAACACCGCCTACAACGGCTTCCCGCTGCTCGGCTCGATCCTCGCCCAGGACCGCTACCTCCCCCGCCAGCTGCACACCCGCGGTGACCGCCTCGCGTTCTCCAACGGCATCGTGCTGCTCGCCGGCGCCGCCGCCGTCCTCGTCTACATCTACGGCGCGGACTCCACCCGGCTGATCCAGCTCTACATCGTCGGCGTCTTCGTCTCCTTCACGCTCAGCCAGATCGGCATGGTCCGGCACTGGAACCGCCATCTGCGCACCGAGAAGTCCCCGGCGGCCCGCAACCGTATGCACCGCTCCCGGGCGATCAACGCCTTCGGCGCCAGCCTCACCGGTCTGGTCCTCGTCGTCGTGCTGCTGACGAAGTTCACCCACGGCGCGTGGGTGGCCCTCCTCGGCATGGTCATCTTCTTCGTCACGATGACCGCGATCCGCCGCCACTACGACCGGGTCTCCGAGGAGATCGCCGCCGAGGACACCCCCGACGACGACATCGTCCGCCCCTCCCGGGTGCACTCCCTCGTCCTCGTCTCCAAGGTCCACAAGCCGACCCTGCGGGCCCTGAACTACGCCAAGCTGATGCGCTCCGACACCCTGGAGGCGGTCAGCGTCGACGTCGACCAGGCCGATACGAAGGCGCTGCGCGCCGAGTGGGAACGCCGCGGCATCGAGGTCCCCCTCAAGGTCCTCGCCTCGCCCTACCGCGAGATCACCCGCCCCGTCGTCGACCACGTCAAGTCGCTGCGCCGCGAATCGCCGCGCGACGTCGTCTCCGTCTACATCCCGGAGTACGTCGTCGGCCACTGGTACGAGCACCTGCTCCACAACCAGTCCGCGCTGCGCCTCAAGGGCCGGCTGCTGTTCACCCCCGGCGTCATGGTCACCTCCGTGCCCTGGCAGCTGGACTCCTCCGAGGCGGCCAAGAAGCGCGCCCGCCGCCGCGCCGAGTGGAACGCGCCGGGCGCCGTCCGCCGCGGCCCGGTCAGCCCGCCGAAGAAGGACAAGGCGGCACCCCGCAAGTGAGCGAGGACCGTGCCGGGCGCGCGCGATGCGCCCGGCACGGGGCACGGCACGGCGGCACGTAGACTCGAAGGCTGTCGTCCGCCGTACCCGGCCGCGGCCCCGCCGCGCCGGTCCCACCCTTTGGAGCTTCGCCCACCATGCAGACAGAACCCGAGAAGTCGCTGGTCGGCGAGGAGTACGAGGTCGAGGTCGGCCCCGTCGCCCACGGCGGCCACTGCATCGCCCGCACCGACGAGGGCCAGGTCCTCTTCGTCCGCCACGCGCTGCCCGGCGAGCGCGTCACCGCCCGCGTCACCGAGGGCGCCGAGGGCGCCCGCTTCCTGCGCGCCGACGCCGTGGAGATCCACACCCCGTCCAAGGACCGTGTCGAGGCGCCCTGCCCGTTCTCCGGCCCCGGCAAATGCGGCGGCTGCGACTGGCAGCACGCCGCCCCCGGCGCGCAGCGCCGCCTCAAGGGCGCCGTCATCACCGAACAGCTGGAGCGGCTGGCCGGCCTCACCCCCGAGGAGGCCCGCTGGGACGGCACCGTCGCCCCCGCCCCCGGTGACAAGGTCGCCAAGGGCGAGGTCCCGGCGTGGCGCACCCGCGTCCAGTACGCCATCGACGCCGACGGCCACGCCGGTCTGCGCAAGCACCGCTCCCACGACGTACAGCCGATCGACCGCTGCCTGATCGCCGCCCCCGGCGTCACCGAGCTGGGCATCGAGAAGCGCGAGTGGCCGCAGATCGCCACCGTCGAGGCCATCGCCGCCACCGGCTCGCACGACCGCCAGGTCGTCCTCACCCCGCGCCCCGGCGGCCGCCTGCCGATCGTCGAGCTGGACAAGCCGGTCTCGGTGCTGCGCGTCAACGAGAAGGACGGCGGCATCCACCGCGTCCACGGCCGCCCCTTCGTCCGCGAGCGCGCCGCCGACCGCACCTGGCGCGTCGGCAACGGCGGCTTCTGGCAGGTCCACCCCATGGCCGCCGACGTCCTCGTCGAGGCCGTCATGCGGGGCCTGATGCCGAAGAAGGGCGACACCGCCCTCGACCTCTACTGCGGCGTCGGCCTCTTCGCCGGCGCCCTCGCCGAACGCGTCGGCGAGAAGGGCGCGGTCCTCGGCATCGAATCCGGCAAGCGCGCCGCCGAGGACGCCCGCCACAACCTCCAGGACCTCGACCGCGTCCGCATCGAACACGGCAAGGTCGAGCAGATCCTGCCCCGCACCGGCATCACCTCCGCCGACCTCATCGTCCTCGACCCGCCCCGCGCCGGCGCCGGCCGCAAGACGGTCACCCACCTCGCCTCCCTCACCCCCCGCCGCATCGCCTACGTGGCCTGCGACCCCGCCGCCCTCGCCCGCGACCTGGCGTACTTCCGCGAGGCGGGGTACGTACCGCGGCGGCTGCAGGCGTTCGATCTGTTCCCGATGACGCATCACGTGGAGTGCGTGGCCATCCTCGAAAAGGCCGCGAAGGGCTCTTGACCTGCGGTTTTGCGCGTGCGCATTATGTGCGGTGTGGGCGTTACGGGCGATATCTTGACGCTGAAATGACGCTCGTGACGCTCAAATGACGCTCGTTCTGACGGGACGTCACATGGCTGATGGTGCAGGTCACGCTGGCTGGGAGGTGTGCTCCCGTGGGCTGGTTTTGCGGGAACTTGAAGAAGGTTCCGCCGGGTTACGGCGCCCGCCGCTGGTTGCGGTGGCAGGCGCGCTGCTGCCGTACTTCGGCGGGCCGGACGTGTGGCGGAGAGGGCGTCAGTAGGTGGAGCCGTAGGGGCTCCAGTGCCCGAGAAAGGGCTTCAGGTCGTCGGGGCGTGGCTCGGGGATGTCGGGCAGCCGCAAATCGACCGAGAAGCTGCCTGCCCTTAAACGATCTGAGGCAACAAGGCTGGCTCGCGAAGCCATCCGAGTGACCGCTTCGAACGACCGCGAGAGCGTCGGGCATCTCCGCACAGCCGTGTTCGGCGGCCAAGCCGACCGGAACCTTCAGCACCTCGGAGAGGCTGAGACATGCCACATCATCCAACACTGGCCCCAGTTCGCTGGCGCGTGGTGGATATCAGACGATAAGTCTGCCTTGGAGTATGCGATCAGGCAGGGCATCATGACGGCGGAGAAAGCAGAACTTCTGCCTGGACAGAGCGACGACGAAACCACCGCATACGCCACGTAGCAACTCGTGACGTGGCGGTCATGCCGTCGGGCCTGAAGTCGCTCACGATCTCCCGACGAGCTCAAGGGCACCAGGTGGCGTCGCCGGCCAGCTGGTTACGGTTGGTGGCTTCCTGTGCAATACGGCGGCTTGACAGCAGGACCTCGTGAGTCCTCTGTCGCAGTCTGGGCGGCAGCCAGGCCGTAAGCGTGTGGGCGCGCTCATCGGAGACCATCTGGCCCGGGGTGGAGGCGTGGCTCAGGAGGAGGTCGTACAACGCGGAGGCGGGTTCGACCGGGGGCAGCCCGCACTGGGTGGCTGTCAATGAGGCGCGGGCGGGAATGGACAACCCCTCAGCGTCGAGGTCGCCGTAGTAGACGATCCGTTGGATTCCGTGGATCTCTTTGACAGTCTCGATGGAGGCTTCGAAGGCTCGTCCGGAGCCGAAGGCCACGGCTCTGGTGCGCCCGGGATTCGAGGTGAGCAGGTTTCGGAGTGTGGCGTAGGTGTCGCTGTTCTCGGCGACCAGGAGGGTGTCTCCGTTGCCGATCAATCGGTAGGCGAGGGGCGGTGGTTCGCGAAAGGTGCCGAGCTGTTCCAGGGTAAGGCGGCCGGGGGCGAACAGCGCACCGGAGAGGAGACCGTCGAGGCGCTTTTCGTCCCGGAAGATCTCGTAGGAGCGTTCACGCAGGGGGATCGGTACGCGAAATTCGGGGCGATTGCTGGTGTCGCGGAACCATCGGTTGATGGGGGCCAGGTCTTCGTGATGGGCGGAGGTGAGGTATGCGGTGTGGGCCCAGTCGAGTTCTGGGCGGTAGGAGCGCCGTGTGCTGACAGGGGGAGGCTTGTGCGGGGTGACTGCGATCAACCGGATCTGTTCGGGCAGGGCGGGACGGCCTGCGTCCCATTTGTGTCTCTGGCCGTGAGGGAGTCGCAGGGTGCCGGCGTCGGAGAGTTCTTCGAGCAGGGTGGCCAGTGCGGTGCGGGAGTCCTCACCGCGGGCGGTGCCGGGGAGGGCCGCGGTGAAGGCTTCCATCACGGTGGCGCGTGGCACGGTGGCCTTCTCGGCGCGAGCGTGCAGTGCGGCACTGAGGCGCACTGCGCCTGGCGAGAGGTGAGGAAGCTGCTCGGGGGTGGGCGCCGTCATCGGTTCGTATCCCCCTTGGTGTACAGGCGTGCGGAGCTGAGGTAGCCGTTTGCTTCGGGCTCGTGGGTGTCCGGGGCGGTCCGAGGGGTGGGGATGAGGGCGTTGCGGACGTGGTCGTCGAGGCGGATGCGGGAGAGGCCGGTGCGGGCTTCGACGTCGTTGCGCAGCTGGATGGTGGCGGGGAATCGGGCCGTTACGGCTTCGTCGCTCAGGCCGGTGGTGTAGATGAGCTGGATGCCGAGGGCTGCCGCCATCTGCGTCTGGATGTCTACGAGGTAGGGGGCATTGGCGCGGCCGATGGGGTTGTCGAGGAGGAGCAGTCCGCCGTGGCGGGTGCGGCTGCGGGGGCCGGGGGAGGTGCGCAATGCGGCGAGAGCGCAGTAGAGCAGGATGGCGCCGGTCAGTTCCTGGCCACCGGAGAAGATCTTGCCCATCTTCTCGACCGGCACGCGTTCGATCCGTTGGGTGGCGTTGGGTTTCATGACCTCGGCGGTGAAGCGGGGAACGGCTGCGTGTAGGCAGCGCATGACCACGTCGGTGCCTTTGAGTTTGCGGGTGCGCGGGTTAGCGGCGAGGTTGTCGATGGTTTCGCGCATATGGGCGGTGAGCACGGAGGGCTCGGGCTTCCTGTAGCGGATGGTGAGGAAGCGCTGCCCTGCCCAGAGCGTGGGACCGTCGGGGAAGAGGGAGAACCGGCTTGCCTGGTCCACTTGTTGGAGAAGTTCGGTGACGAAGCCGCTGAGCTGGGACACAAGGGCCTCACGCGCCTTGCTCATGCCTTCGAGCTGGGTCGTCAGGGCTGCGGCAGCGCGGTGCAACGCCGTAGTCCACTCTCGGGCGGCAGCAGGAATATGCCGCCGGTCAAGAGCCGAGATCTGGTTACGCAAGGGGATGTCGAGTTGCTCGAAGCGGACGTCGCCGGCCTGGTCCTTGAGCAAGGACACGCTGTCTTCGACGCGGCGCTCGGTGCTGGTGAGCTTGCGCCGGGCGTCTTCGTAGCGGGCTGTGGCTTGCCGTACGGCGGGTTCGGCCCCATCAGCGGTGCCTTCGTAGGGGTCCGCCGCGGGGTGAATACCGAGCTGCTCGATCGTGGCATCCAAGCGGGCCAGGACACGACCGAAGGCGTCGAGTTCGCGAGTGTGCTGGCTCTGCTGCCTACGGGCCGCGTTGTACTCCTCGCCGGCACCGCGTTCGGCCTGCTGCGCCTTCGCCTGGGCGTGCTCGGCACAGGCGGTGAGGTCGTAAGCCTCTTCGAGGGAGTGTGGGGTCCACTGCGCGACGTCTTGAGTGCTGATGTCTTGTGCCGCGGTGGCGAGCGTGTGGTGTCGTTCCTTGAGACGGCTCTCCTTGTCCCGAAGGCGCCGTAACTGGTCGTGGAGATCGTCGATCTGTTGGCCTAGATCGCGTTGTACGGCGTCGCGCTGGACGTCATCCGCCGCGGCGGGAGAACGGCTGTACTCCTGGGCGAAGGGCTTGACCCGGTCAGGGACCTGCGCCCACTCGTCCTGGCAGGCGCGCAAGGTGTCTTCTGCTTCCTTGGCACGCTGACGCTGGTCTTCTCCGATGTCCACACTCCGCAGGTCCTCGAGTGCCTGCTCATAGCGGTGCTGGAGGACGGTGAGTGCTTCGCCGGGCGCTCCCTTGGCGTACTGAGCCTGCTCGGCCTCGGGCGTGGCGGTGACCTTCTTCCGCGCCTGGGCATGGCTCTGGGCCTGCTGGACGGCGGCTTCCACCGCCTGGGTCATGCGTGCGATGTCGCCGTGTGCCGTCTCCTCTTTCTCGCCCAGCTCTTCGAGTTCGCGCTGACGCTGCTGAGCTTCTTCCTCGAGCGCGGTGATCCGGTCGCGTGCCTGGCTGGCTTTCGCCTCGGCTTCCGCGAGGCGACGCATCGCCTGCGCGGCCTCGGCGGCCTCGCGGTGAGCCGTTTCCTGTTGTTCGTAGACCTCCTCGGCAGCGGTGACGGCGTCGTCGTTCTGTTCGGCACTGGCGCGCGCGACCTCAAGGCTGGCCTGGGATGCCTGCGCTGCCGTCCGGAGCTCCTGAAGCTGTTCGAGCCGTGCCCCTACGCTTACGGAGCCGATCTCGTCCAGCCAGTACGTGATCTTGTTGCCCAGGTCGCGGGTGACGCTGATGCGTTCCTCGAGCTCACTCAGTGCCTGCGCGGAGGCGGCCAGGCGTGCCTCGACCTCGGCTCGTTCGAGTGTCGCGGCCTGTTCGTCATGCAGGGCCGGGGTCGGCTCGGGCACCATCCGGCCACTCGTGTCGGGCACCGGCGTCAACATCCGCTCCCCGGTTCCTACCGCGACGGCCGCCGCGGGCAGGGGACGGGTGCGCTCCAGATGACGCTGCGCCTGATCCAGCGCTGCGGGGCCGCCGCCTACGATGATGCCGCCGACCAGGTCCGGGTGGTCGTTGATGAGGCGCTGGTGATCGTCCGCCGGGACATTGTCGCGCAGCCACTGCCAGCCGGGGACGGCGTCGATACCCTGGGCACAGAGGTCGGCACACAGGGAGCGGACCTCCTTGGTGGCGGGCAGGAGGCCGTCGCTGGTGTCCAGGGCGGCGAGGAGTTCTTCATCCGCGCTGTGCTGGAGCTGTGTTTGCCTGAGCGCACCGTCCAGAGCGGTGATCTTCCGCCCGAGCAAGTTGTGCAGGTCAGCGTAGTGGTCGGCGAGCCAGGTCAGGGCATCGCCGTCCTGCAGCTCTTCGAGGCCGAGTTCAAGCAGTTCCGCAGTCACGGGATGGCGGCGCACGGAGTCAGCGCGGACGCGGACCCGGTCTGTCTCCGCTTCGGCCGCTTCTGCTGCGCGGCGGTCATCGAGAGCCCGCTCCTGCAGCGCAGGCAGCTGCTGATATGCCTGCGTCCGGCGGCTGCGGGCCTCATCCTGTGCCTTCTTGGCCTCTGCACAGAGCCGGCCGTGGTGATCAGCTTCGCCGTCCATCCGGGAGGCGGCGTCTGCGGCGCTTTCGCCGGGCTGTACCTGTCCCTCTTCCCGCGCGGTGTGCAGCTGCTCTTCGAAGTCCTGCACCTGACGGCGTAACTGGCGCTGTTCTCCCTCAGCCGTACCGGCATCCCTATGGAGAGAGTCGCTTCGTTCGCGCCACTGCTGGATCTTGCTGCGAGACTCGGAGATCTCTTTCTCCAGATTGCCGGCCTCGGCGCGTGCCTGCGTTTCGGCCGCCGCGTAGCCCGCCCGTAGCGCTGCCGCGGCGCTATCACACGCCTGCACATAGGGGGCGGCTGTTTCCTCGGCCTCGGAGAGGGACCGCTGCATGCGGCCGTGGCGCTCCTGGGCAGCCGCGTGACGCACAGCGACCGGGACACTGCGCCAGCCCGCAAGGCGGTCTTCCAACCGTTGCGTCGTCGCGGCGACTCGCTTCTGTTCCTCGGCTGATTCGCCCAGCTCGATGCCGCAGGCAGCCCAACGCACATGCGCCACACGTGCATTGGCGACGTCCAGTTCCTGCTTGGCCGCTTCATGTGCCCGGTATGCGGTATTGACCGTGCCTGTGGTGGCCTGAGCCGCGGCGGTGAGGATCTGATGCCGACGCATCAGCCCTGCGGCAAGGGCGGTGAGGTCGCCCTTGGCCTGGCCAGCCTCGCGCTGCTGGTCGGTGTGCTCCTGGTACCGCTCGGCCACCCGGGCGCAGATCTCCTCCATGGCCAGCGCGAACTCCCGCTCCTTGACCAGTTTCTCGCGCTGGTCGTGGGCGCCGGCATACGTCTCGAAGGCACTACTGAGGCTGGCGTACTTGTCGTCGTCGTTGGCCTTCTCCAGGAGCCACTGGACGAACGCTGCCGCGCTGGAGGTGGTGAACGCCTCGGCCGCGCCGCTCTCGGTGGCGTTCATCTTCCGCTGGACATCGAAGAGGCCAGGTTCAAGACCCAGACCAGCCTGGTGCTTCTCCCACTTCTCCTGCCCGTCCACGATCTGTAGTTCCAATGCCTCCACCGTGCTCTGCAGTTCGCACAGCTCGGTGTAGTAGTGGTCGAACGGCAACCAGTGACCGTCGCGGTGGAAAGGTAGATCGTCCGCGGATAAGGCGGCACCCGGGTGGAAGCTGTAGAAGCGGCGCCGGAGCTTGCCATCGCCCTCGGGCGCGAGGATCTGCGCGGTGACCAAGAGCCTGCCAGTTCGGGCATCAGCCCACTCCAGGACGATGTGGGAGGGCTGAGCCGGAGAAACGACGAAGCTCCGCAGCTCCTCCGGGTCATGGTGACGCAACGGGATCGTGGTGCAGGTGATGCCGGTCAGCAGCACACCCTTGCCGCCGCCGTTCTGAAGCATGACCAGACTGGCCGGCGAGGGCCGCTGCGTGACGTGTCCGGGCGTCGGCATCAGGGATGCTGTCTCAACCAGGGGGCCCACGCCAGAGAAGTCCAGGTTCACGTCTTCGTAGCGGGCATCGAGCGGACCGAAGTTGCGCAGCAGGATGCGGTTCAACTCGTACATGGAGAGGGGTCCTTACATCGCGATGGCGTCAGGTGGCTGGGGCGGATTCCGGGAGCATGCCGTGGTCCGTAGCATCGGGCTGCTCCGGATCCTCGGATGGGAGTGGCGCATCGTGGTGCGGCAAGGCCGCCACGCCCAGGGCGGCCAATTCCTGGAGCATCTCCCGGGCTGCTTGGTCACGGATGTGCAGCCTGTACAGGACGTTGGTGGCGTACGTGCCGCCCTCTTCCTCACTGGTCGCGCGGACGAACCCGCGCTGCTCGAGATGTGTGAACGCCTTCCTCACCAGCGCGTAAGTCGCCGACCGCGGAGTCCTGTCCTTGTCCGTACGACCGGTGGGGTTGCGACGCAGGTAGGCCCGCCACAAACCCTCCAGCCCGGGGCTGCCGGCCGGCGGGTCGGTGTCCTCGTCGGCGGCTGCAGCGCGGCGCTCAAGGACGGTCGCGTAGGCCCTAACGTCTCCGTCGACCTTCTGCACCGAGACCCGGGCGACGTGCTCGTCGTCGTCCAAGTTCTCCGGACGCGGGAAGGCCCGCGACGCGATGGCCAGGTGGGCGAGCAGGTACAGCGGCCGGTTCTCCGCATTCGGCACGAGGTCGGTGACCGAGACGGCAAAGTCCGTCTCGTTCGTGGTCGCCAGGACCAGCCCCGCCTGCGGGTGTACCTCCTGAACCGTGAGGTCAAAGCCCTGCGCGACCTTCCGTACCAGCTGTGCGAAGTCCGGTTCCGTATCGAACCGCCGCACGAGGCGGGCGTAGTCTCCAGAGCGCCCTGGGGACTTGCCGCGTGTCATAGCCAGAGCCACCATCCGGGCTGCTGCGGCAACATCGTCGTACTGCGTCATGCACTCGGCTCCAGATCGTCGTTCGTGGCGAGGGGGACAAACTCTGGCGAATGGGGCGGTTGCATGTCCGGGGTCGCATCAACGTTGTCGGAGACCGGTTCACCCGCGGCCGGCAACAGCAGGAAGTCGCTGCCACCGAAAACCGTGTCGTCCAACTCAGTCCCGTCATCCACGACAATGACGGCTTCCTCACCGCGCGCCAGCTCGGCGACCGGGACATGCCGAAACCGATGCGCGGTCTCCATAGCCAGCAGATGGTCAGTGTCGTCACCAGGCCCTCTGTCCTCGCCCCACTGGCGGGCACGCTCGAGCAACCGAGACAGTCGCACGCCCTCCCCGGAGACAGCTGAAAGCAACCTGTCCACCCATGCATGCTGCGCGTCGTCGAACCTCGGTGGATCGGACGTGTCTTCCCAGTCGTCCGGTGCACCCACCGCGACCAGCTCAACCTCGGCCTGTTCCGGCATCCGTGTGAGGGCCTCGAAGTAGTCCGGCAGGTACATCACTCGCGGACGGACCGGACCCAGCACCCCGCGCACGAACGCCTCCAGGGGCCGCTCGCTGTCGTCGATATTCAGCTCAAGCGCCGGCTCCAGGAGCTGGCTGCGCAGGTGCACCCGTGCATGGACCACGGGAGGTACGAAGATCTGCCGGTCCTGCTGGCGCCGGAACTCCGGGACCACCCTGAGCAGCATGTCGATGAGCATCAGGTGCCGCTGAAGACAATCCTCGATCAGTGCATCCAGTGCCTCCAGCCGCTGCCGCTTGTCTTCCTCCTCCGTAACCGCGAGCAGTTGCGCCACCTGCGCCTTCAGCTGAGTCTCCGCCCGAGACCTCTCTTCAACGTGCTCCTGCGCCTCCTTCAGCGGGTCCTCAAGATCCGCCTCCCAGTCGATGGCCCGTACGTTGCGTTTCATCTCCTCCATGCGGTCGAGCAGCTCCTTCGCGTACCGGATGCTCTGCACGTGGGCGGTGCGGGCGGCCTGCCACGCCTCACCGATCCGCGCGCGCTTGAGCAGCGCGGCCAGCTTGGCCTCCGCCGCGATCTGCTCTGACGCGATGTCCACATCGACCGCATGGACGAGCACCGTGATGGCCGCATCAGTAACTGTCAGCGCAGCCTGTCCAGCTTCGTCCGGCACGTCTTTGAGGATCTGGAACGGAAACTCCCTGACGACGAAGCCGTCGCTTGTCACGCTGCCGATCTCGTGCCGAAAGCACCGGTCGTGTCTCTCGGTGTTGATCATCCGCTCCACAAGCCAGCGCGCGACCTCCCGATACTCGGTACCCGCCCGTCCGGGAACCTGGAGCGCCGCAGACTCAGCCACCTGTTCCACGACGGCTTCCTGCCGAACTGCCGTCCGCGCCCCTATCCGCAGCGTCACGAAGTCGATGGCTGCCAAGGCGAGTTCGGCCAGCCGGTACTCCTCCCAGCCACGCTCCCGCTTCGCCGGACTCTCATCGAGCGCTAATAGTGGCCGAACCACGGCCAGCGCCTTCATCCGCGACGTGATGCTTTCGTACGCCGCAGATGACTCGCCAAAGAACACAGAGAGCCCCCCAACATCATTCGCTCGACTGGCAATTCACGCTAGGACACGGCACTGACAATACTCCGAGGTCGAACGCATAAGCGATTGTTTTCGGCTGCCCTGCCACTGGCGGCAGGCTTGGGAAATCTGTGTCGAACTTCCATTCTGTATCGCTGACGCTGTGTCACCGTCGCTGGTTCGAACGAATTAGTCGCCAGCGGTTCGGTGTCTGCGGCATGTTGAATGGCACATTCGGCTAAAGCAGGACAGTCAGGCAGCGAGAGGTGAAGGGGATTTCTCGGTAATGGTTTGCTGCGGAGCGAGTGCAGTAGTCATTCGATGGGGCTACGTGAGACAGGGTAGGCGCTTAGAAGGCACCTGCTCTGTTCTCGTGTTTCTTGGCTGCCGACGTCCATTTCTGGGTGTTTCATTCTGATTCGCCGACAGCGGACACATTGAGTCCTGTACGGACTGGGTTAACTCGGCGAAGGAAGTAAACCTAGAGCGTCTTCGGAAAGTGAAACCTGCTCTCTGTGCATCAACCGGGTCCGCGAGAGGTGCGTCGCGGGCGCAACATAGCCGACGATCGGCGGTTAGCCAAACCGCCGATTCTCCGGACCATTGAATGACCAGGGGACGCCGACGCGTCCCGATGTCTCGTGTGAGGAGTCATGTAGCTTGTCGAAGCTGGCAATAGGCGAATCGTCCTTGCTCTCTGCGGACCACGTCCGCGCCCTTCTGGAGTGGATCCAGCAGGAATCCTCGGGGGCCGTTTTCCCTTTCCTCGCCTCTATGGCGGGCACCGCGCTTTCGCCGGGCGAAGCAGCCTCGATTCGGGTACACGACGTGACGCTCCCGGACGGGGAGCTCGGGGAGGTGCTGGTCCGTGCCGGCGAGGGCCGGAGGGTTCCTATCTCTCCGGACCTCGTGGGTGTGCTGAGGCGCTGGATCGACGAGGCGGACTTGGAATCCGAAGATCTGCTGTTCCCGGCTGAGCAGGGTGGGCCGTTGGCGTCCTCCGAGTACATGAGGGCGTGGAGGCAGGCTCGCCAAGCGGTGTTGAGCCCGGACGAGGTTCAAGCAGGCTTGGGGGAGCAGGTCTCCAGCCTGCGTGACTCCTGCCTGGACCGCTGGCTCGACGCGGGCGTACCGGCGTGGGGTGTCGCCGAGTGGGCCGGTGTGAGCGCGAGCTGGATTGCGCTGCGGTACCCGCACCGCTTCCGGCTGGAAGACGTCGAGATCGACTGGGATTACCTGGAGGAGATCCTGCGCCTTCCCGACATTCCCGAGCGGTAGCTTCCCGTCCCGCGCTCCGACTCATGATCCGAGCGCGCGAGCACCGCCGCATACTTCCCGAACGTCGGTGGTCCACGCCTCACGCGGCCGTGTCACATGGCCGGCCCCTCAGCGATTTGGTCCCACTGCCCTGACGGGGCTGGTTGACCTGCGCCGTGGACCACCGACAGCCCGGCTGAATCAATTCGCCTGCTTGGCTTTTCCGCCTCTGTTTCCGAGGACTCGCGCATGCCTGCCCATTTGCTGTCCATTCCCGCTGTCGCCGCCGCCCTGGACGTTGACCGTCGCACCATCTACCGCTTCATCGCCGCTGGAGACCTCCCCGTCGTCGACCTGCGCACCGGAACGGAACGATCCCGCGTCCGTGTCCCCGCTGCCGGGCTGGAGGAGTTCATCGCCAGCAGGCTGGTTCCTTCCCCTCGCACCCGCCGGTGATCTCTCGCCGCCAGTCCCGCCCTCACCGTTCCCGAACGAAGGAGTAGTACCGCGTACCTGCGTAAATTGAAGTCCGGCAAGTGGCAGGCGACCGTCCGCAACCGGGCCGGAGACCGGTTCAGCGAGTCCTTCCCCCTCAAGGCCCAGGCGCGGGCCTGGGGCATCGACCTGGAGACCCAGTTCGCCCGCGGAGGCATGCGCGACCCGCGGGCCGGCGAAATCGCGTTCCAGGAGTGGCACGATCGATGGTGGAACGCCCGCATCGTCGAACCCCACACCCTGCGAGGCGACGCGTCGAGCATCAAGAACCACGTCATGCCCTACTGGGCAGACTGGGAAATGCGGGCCATCACCCGCATGGACGTCCAGAGCTGGATCCGCTCCCTGGTCGAGAAGGGCACAGGCCCCTCCGCGATCAAGCGGGCCTACAACCTGACGTCGTCCATCATGCGCGCAGCGGTCGACGACGATGTGATCGCGGTCAGCCCCTGCCGCAGTATCGATCTGCCGCCCATCGCGATCAAACCGCCGCAGTGGTTCACGCCCGACCAGGCGCAGAGCATCCTCGACGGACTCGCCCCTGTCTGGCGAACGATGTGCCTGCTCGGCTTCTACACCGGACTGCGCTGGGGAGAACTCTCCGGCCTGCACCGTCATCGCATCGACACGCGCCGCTCCCGCCTTTTCGTGGTGGAGGTCAATACCAAGAGCGGCATCAAGGAGTACCCCAAGAGCTCCAAGAGCCGCAGGGAGGTCCCGCTCCCGCCCCACGTCCTGGAGGCCCTCGAACGCCACACCCACCGGCTCGACCGCGACGCAGTGGTCTTCACGACCATCACCAAGGGCCGTTCCGGGCGCCTCCTCGCCGATAGCAACTGGCGTCGGCAGACCTGGTGGCCTGCCGTCGAGGCTGCCTACCACTTCGGTGACGACGGCGAGTTGCAACTCGTTCCGCACTACCCGCCGCACTCCATGCGCCACACCTGTGCCTCGTGGCTCGTGCAGAGGGGAGTCTCGCTCTACGAGGTCCAACACCTCCTAGGCCACGAGAGCTTCCAGATCACCCAGCGCTACGCCCACCTCCAGCCGGACGCACACAAGGCCGTCCTCGGAGCCTGGGAACGCATGGAAATCCCACTCACCATCGGCGCATGAACGTTCCTTCGCCCTGTCCTCCACGGACAGGGCGAAGCCGTTTGTCGGCGATGAGGGAGCGGGAATGACGCCTCGTTGACCGACAGGTCTTGGGTCAGGGCCCAACGGGCATCAGGGTTGAACGCCTACGGGTGGGCATAGGTATTGACCTCACGATCTCGTGGAGTTTATCGCGTCGCCGGATGGCTCGGCGGAGCCTTCAGCTGGTCCTGCCACGGGTCGACTTGTGTCGCATACGCCCAAGACCAGGGCCGTGGCGACGTCCTTGGGCGCGCTGGGGAAGAGGTTGACGCGCTTCTTGTGCCGGGTCAGGACGCGAGGTAGGAAGAACTCGCCCACGGCTTACCAACCTCCCACCTCAACAACTGACTTGCTCTACCCCGACCCGCCCCCATCCCCTCTGACGTATCGTCCTCGCATGAACCCGTTGACCCCAGACGATCCGCCCGAGATGGGGCCCTACCGGCTCCTCGGAGTGCTGGGGGAAGGGGGCATGGGCCGGGTCTACCTCGCGCGGTCCGCAGGGGGACGGACCGTCGCCGTGAAGGTCGTACGGGCCGAATTCGCCGGGCAGGACGACTTCAGACAGCGGTTCGCACGGGAGGTCGACGCCGTACGGCGCGTGGGCGGCGACTGGACCGCGCCCGTCCTGGACTTCGACACGAGCGCCGAGACCCCCTGGGTCGCCACCGGCTACGTACCGGGACCCGACCTCCGTACCGTCGTCGCCGAGCACGGCCCGCTGCCCGAGCACTCGCTGCGCACCCTCGCGCACCGGCTCGCACTCGCCTTGGAAGCCGTCCACGGCGCCGGTCTCGTGCACCGGGATCTGAAGCCGTCCAACGTCCTCGTCACCGTCGACGGCCCGCGCGTCATCGATTTCGGCATCGCCCGCGCCCTGCACGCCGTTTCCGGCGACAGCTTCCGCACGCGCACCGGAGTTGTCATCGGCTCGCCCGGCTTCATGTCGCCGGAGCAGGTGCGAGGGTTCGAAGTCGGGCCGCAGAGTGACGTGTTCAGTTTCGGCTCGGTTCTCGCGTACGCGGCGACTGGGCGCATCCCGTTCGGCAGCCTCGACATCGGGCTGCACGCGCAGATGTTCCGGGTGGCCGAGGAGGAGCCGGACCTAGAAGGCGTGCCTGAGGGGATGCTCGGGCTCTTACGCCAGTGCCTGGAGAAGGCGCCGGAGAAGCGGCTCACGCCCGCGGAGCTCGCGGCCCGTACCGGCGCCGGAGAGACGGCGGGGCCGTGGCTGCCGGGCGAGGTGCTCGACCAGCTCGGGCGGCATGCAGCGCAGTTGCTGGACCTTGACCCGCAGGTGCGGACGCCGGGTGGGCCAGAGCGGACCGATGCGACCGGGGGAGCGCTGCCGGAAGCGGAGTAGATCGCCCTGCCCGCGCGGCCGGGGGCACAGCGGTGGGCCAAGCGGATCGCCGTCCTCGGCGCTGCCGCCGCTGTACTGGCTTTCTCCGTCGGAACGTTGATCAGGGTGGACCCGTGGGGCGACAAGGGTACGGACAGCGGTACGGACGGTGCTCCGGCGGAGGTGACCGTGCCGAAGCAGTTCCTCGGGGCTTGGGAGGGCGAGATGCCCGGCAGTACGTACGTACGTGTCGAGTTCGAGAAGGACAAGCAGGGTCGTACGGTCGCCAGGTCCTCCTCCGTGCTCTTGCGCAACACGCGCGGCGGATCGCTCTGCGTCGAGAACAAGGAGCTGAAGGCGGTGTCCCCGGCCCGGCTCTCCCTGGGGGAGGCCCGTATTAAGGACGCCTTCAGCAGCAGCGCGTGCAAGCCCCTGCCGTCGTACAGCCTGAAGATCGGCGAGGAGGACGGCACCCTCGACTTCGCCACGGACGACGGCCGGTTCAGGGGCGCCCTGCGTAAGGTCAGGGCGGGCAGGACGCCCGTGCCCGAGAAGTTCCTCGGGCAGTGGGTGCCCATGGGCGATGGGGACAAGTGGTCGACCCGGCTCACCATTGAGCAGGCGAAGCCCGGCAAGGTCTTCATCCAGGGTGTGGACAACTCCACCGGGAATCGCTGCGTCTGGAAGGAGGTCCTGGCGGCCGTGGACGACTCCAGCGTCATCTCCAGCCCGGCCGAGCGCCCCAGAGAGGAGCTCACCCCGTGCGGCAAGGCCGCTGTCCTGACCCGCAGTTACGCCATCGAGGGCGACGTTCTGTACATCTGGCAGCCCGACGGAAAGGAGCAGCAGCAGTACCTCCGCTTGCCCGGGGCGTAGCGCGTTGGCCCCGGGACGGGCGGCCGTCTCGCGGGCGTGATCGGCCCACGCGACCGCCGGCATGGCCGGATCCGCCAGGCCCGCTCAAAACCTCTCCGGTTGATCCGCGACGGCCTCTGCGTCACGATGCGCCATCGGTGCGTAGATCCCCGCACTCGGTCAGCGACGTCGCAGCGGGGGTCACCCGCCAACTGGGGCGGTGCAGGTGTGGGCACCCGGCGGCCCGATGTACGCACCGGGACACCGCGTGAGGCTTCGTACTGTTGGGGGTACTGCGGGTAGCCATGACGCGCCAGATTGCCCGTGCCGAACTGCCGAACCGATACACGAGCGTGACGCTCATTTGACGCTCCGGGTGCCCCCTGGCCCACATTCGAGACACGAAAGGCTCTCTGACCTGGTGCTTTGCCGCCTGCGTCCAGGGCGACCTGTTTCCGATGACCTCGCACGTAGAGTGCGTGGCAATTCTTGAACCGGTCACAAAGGGCATCTGACCTGCAGTTTCTTCGATATCTTGTAGGCCTCTAGTGGGTCGGTCGACCTGTTCTTCGAAGTGCGCCATGTGGAGCGACTCACGGGCCTTGAAGTGCTCGTGGAGGGTGCCCGACCTGCTAGTTCGAGACCAGCGCCTTTCGGGTGGTGTGGTCGTTACACGCGATATCGCCTTGCCGAAATGATGTCCTGTCGCGAATGGTGACGCTCGCTTGACGCACATTCTGATGGGTTGTCAGATCGGTGGTCGCAGCGGGGCTGGCGTGATCGGGGGGTACGGCTGAGAATGGCAGGTTGGCGGGTGCAGACTGTGGCATCGGTACTGGCTGAGATCAACAGGCAGTGAGGGCTCGCGAGTCGTGCATCGTAGGAAGGTGCCAGGCGGGATTGCCGCGCAATCGGGTGGCATCTGAACTGGCTTGCGGGCGGGTGGGAAGGGTGTCGCTGTGCCCAAGCCTTATCCGGAAGAGTTTCTGTCAGGTCGTCGTGCGGGTTGCGAGAAACCGCGATTCTGGGGTGATCGTCGAGCAGATTCGGCACGCAGTGCACGCCTGCCCTGGCAGACATCGGTGGACAAAAGGCGGGGACGTTATGCCGCAGTGGTCCGAGCGATCCCGGCTGCCGTCGGTACGGGAATGACCTCGACGCTCACCCCGCGTGTGGTCAGCTCCTGTGCTGTCCGGTGGAGCGTGATCTGGGAGAAGGCGAAGAGCGAGTCGGGTGTGAAGGTTGCTCCGGACTTGTGTCGGACCGCGAGGACTAGCCGACGAGGCGTGAAGTCTTCGGGCAGCCTGATTCGCCCGCCACTGTCCTGTGCGACCCGGCGTACGAACTGGCAGCGTGCCTCGGGTGAGTTGACGAGGAGCTCGACGGCGACCTGTGCCTGCCCGAGAAGGTGGCTGAAGGAGCCGGAGGAACCGGCTTGCTTGACCAGGACCAGGGTGCCGTCGGGAGTCAGCAGGTCGCAGATTTCGACCCGATCGGTGCGCTTGAGGGGGTTGTTGATGAACTCGCCGTCGAGGAAAAGCCATTCAGGCTGGACCTTTGTGACCGCTCGGTTGTAGGCGCGTTCGTTCACACCTTCGGGCCAGTGCGGCAGGCCGTACACGGCGGCATCAGTGAACAACCGTCGCAGGTCGTCTCGGACGGAGTCGATGTACCCGGCTCCGAGCTCGTACCAGTCGCCGTCCAGAAGGCAGTACGTCCGTGACCCGAGGGACAAGTCGGCCTGGATCCAGTCCAGTGTGCGGGTGGTCGCCAACGGTACGGAGGATCTGGGCGAAGGGCCGCGGTGGAGGGCCACCGTGCCGTCGCGCAGGGCGGCGAGACGGCTGCCGGGTCGGTTGATTCGGGCACGGGTGAGGACGTAGGCCAGGTCGAAGTCGTCGGACATATAGGCCTCGGTGGTGCCGATGCGGGTCCTGTAGACGGTGGCCTCTGCATACGTGTCGTGCAGTTCGAGGGGAACGGAGAAGGAGATACGTCCGTCGGGGGGAGCGCCGAGATGGCGGTCGAGGGAGGCGTCGAGTGCGGCGCGGGTGATGGCGTCGGTGACCGGGACGATGTGGTCGACGAATTCCAGGTCGGGGTGCGGGATGTCGTCCTGGCAGACCTGGGTGATCGTGCGCAGGTCTTCGACCAGATCTGCCGGTTCGATGCCGAGGGGAAGGCGGAGGCCGACACCACCCTGGGCGCTGTAGGCCCGGCCGTTGGCATGGCGGCTGCGGGTGAGCGGGACGTCGTCGAGATGGCCGCCGAGGTGGCGGACCACCCGTGCCTGGTCGCGGATGCCGAGCGCCGGGACCGAGGTGCCGGCGGCTACCAGGGAGATGTCAGTGCGCGGCCGGCCGAGCGCTTTGGTGACGGCGCCGCTGATGTGCCGGGGGTCGATCATGCGGATGGCGAAGGAGAGGCCGAACCGCTTGTCCTTGTGGGCGTCGGGGACCAGGCGGTAGCCGTTTCCGCAGGTCACGGCGTAGACCTGGCCGTCGATGGCGAGGAGTAGCAGGGCTCCGGTGCGGCGGACGGGTTCGAAGACCGGGATTCCGGTGGTGCGGGCGTTGGGGGCGCACCAGGTGTCGGCGGCCTCCTCCTTGCCGTAGGTGAGGTAGACCGCGGGCACGCCGAGGACGTCGGGGTGGTGCAGTTCGGCTCCCAGCCGGTCGAGCTGTTCGTGGTCGAGTGCCTCGAACATCGCCTCGGGGGTCGGGGAGAGGGTGGAGAGCCGATAGACGGTGCGGACTGCTGTGTGGGTGGCCATGGGAAGTTCTCCGAGCGTCTGTGGGGGCAAGAAGGCTGACGAAGCCTCGCCTGTATACGAAGAACAGTGACAGTTACCTGTGTACGTTGTCAACGCATTGTTGCTGTTCCCTCATCGCGCCACTGCGTGTACGGTGGGCGTATGTCGGACCAAGCTGCCCCCGCCACCGGCCCCCTCGTCACCGGATCAGAGATCGCGAGGCTGGCCGGCGTCACTCGCGCCGCCGTGTCCAACTGGCGGCGCCGCTACGGCGACTTCCCCGCCCCCTCGGGAGGCGGGGCGAGCAGCCCGCTGTTCGCGCTGGCCGAAATCCAGGCGTGGCTGGAGAAGCAGCGGAAGGGACAAGAGGTCTCGGCCGAGGTCCAGCTCTGGCAGGAGCTGCGGGCCGCCTATGGAGAGGACATGGTCGCCGGACTCGCCGATGTGGCCGAGCTGCTCTCCGAGGGGCACGGTCGAGGGCTGTCGGGGTTGCGCCTGTCGCGCGAAGCCGTGGCGCGCGTCCGTACACTCGCCGAAACCGAGCGGCCCGTTGACGTCGTGAACGCACTGACCGAACGGTTCACCGACGCCGTACGCCGCGCCGGGTCGGATCAGGTGACGTCGACCCGCCTGGCCCTCGCGGTACGCCACTTCGCGCCGCCGCTGCCCTCCGGGGCGTCGGTCTTCGATCCTGCTTGTGGCATCGGTCTGCTGCTCTTCTCCGTCGCCGGGCAAACCGGGGCGCTCTGCCGCGGGCAGGAGGCCGATGCCGACTCCGCGCGGCTCGCCAGGCTCCGTGCCGCCCTGTCCTCGATGCCCGACATCCGGATCGAGACAGGCGACTCGCTCCGCGACGACCGGTGGCCCGACCTCCGGGCCGAACTCGTGGTCTGTGATCCTCCGGTAGGCGTCACCGGATGGGGCCGCGAGGAACTCCTTCTCGATCCACGCTGGGAACTCGGTACCCCGTCCAAGGCGGAGGGCGAACTCGCCTGGCTGCAGCACGCCTACGCACACACCGCGCCGGGCGGGCACGTCGTGATCGTGCTGCCCGCCTCGGTCGCCTACCGCAAGGCCGGGCGAAGGATCAGGGCCGAGATGGTCCGCAGGGGCATCCTCACTCAGGTTGTCGCCTTGCCGCCGGGCACGGCCTCCTCGCACGCCCTCCCCGTTCACCTCTGGACTCTGCGTCGTCCCGGGCCGGCCGACGTCCCCCCGGCCACGGTGCGGATGGTGGACCTCACCGCCAACGATCCCGACGGCAGCCTCGCCCCCCGCCCCGAGCAGATCGTGGACGTCCCTCCGATCAGTCTCCTCGACGACACGGTTGACCTCACCCCGGGCAGCCACCTCCAGGCCGTGCACCGCGACTACTCCGGTGAGTTCACGGCCCTCCGTGGCGATCTGGAGGAGCAGCTGCGCCGACTGGCCGCACTGCTGCCTCAGCTACGGCCCGGTACGGGGGCAGGCTCGCTCGACGGTGCCACGACGGGCGTCGCCGAACTCCTCCGGGCGGGCCTCGTGACCTTCGAAGGCCCGGAACCGGTCTCCGTCAGCGACCAGCTCGACACCGACTACCTCCAGGGCTTCCTGCGCAGCCCGGCCAACACCCGCCGTGCCACCAGTGCCTCCGGCACCTACCGGCTGGAGGCCAAGGGCGCCAGGATTCCGCAGCTGGCCATCGAGGAACAGCGCCGATACGGTGCGGCCTTCCGGGACCTCACCGAATTCGAGGCGACGATGCGGGCTGTGTCCGAGCTCAGTCGCCAGCTCGCCGAGCTGGCCCGCGACGGACTCTCCACCGGCGCTCTGGCCCCGGAGGACTGAGGACATCCGGCGGGGCGGCTCCAGGGGCGGAGCCGCCGTGGTCCCGGTGCAGGGGCAGATCTGGTGCTGCTGCAGTTCGTGGACCCGGTACTGCGGCAGCGCTCATGCCGCCGCAGTGCCGGGGCCCGCAGTCTCAGAGTCACCCGTTCACGCCTAGGTCGGCAGGAACTCGCTCGGACTTCCGGTCCAGCTCACGCTCAGTGCCTCGCGCGCCCTGGTGCAGGCGACGAAGAGCAGACAGCGCTCGCGCAGGAGGTCGGCTTCGTGCTGCGGTGCGTCCGTCTCCAGCGGGGTGATCTCGCGGGCGAAGGGCACCGTTCCCTTCGTGACCCCGAGCACGGAGACCGCCCTGAACTCCAACCCCTTCATGGCGTGCATAGTGGCCAGCCGGACTCCTGGCGTCTCCGCGGCGACCTGCCCCTTCACCCGCACCACCGGAATCCCAGCTTCCTTCAGCCGGGACTCCGCCGCGTCCAGTGCCAGGTTGAACCGGGCGCACACCCCGATCTCGTGCGGTGCGAGCCCTTCGCCGATCCATGCCCGCACCCGGTCCACGAGCGCGGCGTACTCCTCCGGCTGGGTGGTGTACCCGCCGGCCTCAGGTCGGCGGCCGCGCAGCAGCGAGCGGTAGCCGGCCAGGGAGTCGGTTCCTTCGCCTTCCAGGGCGTCCACGCTGACCGGTGCGAGCAGGCGCGCCGACCAGACCAGGATCTCCTCGGTGGAGCGGTAGTTGAGACGCAGCCGGAAACTGCGGCCGGCGGTGGCGATCCCCAGCGAGCCGAGCGACACCCGGGAGTCGTAGATCCGCTGGTGCGGGTCGCCGGTGAGGAATAGATCGTCGGGGCCGGGGGCGACGGCGGCCCGGAGCACCCGCCACTGCGCGGGGTGCAGGTCCTGCGCCTCGTCCACCACGACATGGTCGTACGGGGCCGGACCGGAGGCGAGCAGATCGGCCGCCTGGGCACAGACCCGCAGATGGGTGGTGGCACCGCGCTCCAGCAGCAGCTTTTCGAACCACTCGACGCCGTTCCACACGAGCCCGCGCCTGGCCGCTCCGAGGCCGGTGCCGCGTCCGCGCCGGCTCGCCGCGAGATAGCCGTCCAGATCACGGATGTCCTGGCCGAGCACCACGTGACGGTACTCCTGTGCCAGGAAGCGGGCCTGGAACGGCAGATCCAGCTGCTCGACCGCCTTCTCCCAGAGCTGCCGCTGGTCGCGGTCGCCCACTGGCTTCGGGGTGACGCCGGTGTGCTGCCGCACCACGCCGTTGGCATAGGCGTCGACGGTCGTGACATCGACCCGGGAGAGTAGGAGTTCGTCGTCTTCGAGGAGTAGACCGAGCATGTCGCGCAGTCCGGCGGCCAGCGCGTTGGTGTACGTCGTCAGCAGGACCCGGCTGTCCGGCGACCGCCCCAGCAGGTGCCGGACCCGGTGCAGCGCGGCCACCGTCTTTCCCGTCCCCGGGCCGCCGGTGACCTGCACCGGACCGCCGTACGAGGTGCGCTGGGCAACCCGCCGCTGGGAGGGGTGCAGGAAAACCCGCCAGGCCGCGAACGGTTTCGCCAGGATCTCCTCCAACTCCTGCGGGCCGGTGACGAGACGGATCCGGGCGGTGGTGTTGCTGATGACGGTGGCCAGGTCTTCGTCCGGCTCGGGCGGTGCGTCCACCGGGCGGCGTACGACCACCACGTCCCGGTAGACCTCCTCCGGCGAGAATCCTTCCGCGAGGTACTGGAGGACCTCCAACTGGTCCTCGGGCAGCAGCGTCGCGAACGCCTCCAGCTGCGCCTTGTCCGCCATCGAGCGCGCCGCACGCAACACCTGGGCGTCGATGCCCAGTTCGCGCAGGACTCCGTCCGAGACGCCGGAGAACAGCAGCTTCGGCGCCTTGCGGGACGCCGTCTCATACAGCGGTGTCAGCTCGTCCAGTGCGACCGTGTCACGTACCTCCAGGCCGCGGGTGGCGCTGTTCGTGCTGTACAGGCGTTTCGCCGCCCAGGTGTACGCGTCGTCGTGCGGCAGCACATGGACGAGGAGGAAGAGATCGCTGCCGTCGTCCGGCGCGAGGACCACGCCGCGCCAGAAGTCGGTGATCCGTATGGTGCGCATCCGCCGGTCACGGGCGTTCTCCACGGATTCCAGATGCAGGCCTTTGTCAGCGTTGAGCTCGGCTACGGTCAGGGCCTGGAACTTCGTCATGGCCTTGCGGACGCCGGCTCTGACCGGCTTCTCCAGGGTGTCGAATCCGTCCCAGAAGCTCTGGGCGAAAGCGAGTCGGGGCATGGGCCGTGGGCCCCCTTTCCGTGTGTGTCAGGACGTAGGTCCGGCCAGGCGGGCGGCGAGTTCCCGGAAGGTCCGCAGCAGCGCCGCGGGTTCAGAGGTGAGGTCGAGGCTGTGCTGGAACAGCCGCAGGCCGCCGGTGCCGCGGACCTCGGTCGTCCGCTCGGGCAGACGGCCCGCCGCGTACACCAGATGCGCCTCGCGCAGGCCGAGCACGGTGGCGTAGGCGAGCGCCTGGTACAGGTCGGCGTTCGGGTATCCGTGGGCCCGGTGGGACTTCTCGGTTTTGTACTTGGCGTCGACGACAGCGACAGGTGTACGGCCGTCCGCGCCGTACACCACCAGATCTGGCTTCATCCGGACCTGGCCGCCCGGGTCGAGAGCGTGTACGTCCTGCAGTCGCGCCGTCAGGCCGTACTCCCGGAGGGCCTCGCGCAGTGCGACCGTCACGAAGTCCTCGAAGAGCTGGTTCATGTCGAGCAGGAAGCCGTCCAGGGCGAGCGGGCCGGCCCGGTGCTCGGGCGAGGTGGAGGACAGTACGGCCTCGGCGAGCCGCAGGGCGGGCTGGTACCGGGAGTTGAGACGGGACGGCTGCCAGTGCGGCAGGTCCTGGCCGCGGACCAGAGGACCGGCGTCCGCGAGCCGGATGCGCTGGTGGGCGAGACGGCGCCGTACCGTCCCAGGAACGGACGGCAGCCGCAGCAGCCGTTCCACCGCGGCGCGCAGGATACGGTTCTCGGCGGTGTCGGCGGTGTACGCGTCGTAGACGATCTCGGCGGGCGGCATGCGCCCGAAGTGGAGCCGGATCTGCTCGGCCTCCCGCAGTCGGCCCCGGACCACCAGGGCGGACTCCGCCGTCTCCCGGTAGCCCTGGAGCACCCCTTGCCGCAGCGCCGCGTCGATCTGCCGCTCCACCGCGTACGCGAGCGCGGGTACCACCTCGTCGTGCGCGCCGGTGCCGACCGTGCCCTCACGGCTGTCGCGCCAGGCGCCACCCGGGTCGAGGCTGAAGCCGAGCAGGAAGAACAGCCGCTCCACGGGTGTCTTGGGCGCGATCCGCAGGACCGTCCCGCCCGGGAGCCGGACCGCGCCGACCTGGTGGCCCGCCCGCAGCCTCCAGTGTCCGGGCCGCTCGGGGTCCGGCGCGGCGGCGTCGAGGAACCGCGCCGCGACGAGGGCCCGCCCGGTGGCCGCGTCCAGCGGTACGGACAAGGCGGCGCCGTACTCCCGCAGGGTGATCTCGACCGGGACGTCGCCGCATGCTGGGCCCGCGCCGTCTGCCGCGTTGCCGTCGGTGGTCGCGGCCGGGATGTCACTGTGCGCCGGGGCGGCGCCGCCCGCCGCGTTCCCGCTCATGACCGCCGGGTCCGCTCGCGCAGCGCGTCCAGGCCGTAGCGGGCGGCGAAGTCGATGCCCTCGCCGTAGTGGTGCTCCTCAAGAAGGGGGAGGATCTTGGTGCGCCAGGTCCGGTCGAGGCCGCCCTCGCGGTAGACGCCGGGCTTCATCAGGTAGGACGGGCCGATGGCGAAGTCCGGGTCGTCGATCGCCGTGTTGAGCGCGTCGAGCAGGCGGGCCGGCTCGGGATCCTTGCCCTCGCGCTTCAGCCAGCGGGTGAGGAGGCCGGCGGTGGGCTCCACCCGGGGGGAGAGCTCCACGAAGGCGAATCGGCGCCGCATCGCCGCGTCCACCAGCGCGATCGACCGGTCCGCGGTGTTCATGGTGCCGATCACGTAAAGGTTCGGCGGCAGTCCGAAGTCGTCCCCGGAGTAAGTCAGTCGCACCGAGCGCTTGCGGTACTCCAGGAGGAAGTACAGCTCGCCGAAGACCTTCGCCAGATTGGCCCGGTTGATCTCGTCGATGATCAGGAAGTGCGGCACATGCCGGTTGCCCTCCCGGGAGGCGGTGTCGGCGAGCTCTCGCAGCGGTCCCGCCGTCAGCCGAAAGGCGACCTCCCGTGTCTCGGGGTCCTCGACCGGTCGGAACCCCTCGAAGAAGTCCTCGTACGCGTACGACGGATGGAACTGGACGATCTTGACCTGCTCCGGGCCGCCGCCGAAGTACTCGGCCAGCTTCAGCGCCAGATACGTCTTTCCGGTGCCGGGCGGCCCGTAGAGGACCATCTGCCGCTCGTCGAGGAGGAGTTCACGCAGCTCGTCGAGGAAGGACCGGTTGTGGACGAGGAGTTTTCGGGCGAACTCGTCGGTGACCTCGGGGAAGGTCAGGACGCGCTGCTCGGCGGATTCCAGAACCTGCCCGGCTTGCGCTGGCGCTGTCCCCGGGCTGCCGGTGAGCGCGGTGAGCTGTTCCAGGACGGGGGTCAGGTCGACCACGTCGTGCTGGGCGGAGAGCTTCTGCTGCACTTCCTCCGGCAGCTCCTCGTACGGATGTGCGGTCTCTTGCCAGGCCACCGGGCGCCGGAGGTTCGAGAGCCCACCTGGGGAGCCCGACTGCACCAGGTCGCCGGTGATCCGCCCGAGGTGGAGCAGGCCGTCGCTGAGGGTGGCGACGGTGTCGCCGATCCGCATCTGGGTGAAGAAGGCGTGCAGTTCGTCGACGAGACCGCGCTTCTGGTGGTACGTCGCCGAGCCCTCGTAACCCTCCTCGACGAAGCGGCGCAGCACGCTCTTGGTCGGTTCGGGCTCGTCCACTTGCGGCAGGTGGGGTGCGTCGTGCGAGACGAGGCCCTCCTTCAGCCAGAGCCGGCGGACCAGGTTGTGGCCGGAGACGTTGTTCCCCCGCACCAGCCATGCCTTCTGCGGGGCCCGCCAGCTCTGCGGCAGGAAGTCCCCCAGGCGGTGCCCGTCCTCGGCGCTGCGCCAGGTGCCGGGGCCGGTGGCTCCGTAGCCGAGGACCAGGGAGGCCGCGGCGGATGGCGAGTTGCACACGATGTCGCGGGACGCGGTCCAGGCGCCGGGGCGGGGGCCGTCGGCCAGCGTCCCGTTCTCCCGCAGTCCGGAACGGAGCCGGCGAGCGAAGTCGCTCAGCCCCGGCCAGTCCTCCGCCGACACCGCCGACCCCGCGCTCACCAGGAACTTGTGCGAGCCGTTGTCGCCGGGCTCGGTGAGCAGGAAGCCGTGGGCCTCCCCGGCGTCCTTGGGCAGGGTGATCCGGAAGTCCGGGAAGCCGGGAAGACGGTCGGGGAGCTGGGGCATGGGGACCTTCCGGGGCGTGGGTGGTTCAGGTGGCAGGAAGCGCGTCCAGCCTACGTGTTGACGATGTCAATCGGTACGTTCGGTGTGCTGGACGCTCACCACACCCGTTCGGCTATCGGCGCTCGGGGAACACCTGGGCGCTGTCCCGCTGCTTGCGCGCCGCCGCGGTGGGCGCCTGCGAGTGACCGGCGAGCTCGTTCAGTTTCATGTGCAGCGCGTCCTGGACGGCGTAGTCCCCGCGAGAGGCCGCGGCGCGCAGGTCGTCCCAGGCGGTCAGGACGGGACGGCGTACGGACTCCGGGAAGCGGCCGAGCTCGGC
This sequence comes from Streptomyces sp. NPDC029159, assembly GCF_055564055.1. Taxonomy (NCBI): domain Bacteria; kingdom Bacillati; phylum Actinomycetota; class Actinomycetes; order Kitasatosporales; family Streptomycetaceae; genus Streptomyces; species Streptomyces sp. NPDC029159. Next base: position 185,182 of record NZ_JBVHWT010000002.1, read on the forward strand.
ATCGTGGGCAGCGAGCATGGACCGCCAGATGGTGGTGTCGAGCTGCCGCCACAGGCCGCGGGCGTGTTCCGTCGCTGCTCGCATCGCGGGTAGATCCAGCCGATCGCGTGCCGCGTCCAGGGCGCGCCGTGCGTCGGCCAGTTCTTCGGCCGGCGCGCCGAGGCCCAGCTCCCGGCCCCGGCGTGCGGCGATGGACGCGTTGGCCGACCAGCCGCGGGCGTCCCGGCACGTCTCCACCTTGTCGCGAGCCTCGTCGAGGAATCCGTCGAGGGACCGGCCGAGGGGTTCACCGCGCACGATCGCGGTGAGCTGGTCTGTCAGTTCGGCGAAGACTCCGTGCTCGGCCTCCGTCAGCCCGCCGCCGAAATGGGCGACATGGGTACGGATCTCGTCGAGGAGTCGAGAGGCGTCGCGGCCGATGCCGTCGGCGACGGCGCTGCGGCGCAGCCGCGCGCCCAACTCCTCGCCGTCGCCGATACGGTAGGCGAGGTTCACGGTGCGGTTCTCGTCCAGCTGTACCCGGAGTGTGAGCCGCTCCACGCTATCGGTGCCCCTGTCGAAGACATGCGTGTGCTCCCCGCAGAACTCGTTGCGGGCATGGGACTTCTCGTGCGGTCCTTCGACGATCCGGAAGGTCAGCGCGGTGGTGCCGTCCGGCCGGATCTGAAGGTTCTCGATGTTCCGCCAGTCGGTCGGGTACGTCGTTCCGGCGGTGAAGAGGACCGCGACGGTGCCGTCGTCGAGTGCCAGTCCCAGGTTCTGGGCGGTGACCTGTTCCGGCTGGTCGGTCTGGAACAGCGTGTCACAAGCCGAACACGCCGTCAGACCGGTGGCGTTGACCATCTGACACCCGGGGCACTTCAGGCCGCCCGCGTCGAGCGGCTGGTCGCAGTCCTGGCACAGAGTGGCCGAGGTGGAGTTCTCCGGGCAGCCGCAGTGCGGGCACGCGGCGCGGGACGCGACGGGGGCGGCCGCCCGCAGCCCCGAGAGGCTGACAGTGCAGACCGGACAGCTCGTGGTCCCCTCGGCGGCGGGCACATGACAGCCGGGGCAGTCGACCGTCGCCGTGCCGAGCAGAGAGGTGCCGCAGTCGGGGCAGGCGCTCTCGGTGAGCGGGATCCCGGTGGTCAGGCACGACTCGGAGGGGCAGGCGAGAGCGGACGCGAGCCCGGCCTCGATGCCGGCGCCCAGCGCGACGGCGGACATGGGGTCGATTCCGCTGTGCACCTTCTCCTCGCCGAACAGTTCGGCCAGGCGGCGGCGGACCAGCGGGATACGGGTCGAGCCGCCGACGAGCAGGACCTTGTCGACGTCCTCGGTCGTCCTGGACGCGTCGCGCAACACGCCGCGGGTGAGCTCCAGGGTGCGGTCGATCTCGGCGCCGATCAGCTCCTCGAAGTCGTCGCGGGTGACCCTTCCCGTCCAGGAGCCGCCGTTCTTTCCGAGCGGCGCGAGGATGATCTCCGCTGCGGTGACGTCCGAGAGTTCGATCTTGGTGCGTTCGGCGGCGGCGCGGATCCGTGCCGCGTCGCCGGTCCCGGAGAGGTCGCGGCCGCCGAGTCGTTTCTCGGTGAGCATCCGGCACAGCGCGGAGTCGAAGTCGGCCCCGCCGAGCGACTTGTCCCCGCCGAGCTTGTAGACCCGGAAGTACCCCGACCCGATGATCAGCAGGGACACGTCGAAGGTGCCGCCGCCGAGGTCGTACACGAGCACCGAGCACATGTCGTCTTCATCCTCGACGAGGCGCTCCACCCCGAAGGCGTGGGCCGCCGCGGTCGGTTCGGGCAGGATTCGTGCGACGGCGAATCCCGCAAGCTCCCCGGCTTCCCGCACCGCCGCGTACTGCGGTTCCGTGAAGTACGCCGGGACGGTGATCACGGCTCGCGGGAAGGGTTCGCCGGCGGTGTTCTCGGCGTCCGTGCGCAGCCGCCGCAGCAGGATCGCCGAGATCTGTACGGGCGTCAGCCAGTGGGGGCCGAGCCGGATCTCGATCCCGCCGTCCGTGGACTCCCGTACCGGCGGTGCGTCCACGGGCCGCTCGTCGAGCAGCCGCTGTACGTCGGCGTCGGCGTGGCGGCGGCCGATCAGCCGCTTCACCTCGGTGATCACGGAGCTGGGTAGCTGGTCGCGCACGCCGAGTGCCTCGCTGCCCACCAGGAGGGATCCGTCGGCGCCGGTGCCGACGGCTGACACCGTGGCCTGCTCGCCGTGGCGGTTGGGGAGGACCGCCGGAACTCCGCCGTCCATCCAGACGGTGACGGAGTTGGTGGTGCCGAGATCGATTCCGAGTGTGCGGTACGGCATGACGTGGCCTTCAGGTGGCAGGGACGGGAGGGGGCGGTGCGGAGCGGGTTCAGCGGCGGCGCTTGGAAGGTTTGCGAGGCAGCGGCTGCCGGCGCTGGGCGCGGCTGGTGCGGTGCGGCTGGTTGCGGCGCTCCCGCGTGGCCCCGCCGTCGGAGCGGCCAGCGGGTGCCGCCTGTTCAGCGGCGGGCGCGGGCCCGGGTACGGCCAGGACGACATCGGCACGGCGCAGGCAGTCGGTCCCGTGGCGGAAGCCGGTGACGGTCTCCCGCAGGACGGTTCCTTCGGGGGCGGTCGGATGCGGTTCGACGCCCGTCGCCCGTGCCTCCACCGGGTCGGGGATCTTCCCGACGAGGTCCATGGGATGTACGCCGTGGCGCGCGAGTTCGGCCCGGAGCATCCGGTGGGCGGCGTCCGTCTGCTGTTGCACGGCGGCCGCGAGCTGTCCGGTACGGCCTGTCCCGGAGTGGCCGAACTGCTCGGACCGGTTCGCCGTGTCGGCGAGGAGATCGTCGAGTGGCAGCAACGCGGTGAGGAGGTCGGTCAGTTGGGCCACGGCCTCTTCGCGTTTGCGGGAGAGGGCCGCGACGCGAACGCGCAGCTTGCGCAGCTCGTCGGTGCCGGGCGGGGGAGCGGTCACTTGGATGCGGGACCTTTCGGAGCGGTGGATGACGGGAGGGGCGGTGTGAGCAGTTCACTGACGAGGGCGTCGCCCGGGGTGCGGGCTGCGTCGTGGGCGGTCTTCAGGGCGCGCTCGCGGTCCGTGTCCCGTGCGCGGCGGGCCCGGGAGACCGCCACGCCCGCCGCCTTCGCGAGGTCTCCCTGGCCGATGCCCGGCCTGGCACGCGGAAGGAGCTCGAACACGGTGGGGCCGAAGGAGGGCATCGGTGTGCGGGAGTGCGCGGTCACAGGGTCTCCTGGATGTACGGCGGGTCGTCCGGGTCCGGTGTTCCAGGTGAGTCGAAGAGGCCGGGGAACATCATCGGTTCGAGCGGGAGGGAGGTCTGCCGGCCGGTCTCCAGCCCCAGGGCGGTCGCGGTGCGTTCGTCGCGTACGGCACCGGCGCGGTTCCCGTCGGCACGGCGGGCGCGGGAGCGCCGGTGGTACGCGACGGCGACGAGCTGGTCGTACTCCGCGGAGCGGCCCGGGGTGATCAACAGCCCGCCCTGGAGGGTGATCAGCTCGGAGAAGCGCCCGGTGTCGACCAGTTCGGCGGCGAACGGAAGGACGGTCTCCAGCGCCTGCCGCTCGGCCTCCGTCCCGGTGAGCCGTGCGTAGGACGCGGCGGCGGAGAGCAGCAGAGGGACCTGCCGGGTGTAGTCGCCGGACCGTGCTCCGAGCTGCCGGACGGCCGCGTCGTGCAGGAGGCGGGCGATGTCACCGTCGTCGTCCTGTTCTCCTCGCTCGTCCTTGGAGGGGCGGACCTCCTCCAGTCGTCGCAGGACCCGACGGGCCTCGCTCTTCCTCCCGTCGAGTGCCTTCCGCACGGTCCGTTCGATCATCCGGTCGCAGTACCAGGAGTACACCTCGTGCAGATCATCGGCTGGGTTCTCCGTACGGAACCCGCGGCGTAGAAGTTCCCCGACCCGTTGCAGGCCGGGCTGCCTGCCCGGCCTGTTTCCTGTGACGACGGAAGCGATGTCGGCGAGATCCAGCGCGTCGAGCGCGCCCTGTGCCACCGGATCGCCGGGGCGTACGCACAGCGCACGCTGGAAGCGGGCACGGCCCTGATCCCTGTCCTTCGTCCCCAGCGCTTCGGTGCCGCGCCGGACAAGGGCGGCTGCCAGCTCCTCGGCGAGGGCGGTGTCATCAGGGGCGAGCGCGTGCGCGCACTCCAGCCAGTGGATGCGCTGGACGAGCGGGGCCTGCTGGTAGCCGTTGCCGTTCCGACCGGCGCTCAGTCCGGCTTTGCGGGCCATCTCGTGGTGGCGACGGTCGAGTACGAGGCCGAGGCGGGCGGCCGAGGTGAGGTCGGTGAGGGTGTCCTGCCACGCGCCCTTCGCGAACTGCTCGCAGGCCCTGGTGGCCAGGGCGTTGGCGAGGTAAGGCGCGCAGGCCCGGTGGGTGTCGGAGTCCGCCTGCCAGGTGGCGGGTTCGCCGTGACGGCGGGTGTACGCGGTGAGCAGGGCACGGTGTTCACCGTATGCCTCCAGATGCTCGGCGGCGCTGTCCACGGTGACGGGGGAGCCGGTCCAGGGCCGGCCGCCGAGCAGCAGCCCCAGGCACGGGGGAGCGGTGTCGGGTGTGGGCGGCTGCCAGGTGTCGACGTCGCACTGGCAGCCGAGACCGCCGTTCCAGTCCTCGTCCCAGAAGTCGAGCTGGTCGTTGGCGCATTGGCCGAAGCATTCCTCGGTCCGGAGGTAGGCGCGTATGCCGCGGACGAGTTCGCCGCTGTACTCGTACTCCTCGACGGCCCAGACGGTTTCCCAGGCGTCGAGGACGTCGCGTCCGTCGCGTTCGTCGACCGAGCGGAGCGCCGTACGGATCCGGTCCGTCAGGGTGTCGCGTGCGGACCGCCAGTCCTCTGCGCCGAGGGGAGCGCCGCGCCGGGCGGTCACCATGTCTTCGAAACCGAGGGGGTCATCGTCGTCGAGCAGCAGGTGCCAGACGGCGATGGTGAAGACCGCATGAGCGGGATCGGCCTTCTCGCTCTGGGCGAGCGACCTCAGCGTGCCGACCGCGAGCGCGTGCATCAGGGCGGTACGGCGGTTCCCGGACGGGTCGGGGACGGCGTCGAGGACCTCGCCGATCGCGCCCTGGCGGGCCGCCCGCCACACCAGGCGCCACAGCGCGTGTGCCGGGCAGCAGAGGCAGGGCGTCTCGCCGGACGTGGTGTCCGGAGCGTCGAGTACGGTGCGGACGTCGCAGTCGCAGCCGAGGTCGCAGGGCTGGTCCTCGCCGCTCGCGGGCGGAGTGGTACCGAACACCGCGAGCCAGCGGTGGACCGCCTCGGGCCAGTTGCCCGCGCGTTCCGCGAGCAGGGCGCGCAGTGCGTCGTAGGAGGCGCGGTCGTCCTCAGGGAGGCCGGAACGGTCTGTGGATATCCGGTCCAGCAGGTTCAACGTGCGCGCGAAATTGCCCGTGCCGTAGGCGTCTTCGGCCCGACGGAGCATGCGGGCGGCGTCGGTAGTGTTCAAGCAGGTCCCCCATGTGCACGTGGTGCGCGGTTGACCTTATGCGGCGTCTGTTGGCTCGGTCAACGAACCGCCAGATACGGGACGGTGTGGCCAGTTCCGCTCGTACGGTCTTACCGCCCGGCGGGCGTGGCACGGTCTCCCAGTGGTCGGCGAGGAGGGTGACGAGGGTCAGGCCCCGGCCGCCGGTGGAGAGGTCGTGGTCCTCGCCGGCGGTTCGGGGGAGGCGGTCGCCGCGGGCGTCGGAGACCTCGATCAGGAGGCGCCTGGGGTGGGGCAGCGGGGTGTAGGTCAGGGCGAGTTCGAAGTCGCGGCCGGGAACGCGGCCGTGCAGGACGGCGTTGGCGGCGAGTTCGGCGACGACGTGTTCGGCACGTTCTGTGATGTCCGGCGGGACGCCCCAGGCGTGGAGTTCGGTGACGGCGAGGATTCGGGCGAGGCGTGCGCCGCGACGGGTGGAGGGCAGCTGTTGCCTGAACGTCCGGGTGGAGATTGTGAGTTGGGGTGCGGTGTGGTTCATGGGGCCAGCGTGGCCTGCGCGGAGGCTGGACGGCGAGAGGTGCGCCCCGTACGGACGGTCACCGTACGGGCGCGCAGGGTGGACAGTGCGAGGTGTGCGCCGTCACTCTGGGTGCGTGTGATCGTGCGGGAGGAAGGGGTGGCGGATGGCCAACGTCGGAGAAGGGGTCGGCGCGTTCTCGGAGGGGGAGCGGGAACCGCATCCGTCGGACAGTCTGCGGACATTCGGGGCGGTCGTGCAGGCGCTGCGTGAGCATGCGGGGCTGAGCAGGGTGGAGTTCGGGGAGCGGGTGCGGTTCTCGAAGCACACGGTGGAGTCGGTGGAGCTGGGTCGGCGGATGCCGGACGAGCTGTTCGTGGAGCGGGGGGAGGATGCGACGGGGAACACGGGGGCGTTGCGGAGGGCGGCGCCGTATCTGTCGCGGGGGGAGGCGGGGTTGGCGGCCTGGTTCCGGGAGTGGGCGCGGCTGGAGCGGACGGCGGTGAGTCTGTGTACGTATGAGTGCAGGCTGGTGCCGGGGTTGTTGCAGTCGGAGGCGTATGCGCGGGCGGTGTTCGACAACAGCATTCCGCTGCTGACGGACGAGCAGACGGAGGCGCAGCTCGCGGCGCGGATGAAGCGGCAGGTGATGTTGCGGGAGCGGCCAACGGTGCCGTTCGGGTTCATCGTGGAGGAGTCGGTGTTCCGGCGGAAGCTGGGTGGGTCTGCGGTGCAGGCGGGCATGTTGGAGCACGTGCTGGAACTCACGGCGCCGCGCAACGTCACGTTGCAAGTTATGCCTACGGAAACGGAGTTCCACGGGTGCCTGGACGGGCCGGTGCAGATCCTGGAGACGCCGGACAATCGGAGGCTCGGATACTCCGAGGGACAGCAGAACGGGAGGCTGATCTCGGACCCGAAAGCGGTGGCCCTCCTCTGCCAGCGCTATGACACACTGCGCTCGCAGGCCCTGAACCCCAAGGAATCCAGGGACCTGTTGGAGCGACTCCGAGGAGATCTAGAGCATGAGTAGCGACATGACAGGACTCACCTGGTTCAAGTCCAGCTACAGCGGGACGCAGGGCGACAGCTGCGTGGAGGTCGCGATCGCCGAACAGGTCATCTACGTAAGGGACTCCAAGGACGTGGCGCGTCCGGCCTTTGCTGTTGGTCGCGACGGGTGGGGTCGGTTCGTACGGTTCGCGTCAGAGCGCTGATACGACGAGGGGCGCCGCATGCTGAGCAGCGGGCGGCGCCCCTCGCGTTGTCCGGACGTCAGTCGTCCTCGCGGGCCGGGTGGCGCGGGCCCTGCCCCGGGGGCGGGGTGAGTGTGGAGCGGTACGCGCCGGAGTCGCTCTCGTCGAGTGGGGTCTCCAGAGTGAGGCCGGCGGCGGCCATGCGGTCGTACTCGGCGAGGATCAGGTCCTTGGTGCGGTAGGTGCCGTGGGCCGCTTCGTCCTTGCGCTTCACGATGGGGAACGTGTCGAGGATGTACGAAACGTCGTCGCGGGTGATGCCGTAGAGGTGGAAGAAGAGGGCGTCGAGTTCGGCGCGGATGATGGTGCGGCGCTCCTCGTCCCAGCGGAAGGGGGCTCCCGTGTCGCCGAGGTCGCGGGCGAATGGGGTCATGTCATGTGCGGTGTAGGTGAGTTCGAGTACGCGCGACGTGATCGTAGAGTCGTGGATGGTCAGTTGAGTCGGGGACGGGACGGGAAGTTGCTTGACGAGGAAGAAGGACATGGATGTGCCGCCGATGGCCTGGCGGGCGGCGTAGTCCAGCGCGAATGAAGAGAGAGCGGCTGCGAGCAACTCGGGGGTCTTGACCAGAGCCAGAAGGAACTTGTGGCCTACTCCGGTGGCAGGCGCAAGGGAAGCGATCATGGTGCGTGCATCCGTGGCACGGCACATGTCGCGCCAACCCAGCATCCATTGGGCATTCCACCCCTTGTTGGCCAGTCGGCTCCTTACGCCGTCTGCTTTGATTTCGGCGCCGTGTTGATCGGTGGTGCCTGTCGTGATATCCGATTCGCCTACCCAGTAACGAGGAAGGGCGAGGACGTTCGGATCTTGCTTCTCGCTGACACGGAGGTCCTGGGAATCGCCCTCAGAGGTGTACGTGGCCCACCTGTGGTCGTAGTGGTGCAGCATCTTCGCTTCGTACAGCGGTAGCAGTCGCTCTGTCCCCCGCACCAGCACATTCCCGTCGAGGCGCCAGCCGTCCGCGAGCATCGAGCCAAGAGTTTCGCCGCTGGCGGGCGAGGGGCGAAAGAGATGGGAGTCGTGGGACATGTGGAACATTGTCATGAACGACACGCCCCACGGGTTGCCGTTCGCCTTGTCCGACTCCTTGAGGAGGACCGGAACCCGGCGGTAGATGCCGAGGGTGATCTCGGCGTCGCGACGGCTGCGGAAGACCGGGCAGGTCCCGGTGTTGGGGTTGAGGAGGGTGATCTCCTCGGGGGTGAGGGTGAAGACCTTGTCGGGGGCCTCCAGTTCCGCCGGGTCATGGACGAAGAAGGCGAATCGGGCGGCTGGTTCACGCAGTGAACGGCCTGCGAGGGACAACACGCAGAACTTCATGCGAGAGTCCACCGCTGGGAAGAGACCGCTGCGGTTCTCGAAGTCGAACAGCGCCGCCAGCGACCCCGCCGACACCAGATCCTTGAAGAAGTACTGCGTCCGCGCGTCCGTCGCGATACCCGTCGGGACGATGACACCGGTACGCCCCCGGCTGCCGGTCAGGATGCGGTCGGCCTCGGCGAACAGCGCGTACAGGTTGAGGTTTCCCTGCCCCGTCAGGGGATAGCGGCCGGAGATGCGCAGGAAGTGGCTCTCGCCGTACACGCGGCGCTTGGCGGCCTCGTACTCGTTGAACAGCCCCACCGTGTCGAGGTCGTCCCCGAGCGCCTGGATCTTCTTCTTCCGGGCCGCCGTGTTGTTGGTCGCCGCGATGTCCGGTGCTCGTACTGCGAAGAACTCTGTCTCGGGGAAGTTGATGCTGTCCCACGGCGGATTCCCCACCACCGCGTCGAACCCCCCGGCCCAACCCGTCGCCGGATCGACGCCCGCCCCCGACTCCGGGACGGCGAACACCTCCGGGAACTCCAGGTGCCAGTGGAAGAATCGGTACCGCTCGCTCAGCGCGAGCACCTCGGTCAGCGTCGCGTCGTTCACCGCCGCCGTGCCCCCGGCGAGCAGGTTCCGTACGACGTCGTGCGTCGGCGCCTCCGGTGCTCCCGTCTGCTTCGGCCAGACAAAGGCAGCGCACCACGCGTCCGCCGTCTCGCGGTCCCGCGTGTACGCGGCGGAGTTTACGTATGCCTCGTACGCCGCCTCTTGAGCATGCACCTGACCCAGATCGTCGGACGGAGCATTGGTGATCCGGCTGAGTTGCGCCGCGAGCCGCGCATTGCTCGGCACCGTGACCTCGGACTCGGCGAACAAGTCACCCTGGCCGCCGCGTTGAGCCTTATTGCGTTTCTTGAGCGCGGCCGCGTACTTCTTGTCGTCGCCCTCGATCGCGTCGAACGCCTCGTCGGGCACGCCGCCCGCGAGGAGTGACGGCGTCGTGCCGAGCAGCGCGTTGCCGTGCCGGACATGCGCATCCAGGAACCCCAGCGCCTTCCCCGGCTCCATCGCCTCCAGCCATAGCGACACCTTCGCCAGCTCCACCGCCATCGGGTTGAGGTCGACGCCATAGATGCACCGGGCCACGACCTCCCGCAGCGCGTGCCGTACTGCGTCCACCGTCGGCTCCGGGTTGTGCTCGCGCACCGCCGCGACCCGCTTCGCGATCCGTCGCGCCGAGGCGACCAGGAAGTGTCCGGAACCGCACGCCGGGTCGCACACCGTAAGACCGAGCAGCTCCGCAACGATGTCGTCCGCCGGGTCGGGGCGTCCGCCCGCCGAGGCCCGCTGCTCGCCGCGCTTGACCGCGTCGTCGATGACCGGGTCGAGAGTGGTGTCGAGGAGGCACTCGATCAGCGACGACGGGGTGTAGTAACTTCCCGTCGTCTTGCGGCTGTTGCCCGCGACCTCAACCAGCTCGAACGACCGGTCCGCCGCCGAGTGCTTCGGCTCCAGTTCGAGCAGCGACTCGTACACCGAGCCGAGCTCCTCGGCGTCCAGGTGCCGGTAGTCGACGGCACGCCAGCGCCGTGCCCCCGGGTCGTGGACCTGCGCCAGGTGCCCGACGGCCTTGAGCAGCGACTCGTTGGAGATCTTCAGCCCCTCCAGCGGTGCGTCCGCCTCCGTACGTGAGAAGAGCCCGCCGAGGCCGGGCAGCCCCAGTTCGGGCCGCCCGCCCTCCGTCCCCAGCGCGTCGAGTACGAGCCGCAGTGCCTCGTACTGGTCACCGTGCGCGGTGCCCTGGCGCCGCCGGGCCCGCCTGCGCAGCCGGTCCGAGGAGAAGTACCGGGCGTACGCGTTCTTGGCGGCCTCGTCCGCCGCCGGGTCGAGCAGCGCGTCCCGGTCCTCGGCGACGAAGACGAAGAGGAGCCGGTAGACCAGCCGGAGGAGCGCCGCCTGGAGTGCCTTCGGGTCGGTGTCCTCGCGCAGCCGGCCGTTCTCCGGATGACGGAGGAACCCCGTACCGAGCACGGTCAGTGCCTGCTGGACGCCGAGCCGCAGCTGATCCAGCGCACGCGCACCGGACGTGACGGCCTCGGTGCGCCACTTCTCCAGCCAGCACCCAGAAGGTGCCGCCCCCTCCGCCACCTCGAACCGCGACGCGTGCAGCACGCAGTACAACAGCACGAACTCGCTGAACAGTTCACCGTCGAAGATCGCCTCCAGGTCGAACTCGACGTACGCGGCCGTCGCGAACGACGACGAGTCGCGAAGCAGCCGTAGCGTTCGACCGTTGGTAAGGACCGCCCAGAGGTGAGCCTCGGTCCGGTTGAGGCCGTCCTGGACAAGGGACTGCGGCGGCACCTGCCCGGCCGCCGGCCGCTTGTCCGGTTCCTGGTTCCAGGGGATCAGGTGGAGCAGCGCGGGCCCGTGCCGGTGCGAGATGCGGAACCGGGTCTCCGTATCGGAGTCGGCGGGGATGCCCTCCGGGCCGACCTCTGCCAACGCCCCGAAGTCCAGCTTGCGGAAGAGCTGGGAGAGCCAGTCGGAGGAGGCCCGGCCGGTCGGGTCGGCGGCGGGCGCGCCGGTCTTCGGATCGGCGGGCAGCGCGGCGCGCAGTTCGCGCCAGAGCGGCTTGAGGTATTCCCAGGCACGCTCGGCCTCGTCGCGGACGGCGACCGAGCCCGGCAGGCCGTAATCGGCGGACTTGGTACCGGGCAGGTTCCGTGCCTCGGCGATGCGGACGAGCATGTCGCCGGGAAGCAGTCCGCCGACGGTGGTGACGGCGGCGAAGACCGGTGCGGTGCGGGTGGCGGCGGACATCAGGCTTCGGCTCCGGTCACGAGAGGGGCGGATACGGCGGTGGGCTGCTGTGGCAGATACACGTACACACCCAGGACGTCGGCGGGCTCCTGCGGCACGACCTTGAGGCCCCGAACGATCTCGGCACGGTCGCTGGTGTCGGCCTTCCGTACCCGGCGGTGCGAGGCGTCGAGGTCGGCGGCGAGGGCGACACCGTACTCAGTGATGTGACCGGACAGTTCGGGGAGTCCGTCCAGGGTGCGGGTGATCTGGTTGCGGGCCAGCTGCTCATGGGTGTTGGCGGCGGCCCGCGCCCCGAGGAGCGCCGCTGCCGCGTCGTCGTCGAGCCAGCGGGCCCGGGACGGCAGGCCCTCGAAGGCGAGCAGCCGGGCGTCCTCGGCGACGATCTGCCGCTCCCCGGTGCGGGACGGCAGCGTCAGGTGGAAGCGGTAGCGGACCAGGAGCAGGGTGGTGCGGATGGTGACCGCGTCCGTGGTGACGACGCCGCAGCGACGGGCCGGGCGCGGGCCCGGAGTGTTCGCGTCGAGGGCCGAGTCGAGGACGTACGAGGCGAGCGCGCCGACCGCCGGGTCGGTGCGGACCAAAGCCGCCTCGCCGCGCCCGATCGCCGGGGAGGTGCGGAACGGGATCTCCCGGTCCTCCTCCACGATCCGTCCGCCGAGGACCGCCGCGAGACCGTCGCGCACACCGGCCGGCGTACCGCCGACCTGCGCGGCGAAGTCGCCGGAGCCGTCGCGGGGGTCGCGGACCTGGGCGTCCAGGTCGCGCAGCGCCTCCAGCACGAAGTCGCGGACCTCCTCGGAGCCGCCGAGCGCGGCCCGTACGGCGGTGACCTCGCGGGCCACCTCCTCCGGGTGGATGGCGCGCTGCGCGTACTTCGAACGAGAGGTCCGCTCGCGCTCGGCGGCCGAGTTCCACTCCCGTTCCATCCGGTCCAGGGACTCCTGGTGCCCGTCGAGGTCGAAGAGCCCTTCCTGGGTGCCCTGCCTGCCGTGCAGGAGCAGCCATTCGACCACCGCGTCGGTGACGCCCGAGGCCGTCTCGTCCGGGACGGAGACCGAGATGCCGAGGTCCTTCTTGATCTGCCGGTGCTTGGCGAAGAGGACTTCGAGGACCTTGCCGTCGATGCCGTTGTCCTCGCCGAACATGGTGATCACGCGGACCTGGTCGCGCTTCTGCCCGTACCGGTCGACGCGGCCCTCCCGCTGGTCGTGCCGGGTCGGGTTCCACGCCAGGTCGTAGTGGATCACCGCGTCGAAGGCGTGCTGGAGGTTGACGCCCTCGGAGAGGCAGTCGGTGGCGATCAGGACCCGGCGGACGGCCGGGTCGCCGCTGTCCTCGGCGGCCAGCTTCTCGATGCGCTCCAGACGCTGCTGCGGGGAGAGCGTGCCGGTGACGGCGGCGATCCGCGTCTTCGCCCCCAGCTTCTTCTCCAGGTGGGTCGCCAGGTACTCGGCGGTGGGGATGTAGCGGCAGAAGACGATCGGGCTGTAGCCGTCCGCGATCAGCGACTTGAGATGCGCGGTCAGCGCCTTGAGCTTGGCGTCGGGCGCCGGGCCGTACAACTCGGCCGCACGCGCGGCGAGTTCACGCAGCCGCGGGTCGCCCTGCTCGCTCTCCGCCGCGCCCGGCGCGACGTCCATGCCCTCCAGCCGGTCGCTGTCCGAGGAGTCACGGGTCAGCGGCGCACCGAGGGCGTCCGCCTCGACGGCGGTCCGGGCGGCGGCGGACTCGGAACGGGTCTCCAGGGTGCGGGCCGCGGCGGCGGGCGAGGACACCATCGACCGGAGCAGTGCGATCACCGACCACCAGGCGATCCGGGCCTCCCGCTTGCCCTGGCGACCGGCGGTCTCCACCCGGTCCGCGGCGTAGGCGATCGCGTCGTCGAGCAGTGCCCGGTAGGCGGGGGTCAGCTTGTACGGCTCGTCCTTGGTCCACCGGTCGGAGGGGAACGCGGTCCGCTCGACGAGGGAGTCGTCGGCGAGGCCGTCCTCCTTGGTGAGGTACTGGCGCACGTCGGCCCGCTTACGGGCGACGAAGTGCTCGGCGAGACGGGCCCGGCCCGCCGGGCTCTCCAAATCGACCGTGGCCAGGTCCGGCCGGACGAGACCGAGCAGGTTGCGGAACGCGGACTCCTTGCCGGAGTGCGGGGTGGCCGTGAGCAGCAGCAGATGCCGGTCCTCGTCCGCGGCTACACGCCGCAGCAGTTCGTAGCGGAGCTGACTGGTGGACGAGGAGGCCGGGCCCTGCGCGTCGTCGGCCGCGACGCACGTGTGCGCCTCGTCCACCACCACCAGGTCCGGACAGTGCCGTACGAAGTCCTCGCGGTGCCGGGTCGACTTGATGAAGTCCGTCGAGATGATCGTGTACGGGTGCCGGTCGAAGAGTGACTGCCCCAGCTCCAGGCCGCGTTCCAGACGCGACACGGTGGAGGCGAGGACCAGCTCGGCGTCGATACCGAACTTCTCCCGCAGCTCCCCCTGCCACTGCTCGGCGAGCGAGGGAGAGCAGAGCACCGCGAGGCGGCTCGCCTCGCCCTGCGCGAGAAGCTCCTTGACGATCAAACCGGCCTCGACGGTCTTGCCGATGCCGACGTCGTCCGAGATCAGCAGCCGTACGGTGCGCTGCCGCAACGCCATGAGCAGCGGCACCAGCTGGTAGGCGCGCGGCTCCACGGCGATCGACGCCAGCGCGCGGAAGGGCCCGGCCCCGGAACGGAAACCGATGCGCAGCGCGGTCCGCAGCAGGCCGGCCGCCCGCTGGTCACCCAGGTCGGACGGGCTCGGCGCCGCGAACTGGGCGGGCCGTACCTCCTCGAAGGCGGGAAAGACCGCCGCGACGTCGTCCTCGCCACCGCCCAGCGGGCGCAGCACCAGCATGCCGGAGGCGCTCTCGGGGAGCACCACCCATTCCCGGCCGCGGGCGTTCACCAGCGAACCGGCCGTGTACGTGGGGCTCATGGGTCTCTCGGTTCCTTCGGGGTCGGCGGGGTGGAGTGGTTGGGGTGGGACCGGGGCGGTGCGCTTAAGGATCGACGGGGAAAACGTAACGGTCAACGGGTCTGGAAATACGTCGCGTTGTCGTCCGCCACGGCGTCCCAGTCGGATCCGGCCCGGAAACGCAGCACGTCCCAGCCGGCCTCCTCAAGGCGGTAGCCGGCCTCGCGGTCCCGGGTGGAATCGGCGCCGTGGTCGGGAAGGTCGACGAAGACCGCGAGATGGGCACCGTCCATACGGAACACCAGATCCGGCTTGGCGGCGGCCTCCGGAACCAGGACGTCGACCTCGTCCGGCAGCCGGTAGCCCTTGGCCTTCAGCCAGCCGAGGAGATCACCCGAGGCGATCAGGGCTTCGAGGTCGGCCTCCAGCGGAGTGGGTGCGGCGGGGCCGTCGCTGCCGTTCCGGGCGGGGCCGCCGGACCCGGCCGCGGCGGGTGCCGCCAGCCGGTGGAACTGCTCGCTCCGGGATTCGCCACGGTCCTCGCGTTCGGTCTGCGAGCCCGCGAGGCGCAGCAGCAGCGGGCGGGCCGCGTGGCGGCTCAGCAGGCGGTGGTGGGTCTGGTTGCCGTACGTCAGGAGACAGGCGTAGCAGCCGCGGGCGCACTCCTCGCCGCCCTCGGGACCGCCCAGGTCCTCGTCGGTGTCCGGGTCGAAGTGGCAGATCTCTAGGGCGGCGCGGGCCGCCTTCGCCAGCGCCCCTCGCTCCTGTCGCAGCCGGCGCAGCACACCGGCTCCGCCCTCCGCTGCCTCGGTGAAGAGCAGTCGGCGGCGCGGTCCTTCGGGCGGCGGCAGGAGTTCGGCCGTCAGCTCGGAGTCCTCCAGCTCGAAGGCGGCCTCGATGCCCCGCTCCAGGGCGTACAGGACGGAGAACGCGACCGGTTCCGGCAGTGGCTCGTCCAGCGTCGCCACCAGGATGTTCCGCCGGTCCTCCACGTACGGCAGGACGCGCTTCCGGCGGCGCTTCTCGTTGCCGTCCTCGTCGACCACCGGCATCCCGGTGCCCTCCACGGCGTCCGCCGCGGCCCGGTCGTTGAGCCAGCGGCCGTCGCCCAGGTCCAGCCAGTAGCCGTCCTGCACGTCCTCCTTGTCGCGGACCCGGCCCAGGTTGGTGATCCGGACCGTGGCCGAATCGCCGTAGTCGAGAGCGAGGACGGCGGCACCTTCTCCGTCCGTCACCCATGAGGTGAGACGGCCCTTGCGGACCCCGTGGTCCTGGAAGGCGTACGAGGTCTCCAGCCGGAAACCGGCCCGGCGCCGCTCCTCCTCGTCGGAGGAGATCCGCTCGCGGGGGGTGGTGTACACGGTGTGGAGATGGATCAGGCCGGTGCGCTTTCCGGTCAGCTCCGTACGGCACATCGCGCAGCGGTCGAGGCCGGGACGGACCGGGTGGTGGTAACCGCAGGTGTCGCAGCGGCGTGCCTCCGCCGTCGCCAGATCGCCGGAGGCGTCCGGCGGCAGCTGGATCCGGGTCACCTGGTAGCGGGCGCCCTCGTGGTAGATCAGCGCACCCGGACCGAACTCGCGGATCGCCAGGAAACGCGGCCGCTGGAGATAGTCGCCGTCGGCGTTGCGCCGGTTGCCCGAACGCGGGATGTACGCGGCCAGCGGCAGGCGCGGGAAGCTGTAGCCGGGGAGGAAGCCCTCGGAGGCCAGATAGCGGTAGGGGTTGAAGTCGCTCATCACCGACTTGTTGTCGGTGGAGCGGTTGAGCAGCAGATTGGTCTGCGTCTCGGCCTCCCGGCGGCGGGTGCGGGCGCGGCCCTGCTCGCCCTGGCTGAGCGTGTGGTCCACCACCCGCTTGTTCTGCTCGTACTGGTCGAGCACGGCGGCCCGGAACAGCTCACGCCACCGGTCGAAAGACTCGTCGAACCTGTCCGCGGCCCGCTCGACACGGTCCTCGATCCACTCGTCGTACCACCAGGTGGTGTCCTGGAAGTCCGGGATCAGCGGCGCGAGCACGTTGTGCGCGGCGGCGACCGCGCGGCGCCGGGCGCCCTCGTCGAGCGACCTGTCACGGATGTGCGTGTGCAGCGGCAGCACCATCCGGGGATCGGGCCGGTCCCCGCTCTCCGGGTCGTACGCCACGTCGACGACGTCAGGTACGGCCGTACCGAGCTTCATCTCGGTCTCCGCCAGCCAGATGCTCTGGACGTGCGAGCGGACCAGGTCCTCGTTGGCGAGATCGAGGCGGGGCGGTGCGACCTGGCCGGAGACCATCGCCTCCGAGCGGCGGAAGTAGTACTGGTCGTGGCTGTTGCCCGTCGCGCAGTACGTGGTCACCAGCGCCGGCTGCCCCGAACGGCCCGCACGGCCGGAACGCTGGGCGTAGTTGGCCGGGGTCGGCGGCACGTTGCGCATCATCACCGCGTTGAGCGAGGAGATGTCGACGCCCAGCTCCATCGTCGGCGAGCAGTAGAGCAGCGGCAGTTCGGCCGTGCGGAACTCCTCCTCGCGGAGCAGCCGGTCCTCCGGCGGCACCTGCGCGGTGTGCTCGCGGGCGTAGAGCCCCGCCAGCTCGGTCGCGGCGTCGCGGTACAGATCGCGGAAGAAGGGGTTGACGCGCGGCCCCTCGCCGTGGCTGTAGGTGCGGGTCAGCGGGTCGATCGCCCCCGTCTCTCCGGTGCCGGCCCGCCACACGATCGCGGCGGCCGACACCCGGTACCCGGTGCGCTTCTCCGCCGCGCGCCGGCGGAACGCCGGCCCCGAACGCTCCGGGGCCGCCTCCACCTCGCGCACCAGGTCGGCGTCATGGAGCACGGTGAGCAGGGTCTCGATCACCCCCTGCACATCGTCCTGCGGGGCCTCGCGCAGCGCGGGTACGTTCCGGCGCAGATACTTGCCGAACTTCCCGCGCGGCGAGAGGAACAGAGCGGTGCGCTCCATACCGGGCTTGGAACCGTACGGGTAGGCCGTGCCGACATTCGGCTTGTCGCTTTCACTGAGGACCCAGGGGCCGGTCAGCCGCTCCTCGCTGGCGCCCTTCAGCGCGTCGAAGTCGTCCCGGAAGTACTGCACATCGATGGCCAGGCCCCGGCGCAGGAAGTCCAGGAGGGTGCGGGCGATCTCGGCACGGAGCTCCGCGTCGATCTCGCGGAGCACCGGGTGCGCCGATTCCCAGCGCTCGGCGCGGGCGGCCACCCACTCCAGGTCCTCGTAGTCGATGCGCAGCAGGCCCGTCTGCTCCAGGTTGGGCATGGTGATCCGCCAGCCGCGCTCCAGGTCGCGGTAGAGGCGGTAGCCGACGACGTCCCTGAAGGTCTTCGTCGCCCGGCGCTCCATGGACGGCGGCTGGTCGGCGACACCGGTGTACTCGCGCGGCGCGAGGCCCATCACCTGCGTCACCGCCAGAGTCAGGTCGTCGTGGCGCACCCCCTCTTCACCGGAGCGCACGACCGCCGCGTACAGCGCCCCGCGCAACTGGGTGACCTGCGCGAAGTCGTTGAAGTGGCCGGCCTGCAGCGAGGCGTCCTGACGGTTGTCGACGAAGGTGAGGAGCTTGCGGGCCTCCTTGTCGAGGCTCTTCTCCGGCACGGCGCGCAGCGACTTGAGGATGGAGGCCGAGATCAGGGAGGTGGCGGAGGAGCGGCCCTCCTGGTCGAGCGTCGCCAGCTTGGCGAAGTCACGGCCGCGGGTCTGCTCGTACGACACCTGGCAGTGCACACAGAACAGGAACGGCGCCGGGACGAACGCGGCCTCCAGGCCCTGGCCGTCCTCCACGCCTGCCGCGCTCTCCGTGCCGAGGGAGTCGACGACGACGCGCCTGGGCACCCGCTCCCGGTAGGACTTCTTCACCACCGTCAGACCGTTTGCGTCCTGCTCCAGCCAGGACTCCGGGAGCCGCCGGTCGTCCACGGCCCGCTGCGGATCGGCGGGCCAGACGTAGTCCTCGCCCGGCACCCCGACATACAGACAGCCCTCGCCCTCGCGGCCACCGGAAGCCGAGGTGCCACGCCGTGGCTCGTAACGGAAGACGCCGTCACGGCCTTCCGTGCGCCACACCGTGAGGTACTCCTGACCGCACTCCCGGCAGAACGACAACGGGTACAGCGGCATGCCGCCGCTGCCCGGCTGCTCCAGCTGGAAGGTGCGGGTCAGCGGGCGGGTGAGCGGGTTCTCCAGGGTCGTGTACACGGTGTCGCCCTTGGAGAGGAACTGGTGCAGGCGAAAGGCGAAGAGGGGACGTTCGGTCACCGGGTGCTTGGCCTGGGAACCGGCCTCCAGGGTGGCGCGGATCGCCTCCCGGACCTGGTCGGCGGGGACCCCGGAGCCGGTGGACAGTTCCTCGGCGGCCGATTCGATGGTCTGCGGCGCGCAGCGGCGCAGCCGCTCGGTATCCGGCTCCTCCTCAAGGCCGAACTGGGACTCCACCCAGCGGGCGAGGGGGTCCCGGGTGAGTGCCTCGTACGCGCGGGGCGCCGCGGGCATCCGTAGCCGCTCGGGGGGAACGGCCGCCGGTGGCTGATCGGTGGCCCGGACCAGCGTCTCGCCGATCACCCGGGTGGGCAGCACCGTGGTGCCGAAAAGGCGGCCCGCGACCCGGGCGACCTCCCGCCGCTGGTCCTCCCAGGTGCCCTCGGTGGACATGGTCGCGGAGGTGCCGATGCACTGCAGGTTCTGTCCCGCACGGCATGCCTCGCGGACCCGGCGGATCAGCAGCGCGACGTCCGCGCCCTGCCGTCCCCGGTAGGTGTGCAGCTCGTCAAAGACGAGGAACTGCAGGCCTTCGGCGTTACGGACCAGACCGTCGCGGTCGTCCGGCCGGGTGAGCATCAGCTCCAGCATCACGTAGTTGGTGAGCAGGATGTCCGGCGGATTCCGGCGCAGCTCCTTGCGCCGCTCCTCGTCCTCCTGGCCCGTGTACCGGGCGAAGGTGACAGGCTCGCGGCTCTCCCCGAAGCCGTGCCGCAGGTACTTCTGCAACTCCTTGAGCTGCGAGTTGGCCAGCGCGTTCATCGGGTAGACGACGATCGCCCGTACCCGTCGCGGAGTTCCCGGAGCGGCCGCGTCCCGCTCCCTCAGCACCTGGTTCACGATCGGCACGATGTAGGAGAGTGACTTACCGGAACCCGTGCCGGTGGTGAGCACGTACGAGTCGCCTTCCTGGGCCGCCTCGATTGCCTCGCGCTGATGGCGGTGGAAGGTGAGCGGCCGGCCGTCCGGACGGCGGGCGTCCTCCTTCTTGCCGGCCTGGAAGATCTCGGCACAGCGGGGATGCAGCAGCCCGTCCCTGACCAGATCGGTGACCTGGCCGCCGTCGGCGAAGAACGGATTCAGCGAGAGCCAGGGGTCGGGCCACTGCGACTTCGAGGCCAGGTCGTCCTCGACGAAGTTCTCGATTCGGGCGTCACGGATGACGGTGGCGCTCCGTGTGAAGCTCTCGTACTCCTCGATCAGATTCTTGTGGATGCCGAAGACGTCCATGGTCTCCGGCAGGCGGGGCGAACGGCGCGGTAGCGGGGCCGGCTTCACGGCGGCGGGCTGCGGCAGGTCGGCGCGGAGCCGGGCCACCGGGTCCATCGCCGTCCACTCCGGGGCGAGCAGGCCGACCGTCGCGTCGGGGGCGAGCGCGTGCGGGATAAGGGCCTCGCGGACCAGGGTGGCGTTCTCCGGCCGGTTCTCCGGCTCCTTCTCCAGGAGCCGGGAGATCAGGCGCACCAGGGCCTGCGGCAGATCGGGCCGGACGATGGTCAGCCGCGGCGGTGGGTCGTACTGATGCTGCACGGACAGTTCGTAGGCGGTCCGGGCGGAGAACGGGGGGCGGCCGATCAGCATCTCGTAGAGGACGCAGCCGAGCGCGTAGAGATCGGCCGCGGCGGAGACCGGCTCGGCGCGGAACTGCTCGGGTGCCATGTACCGGGCCGTGCCGACGCTCACTCCGGTGCTGGTCAGCCGTGTCTGGTCGGGGTCGTCGACGATCGAGCCCATGCCGAAGTCGAGGATCTTCACGGTGCCGTTGCACAGCAGCATCGCGTTGGCCGGCTTCAGGTCGCGGTGGACGATGCCAGCTGTGTGCGCGGCGGCGAGGCCGGACGCGATCTGCGCGCCGATCGCGGCGACCCAGGAAACCGGGAGCTGCGGCTCTTCGTCCATCAGTAGGCCCAGGGTGTGGCCGTCGAGCAACTCCATTGCCAGGTAGGGAAGACCGCTGCCGCCCGGTGCGTCGTCGACCCCGCCTGCGATCAGATGGGTGAGGTTGGGGTGCCCCTGGGAGAGCATGCGCATGATCTTCACCTCACGGTGGAAGCGCTGTGTCTCCTTGTTCTCCTCCGCAGCCTCGACCAGTAGGCCTGTGCGGTTGCGCAGCACCGTCTTCAGCGCCACCTCGTACTGCGTCGAACCGGGTGCGGCTTCCAGGTCCACGGCCCGGTGCACCTCTCCCATGTTTCCGCGACCCAGGTCACCGGTGATCCGGAAACGTCCACCGACCTGCTCCAGTGCCACTGCTGCTCCCCGTCACTCGCGTCGTGGTGGAAGGTAAGTATCTCGCGGGGAGTGTACACCAAGAGTGAGGACGTGGACTGTGAAGTGCTGTTGACAATGTAAACGTGCTCTGACCGTCGAGGTGCTCGATGTCTGTACGTCCCTGTTCTGGAGCGCAGATTCCGCCGATGACCGTGCGGGTGGTGCGGCCAAGCAACCCCCGAGGCACGACAGCGATGTGGGTGCGCGACCGGCTTGATGGCCTGCGGCGCGACGAGGACTTCGCGGCCTGGTGTCCCCGCGGCGGGCGACCAGGGCTATCGCGCGCACAGTTGGCCACCGTCTGCGTGCTGGCGTTCCCACGCAACCTGTCCGACCGGCAGGCCGCCGAGGCGGTGCGCTGCCGCCTCGACTTCAAGTACGCCCTGACTCTGGAGCTAGACGATTCCGGGCTTCCACCACAGTGTGCTGGGCGACTGCCGCGACCGGCTCGCTCAGGACGGTCGTGCCGACCAGCTGCTCGACCTTGCTCTGGGGCGCCTGACGGAGGCCGAGCTGGTCAAGCAGTAGGGGCGGCAGCGCACCGACTCCACCCGTGTCCTGGCCGCTGACCGGGAACTGACATGCCTGGAACTGGTACTGGAAGTGGTCCGGGCTGTGTTAGAGGAACTCGCCTTGAGTGTACCTGAGTTGCTCGAGCCCTTGGTTACGGCCGAGTGGGGCGAACGTTACGGGCGCCCGGTGCGCCTGTGTTCCCAGCCCCGTCATCCGGTCTCCCGGCTTACCCAGGCCGGCGGCGACGCGCGGGCTCTGCTCGCCACGGTCGCCACCGACGCGCCCGACCGGATCGCAGTACCCGCGCGCTTGAGGCGCTGCGGCAGATCCTGGTGCAGCAGTTGACCGTCGCCGTCCGCGGCAGGTTGCGGCCACGCACCGGCAAGGACGGCTTCCCGCCCGGCTCTTTACAGATCCGCTCGCCCTACGACCTGGACCTCTTCGCGATACGAGGGAACACCCGCTGGAGCGTCTAGCTGCACGTCACCGAAGCCTGCGACGCCGACTGCCCGAACGTCATCACCGATGAGGCCACCACCCTTCCTAACTTTGACCAAAGGACACGCTGGGCGTCGCCTCGACGGAGGTAACTGGCGACGTCAAACCTGGTGGACGACCGTCGACAGTGCCACCTTCGATGACATGGAAGGGCAGCGACTATTCGTTCCGCACTACCCGCCGCACTCCATGCGTCACACGTGTGCTTCGTGGCTTGTCCAGAAGGGGGTGTCGCTCTACGAGGTCCAGCACCTCCTGGGCCGCGAGAGGTTTCAGACCACGCAGCGCTACGCACACCTTCAGCGGGACGCGCACAAGCCGTCCTCGACACCTGGCAGCGCCTGGAGACTCCCTTGGCCATTGCTTCGTAGCGGAGAGGCCGGCTTCGTCATGGTTGGGGGTGACGTATTGGCCGCGGTCACAGTGCTCCGCGGCCTTGATCCTTCGGCCGTCGGAGAGGGCAAGGCGTGACGCTCATTTGACGCTCACGCCCCGAGAATCCACCGCTCAGATACCGAAGAAGCCTCCTGAACTGCGGTTTCTAGACCGGCATGGAATCGCACATGTTTTCGATGACGCACCATGTGGAGTGCGTGGCGATCCTGGAGAAGGCGGGCAAGGGGGCCTGAGCTGCACTGCTGTCCGGCGGCGACTTCGACGGGTCGGTCAACTCCGACTTCGATCTCTTCGTGCGTCGGCCGGACGGTGAACTGACCGTCTACGAAGACATCGGCGCCCACAGCCTGGGCAAGGAGAACAGCCTCAAGGGCCCGAACGGCACCTGGAAGCACGCCCGCCTCCTCCACGGGCACCCGCCCCGGGGAGCCGGATGGCGCGTTGCGGCGTGCGGAGGGTGCGCTGGATGCCGCTGCCGACGACGCCACGGAACCGGAGCCCGTCGACTCGCCAGGTCCCGCACGAGCCGGTACCGGCTCGTGCGGCGTGACGAAACCGGACCTGATGGGGACGGCTGGAGCGCGCCTGCCGACTTCGCCGGCTGAGGCTGCCCGCCACCGGCCGGCGCCACGACCGTTTGGAGTGCGTGGTCGCGGACGTACCCGGCGACGGTGATCAAGAAGATCGACTGCGCACGCCACGGCGGGGTCGCTGCCGCGTGCGGCGCCGGTCAGTCCTCCCACGGTCCGGGGGCCGCGCGGGCGTATCGGTGCTCGGGCCTGCCGGCGTCGCCGTAGCGCAGGGAGAGCCGGAGTGAGCCGTGCTTCTGGAGGTAGCGCAGGTATCGATGGGCGGTCGAGCGGCTGATACCGGCGCGGGCGGCCACGTCCTGTGCCGACAGAGGGTGATCGGCCTCGGTGATGACCTGGCAGATCAGGTCCACGGTGGGGCCCGACCAGCCCTTGGCGGGTGACGCGGCTGTGGCCGCCGGCGTGCGCACGGCCCCGAAGATGCGGTCGATCTGTTGCTGCCCCGGGCTCGTCCCGGCACCGGCGTCCTGCAGACTGCGCCGCAACTCGATGTAGCTGTTCAGACGGGAGCGCAGCCCGTCCAGGGTGAACGGTTTGACGAGGTAGTGCAGCACGCCGTAGCGCAGAGCGGCTTCCACGACCTCGACGTCCTGCGCCGCAGTCACCATGATGACGTCGCTGCGCATGCCTTTCTCCCGCATCCGGCGCACGAGGTCCAGCCCGTTCCGGTCGGGGAGGTAGTGGTCGAGCAGGAGCAGGTCAACGTGCCGGCTCTCCAGCATCTGCATGGCATGCAGAGCGGTGTGGGCGGTGCCCACGACGTGAAAGCCGGCCGTCTTGTCGACATAGGCGGCGTTGATCTCCGCGACGTGGAAGTCGTCGTCGACCACCAGGACGTCAATCACGGTGCGTCTCCTGCCAGGGCGGGCTGCGTGCGGGCTGCGGATCTTGTGACGATGTCGGGGAACGTGACGGTGAACACGGCGCCGCCGCCGGCCCGGGCGGCGATGCGGGCGGTGCCGCCGTAGCGTTCGGCGAGGCTGCGCACCATGGCCAGTCCGAGTCCGCGTCCGCGGTGGTGCGGGGACTCCTTGGTGCTCCATCCCTCTTCGAAGATGGCTTCGCGCAGTTCCACGGGCACTCCGGGACCGTTGTCGCTGACGCGTGCCACGACCGTGTCGGCCTCGACGAAGACCTCGACTTCCACCGCGGGATGGGTGGCCCGACCGCCGACGACATCGAGTGCGTTGTCGATCAGATTGCCCAGCACCGTCACGATGTCCCGGGCGTCGATCAGCTGGCTGGGCAGCTGGCTGCGGTCGGACAGGCGCAAGGTCACGCTCCGTTCGGCGGCGATGGCCGATTTCCCGACCAGGAGAGCCGAGACCATCGGGATCCGGATGCGTTCCGCGATGTTGTCTGCCGAGGCGCGCCGGGCGTGCGTGAGGCCGGCGACGTAGTCGCGGGCCCGCTCGGGCATGTCCAGGTCGAGGTAGCCGAGGACGGTGTGCAGGCGGTTGGCGTGCTCGTGGTCCTGGGCGCGCAGCGCGTCCAGAAGGCCCTTGATGGAGTCGAGTTCGCGGCCCAGCAGTTCGACCTCGGTGCGATCCCGCAGGGTGACGACAGCGCCGCCGTCGGGGGTGGGCATCCGGTTGGCGATGAGGACACGGTTCTCGCGTACGGTCAGCAGGTCGCGTCCGGTGACTTGCCCGGTGAGGACGTCGCGGGAGCGTCCGGGCGGAAGGACCTCTTCGAGGTCCCGGCCTTCTGCTTCCTCCTTGAGCGCGAGCAGGCGGGAAGCCTCGTCGTTCACCAGCCGTACGCGTGCGTGCTGGTCGAGCGCGATGACTCCCTCCCGTACGGCGTGGAGCATCGCCTCCCGCTCCGACAGCAGTGCCGCGATGTCGGCGACGGATACCCCGTGCGTGCGCTTGCGCAGGGTCCGGGCCACGAGGAACGCGGCGCCGGCGCCGACCGCGAGGGCTGCGCCCGCGTAGCGCAGCAGTCCGGGCAGGGCGGCCAGGAGGCGTTCTTGGACGCCGGAGTAGGCGATGCCGACCGACACCGCACCGATGACCTCGCCCGTGCTGTCGCGCAGTGGGACCTTTGCCCGCGCGGACGTGCCCAGGGTGCCACGGTCGATCTCCAGGATGACGTGACCGTGCAGCGGAGTGGACGGATCCGTCGACACGCGGTGGCCCACTTGCTGCACATCCGTGTGGGACCAGCGGATCCCGCGCAGATCCATGACCACGATGTACAGGGCGCCCGTCGCTTTTCGGGTGCGCTCCGTCTGCCGCTGCACGGGCCCGGTCGGATCGGGGGTGCTCGACAGCAGACCCGCGGCGATCTCTGGATCGACCGCCGTGGTCTGGGCGATGGCCAGGGCTTCGTGCTCGGCCTGGTCGTCGAGCTGGGTACGGAGCGGCTGGAGGAACAGGCCGGTCAGCAACAGCAAGACGCCTGTGGTGATCAGCAACTGCACGATCAGCACCTGTGCGAACACCTGCCTCGGCCAGCTGATGCGCAAGCGGGCCACTTCTGACACCTGCTTTCAGGAACTCTCCCGTGCGACCGGACGTTTCGCCGGGGTGAACGCACCGTAACCGCAGCTGTTTCAGCCAGGGAAGAGCCTGGACAGCAGCGGGCCCGGATGCGGTCGGCACAATGCGCAGAATTGCTTTTACGGGAACTGGCAGTGGTTGTTGGCCAAAACTTCCCAGCCCGCACGACTGTTTCTAACGTCCCCGGCATGACAAGCCCATCGAGCCCGGCCATCGAACTGCGCGGTGTCCGCAAGGCATTCCGAACGCCGTCCGGCGCCTTTCACACCGCCGTCCACGATCTCGATCTGACCGTCCAGCAGGGCGAGTTCGTCGCCGTCGTCGGCCCCACCGGCTGCGGCAAGTCCACCACCCTCACCCTGGTCAGCGGGCTGGAGGAGCCGACCGACGGCGAGGTGATGCTGTCGGGTGCCCCGGTGCGCGGCATCGACGAGCGGGTCGGCTTCGTCTTCCAGCAGGATGCGACGTTCCCGTGGCGGACCGTGCTGTCCAACGTGATGGCCGGGCCCCGCTTCCGCGGCGTCCCCAAGACCGAGGCCAAGGAGAAGGCCCGGGAGTGGCTGGCTCGCGTCGGGCTGAGCGCGTTCGAGGACCGCTATCCGCACCAGCTCTCCGGTGGCCAGCGCAAGCGCGTCGCGCTGGCTTCCACCTTCGTCAACGACCCGTCGATCCTGCTCATGGACGAGCCGTTCTCCGCGCTCGACGTCCAGACCCGCGCTCTCATGTCGGACGAGCTGATGGAGCTGTGGGCGGGCACCGGATCCTCCGTCGTCTTCGTCACCCACGACCTGGAGGAGTCCATCGCGCTCGCCGACAAGGTCGTCGTCATGACCGCAGGGCCGGCCACGGTCAAGGAGATCTTCACGATCGACCTGCCGCGCCCGCGCCGCGTCGAGGCGGTCCGCCTGGAGCCCCGGTTCGTCGAGATCTACCGGGAGATCTGGTCGTCGCTCGGCGAGGAAGTCCGTATCACCCGCGAGAGGGGTGCCCAGAATGTCGCCTGACATCACCGTCGAACCGGACACCGCTGCGTCCACCGTGACGGACTCGGGCGGCGTCACCAAGCCGGCCCGTACCGAGGAGCGTGCCCGGGCCGCGCGCCGCCGCCGCGGCATCGTCCTGCTGTCCCGCGGCGCCGTGCTCGTGTTCGTCCTCGGCGTGTGGGAGTGGTTCTCGCGGGCCGGGATCATCGACCCGTTCAACTTCTCGATGCCCTCGAAGATCTGGGACCAGATCCAGCAGTGGGCGCTGCACGGCACCCCGCAGGGCTCCCTGCTCGAACAGATCTGGTACACGCTCTACGAGGCCCTGCTCGGCTGGGTCGTCGGCGTCATCGGTGGTGTCGTGCTCGGCATCGCGCTCGGCCGGGTCCGCTTCCTGGCCGACGTCATGGGCCCGTACATCAAGGTCCTCAACGCGCTGCCGCGGATCGTGCTCGCGCCGATCTTCCTCATCTGGTTCGGCCTCGGACCGGCCTCGAAGGTCGCCTCCGCCGTCGTCCTCGTCTTCTTCCCGGTCTTCTTCAATGCCTTCCAGGGCGCCCGTGAGGTGGACCGCCACCTCATCGACAACGCCCGCATCCTCGGCGCCCGCGACCGGCAGGTCACCTTCCAGGTCGTCATCCCCGCCGCCACCTCGTGGATCTTCACCAGCCTCCACGTCAGCTTCGGCTTCGCCCTGATCGGCGCCATCGTCGGCGAGTACATCGGCGCGACCAAGGGCATCGGCCTGCTCGTCTCCGCCTCGCAGGGCACCTTCAACTCCGCCGGGGTCTATGCCGCGATGGTCATCCTCGCCGTCGTGGCCCTGCTCGCCGAGGGCCTGCTCACCTTCATGGAGCGCAAGCTCTTCCGCTGGAAGCCCGCCGCCGATGAAGCCCGCTAGATCCTCCCGTCACCGCCCGTCCTGCCTCCAGGAGCCGCACATGTCCCGTCGCACCCTCGCCGCCAAACTCACCACCGTCACCGCAGCCCTGGCCGCGCTCACCGCTCTCAGCGGCTGCGCCGACCAGGTCTCCTCCCATGCTTCCGACAGCGGAGGCTCGGGAGGCAAGGGGCCGAAGGTCAAGATCATGGTGGGAGGCATCGACAAGGTCATCTACCTGCCCGCGATGCTGTCCCAGCGCCTCGGCTACTTCAAGGACGAGGGCGTCAACGTGGAGTTGCTCAGTGAGCCCGCCGGCATCGATGCCACCACCTCCCTCGTTGCCGGGAACGTCCAGGGCGTCGTCGGCTTCTACGACCACACCCTCGACCTGCAGACCAAGGGCAAGCAGGTCGAGTCCGTGGTTCAGCTCGCCCAGACCCCCGGCGAGGTCGAGATCGTGTCGAACAAGGCGGCGGACAGCCTGAAGTCGCCGAAGGACTTCGCGGGCAAGAAGCTCGGCGTGACCGGGCTCGGCTCGTCCACCGACTTCCTCACCAAGTACCTCGGCGTCCACGACGGGGTGTCCACGGACAAGTTCAGCAACGTTGCGGTCGGCGCGGGCCAGACCTTCATCTCCGCGCTGCAGAAGGGGTCCATCGACGGCGGCATGACCACCGACCCGACCGTCGCGCAGGTCCTCGACAAGAAGATCGGCAAGGTCTTGATCGACATGCGCACCCCCGAAGGCTCGAAGCAGGCGCTCGGCGGCCTGTACCCATCCTCCAGCCTCTACATGAACACCGACTGGGTCGACGGGCACAAGGACACGGTGCAGAAGCTCACCAACGCGTTCGTGCGCACCCTCAAGTGGATGTCCACGCACAGCGCGAAGGAGATCGCGGCGAAGATGCCGAGCGATTACGCGCAGGGCGGCGAGGGTCTCTACGCCAAGGCGATCGAGAGCACGCTGCCGATGTTCACCAAGGACGGCAAGATGCCGGCCGATGGACCCGCGACGGTGCAGCGCGTGCTCAAGTCCTTCAACCCGAACCTGAAGAACGCCACGATCGACCTGGAGAAGACGTACACGAGTGAATTCACACAGAAGGCCACCGGCTGATTGAGCCTGTGCCGTGGGCTTGCCGTGCTCGGAGTGGTAGGAGGGCGGCAGGCCCAGATCGAAGCCCGCCGGAACGACCCTGCCCTGCGCCCTTTCCTGGCCCCCGGTGGCCGCTACCGGACACCCCCAGCCCGGCATTGCAACGCACCCTCACCGACCACACCGGTTCCGTGGTGTCGGTGGTGATCTCGCCCGACAGCACCTGGCTCGCCACCACCAGCAACGACGGCTTGGTCTATGTCTGGTCTGTTGAGGAGCGTCGCACGGTTGCCGTCATGCGAGTCTCCCTGTCTGCATTCGTGCGTTTGGGGGACCGATCGGGTCCCCGTTGCACGGCTCTGCTCGCTCTGCCGCTCACGGGCCTGCATGACGGCCGTGTACCACCGGCGTTGCCGCTCAACTTCGAGGAGCACCTGTTCCAGGTCCTGGCGTTCAGCTTCCGTAGCGCGGTGTTCCAGATCTTGCAGGAGAAGCCCAGCCAGGACTCCAACGCCCTTCGTGCTCCGTCGCTGTACAAGTAGGAATACCCGCTCTTGGCGGGTGGGCCGAGGGCAAGGTGACCGCGTAGGGCTCCTCCTCGTACTTCCTGTGCGGTCGATTGGCGCGCCCACGTCGATGGGCCGGGAGGGAGCCGTGCGCGACCGCAGCTGCTCCGCCCCAGGCGGATGATTTCCGGGCTGTGACGCTCGTGATGCCTTCGTGAAGGGGGGAGGGCCAGAAAACTGTCTCTGACCTGGGGTTTTTGAGCCACGCCGAGGCCGACATCTTTTCGATGACGCACCATGTGGAGTGCGTGGCGATCCTTGAGAAGGTAGGGAAGGGTGTCTGACCTGCGGTTTTGTCCGCGTGCATTATGTTCGGTGTGGGCGTTACGGGCGATATCTTGACGCTGGAATGACGCTCGTGACG
The DNA here is from genome assembly GCF_055564055.1 of Streptomyces sp. NPDC029159. NCBI lineage: Bacteria > Bacillati > Actinomycetota > Actinomycetes > Kitasatosporales > Streptomycetaceae > Streptomyces > Streptomyces sp. NPDC029159. The sequence goes on from NZ_JBVHWT010000002.1 coordinate 214,363, forward strand.
CTCATTTGACGCTCGTTCTGATGGGGCGTCAGGCCGCTTGTCGGCAGGTCGGACCCTGTCAAGACAGCAAGCGCCGTTGGGGCGTTGAGGGGTGGCGACGCTGAGCGCGCGCCTGCTGGCTCAGTTCCACCATCGCCGACGAAGCGCGCGGAGAGTTCATCGACCATCGTGATGGGGTGATCACGCTTGCCGGCTGTGCGGCGCCCTTCTGCACGGTATGGCGATGCCTTCGGCGTCGAGGTCGCCGTAGTAGACGATGCGACGGATGCCGGCGAGCTCGGCAAGATTTTCGACGGATGCCTCGAAGGCCGTCCGGAGCCGAAGGCGATGGCCCGCCTCGCCGGGCACGGGCTCCTCGACGCCGCGGCCACGGCCCTCGGTCGCCGCCCCCACACCCCATCCCGGTCGTCGGCCGCCCCGGAGCCAGCGCCGTCATCACCGCTCCTGGAGCGGAACACGCCTACACCGCCCTGGCCGGCCCGACCTGGCGCAACGAGATCTGCGCACGCCACCCCCTCAACGTCGCCCGCAAACCGGCCGGTGACCGCCGCGCACCGCGTACGGTACAGATCGGCACGGAAGACCAGGTCGCCTTCCTCGTACACGCACTCAGCTAGGATCTGAAACATGTCCGAGCTCCTCCTTCCTGTCTGCCATGGCTGAGGCGAGTCGGCCGCGGCGCCGTACGGCCGCCCTTTCCGGAGAGCAGAGGCCACAGGTCCCAGCTCGGCCGAACGCGCAGCCGTACCGGCGAGGGGTCGAGCGGATCAGCGCGATACTTGACGCCGCCGAGCAGATCCTCGTGACCCACGGCTACGAAGCGGCCACGCTCAAGGCCGCGGGAGAGCGCGCCGGTATCCCCACCGCCTCGGTCTACCACTATTTCTCCGACCGGCATCAGGTCGATGCCGAACTCATGCGCCGCCACGTAGGCAAGCTCCAGGCCCTGGTCTCCGGAGCGTTGGCCGACAACCCGCCGGCCACGCTGGACGACGCCGTGGACGCGGTCGTGGATCTGATGCTGGACTACTTCCGCGGGCACCCGAGCTGTGTCGAGCTGTGGTTCGCCCGGCGCAGTGACGTCCTCGAAGAACTGGTCCGCGCCTACGACGAGGCGATGGCCGAACAGCTGTGGCGCTTCGCGCGGGATCGCGGGCTGCTGCGCCCTGATACCCCGCTGCTGGTAGTGCAACTCGCTTTCGAGGCCGGCAACAGGCTCTTCGACGTAGCGTTCCGCGTCACACCGGTAATCGGTGACGACATCGTTCTCGCGGAGCATCGCCGTTTTCTCCTCTCCTACTTGCGCACGTACGCGCCGAATCCGTCAGCCTGATGGACGGGACGGGCGAACGGGGCCGCCACCGTTTTTCGTACAACCGCTGTTGCCCCGCCTGCCGGTTGAAGCCTCACGAGCTATCGGTGACGGTGGAGTCCGGCTCGACCAACGGCGAGTTCACGACCATCGCGCTCCGTTGCTGACCAAGCCCTTCGGTTTCGCGGACAGCCCTGCGGTGCCTGAACTGACTCGTTCTGTTGACTTGTTCAATCGACTGAGCCATTACGCTGGTCATTTGGCTCACGTTCCCGCGGCCGAGCGCCGCCCCAGCTCATCAGGGCCGCCATCGACCTCATGACGCGAGAGGGCGTGACCGCCGGCGGTTTCGAGGAGACGATCGCCGCGCTGGCCGACGCCCTGTGGCGCGACGCGCACGAGGAGTCGACCAGTTACCACCTCCTCACCGCGCTGGCCACGCGGAGTCGGTGGCCCGCTTCTTCCTCGCTGGCTTCGACCTCTGGGAGGGTCCTCGGTCCGGCGAGGCCGCCCTCGTGGGTGTGCACCGGCACGTCGTAGCGGCCGAGCCCCGCGATGTGGTCCTCGTGCGCGTGGCTCACCAGGACCAGATCGGCGGGTGGGGCCTCCGCGGCGAGCGACAGCGACGGGTCGAACACCAGGGCGGAGTCCGTACCCCCCACAAGCAGCGAGTTGCCGTACGGGTACGCGCCACGGCGAGCGCCGACGAGCACCGTGACCCCACCGTAGGTCTCCTCGGTGTACTCCCCGCCCATGTACGGCCACCCACCCCTCAGCCCGACATGTAAAGATCGAATCGAATTCGAGGTTGATCTTACTGGCCGAGCACGTCGATCGATGAGCGCCGGCGCGCGGTGGTGACACGGCCGCAGCATTGGGCGGCTGTGTCGTCGGCGGCCGGCTCTGTCAGTTGGTACATCGCGCGCCGCCTCTTCCAAGTGGTGCACGTGTCTTGCGTCCTTGTTCCGCATTCACGTGCGTGGGCGGTGATGGAGGGAGCTGGTCGCCGCCGTGGTCCACGCCGCGGGGAGGTTGCCGGCGTGTGTCGCGGCGGGGCGGGGCGAGGCGTTCGAGGGCCCGTATTCGTGCTGTCGGGCGCCCGCGTCGTTCCGTGCCGGGGGTGGTGCCCAGGGTGGTGATGCGCCTGTAAAGTCGAACTCGATTCGATATCGTGTCATGCTGACGGTCTGTTGGCGGGGCGTATGGCACGGGAAGGTCGCGGCGGTGACGGCCTCGCTCGCGCATGAGCAGGGAAGCGCTGCGTGCTGGTCGGCATGGCGTACGCCGCCCGGGCGCGGAGATCCGCGTGTCCGCCGAGAGCGGGGCGGGGCCTCTTGGTGTGCGGCCGTCACGCGGCCGTGATGCCGGCTGTGTGCATCGAAGCCGACGCGGAAGTCGTTCTGAATGACGGAGTGAGGAAGAAAATGGCAAACGCGGAGCCCAGGTTTGGCGCGACTGACGCAGTGCGACCTGCGCGTGAGGAGAGCCGTGACGTGGTCGTCGTCGGTGCGGGCATGGCAGGGCTTATGGCGGCCACCACGCTCGCCGGCAAGACCGACGTCATCGTGCTCGAGGCGTCGGAGCGGGCGGGTGGACGTGTCGAGACGGTCCGCAAGGACGGCTACTGGATCAACGTCGGGACGCAGTTCACCGAGGGGACCGGCCCGCTGATCGACGCTCTCCATCACCACGGCATCGAGATGGGGTCGCTGGCCGACAAGAGCGCGGCGCTGGTTCTCAACGGTGGAATGGTGGACACGTCCAAACTGTCCGAGCTCATGTTCCGTACGCGGATGAGCTTCCTGGACCGGATCGCCATGGCGGTGGTCGGCGCCCGTATCGTCTCGTCCGTCCCGTTCATGGAGTCGCACAGCGGCATGGCGAAGAGGGTGCGTGCCAGGCTGGACGGTCGTTTGGCATCGGACCTTCTTCGCGGAATCCGATCCAGGTTGGCTCATGACGTTCTCAGGTCATTGACCGGCCAGTGGATGGGGTGTGAGCCCGGCGAAACGGCAGCGGCCCAGCTCATGATGTCGCTTGCGATCATGATCACGGACCCGGACAAGGAGTCCAACTTTGCGCTCCCGGTCGGAGGTAACCAGACGCTGACCGACATACTGGCCACCGATCTCGGGGAACGCCTCCGTCTCCGGGCCGGCGTCCGGTCCGTGGAACCGGACGGAGACGGGGTCGTCGTCGATTACGTCGATGCGGAAGGCCCGGTGCGGGTACGTGCGAAGCGGGCCATCGTCGCGGTCCCCAGCGATGTCGCGTTGCAGATCCTTCCGGGACTTCCGCAGACGTACCGCGACGCGTTCGAGGACATCCGCTACGGCCGCTATGTGGTTGTCGGCTTCTTCACCGAGGAGGAAGGGCCCCAGCCCTGGGACGACTTCTACGCTGTGTCCACGCCCCAGCTCACAAGCCAGGCGGTGTTCAACCACGCCGCCGCCCTTCGCAAGAACGGCACACGTAAGCCCGGCGGTGCGCTGGCGTGTTTCGCGGGCGGCGCGGTGGCCGACACATTGTTCGAGCTGTCCGACGAGGAGATCGCCGCTCGGTTCGCATCGGATCTGCTTTCGGTCTACCCCCAGCTCCGAGGGAAGCTCGGTGAGGGCATCGTGCGGCGGCACCGTCGTGTGGTGCCTTTCTGGGCTCCGGGAAGGCGCGAATCACTGCCGACGCTGGGGGCCCCTCTCGGGCCGATCCACCTGGCCGGCGACTACCAGCTCCACATGCCCTCGCTTGCCGACGCGGCGACGTCGGGCGACAACGCGGCAAAGGCGGTCCTTACGAGTCTGGGGCGCTGACTCCGGCTCCCGGCCGGATCTCCTTCGTGGTCCTCACGCCCTGAACGGCCGGTCGGAGAGGGGGCATCGCGTGGACGCCGGTCGGCGTCGGCACCGGTCGCCCAGGAGCGCACGGTCCGCATGCGGCGGGCGCCGGGCCATCGCAGGCTGGGCGCATGGCCTATCGGTGTGCGAGGAGAGGTGAGTCATGAAGGTTGCGGTCATCGGTGGTACCGGTCTGGTCGGGGCACGGGGCACGGGGCACGGGGCGCGGGTCGTGGAGAGGGTGAAGGCGGGCGGGTATGAGGCCGTGCCGCATGCGCAGTCCACATCGCCCCCACCCATTACAGCGACTGGCTCTCCTGAACCACCCGGTCGGTCGGCGGGAGACCCTCATCCGGCACACGAGAGCCCTCGCCGGTGTTCACTTCCCGTACTCCGAGCATGTCCAGGAGGGTGGCGCCCTCGTGGATGCGCAGCGGGACCGTGTGCCGGGCGTTGAGCGTGTCTTCCAGGCGGGGTCGGTAGAGGGGGTGGAGGAGTTCCAGTGCGTCGGGGATGTCGGACCAGCGGGCCTCGCTGGATTCCTCGGTGGGGCGGGGGGTGCCGGAGACCGGGGTGGCGAGGAAGAGTGCGGCGAGGATGCCCCGCGCGGGGTGCTGGTAGACGCCGACCAGGCCGTGCACCGTGACGGTCACGCCGGTCTCTTCGAGGGTCTCCCGGGCGGCGGCATCGTGCAGGCTCTCGCCGGGGTCGACCAGGCCGCCGGGGAGTTCCCAGCGTACGGGGGTGCGGCGCCGGGTGAGGAGGACCTGCCCGGCGGGGTTGAAGGCGACGCAGGTCGCGCCCAGGCGGTAGGCCGCGTGGTGTTCCACGACGGTATTCCTTCCTTCGCGGTTTCTTTCCGTGGCTGCCGCGTGCTTTCCGGGTCCCTGTCCGCGCGCGGGGCGATCAGGGCTGCGGAGCGGCGCGGTCCGTGCGGTGGACGAGGAGATAGCGCCAGAGCAGGAGGCGGCGGATCTCGCTGCCCGGCACCAGGTCCCGGGCGCCCTGGGTGATGTCTTCGAGGCTCATGGCGGGTGGCATCGTCGGCGGGGCGGGGCGTGGTGCGCGCGGCGTGCCGGTGACCGCGTCCCGGACGGCCGCCACCGTTCCGTATGCGGCGTTCACGGCGACCCCGGCCAGGCTCGTCAGCCGGTCGGCGAGGGTCTGTTCGCGGTAGCAGCCGAGGATCAGGAGGACCCCGCCGGGGCGCAACGCGTCCCGCAGCACCGCGAGGGTGGTGAACGGCATGTGATGCAGGCTTGCGATGCAGGAGATGACGTCATAGGTGGCGGGCCGCGGCGGAGTGCGGGTGATGTCCGCGCAGCGGAAGTGCAACCGCCCGGCCACGGCGTCCTCGGCGTGGAGGCGCCGCGCCGCGGCGACGGTGTCCGCGTCGCGGTCGACCGCGTCCACGTCGAAGCCGCGCCGGGCCAGCGCCACGGCGAACCGGCCGGTACCGCAGCCCACATCCAACGCCCGGCCACCCCCGGCGGGCACCTGGCGGAGCAGGAGGGGGTGGTAGTGGTCGTTGTGGTCGAAGGGCATATCCGCATCATGGCACGGGGCGTTCCGCACTCCGGGCGGCATCGGCCGGGGCGGCCCGGGCCCGCCCGGACGCGGTGAGCACGGACGCCGCCACGGCGAGCCAGCCCACCGCGAGGAGCTGGCCCGCGAGCACATCGACGACGTGGTGCACGCCCAGCAGGACCCGGCTGAAGGACACGAGGTCGGCGAGCGCCGCCGCCGGGACGACGAGCGCGGTGAGACCTCCGCCGCCGAGCGCCGCGCTCACGCACACCGCGACGAGCACGTACCCGGTGGTGACGCCGACGGCGTGGCCGCTGGGGAAGGAGAAGCCGTCGGCGGTCAGCGATGCGCAGGCGAACCGGGGGCGTTCCCGGGCCGCCCACTCCTTGACGAGGTTGCTGCTCAGCGTCGCCGCGTACGGGACGGCGAGGTGGACCCCGGCCGCGACGACGTCCCGGCGGACCAGGGCCACCAGGGCCGTGCCGACGGCCAGCCAGGTCACCGGCGAGGGGTCGCCCCACGCGGTGACCTGCCGCAGCGCCCCCGCCACGGCCGGGCGGTCCGCCGTCCACCCGCACAGGGCACGGCTGAGTCCGACGTCGCTGCCGGACGCCGCCACCGTGAGCAGCGCTGCGAGGTGGACGGCGAGCCAGGCCGCGAGGAGGCGGGCGCCGCACGGCGTCAGGGCCGGTCGACGGAGACGGTTCACCGGGCGGCGGTGGTCTCCCGTATGGCTGTCATCAACTCGCGTGGTGAGCTGATGGATTGCAGCACGGAGTCGTCCATCTGGCAGTCGAAGCTCTCCTCGATGCGGTTGATGATCTCCAGCTGGCTCAGGGAGTCCAGCCCGAGGTCGAGGAAGGAGGCGTCGAAGCCGTCTGCGCCGAGGGGGTCCCCGGTGATCTCCTCCAGCAGCGGGTTGAGGATCGCGATGAATTCCTGCTCGGTCATGAGCGGCTCTCCTTGTACGGAGTCGGGACGGAACTGTTGCGGACGGTGATGCGCCGGGCGCGGGCGCGCCAGCGCATCCGGGCGGTGGTGAGGCCCCAGACGGCGAGGGAGAAGACCGCGAGGACCGCGAGGTCCGCGGCGGGCTCGCCCTCGCCGGTGAGCGCGGCCCGCAGGGCGGCGGAGGCGTGGACGGCGGGGTTGATCTGGCCGATCCACACCAGGCTCGCGGGGAGCAGCGTGGGCGGGACGGCGACCGGGCCCAGCGCCATCATCAGCAGCGTGGTGGCGAGGCTGAGCGAGGTCGCCTGTTCGATGGAGGCCGACCGGCTGCCGATGAGCGCGCCGAGGCCGGCCGACGGCAGCAGGGCCAGGGCGAGGCACACCGGCAGCAGCGGGGACGGCCGCAGCGGTACGTCCAGCAGGAGCGATCCGGTGACCACGGTCACCAGGACGGCCGGGAGCGACAGCAGGAAGAAGGCGGCGAGGGTGGCGACGATGAGCGCCTCGCGGCGTACCGGCATGGCGGCGTAGAACTCGAACGCCCCGGTGTTCCGCATGAAGGAGAAGTTGCTGGCGATCTTGTTCTGGGTCTCGAAGAGGATGGCCATCGTCACGCTGCCGGTCATCACATAGGCGCTGGCCTCGGGGCCGGCGTGCCGGGCGAACAGGCCGAGGCCGGCCAGGCTGACCAGGGGGGCGAGGATTCCGGTGAGCACCATCTGGGGCCAGGACCAACGCCAGTTGGTGAGCTGGATGCGGAAGAGGTCCCAGACCTGCCCGGCGAGGCCGAGGCTCCGTGCGTCGTCATGCATAGCTGAGGTACACGTCCTCCAGCGTCGCGGTGTGCAGGGCGAATTCCGGCAGCGCGGCGAGGTTCACGTCGTCCGCGAGCCGTGCCAGGTCGGCCGAGGCGACGTGGGCGACGACCTTGCCCCCGTGGGAGGACTGCACCCGTACGTAGCCCGGCAGTTCGGGTGGTCGGCCGTCCAGGTGGGAGAAGGTGAGCCGGACATGGGAGCGGAGCGGAATCTTCAGCTCGGCCGGTGGGCCGACCGCGACCAGCGCGCCGTCGCGGAGGATGCCGACCCGTTCGATCACCTGCTCCGCCTCCACGGCGTTGTGGGTGATGAGGACGATGGTGCGGCCCTCCGCCCGGTGCAGTTTCTGCAGCAGGTCCCAGACGTGGCGGCGGCGGGCGGGGTCGAGTTCGTTGGTCGGTTCGTCGAGGACGAGGACGGGCGGGGTGCCGGTGAGGGTGACGGCCAGCTGCAGCAGCCGCCGTTCGCCGCCGGACAGTTGCCGGGCCACCCTCCCGCCCAGACGCCCCAGGTCGAGCAGGTCGAGAAGCTCGTCGCGCTGGCGGCGGGCGGCGCGAGCGGGCACGCCGCGCAGATGGGCGCTGTAGTAGAGCGCCTCCCGCACGGTCAGGCTGTTCAGTGCGAACGCGGTCTGCGGCATGTAGCCGACGGTGTGTGTGGTGAAGCGGGGGCTGGTGAGGACGTCCCGGCCGAAGAGCAGGACACGCCCCCGGCCGGGCCGGAGAAGGCCGAGCATCTGCTTGATCAGCGTGGTCTTTCCGGCGCCGTTGCCGCCCAGGAGACCGAAGAACTCGCCCTCACGGATCCGGAAGGTGACGTCCTTGGTCGCGGGTGACGACGTTTTCTCGTACCGCATGCTGACGTTCTCGACCTCGTAGGCGTACGGGCTGTCGGTCATGCGGGGCGCGTCCCTTCTGCCATGCGCAGCCAGGTCCGCCGGATCAGGGCGGCGGCTCCGGTGATGTCCGGGGCCGTCTCCTCCGGGCGGACCGTCCGGCCCGACCGGCGGAGGAAGCCGCTCATCGTGTCCGCGGTGGGCAGGTGGCCGTGGGACGCGGACGCGACCCGCTCCCGGGCCGCGTCCTGGCCGTACTGGAACTCGATGTGCGGACCGCAGGAGATCGCGAGGCGGCCGGTGCGCGGGCTCTGCGCGGGCAGCCCCAGCCGCTCCAGTTCGGCGTGCCCGAGCAAGGACACGGTCGGGTCCAAGGCACGTAGTCCGCCCGCCAGTTGCTGTTCCTCGTCGTCGGTGAGCGGGGCATCGGCGTACAGGTAGGCGCAGTTGGAGTCGCCCTGGAAGACCATGCGGTCCAGCAGTCCGGCGTCGGCGAGGAGCCGGTTGGGGCGCAGATGGGTCTCGACGTAGTCGATGCCGTGGTCGGAGAAGAACACCACCTCGGTGCCGGGCCCGGCCTCCTGTACGAGGCGGGCCGCGGCCGCGTCGATCTCGGTGTAGACGTCGAGGATCTGCTGCCAGGCGTGCCGCCGCTCGGTGGCGGTCCCCCGCACGGCGTGCCAGTAGAGGAACTCCTGTGCGTGGTCGGCCTGGTTGAAGCGGACGAACAGCACGTCCGGGTCGTGGGCGTGGAGCGCGGCGCGTGCGGTCCGCTCGATCCACGCGGCACGCGGTGCCTCGTGGAAGTGGTGGCCGGGGTTGGCGGTGTACGTGACGTGCAGGGAGGCCGGTCCGCCGCCGGGGGGTTCGGCGGCGACGGACAGCCCGCCGTAGCCCCGGGCGATGACCGCGGTGCCGAGGCGCAGGGTCACGGCGGCGGGGTCCCGTTCGAGGGCGGTGACCGCGACCGACACCTCGCCCACCGCGGTCCGTCCGTCGAGCCGTACGGGCTCCGCGGACCGCAGCGCCACGGGCGCCGAGCCGGCCAGGGAGACCTGGACGGCGTCGCCGGACGCGTCGAGGGCGGCGGTGACACGAACGGTCTCGCCGAGGTAGGTCACGGTGCCCGTCCCGGTGCGGGTGCCCGGGACGCCGTCGGTGAGGGGGACGGTGAGGTCGTGGGCCGGGGCGTAGAGGCAGTAGCAGCCGGGGATGTCGGGGGTGCCCGCCCGGGCGGCGAACGTGTGCGGGAAATGGACCGCGACGGCTGACGCCCCGCGCCCGGCGAACCAGTCGAGGAGGCTCGGCGCGGTGAGGGAGCCCCGCTCGTAGGGGTGGAACGCGGACAGCGGGTCGTCGGCGCGGGCCCGTATCTCGGCGACGCTCTGCGTCTCCCAGAAGCGGTTTCCGACGATGCCGTGGTCCGCCGGGGGGCGGCCGGTGAGGAAGGAGGCGTGCGCGGGCGCCGTCGACGACGGGAAGACGCTGCGCATCGTGCGGACCCCGGAGTCGGGCCGGCCGGGCAGGACGCGGGTGGCGTCGAAGAAGCCGTGGCGGCGGATCACGTCGGGGCGTCCGCCGTCCACGCAGATGATCAGCAGGCGGGGGCGGGGGCGGGGGCCGTTCATGCCGCTCCTCCGCGCGGGTGGCCGGGCACGGTCCGGCCGGGGCAAGGGGTGAGGTTGTGGCAGTGCAGCAGCCAGATCCCGGCCGCACAGCCGGGTCGGTACTGCCAGTGGGTGACCGCCGCGTGGTCCACCTGGAGCTCCATCCTGTTTCCTCGGCCTCCGATCAGTTCGTGCAGGGCGTCGAAGAAGCCGCTGTGGGTGACCAGGACGATGCGGCGTCCCGGATCCGGTCTCCGGCACAGGTCGTTGACGCAGTCCCGGACGCGGCCGAGAAACTCCGGCCACGACTCGGTGTCCGGTGGGTGTGCGGCGTCCCGCCGCTCCCTGGGAGGCGGCAGCGAGGCGCCGCCGGGCCCGGTGCGGACCTCGTCGAGCCTCGGGTCCTCCCGGAGGGCGAGGCCGGTCTCCCCGGCGACGACGGCGGCGGTCTGCCGGGCCCGCAGCAGGGAACTCGTCCGGATCTCGGTGACTTTCCGGGCGGCCAGCCAGCGGGCCGTGACGGCGGCCTGCCGCAGCCCGGTCCGGGTGAGAGCGCGCCGGTCGCCGTCCGGCAGCCCGGGACGGGAACGGTCCTCCGCGTGACGCATCAGATGCAGGTGCATGTCACCCCAGGGAAGCGGGGGTGGCGGAGTGCCAGGCCCATGCCGTCCGGACGATGTCGTCGAGGCCGTACTCGGCCCGCCAGCCGAACCGTTCCCGGGCGAGCGTCGGATCGGCCCAGGAGGCGCCGGGGTCTCCGGGGCGGCGCGGTGCGGGGCGGATGTCGAAGTCACGGCCGGAGACCGACCGCACGGTGTCGAGCAGCTCACGGACGCCGGCCGGGCGGCCCGTGCCGATGTTCACCGCGCCCGACCAGGGCTCCTCGTCGAGGTGGGCGAGCACCTGGACATGGGCGCGGGCGAGATCCACGACGTGGACGTAGTCGCGCAGCGCCGTGCCGTCCGCCGTGGGGTAGTCCTGCCCGAACACCTGCACCCCGGGGACGAGGCCGAGGGCCGCGCGGACCGCCACCGGCACCAGCTGCCGGGACGCGGCGGTGGTGTACTCCCCGAGATCGCCTCCGGGGGCCGCGCCCGCCGCGTTGAAGTAGCGCAGGTGGGCGTAGCGCGCCCCGATGACCTGCGCGTAGGAGGCGATCATCCGCTCGGACAGGTACTTGGTCTCCCCGTAGGGGCTCTCCGGCCGGACCGGGGTGGCCTCGGTGACGGGGCAGACCGACGGGGTGCCGTACACGGCGCAGGAGGAGGAGAAGAGGAAGCGGGCCACGCCGGTGTCGGCGCAGGCGGCGAGGACGTTGTGGGTGCCGACGACATTGACGTCGTAGTAGGTGGCGATCCGGGCGAGGGACTCCTCCGACGATTTGAGCGCCGCGAAGTGCAGGACGGCGTGGGGCCGGAAGTGCCGGAAGATGCCGCGCAGGGCCTCCGCGTCGCGCACGTCGGTGACGGTGAGCGGCACCTCGCCGACGGCTTCGCGCCGCCCGCCGGTGAGGTTGTCGACGACGAGCGGTTCGTGCCCCGCTCCCACCAGGTCGCGGAGCGTGAAGGAGCCGACGTAGCCCGCGCCTCCGGTGACCAGAACTCTCATACGGGGATGCCTTTCCGTGCGTGGTCCGGCGCGGCGGGGCCGCGCAGTTCCCGGCCGAGGGCGAACGCCTCCGCCGCGGGCACGCCCGCCTGCACCCCGCGCAGCGTGGCCTGGGCGCGGACCGCTTCGGCGGACCGTGGGTGCGGGGGTGCGTGGACCTCGTAGTCGTAGACCGCGAGGGCCCGGCATTTGGCGTCGACGTACCCGGTCACGTCGTAGAAGACCTGCGGGGTGAACGGTGCGACCAGGCCCGTCTGCTGTTCCGTGGAGGACAGCACCTCGAAGTGGAGGACCTGCCGGACGGGGCCGGTTCCGAGCAGCCGCGTCTGATAGGTGACCGCGTGGGCGACGAGCCGGTGGTCGGCGTGGATGTCGCCGGGGTGATGGGTGAAGACGATCTCCGGCCGGTGGGCGCGGAGTTGGGCGCCCGCCGCTTCCACGGTCATCCGCTGCGGCAGCTCGCACAGCAGCCGGGCGTCGTCGGTGAGCCCTCCGAACGACACGTCCGCCACCCCGAGTTCCTCCGCCGCGGCCGCACAGCGCGAGCGGGCCTCGGCGCGGGTGACGCCCTCGTGGCGCAGCGACACCCCTTCGGCGAGGAGGTGCAGATGCACCCGGGCTCCCCGGTCGGCGAGCATCGCCACGGTGGCCCCGGCGCCGAGGACTTCGTCGTCGGGGTGGGCGGCGAGAACGAGCGCCCTCACTCCGCCACCTCCGGGGCAGAGGGGCGCACGAGCGCGCCCATCGCGTACAGCTCGCCCACCAGGTGGCGAGGGTCGCCCGGACCGGGGCCGAGCAGCGCCGCCGGGGTGCCGGCGGTGACGGCCGCGCGCACGGCGGGGAAGACGTCGGCCGTCAGCTCCATGAGCTGCGAGGTGCGCGGTACGAAGAGGAATCCACTGTCGGCCTCGGCACGCAGGCGCACCTCGTCCCAGGCCAGTTCGGGCAGGACCGTGGCGAGGGGCGTATGGGCCAGGGCGAGCAGGTCGAGCCGGTGCATCAGGTACTCCACCCGCCGTTCCAGGCGGTGCCCCACGGCGATGGTGTGCCGTGCTGCCGCACCCCATCCGTGGGCCGTGTCCGGGTCGCGGACCAGGTGCTCCAGCGCCTCGCGCAGATCCTCGTCGTCGACGACGAGGCGGCCGTGCCGTTCGTCCTCGACGAACTCGGGGATGCCGCCCTGCGCGGATGCCACGACCGGGAGGCCGCCGACCATCGCCTGCTTGAGGGCGAGCGGCCCGGTGTCGGGGACGGTCGTGGCGAGCACCGCGGCGTCGCCCGCGGCGACCAGGTCGGCCATGCCGTGCCGTCCGCCGAGGAAGAGAATGTGTTCCTCGATCCCCAACTCGGCTGCCTGCTGCCGCAGTTCGGCGCCCACCGGGCCGTCTCCGACCACGGCGACCCGGATGCGCGAGCGGGTTCCGGAGTCCATCGCGCCGACCGCGTCGAGGACCCGGTCGACGCCGTCCTCCCAGGTGAGGCTGCCGAGCACCAGGAAGAGGAATACGTCGTCGGCCACGCCCAGCGCGGTGCGGGCGGTGGCGCGGTCGACGGCGGCGAGTTCCTGACGGAAGTCCTGGCCGACGGCCGTGGTGACGACCTCCACCCGGTCCGCGGGCAGCACCCCGCCCGCGGCGAGCGGGGCGAACTGCCGCTCCCGCTGCTCCTCGGACCCGGCGAGGACCAGATGGACACCCGCCAAGAGGCCGCGGACCTGGTCGGTGGTGCCGAGCGGGTAGGGGGAGTCGTGGGTGAGGACGACGGCGGGTGCGCCCGCCGTGCGTGTCAGTGCCTGAGCCATGACCAGCGCGTCCGGGACCCCGGTGACCCACACGATCCGGGGGGCGCCGTCGTCGAGCTGCCGCACGGCGGTCTCCACCGCGTGCGCGGCGGACGCCCCGAAGGCGGGTACGGCGACGGCGGGCAGCCCGGCCCGGGCGCAGCGGGTGAGCACCGCGCCGCCTTCTTCGGCGAGCACGGTCACGGTATGTCCGGCCGCCGCCAGCCCGCGGGCCTGGTCGAGCGGGTGACACCAGGCGTCGCCGTACGCCGGTTCGGCGACCGTGAGGAGGATGCGCACTAGTTCCGCACCCCCCTGCCGAAGATGCCCGGGCAGGAGCCGGGGATGGTCCACAGCGAGGCGAAGACGCGCAGCGCCTGCCGCCGGTGGCTGACCCCGCCGAGCACCGCGTACGGCATGCCGGACGTCTGTGCCTCGCGCAGGCACTGCGCGATCAGCGTCGTCGCCACCCTCGCGAGCCCCCGGGCGGCCGGTGCGAGGGCGATGGACGACAGCATGCCGAGGCGGGCGGTGTCGTAGGAGATGAAGCCGAGCAGCCTGTCCTCGGCGGGGAGGTCCCGGTCGGCGTCGACCACGATCACCGAGGAGATCGGGTCGCGGGCGAAGGACCGGTGGACCTCGCTGGCCCAACCGCCGCCGAACGTGCGGCGTATCCACTCCGTCAGCAGCAACTGCTCGCTCGTCTCCGGCCTGCGGATCTGCACCGTGCGCCCGGCGGCGTCCAGCGTGGGCCGGGCCGGTGGCGGCGTCCAGCGGCGCAGGTCGATGAAGAAGTCGCCCCATTCCAGCTCGGGCGCGTCCCGCCGGGCGGCGGGTACCGGTCCCTCGTCGCCGGGCAGCCACCACAGGGCACGCTCCAACTGCGGCGGCAACGCGGCGCCGTCGGGCACGTCGATGAGCCCGTAGGCGAACCCGAGCCAGTGGAGCCGCTCCAACGCGAGCCGGGTCAGCGTCCAGCCGACGTCCTGGTGGGTTCCGGCAGCCTCGTACTCCCAAGGGCCGACGGTGCCGGGCCCCTGCGCGTTGAGGGCGCACCGGCCGAGCCGGGTGCCGCCCTGCCACAGCTCCACCTGGGCCGCGCTCCTGGCCCCCGCGCCGGGCAGGTGCACCACGTGCCGCTCCTCGGTCAGGGCGCTGTTCCCGGGGGCGCAGGCGGGCAGGTCGTAGAGGCGGACAAGTGCTTCGGGCACGCTCACCTCACCTCGGCGCCTTCGAAGATCTGCCGGTCGAGGAGGGAGGTCAGCGGGATGACCTGGCCGTCGTCGGCGGCGAAGTCCCAGAAGATCTCCCGCAACCGCTCCTCGGTGAACTCCTCCTGCTCGGCCACCAGTTGCTCCTGGCCCTCGGCCCAGATGCGGTCCACGGACGCGTCCTTCGTGTTGCCCAGGGGCGCGGCGCTGTAGAGGCGGCTCATCGTCACATCGCCCGTCGCGGAGATCGCGACGCTGCTGTCGCGCACCAGGTAGGGGAACATCACCACGTCCTGGTAGGTCCGCAGCTGCTCGCCGGGCACCAGGTAGGGGGCGTTGAGGTTCAGATCGAATTCGGTGGCGGGGACCGTGCGCTTGAAGGCGGTGACCTTGTCGTGGACCGCCATGGTCTCGGCCTCGGTGAGCAGCAGCCGGTTGCGTCCGCCCCGCCCGTGGGCGCGGACGAGGATGAGGTCCTGGCGGCGGAAGCCCTCGGCGCGCAGGAAGTCCGTCAGGTCGAAGATGTTGTGCTGGTTGGTCTTCATCACCGTCGTGAGGACCTTGAAGCTCCGTACCCGGTCGCGGAGGTAGACGGAGTTCGCCACGACGGTGTCGAAGACGTCCTTCAGGCGGACGGCGGCGAACGTCTCCCGGGTGCCGTCCATGCTGACCCGCACGGACGAGATCCCGCTGTCCACGATCCGGTCGAGCTGTTCGCGGGTGTGGTTGGCGGCGTTCGTGATCAGGGTGACGGTGGCGTGCCGCAGTTCGGACACGACGTCCAGCAGGTCCCAGAACCCCTTGCGGAGGGTGGGCTCACCGCCGGTGAGGGTGATCTCGAAGGTGCCCATACGGTCGAGTTCCCGCATCACCTGCCGCAGTTGCTCGATGGAGAGCATCTTCCGCCGGATGTGCGCGGGGATCTCCCCGGTGTTGGTCCGGCAGTGGATGCAGCGCAGGTCGCAGGCGTAGGTGACGTCGATACTGGCGCGGACGGGAGCGGTGTACCCAGCCATCAGTCGGATTCCTCCTTGAGGAGACGTCGGGTGATGTCGTCGAGGTCGCGGGTCGCCCACCAGGCGAGGGTCTGTCTGACGCCGTCGGCGATGTCCACCGCGGGTGCGGCACCGTCCAGCAGGCGGTCCTGTACGGCGGTCGACGCCCGGAACTCGCGGATTTCGTTGGTCCGTCCCCTCCTGCGGACCACCTCGGTGCCCGGGGCCGTGGCCTGGAGGATCTTCACGATCTCGCCGACCGAGTGGGAGCGGCCGGAGCCGAGGTTGACGACGGGGGCGGGGCGGCTGCCGGCGAGCCCGTCCAGCTTGCGGACCACGTCGGTGATGTAGCTGAAGTCCCGGCGTTGCTCCCCGGTGCCCTCCACCGGCAGCTCCCCCTTCAGCAGGAGGTTCGCGCAGAGCCGGGGGACGAGGGCGTCGGGGCGTTCGGCGGGCCCGTACACGTTGAAGAACCGCACGATGGTGACCTCGGTCCCGCCGGTGCCGCGCTGGTAGGCGCGGGCGAGCATCTCCAGGGCGACCTTGCTGGCGGCGTAGGGCGAGCGCGGCGACAGGGGCGTGTCCTCCGGGGTGGGGAGCGTCCTCGCCTGTCCGTAGACCTCGCAGGTGCTGCCGATGATCACGCGCGCGACGCCGGCGGTCGCGCACAGGGCGAGGAGGTGACGCCCGGAGTCGACGTTGTCGAGGTAGTCGAGGGGGCGGTGGAACGAGCGGGGCACGCTCTTGTGCGACGCCAGGTGGTAGACGAGGCCGACGCCGTCGAGGTCCGCGGCGGTCAGGTCGAGCAGCGGCTTCTCCAGGAACTTCCCGATGCCCTCGGGGCTCACCATCGGCTCGACCCGCAGGTCGTCGATGACCACCACCTCGGCGTGTCTCGCGGCGAGGTGCCGGGCGAGGTGAGCGCCGATGAATCCCGCACCGCCGGTGATGAGGACTCGACCGTTCACCGAGTTGCCGCCCATGGACGTACTTCCTTCCTCAGCTGGACCGGGTGGTGGGGCGCGGCGGGTGATCGGGAGTCGACGGTCTGCAGCTGCCGCGAGAAGAGCGCCGTGTCGGTCTCGAAGGCCGTGCGCGCCTCCTCCAGCTGCCGAGGCGTGCCGATGTCGCTCCACTCCCCTTCGAAGACATCGGCGGCGACGGTGCGGCCCGCCGCGCGCGCCGTCTCCAGCAGGGCCGGCATGTCGCACGGTTCGCCGTGCGGCAGGTGGCGGAGGATCACCGGGTCGAGTACGTAGATCCCGCAGCTGATCAGGTGCCGCCGGCGGGGTTTCTCCGTGAGGCGGACGACGTGGTGGTGCTCGTCCACCTCCACGACGCCGTGCGGGATCTGGAATTCCTGCGGTGTGACGACGAGGGTGGCGTCGGCGCCGGACAGCTCGTGCCGGTGCATCAGCCCGGCGAAGTCGAGGCTGGTCAGCAGGTCGGCGTTCATGACCAGGGTCGGCGTCGACGGGGCCGGTTCCAGGGCGAGGGCGCCGGCCGTGCCCATGCGCTGCCGTTCCACCACGAACCGGAGGTCGAGTCCGCCCCGGTCCGCGCTCTCGCAGCTCCTCCTGATGACGTCGGCCTGGTGCCGCAGGGCGAGGGTCACCTGCGTGAATCCCGCGTCGCGCAGCTGGCGCAGGATGAGATGGAGCAGCGGCACCCCGCCGAACTCCATCAGGGGTTTGGGGGTGACGTCGGTGAACGGGCGCAGCCGGCTCCCCTCGCCGCCCGCCATGATCGTGGCCTTCATCAGAGCACTTCACCCTTCTTCCTTGCCTGCTCGGCCGAGGCTCCGGCACGGTGATCGGTCCGGACCGGCGGGAGATCCACGCGGAGAACTTCACGGAGATGCGGGGGAGTGGGGCGGGGCGAGGGGACCGATCCGAGCCCTTCGTACGCGGTGTGGGCGCGGCTCAGACCTGGTAACGCCCGGGGGCGAACAGCTGAAGGTTCTCGGCGACCCAGTCGGAGGTCAGCCCGAGCCCCTGATCGAGGGGGACGAGCGGCTCCCACGAAGCCCAGGAGCGGGCCCGGGAGTTGTCCGACCGCAGGTGCTCCACCTCGCTGCCCTTGGGCCGGATGCGACGGGGGTCGACGACGACCTCCGCGTCCTTCCCGGACGCCGCGATGAGCGCCTGCACAAGATCGCCGATCGTGAGGGAGCGGCCGGTGCCGAGGTTGACGACCTCGCCGACGGCACGGTCACACTCCGCCAGTGCCAGGAACCCCGCCGCCGTGTCCGTGACGTAGGTGAAGTCACGGCTCGTGGTGAGCGAACCGAGCTTGATCTGCCGTGCCCCCGAGTGCAGTTGGGCGAGGACCGTCGGAATCACCGCCCGCGCGGACTGCCGCGGGCCGTAGGTGTTGAAGGGGCGTACGACCGTCACGGGCAGCTGGAACGTATGCCAGTGGGACAGCACCAGCATGTCGGCGCCGATCTTCGACGCCGAGTACGGCGACTGCGGCTGGAGCGGGTGGTCCTCGGCGATGGGCACGGACAGCGCCGATCCGTACACCTCGCTCGTGGAGGTGTGCACGAGGCGCCGCACGGAGTGCCGGCGGCACGCCTCGGCGATGTTCTCCGTACCGCCCACATTCGTCTGGACGTAGGCGCCGGGGGAGACATAGCTGTACGGGATGCCGACCAGCGCCGCCAGATGGAACACCGTGTCGCAGCCCTCCACGGCGTCCATGACCCGGCCGGCGTCCCGTACGTCCCCCGTGATGATCTCGATGGCGGCGGAGGTGTCCAGATAGGGGGCGAGAAAGCCCTTCTCGGCGTATGGCTTGTAGTGCGTGAGGGCCCGCACCCTGGCCCCCCGGTCGAGCAGCAGATCTACGAGCGTCGACCCGATGAAGCCCTCCGCACCGGTCACCAGAACCGTACGGTCGGCCCAGCTGAAAGCAGACACCAGCGCCCCCAAGTGCATACGGATGGAAGGCCCGCCACGCCCGTGCACGGCGAACCGTCGAGAGGAAGGAAGAGGCGGACGGGAGAGGGAGAGCGGCGGTCAGGCGGCTTCGGCCGGCCGCACGAGGGCGCCCATGGCGTGGAACGTCTCGATGTGCGCGGCGGCGTCCGCGGGCAGGGCGGTCAGGCGCCGCGGGTCGCCCTGACGGACGGCGTCCCGCAGCACGGTGTGGATGTCGGGCGCCAACTCGACGAGGGCCGAGGTGCGGGGCACGAAGAGGAAGCCGGTGTCCCGCTCGTCGCGCAGCCGCACCTCGTCGAAGGCGAGTTCACCGAGGACGGTGTCCAGGGGGAGGTGGCGGATCGCGTGCCGGTCCAGACAGCGGGAGAGGTGCCGGGCCTTCTGCTCGAAGAGGTGCCCGCCGACGATGGTCTGCCGTGCGCGGCGTCCGAGCGCGGCGGCCAGACCGGGCTCGGTCGCGATCCGCACCATGGCCCGTGCCAGCTCGTCGTCGGAGACGAGCAGGCCGTTCCCGCCGTCGGTGACGAACTCGGGGATGCCGCCGATCCGTGAGGCGATGACCGGGCGGCCGATCGCCATGGCCTCCTTGAGGGCGAGCGGCTGCGGCTCCGGCACCACGGTGGCGAGCACGGCCACGTCCGCCGCGGCCACGGCGGGCGCCACGTCGGGGAGATGGCCGGTGAAGAGCACCCGGTCGGTCAGGCCCGACTCGCGCACCAGCGTCTCCAGTGCCGCGCGTTCCGTGCCCTCGCCCGTCAGCACCAGCCGGGCGGCGGCGCAGACCTCGCTCACCGGTTTCATCGCGCGGATGACCCGGTCGATGCCCTTCTCCCACGACAGCCGGGAGGCGACGGTGAAGACGAAGGCGTCCTCGGGGATGCCCAGTTCGCCACGGGCGGCTCCGGGGTCGAGGGCCGCCAGCCGCTCCGCGAACTCCCGCTGCACGCCACTGGTGACGATCACGAGGTCACGGTCCTCCTCCTTGTCGGGGAAGAGACGCTCCCGCTGCTCGACGGAGGTGGCGATGACGAGATCGGCCCGGTCCGCGAAGTCCCTGGCGTCCCCGCTCTCCTCCAGGGGGAAGGCCGACAGCCGGTAGAGGACCGTCATCGGTTCCGCCGGTGCCGCTTTCAGCGCCCGGTTCACCGTTGCGGCGTCATGGCGTCCTGTCGCGCACAGGATGTGCGGCTCGGCCGCTGCCACCTCCCGGGCCACGGCGGCCGCCGCCTGATCGGAGCGTGTGGCGAAAGGAGGAACGGCCAGGGGCGAGAAGCCGTGCTCCACCAGCTTGGACGCCACCATCCCCGCGTCCTCCACGACGGGTCTGACCGTATGGCCGAGACGCTGCAGAGCGAGCAGCGTGTCGAGCATGAATTGATGCTTTCCGCCCCAGACGCGGTCGGATATGGTGACGAGAATTCTCACAGCGGCGCCCTCGATGCATGCGTTTGTGACGGATCAAAATCCCACGCCCATGGCGTACACCAGGTGATCTGTGCCGGTATCTGCAAGGGGTTCGGGAACGACGAACAGCGAGCCGGAGTCGACCTTCTCTGGAGCGTTCACCCTGGATCGCGTCCGACGAGTTCCGGTTCTTCGCCTTCGAAGTCCGCGTCAGCCATGGCGCCAAGGAAGCTCGGTTCCATTGGAATCGACTAAAGCAAAACAGATTAACCATTCCAATGTGATTGAGGTCACGTTTGAATGTCGCCGTATGGTGTTTTAGTAGGTCAAAGCGAGAAGAAAGGTTTCGTTCCAGACGCAAAAAGACGCACAACATGACGAGAATCCGTCGACCGGTGTGTATGTTCAGGCCGTCATGTTCCACCGGCGAATTTCAGCCGTCGCAAACCGGCCGAAGGTGAGGTGATGGCGGCGGATATGGGCGCCGGCAATGCCGCACCGGTTAACCGGGTTCAAACAATTCGCGGCAGCAGTTTCCCATTTTTTACTTCCCCCTTTCCGTGGCGCAGTGACGCCCGTGAAGAAAAGCTGCTCACGGATTGAGGCGGGGCCGCGCCGATGGTGCGCCTGTTCGAAAGTCTCTCCCGGCCGTGTGACCGCTTCCGGATCGGCGCCCCGCACCGGGGCCGTGGGGCATACAGGCCATTCGGTGCCGCCGTTCGGCGGATGCGGCGGCCGGTTCGATGCGCCCGCCGTCAGGGCGGGACACCTTTCTTGCGGAGCCTGGTGGACGCCTCTTGCGCGAAGAGGCGTCCGACGCCGTAAGGGTCCGAACCGTTGCCGTCGTGCACCTGCGTGTCCGCAGAAAGGATCCTCGACATGTCTGATCCCGTCGTCCTCATCACGGGCGCGCTGACCGGCATCGGCCGGGCCACCGCCTTCGCCTACGCCCGTCACGGCGCGAACCTCGTGGTCTCGGGCCGCCACGAGGACGCGGGCGAACAGCTCGCCGCGGAGCTGTCGGACCTCGGCTCTCCGACGCAGTTCCTCCGTGCCGATGTCCGTTACGACGCCGAGGTGAAAGATCTCGTCGACCGCGCGGTCGGGCGGTTCGGGCGGATCGATGTGGCCTTCAACAACGCCGGCACGGAGGGCTCCCCCGGCCCTCTCACCGAGGTGACCGACGACCTCTACCAGGCCACCTTCGACACCAACGTCAAGGGAACACTCCTGTGCCTGAAGCACGAGTTCCGGGCCATGCGGGAACAGGGCGGCGGCAGCATCGTCAACGTCAGCTCCAACTACGGAGTGATGGGGTACCCCGGGGCGGCCCTGTACGTGGCGAGCAAGCACGCCGTCGTCGGCCTCACCAAGGCGGCCGCGCTGGAAGGCGCCGCCGACGGCATCCGGGTCAACGCGATCGCGCCGGGCTACACCCGGACGGCCATGTACGAGCGGTTCACCGGCGACGACGCGGCACGTGACGCGGTCGATTCGGTGCTGCCCATGCACCGCGCGGGCACCCCGGACGAGGTCGCCGAGGCCGTCCGGTACCTCGGCTCCGACAAGGCCGGCTACGTCACCGGACACGTGCTCCTCGTCGACGGCGGCCTGACGGCGGGCGGACCGCTGCTCCCGAGCACCTGACCGCACACGCGGACGAGCCGCCGCGCCTCGTCAACGAGGCGCGGCGGCTCACCGGACGAGGGCGCGGGTCAGACGCGGATGCCGAACATGAAGGGTCCGCCGATGGTCTCCATCGACTCGTACCGCACGACGGTGCCGGTGCGCGGGGCGTGGAGGATCTGGCCGTTGCCCGCGTAGAGGCCGACGTGGTGCAGGTCGTTGAAGAAGAACACCAGGTCGCCGACTTGGAGTTGGCTGCGGGAGAGGTGGGTTCCGATGCCCGCCTGCTCCTCGGAGGTGCGCGGGATGTGGACGCCGGCCTGTGCGTAGGCCCAGGAGGTCAGGCCCGAGCAGTCGTAGGAGGCGAGGCCGGTGCCGCCGCGGAAGTACGGCTTGCCGAGCTGGCCCTGGGCGGCGGCGAACGCGGCGGCGGCCCGGCCGGAGGCGGAGGTGTCGTTGCCGAGCTCCACACGTTCGGTGGCGGAGCGGCTGGCGCGCTCCTGCTCGTGGGCGAGGGCCGACTTCTCCTCGGTGGTCAGGGTGTTGAGGAGCTTCTGCGCCTCGGCGAGCTTGCCCTGGATCTCCTGCTTCTTCTTGCCCAGCTCGGTACGGGTGGCGGCGAGGTCCTTGAGTCTCTCGGTGGCCTTGGCCCGCGCCTGGGCGATCTCCCGCTGCTTGTCCTGGATCTTCTTCAGGGCGGCGACCTGCCGTCCGCCCACCTGGTCGAGGGTGGCGGCCTTGTCCAGGTAGTCGTCCGGGGCGGAGGAGAGGAAGAGCTGGACCGAGGCGTCGATGCCGCCGGAGCGGTACTGCGCGCTGGCCAGTGAACCCAGGCCGTTGCGCAGCGCGTTCAGCTCCTGCTGGCAGCGGGCGACACCGTCCTGGATCGAGGAGATGTCCTTCTCCAGCTTCCGCTGCTCCTCTCTGGACCCGTTGTACTTCTCGGTGGCCTGCTCCGCCTGCTCGTAGAGCTTGTCCACCTTCGCCTTGACCTCGTCCTTGTCAGGCTTCTGGCTCGGTTCGGCGTTGGCGGCCTGCGAACTCAGGGCCACGGCGGCGGCTGCGGCGGTGGTCAGCACGGTGATACGCGTCCGGCTGGGCTGCTTGGGTCGACGATGGGACGCCACAGGGGCGAACTCCTTGCTCCTTCAGCCGCCTGCCGGCAGCCGGTGGGCGGGGCCCGCCGCTGTCACTCCGTCTGAGCGAACGCTGAACGGGGGTTGGAGCATGACCTTAATGAAATTCCTCCTATTGGATCAATTGTTTGCATGGAACAGCCCTTTGTCGGGATGTGTCGACGGGGTGGTTGCCCACCGGGCGTGAGAGAGCGGCGGCGCCGGCGAGGCGACCGGGCCCACGGCCGGGATGTCGGAGCACGTTCATCTGCCCGCCCGCTTGATCGCATACGGGTAACGGGTCCAGTCCCACACGCGGACGGTGCCGCCCCGGCTCCCGCGCGGCATCCGGAAGGAAAGACCCGTGGAACGCAGATCCCTGCTGAGTGCGACCGCCGGAGCCCTGGCCCTCGGAGGACTCGCCCAGGCGCCCGCCGAGGCCGCGCCGGTCGCCGGTGGCAGCGGTGGCCGGCCGGTCACCTCGTTCAACGTCATCAGCGACATCCAGGGCGACCTCGGCGACTTCACCCAGGCGCTCCAGGACATCGAGGCCGTCAACCCGCACTCCTCGGGCCTGGCCGTCGCCGGGGACATCACCCCGCGCGGCTACGACTTCGAGTACGCCGAGGTGCAGAAGGTGCTGGACCGGGGTCCGAAGCCGCGGGAGATCGCCTGGGCCATCGGCAACCACGAGTTCTACGTCCCCAAGTGGGCCGACCCGGACACCCTCGCCCAGGACACCTGGCCCAACGGCACCACCGAGGACTCCCTCTTCCGCAGCTTCCACCGCTTCGCCGAGCGGTCCAAGATCTACGCGGAGACGACGTTCGGCGGCATCCCGGTCCTGACCCTCGGCACCGAGCGCTACATGAAGTACCACGACCACTCCCTGTGGGACGAGGTGTGGATCAGCGACGCGCAGTTCCAGTGGCTGGCGGACCGCCTGCGGTACTGGGCACGGCGCCGCAGGCCGGTCATGGTGATCAGCCACCACCCGCTGCCGAACACCGTCTCCGGCACCCGCAACAAGCTCTACATGAGCGACTACCTCCAGCCCGACCGCCTTCTCGGCCTCCTCGGCCGCCACCGCGACGTCTTCCTCTTCAGCGGCCACACCCACTGGGACCTGACCCTGTCCGACTGGTACGTACGCCGGATCGTGCCGGGCACCGCGAACCTCGACGGCTTCTCGGTCGTCAACACCGGTGCGGTACAGACCGGTTACGCCGACAACGGCCAGGGCGGCGAGACCACCGTCCCCGGCCGCTTCAACCAAGGTCTCCAGGTGGACGTCCACCACGACCGCGTCGTCATCAAGGCCCGCGACTTCGCCACCGGCACCTGGCTGAAGCAGATCTCCGTCCCGCTCGCCACCCGCATCTGACACCCGGCCGCCGTCTCCTTACGCACGGGAGCCCTGCCGCCCGACTAGGACGGCAGGGCTCCCGCGTGTGTACGTACGGCGGTCAGGCGCTCCGCTCCGACGTGGCCAGGGCGAGGAAGCCTGCCCATGCTTGAGGCGAGACCGTCACGACGGGCCCGGCCGCGGTCTTGGAGTCCCGGATGTGCACCGCTTCCGTACTCGCCGCGATCTCGACGCACTGGCCGCCTTCGGCCCCGCTGTAGCTGCTTTTGAACCAGGTGAGGCCGGGTGCAGTGGTGGAGGACTCGACGTTGTTCATGGCGATCACAGCGACCTTTCGATGAACTCCGGTTACTCCTGCGGACGTGCGGCGGTCAGGCGCTCCGCTGCGACTGGGCCAGGGCGATGAAGCCTGCCCATGCCTGAGGCGAGACCTGGATGATGGGCCCGGCCACCGTCTTGGAGTCCCGGACGTGCACCTTCTCCGTGCCGGCGGCAACCTCTACGCACTCGCCGCCCTCGGTTCCGCTGTAGCTGCTCTTGAACCAGGCGACCTCTACGCACTGGCCGCCTTCGGTTCCGCTGTAGCTGCTTTTGAACCAGGCGAGGTTGGCTGCGGCAGTCGAGGACTCAGCGGTGTTCATAGCGATCCCAGCAACCCTTCGATGAACTTCAGCGACTCTCGCGGCGTGAGAGCCTGTGAACGGATAATCCCATAACGGGCGGCGGCCAGGACCCCCTGCTCCGGGTCGGTTTGAAGAGAGCCGACACCCTGCGCCTCGGCGTACACGAATCTCTTGCCGTCCTTGCGGGTGACGACGGTGAACGGCCCGTTCACGCCCGCGTTGTCTTCGCTGTCGAGCGGCAGAACCTGGATTTCGACATGGGACTTCTGGCCGATCAACAGGACATGCTCCAACTGCCCACGCAGTACGCCCTTGCCGCCGTAAGGGCGCCGCAGGATGGACTCGTCGAGGATGAAACTCAGCAGAGGCGCAGGCCAGCGTTCGAGGACGTCCTGCCGCGCCAACCGCGCCGCCACACGCTGCTCGATGGTCTCCCGGTCCAGGACCGGGCGCCGCATCGCGAGCAGCGCCCGCATGTATTCCTCGGTTTGGAGCAGCCCCCTGAACACGAGCATGTCGTAACAGAGCAGTTCGACGGCCTCCTTCTCCAGTGCCGCCATCCCCTGGAAGAACACCGGATACTGCGCCCGTTCCACCTCCTCCTTCCACACCTTCAGCAGGCCGCCCGCTTCCAGGATGTCGTCCGCGCGGTCGATCGTCCGTGGTGAGGGGATCCGGCGCCCCTGCTCGTACGAGGCGATCGTGGATGCCGAGTAGCCGAGCTTCCGTCCGAATTCCTCGCGTTCCATTCCGGTGCGCAGTCGCAGCGTCTTCATGCTCTGTCCGAACGCGATGACCACGCCCTGTGCGGACTTGTCCGCCGCGCGGGCGCCGCCGCCGTCGTCCTCCCAGCCGCCGCCGAGCGCGACCGCCGCTTCGCCGCCTGCCGGAGCGGTTCCGATTTCCGTCCGTGTGTGTTCCGTCATCACACCTCTGTCTCCCCGACCCACCCGCTCATCTGCTCACCTGCCCAACGCAGGGCCGCCGGTGGGGTGACGCCGGTTGTCTCGTACTGGTTCCGGTGCCGCGCGTACAACCCGCCTACGTCCGTGCGTCGTCGCTGGTCACGCCAGGCCACCGAACGGATCGTGGGCGGCATGACGAGCAACCTCGGCGGGACCGTCCCCGCCGACCAACACACCTTCACCGCCCCGCCCTTGAGCGCCACGGCCGACCCGGACCCGCGCGTCTTCGCGATGCGTTTCACCGCCACGCCCAGAGGCGCCCGCCTCGCCCGCCGGTTGGTGGCGGTCCGGCTGGACGAGTGGGGTGTGCCGTACGGGACGGACCCGCACGACACCATCGTGTTGATCGCCGGGGAGCTGAGCGCGAACGCGGTGCGGCACGGCCGGGTGCCCGGGCGGGACTTCCAGCTGCGGCTGCTTCTCGTGGCGGGTACGCGGGAGCGGGCGACCGTCCGCGTCGAGGTCGGCGACACCCGTACCGAACGGGTACCGCCGCGCCCGGATGCCGTCCGCGAACCGGGGGACGCGGAGACCGGCCGAGGGCTGCTGCTCGTCTCGTGCCTGGCCGCCCGCTGGGACTGGCACCCGCGCCCCGGCGCGCCGGGCAAGACGGTGTGGGCGGAATATGCGCTCACCCGCCCCTTCTGTCCGTGAGCGTGGGAGAGGCGGCTGCGGGTGCCGTCCTTGCCGGTACGGCGTCCCTTCCGGTTGCGGGGCGGACGCAGGCGCGGCGCCGTACCGGCCGGGGAAGGGGCTCACCGGCCCCCGGTCCGCCTACAGGCAGCAGGCGTCGCGTCGGATCGCCCGGCCGGTCGCCAGCCACTCGGCGTGCTCGGCGGCGGTGTGCGCCGCCGAGCCGTTGCCGAAGGCCGCCACGAGGTCGGACTGACGGTGCGTCACACCGTCCCGCATCACCATCGGTGTGCGGACCAGCGAGGCGAAGTCGGTGAACGGATCGCCGTCGACCATGGTCAGATCGGCCAGTTTGCCGGGCTCGACGGTGCCCAGATCGGCGGCGACCCCGAACAGCTTCGCCGGCACCACGGTGGCGGTGCGCAGCGCCTCGGTGGTGCTGAAGCCGTACCGGTGCAGGGCGCGCAGTGCCACATGCAGATGGAGGCCGACGGGCGTGAGAGGCGCGTCGGTGCCCAGCGCGAGCGTGCCGCCCTCGGTCACGATGTGGCGGTACGTCCCGATCTCCCGGGCCAGGGCGGCCAGCTGCACTTCGGTCGGCGGGGTCCGGGTCCCGTCGCGTACGACGGCGGTGTCCCAGGGCGGCATCAGGTCGGTGACCCGTGGGTCATCGGCCAGCGAGGGGTCCTCGCCGAGCAACGGCCGTGCCGTGAACGGAGTGATGATGATCTTGAAGTGGCCGTCGCGGTACTCCTCCCGCAGGTCCTGGTAGGAGTAGCCGCCCGGTGAGATGGCGTGCCCGTACTCCACGCGCTGGGTGGCCTGGAGATGGGTGGTGAGATCCTGGCCGACGTTGCGGCCGGGGAAGCACAGATGGCTGCCGCAGCGCACGCCGAGCCTCTCGTGCGCGGTGCGCGCCGCCTCGGCCATGACCGAACCGGACGCCCGTACGTACGTCTTGACGAAGTCGTGGTCGAGGGCGACCGTGCGCTCCAGCGTGCGCCGCACCCCTTCTTCGGTGCGATGGGCGCGCCCCATGCTGTACGCGACCCGGGCGCCGTCGAGCAGCTCCGCGCAGGTGAACAGCCGTGGCCCCAGGGCCGTCCCGGCGCGGAGCGATTCGCGCAGCCGCACCGCCTCGTATCCGAAGCCGCCGAGGGAGACGTTGGTGGTGACGCCGTAGGCGAGCATCAGCGCCGCCTGCCGGCCGCCGTAGACGTAGTTCCAGGGGTGGGTGTGGGCGTCCCACAGCCCCGGCAGGACGGTGTACGAGGAGGCGTCGACGCTCCGGCCGCCGCGTCGGTGGGGCTCGACCGCCGTGATGCGGTTGCCGGAGACGACGATGTCGACGTCCTCCCTGACGTGCTCCCCGGTGCCGTCCCACAACCGTCCG
This sequence comes from Streptomyces sp. NPDC029159, assembly GCF_055564055.1. Classification (NCBI taxonomy): domain Bacteria; kingdom Bacillati; phylum Actinomycetota; class Actinomycetes; order Kitasatosporales; family Streptomycetaceae; genus Streptomyces; species Streptomyces sp. NPDC029159. The sequence continues at coordinate 241,908 of NZ_JBVHWT010000002.1, forward strand.
GCGTGCACCCGCACCACGTCCGGGCGGTCCGGCACCGTACGGCGGCCGGTCAGCGGTACCGGGACGGTGCGGCGGCCGGTGCCGTCACGCCGGATCAACCGCAGCTCTCCGCCGGACAGGTGGAGGAGGGTGCGCGAGTCGGCCGCCCAGGAGGGGTGGTCGGCGTGCTCATCGGTCAGCCGCCGCGGCTCGCCGGCCGGAGCGCCGTCGGCGGTGACGGGCAGCACCCAGAGCGCGGATTCCAGGATGAGCGCCATCCACCGGCCGTCCGGGGACCACACCGGACCGCTGTCGCAGCGGTCGGAGATCGACTGGTGCGCGGCGGGCAGATGGCAGGAGGACGCGCCGGTCTCCGTGTCGATGACGCGGATGAGGTTGTAGCCCTCCCGGAAGCGCTGGTTGAGCCGGTTGCGGTCGCAGAGGGCGATGCGGCGGCCGTCCGGGGACCAACTGGGCCGGCCGGGCGGTCCGTTGCCGCCGAGCGGGGTGGCGAGCGTGCGGGAGGCGCCGGAGGCGAGGTCGTACAGCAGGAGCGCACCGGTGCTGTCCTGGCAGGCCAGCTGCGTGCCGTCCGGGGAGAGCGCGGGGTTGAAGCGTCCTCCGGTGGCGAGCACGGTGTCGGTGCCGTCGTCCAGGTGATACCGGTGGACGGCGGACAGCCCGTCGCGGTCGGACACGTAGAGGACGCTGCGGCCGTCCGGTGCCCAGGACGGCATCTGCACGTAGTACGCGGGATCGGCCTTGACCAGCTTGCGCGGCCGTCCGCCGATCGGCATCACCCAGAGTGCCCCGAGGGCGACGAACGTCACGGAGGCGCCGTCGGGGGAGAGTGCGGGCAGATGGATGCCGCGCACCGGGCGGGGCCTGGCGGAGTCGAAGTCGTACTTCTTGTCCTCATACACGGGCTCCTCCACCGTCAGCCGGGCGGAGAAGGGGAGGTGCCGCACTGCCGCGGAGGTCAGCGTGCGGACGGTGAACTGCCCGTCGGCGACATACAGGATCCGGTCGTCGGACAGCCAGCGCGGCGGCGCGGCCAGCACGTCCTCGCCGTCGCTGACCTCCTTCCCGTCCACGATCAGGGCCGAGTGCGTCACCAGCGTGCCGGGACCGCTGCCGGACACGCTCAGCTGAAGGTGGGCGAGGCGGCCGGTCGGTGACACCGACGGGCACAGGAGCGGGCCGTCCGCGTCGGCCAGCACGGTGCTGACCTCACCTCCCTGGGCCGGTACCCCGGCCAGGGTCCGGCCCCCGTCGGTGTCGCCGTTCCGGGACCGGAGGGCCCGGACGAACAGCACCTGGCGCCCGTCGTGGGACCAGGTCGGATCGTAGTCCTCCGCCTGCTCCCCGCCGGTGAGCCGGGTCAGCGCACCGCTGCGGACGTCGACGGTCCAGATGCCGTACGACGAGCCTGCCGCCGGGTCGCCGCCGCGTTCGGAGGAGAAGGCGATCCTGGTGCCGTCGGGGGACCAGGCGGCGCCCCGGTCGTCCCACGGCCCGTCGGTGAGCTGACGTAGTCGGGAGCCGTCCCGTGCCATGGTCCAGAGGTGGAAGCCGCCGCCGCGATAGGCGCAGAACGCCACGGCCGAACCGTCCGGGGAGAAGGCCGGACGGGTGGGCTCCAGCTGCCAGTCGGTCAGCTGGACGGCCTCGCCGCCGTCGGCCGGCACCGACCACAGGATCCCCTGGACCTCGGCGATCAGCCCGCCCCCCTCGGGGGAAGCCGTCACCGACGCGCCGGTGCCCGCCGTGTACGTGAGCACCCGGCGATCGGCGGCGGCAGCCACCTGCACGGGGACGCTCCGGGTGGCCGCCGCGGCGGCCGGGGCCACCGCCGCACCCGCCGCCGTACCCGCAGCCACCTGGAGCAACCGTCTTCTCGTGATGCCGTCCATATCCACCGCAGCCACCTCTCCGTCCCACCGGGCCACCGCTCCTCGCGCCCTCGGAGATCCGCCCCGACGGCTTTCCGTACCGCGGCTTACCGATCGAGCGTCAATTTCGATGAGTGTTACAAGCGTTGAGGTGGTGAACAACATCGCTTCCGGCATCCGGAGGTACGGAGCCGCCCGTGCCGGGCCGCCGTGGTGATGCCGGTGGCTCCCTCCATTGGCATCTGGAAAACAGATCGCTCGCAACAAAAACATCTGTTGGACAGGTGGTTGGGTGCGTCCAAGGATGTCTCCTGCAGCAGCGCAGTCCGTGCGACAGCGGGATGGACTGCCGCGTGAGTGGAGGCACACATGCCGAGTGAAGAGACCGAAGTCGTCGTCGTCGGCGCGGGCCAGGCAGGCGTGGCGATGAGTGAGCATCTGGGGGCCCAGGGCATTCCGCACGTCGTGCTGGAGCGGGAGCGGATCGCGGAGCGGTGGCGTTCCGAGCGGTGGGATTCCCTGGTCGCGAACGGGCCCGCGTGGCACGACCGGTTTCCGGGGCTGGAGTTCCCCGATGTCGCTCCGGACGCCTTCGCGTCGAAGGAGCAGGTCGCGGAGTACCTCGTCGCGTACGCCGAGAAGGTCGGTGCGCCGGTCCGGTGCGGGGTCGAGGTGACCTCGGTGCGCAAGCGCGCCGACCGGCCCGGTTTCCGGGTGGAGACGTCGGAGGGGGCCATCGACGCGCGGTTCGTCGTGGCCGCGACCGGGCCGTTCCAGCGGCCGGTGATCCCGCCGATCGTGCCCGACGGCGCCGTCCCCGTGCAGCTCCACTCCAGTGGGTACCGGAATCCGGAGCAGCTGCCCGAGGGGGCGGTGCTCGTCGTCGGGGCCGGTTCCTCGGGGGTGCAGATCGCCGATGAGCTGCGGCGGTCCGGGCGCCGGGTCCTGCTCTCCGTCGGGCCGCACGACCGGCCGCCCCGCTCGTACCGCGGACGGGATTTCTGCTGGTGGCTGGGGGTGCTCGGGATCTGGGACGCGCAGACGCCGCCGCAGGGGGCGGAGCACGTCACCATCGCGGTCAGCGGTGCCCGCGGCGGGCACACCGTGGACTTCCGGGAACTGGCCGGCTCCGGAATCGAACTCGTCGGCCTCACCGCCTCCTACGACGAGGGGGTGCTGCGCTTCGCGCCGGACCTCGCGGCGAACATCGCCCTCGGCGACACCAAGTACCTGGAGTTCCTCCGCGCCGCCGACGCGTACATCGCGCGCAACGGGCTCGACCTTCCCGAGGAGCCGGAGGCCCATGTCCTCGGCGCCGACCCGGAGTGCGTGACCCGCCCCCGGCTGGAGCTCGACCTCGCCGAGGCGGGCGTCACCTCGATCGTCTGGGCGACGGGCTTCGCCACCGATTACAGCTGGCTCGACGTCGACGCGTTCGACGAGAAGGGCCGACCGGACCAGCGGCGGGGCATCTCGTCCGAACCCGGCGTCTACTTCCTGGGCCTGCCCTGGCTCTCCCGCCGCGGGTCGAGCTTCATCTGGGGCGTCTGGCACGACGCCCGGTACGTCGCCGACCACATCGCGATCCAGCGGGGCTACTTCGCGTACGAACCCACCGACCGGCCCGGCGCCACGACGGCGACCGGACAGCACTGAGGAGCAGACGATGACCTCCACGACCCCGACCGGCGGAGGCCGCCCGGTGAACGCCCCGATCGTGACCGGCGGGCACACCCGGATCCGTCCGTTCAACACCCGCGACACCTACCCCGAGCAGAACCTCGACAACGACCTCTGCCAGGCCGTCGTCGCCGGTGACACGGTGTATGTGCGCGGGCAGATCGGCCAGGACCTCGACACGAGCGCGTCGGTGGGCATCGGCGACGCCGAGGCACAGGCCGAGCAGGCCATGGCCAACATCGCGATGCTGCTCGAAGAGGCCGGTGCCCGGATGGAGCACCTGGTCAAGCTGACGATCTACCTCGTCGACCCGCGCTACCGCGAGGCCGTGTACCGCACCGTCGGCCGCTGGACCAAGGGCGTGCACCCCATCTCCACCGGGCTGGTCGTCTCCGCCCTCGCCCGCCCGGAGTGGCTGTGCGAGATCGACGCGATCGCCGTGCTGCCGAAGGGGGAGCGGGCATGACGTTCTCCCTGGTGGTCCGGGACGGTGAGCGGTTCGGCATCGCGGCCAGCTCGTCGAGCCCGGCCGTCGCCGCCCGCGTCGTCCATCTGCGGCCCGGCGTCGGCGCCGCGACCTCGCAGAACATCACCGACCCCACACTCGGCACCGACCTGCTCGACGCGCTCGCCGCGCACGGCGACGCGGAGCGCGCCCTGGCCGAGGTCACCGGCGCGGCGCGCAGCGAGCAGACCATCGCCTACCGGCAGTTGACGGTCCTCGGCCGCTCCGGCCCCGGGTACGCCTTCAGCGGTCCGCAGACCCTGGGCACCCACGCCGCCGCCACCGCGGACGGCGCGGTCGCGGCCGGCAACATGCTCTCCGGTCCGCACATCCCCGGCGTCCTCATCGACGCGTACGCCGCCGCCACCGGGGAGCTGGAGGAGCGGCTGCTCGCCGCCATGCGGGCCGCGGTCGCCGCGGGCGGTGAGGCGGGGCCGGTGCACTCGGCCGGGCTGGCGGTCGTCGCGGACGTCGGCTGGCGCGTCACCGACCTGCGGGTGGACTGGGCCGACGACCCCATGGACCGGCTCGGCGAACTCCTCGACGTCTGGCTGCCGCAGCGGGACGACTACGTGACCCGCGGCCTCGACCCGGCCACCTCGCCCTCGTACGGCGTCCCGGGCGATCAGCGATGAGTGCGCTGAAGGAGGCTGCCCGGCGGGCGGTCGACCGGCGGGCACAGGAGCTGATCGGCCTCTCCGAGCGGCTGCACGCCGACCCGGAGACCGCCTGGGAGGAACACCGGGCCGCGGCCACCGTGCCGGAGCTGCTCGACCGGGTGGGGTACGACGTCACCTCGTCGTACCTGGGCCTGGAGACCGCGTTCCACGCGCGGTTCGGCAGCGGGCCGGTCCGGATCGCGCTGTGCGCCGAGTACGACGCGCTGCCCGGCCTCGGCCATGCGTGCGGGCACAACCTCATCGCGGCGAGTTCCGTGGGCGCCGCGCTCGGACTGGCCGCCGTCGCCGATGACGCGGGCCTCACCGTCGAGGTCTACGGCACCCCGGCCGAGGAGGGCGGCGGCGGCAAGATCGAGCTGCTGGACCGGGGCGCCTTCGCCGGGGTGGACCTCGCGATGATGGTGCACCCGGCGCCGGTCGACGTCGCCGAGGCCCGGCCGTTCGCGGTCAGCCACTCCAAGGTGTCGTACACCGGCAAGTCCGCGCACGCCGCGGCCTATCCGGAGGCCGGGGTGAACGCGGCCGACGCCTTCACCGTGGCGCAGGTCGCGATCGGTCTGCTCCGCCAGCACCTCCCGGCCTCGGCCCGGGTGCACGGCGTGGTGACGCACGCCGGGGACGCCCCGAACGCCATCCCGGAGCGGTCGAGCGGACGCTGGTACGTACGGGCGGAGACGCTCGCCGAACTCGCCGAGCTGGAGCCGCGCGTCCTGCGGGCCTTCGAGGCCGGAGCCCTGGCGACCGGCTGCGAGCTGGCGATCGAACCGGAGAGCAAGCCGTACGCGGAGTTCCGCGCGGACGAGACGGCGCTCGCCCACTACCGCGCCAACGCCGTCGCCCTGGGGCGGGAGTTCGCGCCGCCCGGCCAGGCCGCACGGATGAACCGCGCCTCCACCGACATGGGCAACGTCTCGCAGGTGGTGCCGGCCATCCACCCCTACATCGGCATCGGCTCGCTGCCCGCCACCAACCACCAGCACGAGTTCGCCGCGTACTGCGTGGGGCCGACCGCGCAGCGCGCCCTGCTCGACGGGGCGCTCGCGCTGGCCTGGACCGGCGTGGACCGGGCCGCCTCCGCCGGGGGAGCGGCGGGGTGACGGGGACGGCCGCCGGGACCGACGACGCTCCCGGCGGCCGCCCCCGGCGCGCCGCTCACCGCCCGCCGGAGCTGGATCCCACCCACCTTCGGCCTCATCCGCGAGCGCGGACTGCTGACCGCCGCACAGCTCCACGAGCTGACCGGCCCCGCCGCCCCCACCGGCCTGCCGGCGGCGCACTGAGCACACCGCGCCGCCGGCCCCGCACCGCTCCGGCCCCTTTCCCCGTCCCCCAAGGAGGCGCGCATGCGCACCCGTAACAGCGGCACCGTAGAGAACGAAGCCGTGGTGCCCACCGACGTGGCCGACCTGCGCAGGAGCGTCGCCGCGGGAGCCATCGGCGTCTTCGTGCACTGGTTCGACTGGGCCGCCTACGCCTATCTCGCCGGTACCGTCGCGACCGTGTTCTTCCCGGCGGAGGACAGCACGACCGGGCTGCTCGCCGTGTTCGGGGTGTTCGCCGTGTCGTTCGGCATCCGGCCGGTCGGCGCCCTGGTGTTCGGGCCGCTCGGCGACCGGATCGGCCGCAAGCGCACCCTGTCGCTGGTCATCTTCCTGATGTCCGGCGCGACTCTGTGCATCGGCCTGCTGCCCGGCTACGCCTCGATCGGGATCGCCGCCCCGCTGCTCCTGGTGGGCCTGCGGCTGGTCCAGGGGTTCGCCGCGGGCGGCGAGTTCGGCAGTGCGGCCAGCTTCCTCGCCGAGAGCGCGCCCCGCGAGCGCCGCGGCTTCGGGGTGAGCTGGCTGGAGGTCGGCTCGCTGCTGGGCTTCCTCGCCGGATCGTTCGTCTTCCTGCTGCTCTCGACGGGGCTCGACGCCGACCAGCTGACCTCCTGGGGCTGGCGGATCCCCTTCCTCGTCTCCGCGCCGCTGGGCGTCATCGGCTACGTCATCCGCAACAGGATCGAGGACACCCCGGAGTACCGGACGCTGGAGGCCAACGGCTCCGTCCCGCGCAGCCCCGCCCGCGAACTGCTCCGCCACCACAAGCGGGAACTGCTCCAGGCGGCGGGCCTGATGGCGGCGATGCACGTGCCGTTCTACGCGGTGCTGACCTACCTCGTCACCTACGAGACCGACCACCTCGGCCACCCGGCCGACAGCGCCGCCCTGCTGGCCACGGCGATCTCACTGCTCGGCCTGGTACTGGTGCCGCTGTTCGGGCTGCTCTCCGACCGGGTGGGCCGCAAGCCGGTGTTCATCGGCGCGACCGCCGCCCTGCTGCTCCTCGCCACCCCGGCGTTTGCGCTGATGCGCACCGGACTCGTCGGGACATGGATCGCCGGTCTGGCGCTCGGCGTGATCCTGGCCGCGATCCTCGGCACGTACGCGGTCTGGTCGGCGGAGGTCTTCCCCACCCGTACCCGGCAGAGCGGGCTGTCCGTCGCCTACAACATCACCGCGGCGCTGTTCGCCGGTACGGTGCCGTACCTGATGACCGTGCTCATCTCGGCGACCGGCAGCACCCTGGTGCCCGGCCCGTACCTGATGGTGTTCGCCGCCGGCGGGCTCGTTGCCGCCCTGTCGCTGCGGGAGACCGCCGGCTCCGCCCTGCTGCACCCCGGGGACGTGGCCGAGGCGGCGCCCGTCGAGAGCCGTGAGCCCGCCGCGCCATAAGGTCGGCACCGACCGGATCACCAGGAGCCGAGGGCCGCAGATGATGTCACCAGTGGGTTTCACGCTCGTTCAGCTCCGCTACTTCCTGGTGGCCGCCGAGCGCGGGTCGATGACGGAGGCGTCGGCGGAGCTGCACATCGCGCAGTCCGCCGTCTCCACCGCCGTCCACAACCTGGAACGGGACCTGCGGGTGCAGCTGTTCATCCGCCGCCGGGGCCGCAGCCTGACGCTCACCCCGGCGGGGGAGCGGCTCCGGCAGCAGGCCCGGGAGCTGCTGGGCCGCGCCCACGAGGTCGAACGGGAGGCCCAGGGCAGCGGCGAGTCCCTGTCCGGGCCGGTGGCCGTCGGCTGCTTCGTGACTCTGGCCCCCTACTACCTGCCGCCGCTGTTCAGCGAGTGCACCCGGCGCCATCCGGGCATCGAGATCGACGTCGTGGAGGCGGAGACCGACCAGCTCCTGGCTGCCCTGGCGGCGGGCCGGATCGACTTCGCCCTCACCTACGACCTCGGCCTGTCGACCGAACCCGACCTGCACTGCGAGACGATCGCCCACGCCCCGGCCTATGTGATCGTCCCGGCCGCCCATCCGCTGGCCGACCGGGACGGCGTGGAGCTGGCCGAACTCTCCGCAGAACCGCTGGTCCTCCTCGATCTGCCGCACAGCCGCGACTACTTCCGCTCGCTGGTCGCCGCCACCGGCACCGCCCCCGACGTCCGCTACCGCACCCGGAGCTACGAGACCGTGCGCTCCCTGGTGGCCCGCGGACTCGGCTACTCCGTCCTCAACCAGCGGCCGGCGACCCGCCAGACCTACGGCGGCGGAGAGATCGCGGCGCTCCCGCTCCGCGACGCCGGACCGCCGCTCGCCGTCCAGATCGCCTCCGTGGGCGGCGTGACCCAGACCGCCCGCGCCCGAGCGGCCATGGACGTCCTGCGGAACATCGCACCCCGGCCCGCCGGGGCCTGACCGGCAACGCTCAGAGATTCGGCGCGCCCCGTCACCGCCCGGGCGTGGGCGAGAAGCAACTCCTGGGCCCGCTCGGGGCGGAGCGCGGCGTTGCGGCTGACGATGTGCAGCCCGCAGCCGTCCTCCAGGGCCAGCAGAGTGTGTGCCGGAGCCGGCGCGGACGCGGCGAGCGCGAAGCCGCCGCTCGCGGCGCCCACCTCCAGGGCGGTGGTGTGGAGCGCGACCTCCCGGGCGAAGAGCGAGGCCATCAGCTCGGCGTGGCCCGGGCTGCGCCCGGCGGGCCGGTGCAGTTCGTGGCGGAGTCCGTGGGCCGGATCGTCCGTCATGGCCGGCAGCCCGCTGCGCAGCAGGGCACGGAGGCGGGTGGCGGGATCGTCGGGCGGCGCCTCGTCGTACGCCCGCTGTCGGGAGGCCAGATAACCTTCCACGGCGCCCCGGTGCACCTCCAGGACCAGGTCGTTCAGCTCGGGGTAGTAGTACAGGACCGAGCCCTGGGAGACGACCGCGGCATCCGCGATGTCCTTGATGCGCAGGGCTTCCAGCCCGCGCTCCGCGATGGCCCGCCCCGCGGCGGAGACGAGGGCCTGCTCTCTTCGGCCTCCACTACGCCTTCGCCGGCACCTGGGCCGTCTCCCGCACCACCTTCGAAGCCTTCACCCTCGGCACGGTCGCGGTACTGCTGCTGGTCGGCGGCGTGGGGTGCGGGTGGGGCGGAGGGAGGGGGACGGGGCGAGCGTCGGCGGTGAAGTGGCCGGTTAGACAGGCGTGTTACGAGAGGTGTTCCGGCAGATGGGGTGTGGGGGTGAGGCCGGAGGCCCGGCCCTCACACCCGCGCCGCGGACCGCATCCGGCCGGACAGCGCGGAGAGCTCCCTGGACGGTCGTTGAGATCAGGGCCCGGGCGTCGGGTGTGCGGGTGAGCTGTTAGTCCAGGCTGTGTCGAACTGCTGCAGGGCGATGGAGTACAGGAGTCCAGGCGCACGGGCGTACAGGCACGGGGAGTTCCGGCCGTGAGCGGAGCTGCTGTAGAAGGTGAGGTAGGCAGCCCGATCCGTTGCGATCACACGGCAGGAGTTTGGGAGGTTGAAGCTGCGAAGCTCGAAGTTGCGTTGTGTACAGGCCGCATGAGCGAGGTAGTCCATGTTCGTCCGCACCTGGTTTCTGAGCAGGTCTGGAGTGAAGCCGGGATCGAACTGGCATATCTCGTGTGAGCGCCGGTCAAGCCATGAGTCGTCTCGAGGGCGAGGATCGGGTAGCAGAACCTGGACGGAATCCGGGGACAGCTCCCCCGACCACAGAGGTGAGAAGACCTCACGGGTGAGCACATTTCCACGTCCTGCCAGGACTTTGACCCAGCGAGCCCGGGCGAGGTCGTGTGCGATGTCCTGTTCAGTGGACGACTGATGCCGGTATACGCGGCCGAGCCCCGTGCCGGTGGGCCGGGAGCAGACGGCCACCAGCCACCACAGTGGACGTGAGCCGCGTAAGAGGCCGAGAACCAGCAGGATCGCGCTGGCAGCAAGAGAGCTGAGTATCCCGAACAGAAAAGCAGTCATACGAGCCGTCTCCCTCTGGTAGGGGCCTCTCGGTGCCTTCGATTCAAGGCCAGCAGAGGTAGGAGAGAAGCTCTCGCAGGATGTGCGCAGCGTTCCGAGCCGCGAGGTCGTGATATCCGTGACCTTTTTCCTCATCGGCGTTGTCGGATACGCCTCGGATGACGATCCAGCCAGGATTGATTCCGCTGTGAACGGAGTTCTCCTGCCAGTACTGGCTCAGGCCTCCTGCTTCCATGTCTACCGCCAAAACTTTCTCGTGGTAGCTCGTGAGGTAGCTGCGGATGTCGCTCTCGCGGTCGGCGATGACGGCTTCTCCGGACCCGATCACGCCCGGGTAGACCTCGAAACCCTCAGATGCGTGTGCGGGTAGTTGGCCGTGGATGCGTGCCGGTGTCCCGTGATCGGTGAAGAAGGCGTTCACGGCATGGACGACCGGTGCGGGCGCCTGTCGGTGTTCCCCGCGGCGATGGACTTCCCCTCGCGGACTGATCTTGCGGTTCTCGTAGTAGACGATGTCGGTGGAGACAATGACATTGCCGATGCGGGCGTGCTCTTCATGGAGGCCGCCACCCACGCCTACCAGGGCCCAGAGTCGCGGTTCGTAGTGGCGGCGAAGATTTTCCAGAGCTGCCATTGTCGAGCGTTGTCCCTGGCTCTGGGCCTGGGTGGCCACGATACGAACAGTCGTTTCCGCCATGGTGTGTTCGCCCCGGTAGAAAAACAGCCCGCCGGGTTCCTTGTGGCGTACCAGTTTCAACTCGTCCACCACGCTGCGCAGTTCCTCACTGAGGATCGTGACCACTCCGATGTCCCACACGGTGTTCTGGGCGTCAGTCGCCCCGTCGCCGGTGGGAAGGGTAGTGCTGTGGGAAGGAGTGGAGAGGGCGACGCTGGCGTTTTCTCCAATGGCGTTGTTACTGAAGTTGTTGTTGTCGCCATTACTGATGATGCCGTGATTGGTGATCACTGCTTTCCTCCACCGTTGGAGTTTTCCGGGCCGGTCGGTTGGCTGGCGGCAACGCCGACCTGAGCCGCATTGCCCACGGCGTTGTTGCTGAAGTTGTTGTTGTCGCCGAAGTTGAAGATGCCGCTGTTGATGATTTTAAGTGCGCGATCGTTGAACTCTGATATGTCAACATCCTTGATGGTCAGGAAGTCGCTGGCGGCCCGAAGCAGTCGACGTTCGATCGTCTTCATTCGGCCGAGGATGTCGCTCTTCTCAAGCTGAATCTTGGACCATGCCTGGGCCGATCTCTCCCGTATGCTCACCCGACTACCGATCAGGACATTGCGGATCGGCGTGATGGTGAGGTCCCGGGGAAGTATCACTGCCTTGAGAAAGGCATAGAGATACAGGATCAGTCGCCATGAGTGCTGGATTTCTGAAGGTAATGTGGCCAGTTCCCGAAACGCTGACCAGACGACTGCTATGAATCCGTGATGGCCGAACTCTGCGGTGCGTTGGAAAGTCCTCGGCGTATGAGCGAGGACGCACGCCGCCGTGGAGATGCTCAAGGTACGGCCTTGAAGGCTGACGTGCAGTAGAACGGTCGCCACGAACTCCGCGCCCTCCGCAGGCGTTGTCACCTCCAAGAAGTGATGCTGTTTGGATCCGGGTGTATTGATGATGACGCGGAGGTCGCGTTCGTCGAACTCCTGCGGAAGAAGCGAACGGTCCACCGCTACATCGGTTTCGGCTACGTAGACGCGGTCGCGGACCTGTGCGGGTAGCCGTACATCCTGACTGTCGGAGTCCAGTAGTTGAACGGCCTCGCGTAGGTAGTCGACCAGTTCGTGTGCGTGGAACGGGGGGACGGGGTACTCGCGTTCATGGAGCGGCGCGTCGTCATCGCTGGGGCGGAGCAGCTGAATGCTCATCGGCGGGTTCCACTGGTAGACGAGCTCGCCGGCCCCGATGAACGGCGATTCGTCCCCGAACAGCGTGAACATGGTGAGGTCGTCCTCGTCTTCGTCCTCGCTGTGACGTGGGCGGCGGTAGACGGTGCAGAGATGCTGTTGCTGTGTGTCCGCCGCCTTCTGTCGCCCGGACAGGCGTGAGGGCCGAAGGCTTGGTGCGCGCAGGATTCGATTGAGTATCAGTTGGCGTGTGACCCCGACGCTGAGACATATGAGAGAGATTCCCAAGGCCAGGTGAAATGCTCTGACAGCGTGGTCCGGGTAGAGGAGTGCGAGCGTCAGGCCGGCCACTGTGAGTGATAGTGCGGCGAAACCGATACGCCGGAGGGCATATGTCTTTTCCGAGTACCGGCGCGGCAGTAGTAGCTTGAAGAGACGCCGATGATTTCGTACCGCTCCCAGGCCGCGGCGCTTGGACTTTTGCCTGACTCTCGGGTCCTGGTCGACGTCGCGGAGCAGTACGGCGAGACGGAGTAGCCACAGGAGGGCAAGGCCGCTGGCGATGAGGGCGGCGGTGGGTAGGGCACCTGTGACGGCGGGGGCGATCGCTGTTCCCACCACTGCAATGCGGGTGAGCGCGCTCAGTGCGGCGGCTCGCCAAGCGTGGTGCATGACAGGGACGATGTCGAAGCCGTAGGACGGTGCGACCCTCCGGTGCGGCGCGGTGCACACCTCATTGATCACGAGGTCTCGAAAACGTTCATCCACGTACACACCGGTGCATAAGTGGCGGGTGGCGGCGGTGGGTTCACCGGTCGCTTCCGTGGCCGGTGGCGCTTGAGAAGTGATCACGCTCTGTCCCTGCCTCGTAGAGTTATGGTCTGCGAGACCATAAGTGCCGGCAGGGTTTAAGTCAACGTGACCTTTAGGGGTTCTGGTGGATGACTGGCTGAAAGCCTCCACTGAAGTGGAGGCGTCGTGGGTGACCGTGGACTTGGCGATCTTCACGATCAGAGATGGGCGCCTGATGGTGCTCCTGATCGAGCGCGGACTGGAGCCTTTCCTCGGCCGGCCGGCGCTCCCTGGCGGCTATGTCCAAAAAGGCGAGACCTTGCGGGAGGGGGCTCTGCGTGAACTCGGGGAGGAGGCTGGGATCGATGGCAGCCAGCTGCATCTGGATCAGTTCGGCGCATACGGGGACCCTTGGCGTGACCCGAGGGGGAGGGTGGTCACGATCGCCTATCTCGCATTGGGGTCGGATCTGCCCGCTCCCGTGGGGGGCACCGATGCCAGGCATGCCTATTGGGCCCCTGTGTCACCACTGGCCACCGAGGAGCGGTTGGCGTTCGATCACCAAGCCATCCTGGCGGATGCGCTGGAGGAAGTGCGAGGAAAGCTCGAATACACCGCCGTCGCTACAGCCTTCTGCCGGGAGCCGTTCACGCTGAGTGAGCTGCGCACGGTCTACGAGGTGATCTGGGGGCAACGCCTGGACCCGAGCAACTTCCGCCGGAAAGTGCTCAACTCCGCAGGGTTCGTGGAACCCACGGGGGAGCAGAGACTGCCTCCCACCGGCCGCCCAGCTGCCCTCTATCGTCGCGGTGGCGCGTGGCTGCTCAATCCGCCCCTGCTGCGTGGCGGCGGCGGTGCCGGGTATGCCGTATAGCGCGGTTCGGAGGTGGCCGACGGGTGAGAGCGGCTCCGGCCGGGCTCGGAACGAGAAGGCTGTCCGAGTGCGTTCAGGGCGAGTAGGGCGACTGTGCCTCCGCCTCGTCGCTTGGAGCCGTGGCCTGTGCTGCTCATGATGACGGCCACCGGGGTGCTGACCCGTGGTGGCACGAAGGGTACGGGCCTTCCGGGACACCCGGTACTGAATATCCCCTTTCCCCCGCTACATCATGATTTCATCCCGTCATGAAAGGCGACGGAATGAGGAGCGGAGACCGTGCGTACGACGCCTGTCCGCGGGGGTCCGCCTCGCGGCGGCGGTTGTTGGCCGCGGTGGTGGCGGCGCCGGTGGTCGTCGGGGTGGGGGCCGGGGGTGCTGCCGCTCGGAGTGACGGGATGGCGGGTGGGGCGGGGCGGCGGGAGATCGAGCCGGTGGCGACCGGTGAGGCGGAGTGGGCCGGTGTGGGGCGGGCGCTGGGGCGGGGCGGGAACATGTTGCGGGGCGTGATCTACCACACCGGCTTTCCGCGGCGGGATCTGAGCGTGGTCTCCGATGGGGTCATCGTGCGGCCGGGGCTTGCGCTCGGGGCGCATGTGTCGTTCGTCCGGTACGCCGACGGCAGCGCGATGGCGATGGGTGATGTGGTGGTCACCGAGGACGAGATGCAGCGGGCGATCGACGCCTGGCAGGCGCACGGCATCGCGCTGACCGCGCTCCACAAGCATCTGCTCGCCCAGCACCCGGACATCTGGTGGGCCCATCTGCACGGGCACGGCCGGGACGCGGAGGCGCTCGCCCGCGGGCTGCGCGCCGGGTTCGACCGGACCGGCACCCCGCCCCCGGGGCCGCCGGGGCCGTCGCTCCCCATGGATCTGGACCTGGCCGGGATCGAGGCGGCGCTGGGCGTCCGGGGGACCGTCGAGGAGGGGGTTTTCAAGTGTCTGTTCGTCCGCCGGGAGACGGTGCGCAGCGGACCGCTGGTGCTGCCCGTCGGCCTCGGCTCGACCTGCGCGTTCATCTTCCAGCCGGTGGGTGGCGGCCGGGCGGCGCTCGCCGGTGACTTCGCCATGACGGCGGACGAGGCCCCAGGCGTCCTGGGGGCGCTGCGGCGCGGCGGGATCCGCCTCGTCGAACTGCACAACCATCACCTGGACGAGTCGCCCCGGCTGTTCTTCACCCACTTCTGGGCCGTCGCGGACGCCGTCGCGCTCGCCCGGACCCTGCGCCGCGCGGTGGACGCCGCCCGGGTGGAGGCCCCCGTGGGGGAGGTCCCGGCCGGTTGAGGGGCGATCCCGGCCTGAGGCTCTTCGGCGTACGGCCACCGGGCCCGGCGGCCGGGGCGGTGGGCGTGCCGTGGGCCGGGCGGTACGCGATTCATGGGGCAATCGGACCAATCGCCCGGATGCGGCGCGTGTGCCGACAGGTGATCGGGTACCTAGGTCCTGTCGTCCACGCCGGGACCGGTCCACGGGGTTCGGCAGGCGAGGTGCGGTACGCCCGTGCGCGGTGCGGTCGTCGGTCGTCGGCGCGCCGTGTCGCTCGTCCCGCCGCGCCTCGTCGTCGCCGACCGGAGCCCGTGGAGCCGCCCGACGGGTGAACGACGCCACGCAGACGGCCCCCCGAGGGGTGTGTCCGTCCCCTTCGGTGCCCGCCTCATCCGTCCGATCCCGTACCTGGAGCTTCGTATGGACCCCGTGCCTCCCACGCGGAACTGCCCCTTCGACTATGCCGAGGCCCTCGAATTCGACCCGCAGCTCAGAGCGCTGCAGAACGAGGGGCCCGTCTCCCGTATCAAGCTGCCCTACGGGGAGGGGGAGGCGTGGCTGGTCACCGGCTACGACGACGTGCGTACCGTCACCACCGACCGGCGGTTCAGCCGCCGGGCGGTGGTCGGCCGGGACTTCCCGCGGATGACGCCGGAGCCCATCGTCCAGGACGAGGCCATCAACGTCATGGACCCGCCCGGCAGCAGCCGGCTGCGCAGCCTGATCTCGAAGGGGTTCGCGCCGCGGCACATGGAGCGGATGCGGGTCCGTACGCAGCATGTCGTCGACGAGCTGCTGGACCGGATGGAGGCGCACGGCGCGCCCGCCGATCTCTTCGAGCACCTCGCGGCGCCGCTGCCGCTGACCACCATCTGCGAGGTCCTCGACATCCCCGAGGGGGACCGTGCGCAGCTGCGCAAGCACGCCCGGACGATGATGAACGTCACCGTCGAGAACAAGGAAGCGGCCATCCGCTCCAAGGCCGAGCTGCGGGCCTATTTCGCGAAGCTGACCGCGCAGCGCCGGGCGGACCCGGGCGACGACCTGATCAGCGTGCTGGCCACCGCCCGCGACGGGGACGAGCTGCTCAACGACGACGAGCTGACCGTGATGGCGATGGTGCTGCTCATCACGGGCCAGGACACCACCACCTATCAGCTCGGGAACATCTCCTACGCCCTCCTGACGCGGCCCGACGAGATGGCGATGCTCCGGGACACCCCGGAGAAGTTCCCGCAGGCGCTGGAGGAGCTGCTGCGCTTCATTCCCTTCCGCAAGGGCGTCGGCATCCCCCGCGTCGCCCTGGAGGACGTGGAGCTGAGCGGCGTGCAGATCCGCAAGGGCGACATCGTGCACGTGTCGTACCTGACGGCCAACCGGGACGGGCGGAAGTTCGACCGGCCGGACGAGCTGGACCTGGAGCGCAACGGGCCGTCCCACATGACCTTCGGCTGGGGCGGCCACCACTGCCTCGGTGCGCCGCTCGCCGCCACCGAGCTGGAGGTGGCGCTCGGCACGCTCATGAGGCGCTTCCCGGCGCTGAAGCTTGCGGTGCCCGCCGAAGAGGTGCAGTGGAACAAGAATTCCATCTGGCGCTATCCGCTCGCCCTGCCCGTCACCTGGTGAGAGGGGCGTGAGCGGCGGCCCGCCGAGGCGGTGGGCCGTGAGGTGGGGGGGGGGGGGGGGGGGGGCGGGGGGGGGAGGGGGGGGGAAGCCAGAGACGCCAAAAAGGGAAAGGGCACCGAAAAGAAAACCGACACTGCGGACACCCCTCCCCACCCAGAGGGAAAAAACA